>NZ_JBIUXN010000027.1:0-125609 GCF_044744005.1 Streptomyces sp. NPDC087440 | reverse complement strand
GCCTCCGGAGAACCTGCATGAACACCGAACCCACCCCGGCACTCCCGCCCTCCCTGTCGCTGTGGCCCGAGGACTACGTCCCTGCCCCCCAGGACATCGAGCAGCGCCTCGTCGACGTGCTCACCAGCGACGAGGCGCTCACCGCGGACGCGGCACGCCACCTGGTCGACGCCCACCGGCGCCACCTGCTGAACACCATGCCCCAGGAGAGCTCGTGAAGCCCGCCACCGACGTGCTGCGCACCCGCGCGGCCGAGCTGGAAAGCCGGGTCCCCCCGGCGACCGCTGGCCCACGGACCGACGACGAGCACCTCTTCCTGGAGAAGGCCGCCGCCTTGCGCGCCGAGGCCAATGCCCTCGACGCCGCCGCGTCGTGCGGCCACGAGGCGCTGCTGGGTCACCAAGAGCCGGAGGCCTGACCGTGAGCCACCCCGCTCCGGAGCCCGCGGACGAGATCGTCGACGCCGAGCTGGTCGACGACGCCGAGCTCGCGCTGGTGTCGCCACCCTCCGTACGGCTGCGGGTGACCACGCACACCGTGCTGCGTCCCGGCCAAGCGCTGCCCACCGACGACGACGCTCCCCGGTACTCCACCCGCGATCTCTACGTCTCCCCGGAGACCGCCGCGGCCATGACCGGCACCGACGCGGAACCGCCGCCCATGGCCGCCTTCCGCACCTGGTGCGCGGAGGAAGGGCGCGTCGCCGTTCCCTGCACCACCGCCACCTTCACGGACTACGGCCACTCCCTCATGCGCCGCGGCCTGAAGATCAGCACCATCCGGAACTACATGAGCCTGATCCGCACCACCATGCCGCCGGGCGAGCGGCCAGACAACAGCCTCTTCCTGGAGCTGCTGGCCGACTACCGCCGCACCAACAAGCGGGCCGTGCGCACGAAGCGGGCGTTCCCGCTCACCATCGCCTACACCCGGGCGCTCTGTGCGCGTGCCGAGCAGGACGGGCGACCGATCGGCGTGCGCGACGCCGCCCTGTTCGCCTTCTCCTACCGGTTCCTGGCGCGCAGCGACGAAAACGTCAACCTCGACATCGAGGACCTGACCGTCCTGGACGACCGGATCGAGGTGTGGCTGGCCAAGGACAAGACCCACCAGAACGAGGACCAGAACCTGGTCCTGATGGACCGGTCAGACCTTCGGATGGTCCCCCGGATGCGGGCCTGGCTCGCCCACCTCGCCGCCTGCGGCGTCACCGGCGGCCCGCTGTTCATCCACCTGATGAAGAACGGTCTCCCCGCCTCCGGGTTCCGCGAAAGCGTCGCCACCGAGCGCGGTGCCTACCTGCGCCCCAAAACCGTCGACGAACGCCTCAAGTTCTGGTGGGCGCGGGCCGGACTCGTCTCCGACGGCCGCCCCGTCTCCTCCCAGGGGTTCCGCGCGGGCGCGGCCACCGACCTTGCCGAGCACGGCGCGGACGGCAAGACCATCGCCAAGGCCGGCCGGTGGAACGAGAACTCCACCATCCCCGACCGCGTGTACGTACGCCCCGCGAAGGCGGCAAACCACGACCCCTTCGACGTCATTCCCCTGCACCCGTAGCGGGCGCTCTAGCGACTGTCAGTGCTGTCGGGCAGGGTAGGACTCAACGCGATGGCGCCCCGCCACACCTGCCTAGCGCCCCCCGCTGCGCCCACGGCGCTGTCGGTCATCCTCGATGAGCTGTCGCAGTACAGGGCACTGCTTGAGGTCTGCCGCCTGCTCAGCTTTTGCGCGCAGGAGTTCGGCGGCCTCGATCAGCGGCCGTCCGGCGTTGAGTGCGAAGTGGGGAGCAGGACTCGTGTGCTGGAGCTCGTCGAGCCGGTCGGAATCGGCGGCGATGCGGAGCATAGTGGTGACCATCTCCACCTCAGTCTCAGTTGCCTGCTGTCCCTGCTGCATGTCGAGAGTCTAGGTTCTCCTGCGGGGGTAGCCCACAGGAGCGTGGCCGCCTCTCAGGGCACTGTTCAGGCATAGAGGAGAGCGGCCATACTCGGAGACATGGCCGACTTGCACATCGACGACACGACGAAGCAGACCCTGGAGAGCCTTGCCGCCGTCGCCGGGCTACCTCTCCCCGACTACGTTGCCCAGCTCGCCGCGGAGAAGGAGCGCGAACAGGCGCTCGCGGTGGGGGCCGCGGCCTTCCGCCGCGTCACCGGCGACCCGGCGACGGCCGTCGCGTTCGACGCCGAGTTCGGTGCCCCCCACCCCAGCGCCACCCGGGCGGCCTGACCTGTGCCTGCCGAGTACCACATCGACTACCGCTGGCTCCTGGAGCGTCAGGAGGAGATCCTCCCGCACGACCTGGACGTGGCCGACTACTCCGTGCTCGTCGGCATGGCGGCCCGGCACAAGGTCGATCCGCCCCGCCACGACTACCACCACCCCGACGCCTACTGGCGGGCCGCCGTCCTCTTGCAGGAGTGCGTACTGCTGCGCCCCCTCCCCTCGCGCAACGAGCTCTACGGCTACGGGCTGGCCATCGCCTACCTGGAGCTCTCCGGGGAGCGGGTCGACACCGCGGTCGAACTCTGGCGGGATCTGATCAACAACATCCGCGACCTGATGGTCGACTCGTACCAGATCGCCGAACGCATCAGGACGTGGCGGACCACGTAGCTGCCGAGGGGTGCGTCAGTCGCGAACGCGGGTGACAACAACGGTTGGGTGCCGTGTGGTGCCCGCCTCGACCTCCACGAGCAGACCCGGGGCGCAGGGCGTGTAGCGCTCGCCCTTCTCGGTGCGGGTGGACGGCTGCGGGTCGTCGTCCTTCAGATGCGCGGCCACGTCCACGCGCACGGGTGCGGTGATGCGCCGGCTGAAGGCGAGGGTGCCGTCGGGGAGGCGGACGACGAGCGCCAAGGGGTGCGCGCGGGTGCCGGTGTGGCCGACGACGGGGCAGTCAATGGTGTCGTGATGGCGCAACTTCCACCAGCCGCCGGTGCGCCGCCCGGCCGGATAGGCACCGTCGAGGCGTTTGATGCACAGGCCCTCAATCCCAATCGGGCGCAGGCCCGCGTACCAGGTGAGTGCCTCCTCGGGGTCCTCGGTCATCGGGACCGGCTGCAACGGCGGGCCGAGCGGCGTCAGCAGCTCGACCAGGCGGGCGCGCCGCTCCCGGTACGGACGCCGGGTCACGTCGATCCCGCCGACGTCGCGCAGGATGTCGAACGCGGCGTAGGACGCCGGCAGCGACCGGATGAGCGCAGCCGCGCGTGCGGCCCCGGCCGCGGCGCGCTGTTGTACCGCACCGAAGTCCAGCACGCCGTTGCGGTAGATCACCGCCTCACCGTCCAGCAACACACCAGGTTCCAGGTCCATGGCCGCGACCGCGAGATCCATCCAGGACGAGGTGACGATCCGGTTGGCCTTCGACCTGACGATGACGCTGGTCGGGGTTCGCTCCAGCGTAGTTCGATGCCCGTCGAACTTAGGTTCAAACGCGAGATCGGGCCCGCGTGGCAGCGAGTCGACCGCCTGGGCCAGGGCGAGCGTGATCGGCGAGTCCATAGGTCCAGAGTCGCTGTGCGCGTCCCCGCTCACCTGCGGAGATAGTCCAGAAGCGTTGCCGGTGCCGGAGTGAGGAATTCGGGACTCTGGCGGCTGCTAGCACCGTCGGGCAGGGTAGGACTCAACGCGATGGCGCCCACCCCACGTCGCTTGGGATGGGCGCCATCGCTGCGCGGGGAACTACCGCGGCAAGTTGCTGATGAACGCCGTCCAAGACGCAGACGACACACTGATGCCGGGGATCGACGTGTCCTTCGAGTCCCTGACGTGGACAACGGAGGGGACGACGCCGACCTCCACGCACTGACCGCCCTGGTCATTGCTATATGACGACGTGAACCAGTCAAGGCTGTCAGGATCGGTCATTTGAACTCCTTAATTGCGTTCTCGATCATGCTCAGGGATTCTTCGTAACCCGGAGCAAGTGCTTGGAGATCACTGAAGGCCGACTCGTAGCTCCGGACATCCGGCTCACGTCGGGAGACGCCTGCGCCGGTCAGGTTTTCGAGGTACACGATCGGCCTCAGCGGATCTGGGAGCCGCAGAAGCGTGAAAGCCCCGTTCATCCCGGGGTGGGTACCGAGGTCAAAGGGGACAACCTGCACTTTGACGTTGGGCGTGGTCTTGACCAGGTTGATGATGTGCGCGAATTGATCACGCATGACTTCCGGGCTGCCGACCCGGCGGCGGAGCACGGCCTCGTTGAGCACCGCCGTAAGTTCCAACGGATGCGTGCTCCGGTGGAGCACTTCCTGCCTGGTGATACGGACAGATACCCGTCGGTCGATCTCGGCAGCCGAGAACCCCGCGTTCGTGCGCGCGAGGATGGAGCGGATGTACGCCTCGGTCTGTAGCAAGCCCGGGACGAACTCGTTCTCATAGTTCTCCAGGCTTTCGGCCACGGCTTCGAGGCCGAGATAGGCCATGAAGCCGGGAGGAACAGCGTCCCGGATGTCCTGCCGCTGGAACCAGTCGCGCTTCGTCTTGGTGACCGTGGCGTAGCCGACCATCACCCTGGTGTCTTCTTCTGGGACCTGGTAGATGGAGCAGAGGGCCATGACGTCTGCGGGCTGCACGATGCCACTGTCCGCGGTCTCCAGGCGCGTCAGCTTGGACGGTGCACACGAGAGTGTGCGTGCGACCTGCGCGGCAGTGAGGCCGGCCGCGATGCGGAACTTGCGGAGTTCCACGGCCAGCATGACGCGGCACAGTGCAGGTGATGCAGATTCGATCTGTGGCTCGACTGGCTTCTCGTCGGTTACTGCCATCCACCCTCCCCCTTCGATGTGACACACAGTCTGACGCGGAACATTCGAGCTGCGCAACGAAACTTCCGCCATCGCGCGGAACGTTCGAGTGATTTCAGCAACTCCCCTTCCTAGCACGGAAGTTCGCCCTAGAAATTTTTACGTGGAATTCCGTGTAGACGGTTCCACGGTAGCCGGTCGGCTGCCATGCTGAACCCAGTGGAGGACATTGGGTGTCCGCACACACACCCTCTGTGATCTTGACGAGCGGTCAGCGGCGAATCCCGCGACGCGCTTGTGTACCGCCCGGAGCCACCTCCCGCTGTCCGGGCCCGAGGGCGCAAGTCCTTCTCGGAGAACTGGGAGTAGGTACGCACGATGACGTCCGTCCTCGAAGCAGATCCCGATACAGAGTCCGACATCGACAGGTTCGAGTTGGTGCTTGGTGAGCGGCTGGAAGTCGCGGACTTCAGCTACCGGATGGACACCGAGCGCACTGCCCCTGACGACGACGCCCCGGGCGGCGGCCTGTCGATGCGGGCCTGCAGCTACCCCGGCCGCGCGCGCCGAGCGTGTGTCGCGGTCATGAACCGGCGCCACCTGGACGCGTACGCCGACCGCATGGGGCTGCTGGTCAGCGAGCTGGTCACCAATGCGGTCCAGCACGCTCTGGAGGACGAGATCCGGGTGTGCCTGGAGATCGGTACGGAGGCCCTGGTGCTGATGGTCCGAAGCGGCTCCGCGGGCGAAGCCCGGCGCCGGCTGCCTTCGGACACCGAGGAGAGCGGGCGCGGCCTGTGGCTGGTCGAGGAGATGGCCGACCGGTACGGGACTTCCGACGACGGCGCGTGGGCCTGCTGCGCGGTGTACCTCCCGCACGAGGAGGCTTCCTGATGGCCGCCTACGACCTGCGAGCGGTTCGGGGCCTGCCCCATACCGCGCAATCCGTCCACCGCCCTGTCGACGGAGCTGCCCGGCCGTCGGGTGACGAGGTCCGTCTCCTGCTGGACGCCTGGAACCTCGGCGACGACGCGCGCGACCCCCTGGCCGGCACCCTCGCGGAGGACGTGATGGAGGTCTACGCCGAGTTGGTCGACAACGCGTTGGTCCACGGGACGCCGCACGAATTCGGCACCGTCTGCGCCACGATCCGTGGCGAGTCCGACAAGGTGCTGATCGCCGTCGAGGACAGCTCGGTCGACGTGCCGCTCCCCCGCGACAGGGAGACGCGCAGCGGCGGCCTGTTCCGGGTCTGGGACTCGATCGTGGTGCGCGGCGGCAAGTGGAGCGTCCAGGAACTGCCGTCCGGCAAGAAGGTCACGGCCGTCCTGCCACGCCTGGCAGCTCCGGCCTACTCCGCCCCCGAGACGGTCGTCCGAGCCACGAGCGAGGACATCCCGGTCGGCCCCGAGGAACTCCCTACGTTGATGCGCGACTTGCGCTTCTACATCTACCTGCAAGCCCTTGATGTGCGCGCCCGACACCGGGGCCACGACGAACCGCATGACCTGGTGGAGCTGCTGCAACGGGCCCGAACGGTGTGCTCGGTGCCGGCGTACCCGCTGGTCGGCCCTCTGGCCGGGCTGGGCGTCGGCGGCATGCGCGAGCAGGTGCGTCGGCTGGAGGAAGCTGCGGCGGTCCTGGCCGGATTCCGGCTCCAGCCGACGCTGGCGGAGGGAACACGGTGACCCTCGACGACGCGCGCCTTCCCCTACCGGTACGGGGGCAGCAGGACGTCCCCCGGTGGGACGCGGCACGGGCTGCTCTTCCGCACCAGGGGTCTCTCGGCAGCTCCCTCTTCCTCCCGGGCATCCCCGCGGTCGGCGCGCAGAACCCGTGTGCCGGACACGCGAGCCGCATGAATGCGGTGCGGGTCATCGACGAGGAGGCGGCATCGTGAGCGACACCGGCTTAGCAATTCTCGTCGTCTTCGGCCTGATCGCGGTCTACGGGCAGAAGTGGCAGGGCCGGAAATGACCGCACCCGCCACACGTCCCTTCCACCGCCTTCGCTGGGCGGTACGGCACCCAGTGCGCACGCTGCGCCGCAACCACGACAAGTCGGTGAGCGCCTTCGGCTTCGGGCTGCTCATGGTCACGATCGTCGGACTCTTCCTCGCTGCGGTGGGGCTCTGGGTGTGGTCCATGCCCTGGCCCGAGCACACCGTCCCCTGACTGGTCGTCTGCGTACTGCTGCTTCGAGCGTCGTACGCAGACGGCCCCCAACGGGCCCCGCCTCTGGTCTGCTCCCCGTTCCCTGATCCCGGGTGGAGGCCACAGGAAGGGGCGCGGCGCCGGTCCCCGCAAGCGCATCCGCGAAGCGCGTGGGGACAGGGCGCCCCGGCCGCCCCCTGCGGGAGCGGGGCGGCCGGCCGACCACCCGGTACTGGAGATCGAAGGAGCGCGAACATGACGGCGCAGACCACGGCCCCCGTGGCGTACTCGGCCGAGGTACAGACCTGGCAGGACCAGGTGCAGACGGCGGTCCACGAGATCCGCCTGCTGGCCCGTAGGCATGGTCCCGGCGGACGCATCCCGACCTTGCTGGAGCTCCGGGGCGAGCTGCCGGGGTTGTCCCTGCACGTGATACGAGCCGCACTTCAGACGCTGAGCCGCGAGGGGGTGCTGGCCCGGTACGGGCGAGTCACCCGGGTCCTGGGCCCGGACGAGATCCACCCCGACGACCAGGCGCTGGTGGCCACGGTGCGCTCGGACATTGAGGTGGGCCGCTACCGACCGGGTTACGCCCTGCCCACGGGCCTGCTGTCCTACGTCTTCGGCCACGACCGGGCAGAAACGCACCGTGCCCTGCGCCACCTGGTCCAGGAGGGGCGGCTGCGCCGCCTCTGCGCCGAGTCCGGTCCGCACGGGCCCGGCTACTACATAAGCCCGTCCCCCGACCTCGAATCGAGGCAGAAGTGACCCTCTGCCAGCACCACGTGCCGTGCCCCTCCGCCGAATCCAACGATCGTGAGCGCGCCCTTCCGCGTGCCCAGCATCCGGAACAGGGCTGGAGCTTGCTTTGCAACGGTGTACTCCTGTTCGAGGACACGGGTGAACTCCTGCCGAACGGACAGATCATCGCCCCGTACCGGCCTGCGGTGGGTGCGGCATGAAGGGCACCGTGCCGCTGTGCCCGAAGTGGGCGCGTGCCGTGCAGTTCATCCGCCGCCGGATCGCGGACGGCACCTACCAGGCAGGCGAACCCTTGCCCCCCTCGCGTCAGCTTCGCCGCGTGTGCGGCATCAGCGAGGGGACGCTCCACAAGGCGCTCCACCACCTCGCCAACGAGGGCCTGGTGCAGCCCGGCAGACAAGGGGGGCAGGGCGCTTACGTGCTCGCCGTCCCCCGGGCTCCGACCGCGGACGTAGTGGTCGCGCGCACCCTGCAAGACCACATCACCCAGGGCGTCTACGAGCCCGGCATGTCCATCCCGCTCAACAAGGTCGCCCTCGACCTGGACGAAGACCTGCGCGTCGTCCGCGCCGCCGCGCGCCTGCTGCACGGCGAAGGACTCGCAAGCATCCGGTCCTCCGGCGGCGGCCCCTTCCTCATCATCACCTCCAACCCCACAACTACAGGGAGTCACGCATGATCCGCACCCGCACCACCAGCAACGTCCTGCTGGCCGCCGCCGTCGCGGTAGGCGCTGCCCACACCGTCCTCTCCGCTCGCGACCGCCGCCACCAGACCTACCTGACAGCCGCCCGCCACCATCTGGCCCTCCTGACCGACGCCGGCAGCTACGGCAGCCACCTGATGGACGGGTTGGATGAGGACGAGCAGAGGAAGCTCCTCGACAACAACGCGTGGGTGAGCTTCTGGGCGGCCCAGTTCAAGGTCGGCATCCTCAGCCGCGCGCACCTGCGCACGCAGGCCGACCGCTTCCTCGACAGTGAGGCGGGGCGCGACTACTGGGCTTGGGCCCGCTCCTCCTGGGACCAGGCGCCGAACGGCCACTACTTCCGTGCGGTGCGAGTGGTGTTCGACGAGGCGGCCGAGGCGCGTACGCCGGGCCTTGCCGCCTGACCTCCTGCCTCGCTTTTCGGCCGAACTCCAAAAGCCTCCTGACGCGCCGCTGCGTAGCGCTCCTGCCTCCCCCGGATCTCGCTAGCGTCGATCCAAGACCAGTGAACAGGCCGCGTATCCACCGCAGTTGACTCGCTCACCACGAAGGGACCCCACTATGACCGATGCACAATCCTCCGCCGAGGTACAGCAGCTTCGAGGCGAGATGGTGCGCCTGCTCCGGCTGGAAGACGCGATCGTCTCCGACCCCGTCGAAGCAGCGTTCGCCGCAGTGCCCCGGCACCTGTTCGCGCCGGGCACACCGCTGGCGAAGTCGTACGACCCGCACGGCATCGTGGAGGCCAAGCGGGACTCGAACGGCCTGATCACCAGCGTGATGTCGGCCGCGCACCTCCAGGCGGTGATGCTGGAGCAGCTCGGCGTCGAACCCGGCATGAAGGTCATGGAGATCGGCTCGGGCGGATACAACGCGGCGCTCCTCCAGGAGCTCGTCGGTGAATCCGGCCAGGTCACCACGGTGGACATCGACCCCGACATCACCAGCCTGGCCTCCAGGTGCCTCAAGGAAGCCGGGTACGACCGGGTGAAGGTCGTCCTCGCCGACGGCGAGAACGGCGTGCCCGACGGGGCCCCGTACGACAGGATCGTGATCACCGCGGCGGCGTGGGACATCCCGCCGGCGTGGCTGGAGCAGCTCGGCGAGCACGGGCGGCTCGTCGTCCCGCTGCGGCTGCGCGGGGTGACCCGCTCGATCGGATTCGACCGCGACGGGGAGAACCTTCTCGGCCAGTCGTACCGGCTGGCGCACTTCGTGCCCATGCAGGGCGAAGGCACCGCACAAGAGCGCAAGGCGATGCTGCGCGACGGGGTCGCCATCCACACCGATGATCCGTCCACACCGCTGAACGCGCAGGCACTGAACGCGGCGCTGGACACCCCGCGGGTAGTGCAGTGGTCCGGGGAGGCGAACGACCTCCCCGACGAGCTGGATCTCTTCCTGTCGCTCAACCTCCCGGCGCTGGCCCGGCTGCACGCGTCGAAGGACGTCGTCGAGCAGGACACGGTCGGGGCATCGGCCCTGCTGGGCGTGCCCACCCTGGTGTCCGAGGACAGCCTCGCCTACCGGATGCGCCGCGAGAACCCTGACACCGACGGCTACGAGAGCGGCGTGTACGCCCACGGGCCGCAGGCCGAAGCCCTGGCGCAGCAGTACGTGGCCCTGCTCCAGCGGTGGGCCCAGGACTATCGCCGCCGGGGTGCCGCCACTTTCCGATACCTGCCGGGCCTGTCCGCGGGCGTGGCCTCGGACCCCAAGCCCCAGGCGACCGTGATCAAGCCGCACGGCACCGTCACCGTCACCTGGCAGTAAGACCCCGCGGCCGCGCGCCAGCCATCGCGTGCGCGGCACCGGGACCATGCACCACCCACCACTCAAGGAGGAACGCATGACCGCTCGACTGGAGAACCCGATATCCCAGAGCGCCGAGGCCCCGGCCACGGACGTCGACGACTGGACGCTCGACGTCACCATCGTCGAGGGCGGCGCGGCTGCCGACCAGCTCATCCGGCTGACGGACGACGGATGCAACTCGACGTGCGGAACGGCATGCACCACCTGCCCGTAACGGCGCTCAGCACCACACGCTGACAACGCGGTGCCCGGCCACCCCCGGATGTTCCGGGTGCGGCCGGGCACCGCCCACCCCGGGGAGGAGCCCGATGTACGGACGAATAGATGCAGCGGTCGTACGGGCCTCGGTCTGGCGGCCGGATCACCACATCGGCCCCTGGCCGGACCTGATCGGCCCGCACGCCACCGCTCCGGCCTGGCGGGCATGGCTGCGACAAGCCGCGCAGGCACCCGGATTCCTGGACGCAATCGAGGTCGCCGCCCCGCACCTCGCCGACCAGATCCGGCTGTTGAGCACCGACCGGCCCGCACCGGAACGGACCGTGCGGCGCACCCTGATCTCCGTGCTGCGCTACCTGCTGCGCGCCCGAACCCGCGCCACCCCGTTCGGCCTGTTTGCCGGCGTGGGACCCGCCCGCTTCGGCAACGCCCCGCTCTTGCGGACCGGCATCGACAACCGGCCCGTGCCGCGGCCGGATTCCGCCTGGGTCGACAAGCTCGTCGGTGCCCTGCACGAGCACGAGGGCCTACGAGCGGGCCTGGTGCTGCTCGCCTCCGATCTCGCAGTTGAACGCGACGGACATCTCGTCGTCGAGCACGTGCCGCGCAGTACGTCCGAGGCGACCTACGCGCACATCAGCGTCCGGGCCACTCCCCCGGTACAAGGCGCACTGGCGGCCGCCCGCTCGCCGATCCTGTGGGCCGACCTGCGGGCCAAACTCTCCACCGACTTCCCCGACGTCCCCGAGCAGAGGATCGACACCCTCCTTGCCGGGCTGGTGCAGCAGCACCTGCTGCTCACGAGTCTGCAACCGGCGGCCACCGCACCCGATCCGCTGGACGAGATCCTGGCGGCTCTGGAGAAGGCGGACGCAGCCGAGGCACCCGACTTGCGTGAGGTCACATCGGCGCTGCGGAACCACCAGCCCGCCCGCGCCAAGGACGCGATGGCGCGCCTCCTGCCCTCCGCAGCCCCCACGCTTGCCGTCGACCTGCACCTGAATTGGGATCTCGTGATCCCCGACGCGGTTGCCGCCGAAGCGGCCGAAGCGGCGGCCGCACTCGTACGGTCCGGCCCGCGTCCCGCGCTCAGCAGCGGCTGGATGGCCTGGCACCACCGGTTCCTGGACCGGTATGGGCCCGGGGCCGTAGTGCCGCTTCACGACGTACTGGACGCCCTGGGCTACCCGTCCGGATACCTGGGGTCCACGGCCGCACCCACGGGCACGACGGTGACCGACCGCGACAAACTCCTGCTGAGGATCGCCCACGACGCAGCGGTGCGGCGACGCCGTGAAGTCCCCCTCGACGACGCGACTCTCTCCCTGCTGGGCAACGTACCCGCCGGAACGCCAATTCAGCCGAGCACCGAGCTGACCGTACGCATCGACTCCAGCAGCCTCCTCGCGCTGGGCCGCGGCGAGTTCACCTTGCACGTCACCGGCGTCGCACGCGAAGCCGGGACCATGACCGGCCGCTTCCTTCCCCTGTTGGAAGAGAAGGACCGCGCCCGGATGATGACCGCGTACGCCGAACTGCCTGCCATACACAAGAACGCCCTGCACGCCCAGATCAGCACCGCCTCCCTCGGCCGGGCGGCCAACGTCGCCCGCGTCCCGCAGGCCGCCCACCTGCTGCTCTCACTCGGCGAGTTCCATGAAGGCGGGCCCGGCCGACTCCCGCTTGCGGACGTCGCCGTCACCGCCGACGCCAACCGCCTGCATCTGGTCTCCCTCACCCACCAGCGCCCCGTGCACACCCGCCTGCTGCACGCCGTGGACCTGGCCCACCACACCCACCCCCTGGCCCGGTTCCTCTTCGAAGCCCCAGTGGCGCTGGCCGCCCCCTGCACAGGGTTCTCCTGGGGCCCGGCCGCCTCCGCCCTGCCCTTCCTCCCCGCCCTGCGCTACGGCCGCACCGTCTTGTCCCCGGCCCGCTGGACACTGGACGCCACCTCGTTGCCGAACGCCCGCGCCCGATGGCCGCAGTGGGCGAACGCCCTGGCCACCTGGCAACAGAGCGTCAACCTCCCCGAGCGGGTACACCTGGGCCAGGGCGACCAGGGGATCGGCCTTGACCTGACGGAGCCCACCCACCAGGCCCTGCTGCGGGCCCACCTGGACCGCCACGGCACAGCAACCCTGCGGCCCGCCCCAGAACAGGCCGCCATGAAATGGATGGGGGGACGCGCCCACGAGATCGTCCTCCCCCTGGCCTCCACCACTACGCCGCTGCCTCCGGTCCGGTGGCCCGGCCGCGTTGCACCGCGCGCGCACGGGCACCTGCCCGGCAACGGCACCTGGCTCCACCTGAAGCTCTATGGGCACCCTGACCGCCAGAGCACCCTCCTGACCCGGCACCTGGCGCCCAACCTCGGCGACCTGAAGGTCCGCTGGTGGTTCGTGCGCTACCGCAAGCCCGAGGACCACCTCCGGGTTCGCCTCGCCGTCCCACCTCACCGAGTCGGGCCCCTGATGGAGGCGGTCGGGGCGTGGACGCGGCGACTCCAGGAGAACGGCCTGATCACCGGCACGACATGGGACACCTACTACCCCGAGACCGACCGCTTCGGTGGTCCCGCCGCGATGGACGCCGCCGAGCGGTTCTTCGTCGCGGACTCCCGCGCCGTCGTCGCCCAACTGGCCGCCCAGGAAGGCACGAACACCATCGACGCACAGGCCATGACCGCCGCGAGCATGGTCGACATCGCCACCGGGCTCCTCGGAGAGCGCACCCAGGCACTGCACTGGATCGTCGCGAATACCCGCACCGGGCCCACTCCCCCGCCCCGCACCGTCCACGATCAGGCCGTCGCCCTGGTCGCCGCCGGCCCCTCCTCCTCACTGCTCGGGGCGCACATCCCGGCGCGCTGGGAGGCACGCCGGGAGGCCCTTGCCGACTACCGCCGGGCGCTGGAACAGGCCGGAACTCTCCAGCCCTCTGCGGTGCTGCCTGACCTCCTGCACCTGCACCAGGCCCGCACCGACGGCCCCGACCACGCCCAGGAAGCCACCCACCTCCACCTGGCCCGTGCCGCCGCACTCAGCCGGATTGCGCGAGAGACGAGGAAGCCGTGACAACGACCGTCACCAGGTCCGAAGCGCTGGACGCCGCCGACCGTGTGGCCGAAGGCCTCGCAACCCCGGCACAGGCCTGGCCCGGCGGGCGACCGTCCGGCGGACGCTCCTGGCCGCAGTCCCTGGGCGGCGGCGCGGCGGGCATCGCCGTCCTGCACATCGAGCGCGCCCGCACCGGCCACGCCGACTGGCGAACCGCCCACACCTGGCTGGCCACCGCCGTGAAGGACGAGATCAGCGCGGCCGCCAACGCGAACCTGTACTTCGGCGCTCCGGCCCTGGCGTTCGTCGTCCACCTCGCGGACAGCGCCACCCACCGATACGGCACAGTCCTCACGCACCTGGACGACGCCACCGAGAAGGTCACCCACGCCCGCCTCCGTGAAGCGCACGCCCGCCTCGACCGCGGCGAGCGCCCCCTGATGGCGGACTTCGACCAGATCCGGGGCCTCTCCGGGCTCGGCGCCTACCACCTGAGCCGACACCCCGACCACCCAGTCACCCGCGACGTCCTGTCCTACCTGGTCCGCCTCACCCACACCACGCTGCCCGACGGCCGCGGGCTGCCGCCGTGGTGGACGAGCGTCGCCCCCAACGGCGAACCAAGTTCCCGGTACCCCCACGGGCACGGCAACGTCGGGCTCTCCCACGGCATCGGCTCCGCACTGACCCTCATGTCCCTCGCCCTCCAGCACGAGGTAACCGTGCCGGGCCTGACGGAAGCGATCGTCACGGTCTGCGCCTGGACGGATCAGTGGCAGCAGGGCACCGACAACGCCCCCTGGTGGCCCGGCTTCCTCACCATCGAGAACGCCCTCCGTACGGAACCACCCGCGCAGCCGCGCCCCTCCTGGTGCTACGGCGTCACCGGCACCGCCCGCGCGCAGCAGTTGGCCGGTCTCGCCCTCAACGAGCCCGCCCGCGTGCACACCGCCGAGAGCGCCCTCCTGGCGGTCCTGCGCGACGCCGACCAACTGGCGCGCCTTCCCGAGGTCGGGCTGTGCCACGGCATCGCCGGACTCCTGCACACCGCTCGCAGGATGGCGGACCAGACACAGAATCCCGAGATCGCAGCGGAACTTCCCCGCCTGGCACATCAGCTCGTCACCGCCCTCGAAGCGCCCGGCCTCGACCCAGAGTTCCTTGACGGAGCAGCCGGCGCCGCCCTCGCCCTGCACTCGCTCGGCGTTCAGCACATCCCGGCCCCGCACTGGGACACCTGCCTCGCCCTTGCCTGACCTCCTGGAGACCGTTGTGAACTGGCACCAGACGAACCTGGCCTTCCCCCAGTGGGCGCACGCGGAGGACACCGCCCTCGCCCATCTCGCCCCCCTGCTGTGCAAGGCCGAGGACGACGGCACGATCGCCGAGTGGTTCATCGTCCGCAAGCACCCCTGCTGGCGCGTGCGCTTCCTCGCCCCGGAGTTCCCGGCAACCACCGCGGCGGGCCTGGACGCGCTCAACGCCGCCGGGCACCTCAACGGATGGGTGCGGGTCGTCTACGAGCCCGAAGTCCGCGCGTTCGGGGGAACTGCGGCTATGGACGTCGCCCACCGGCTCTTCCACCACGACAGCCGACACCTGCTGACCCACCTACAGCGCATCGGCAAGCACCGGCGGGAGACCTCGCTCCTCCTGTGCAGCCTCCTGATGCGCTCCGCCGGACTGGACTGGTACGAGCAGGGCGACGTCTGGGCCCGCGTGTCAGAGCACAGGGAAGAGCCGCCCGCCCTGGACGCCGCACAGGCCACGGTGCTGCACCAGGCGGTGCTGCGCCTCCTCACCGTGGACAGCCAGACCCAGATTCAGGCAGGCACCGGGCCCCTGGCCGGTGCCGCCCCTTGGGCACAGGCCTACACGAGCGCCGGGCAGGACCTGGCCCACCTGAACGCCACGGGAGGACTGCGCCGCGGGCTTCGTGACGTCCTCGCCCACCACGTGATCTTCGCCTGGAACCGTGCCGGGCTGCCCCACCTCACGCAGGCCGCCCTCGCCGCGGCCGCCACCACCGTCACTCTCGGACCCGACCCCACCACCGGCCCGGCTCCCACCCCGTCCCCGACGATCCGGTGAACCCCCTCGACCCGCGCGGTGCCCCCGCCCAGCGCTTCCCGCTCGTACCGAGGCAGCGTCCCGCCTGCCTTCCCCTGCCCGCCCGCCTGCGCGCCCTGACGGACCTCGCCGACAGAGCCGTGGGCCGGGCCGACCCGGTACTCGCCTCGACCACCCACAACCAGGCCGCCTTGCTCGCCTCCGACCTTGCCCTCCCCGACCTCGCCCGGGACCTGTGCCACCAGCACGCCCGCGCACTCCTGGGTTCCTGCCCCCTGCCGGCCAAGGGCGCCATCCGCGCTCTGGAGCCCCTCGTCAACCTCGCCCGGCTTCAGATCCGCGCCCAGCAAGGCCAGCACGGACACCACCTTCTTCTAGACCTGTACGAAGCCGTCCGCACGGGCACGTCCGTGACGCTCGACGACATCACCGTGCCGGCCAACCTCACGGCGACGGCCAAGGACCGGCACACCGTGTGCGAGTGGTTGTGGCGCGTCCTCCTCGGCGACGGCACTCGTGCCTTCACCAGCGGCGGGCGGTGGGCTGAGGCACTCGCACACCTCCAAGAGCACAAAGGGGTCGGCATGCGGATGCTGGACGGGCGCCAAGTCGCCGTGATCGCCGCCCTCACCGCAAGCGACGCGAGCGCGGCCGCCGAACTCCTGGAGACCACCGCCCCCGGCGAGCTCTGGGAGCAGGCAGTAGCGGCCTGCCTCACCGCACTCCTCCACCCGCCCGACAAGCCGGCCATCTGGCGGCTGATCGGTGAAGCCCTCACGCTGGAGACGGAGCCCGGCACCGCCGTCTTCCACATCCGGCTCCGCCTGACGATCTTGGACCTCGCCGGAGACGCCCGGGAACACGAATTCGCAGCACGCCGCGTCGTCGACGGACTGCACCGATTCACCATGTGGGCGAACGACGGCTACGCCGCCCGAGAGAGCCTCTCCCACCCCGTCTTCAACTCCCTGGCCACCGAGCAGCAACGCGCGGACTGCCGCGCCCTCGTGACCACATGCGCACTTGGGACGGGACAGCTCCTCGACCGCGAGTACGCACAGCTCATGCACGCCGTGCACGCGAGCGGGAACCTCCTGCGGAATCCCACGCACCACGCATGAGGCATCGCGACCCAGCACCGTTCATGCAGCCAGGCGAAACCTATCCAAATCGGATAGGGGTGTAACAGATCGCGCCCACCGACGTTGGTGGCGGTGAAGGGGTTGAGCTCTTACGTCAACCCCACCACGGCGCCTCGGAGGAACGGTGACGATAGCCCCACCTGTCGCAATCTCCCGGCGGCCCAACGGACAGGAACCCCTGCTCGCCTGGCTCGCCCCGGAACCCCCCACGGAACTGAAGGCCACCCCCGCCCCGCCCACCCCCATCAAGCCTCGACGAGACCTCTCCCACAAGTGGGTCGTTGCCGCCGAAGTCCAGGTCACCCCACGGATTGCTGGCGTCGCTGACTCCCGCGGCAGCTTCAAATCGGTTGAAGGCCAGCGCATCGACGCCCTAGAGGTGTACTGCAGCGGTTGCCGCCGCCCGTACGACGAGGCGAAGGGCACGGACTGCGCCGCGAAGATCGACAACCGGCACCTGATCGGAGGCGACCAGGCCACCCGCGCGAAGCGGAACGTCCCCGTGCCACCGCCGAACGCCCGGATCATCCCCGGGGGCAACGTGCAGCGGCGCGGCCTCACCGCCTACGTCTCTGGAGTGTCCCGCACACGCTGAGCACGCGACACTAACGCCGCCCGCTGTTTTCGTGCGGCCCGTGACTACTCCGCGAACCTCCTGGGCCGTCGCCCGCGAAGCTGCCGGTCTCCTGCTGACCGCCGTCGGCGTGCTCGGCGTTCTCGTGGCACTGAGCTCACTGCACTGGGCCGCCGGACTCATCGCCGCAGCAGCCGGTATGACCTCATCCGGCCTGATCGTCCGCCGCTCCCCGTCCCGGCTGGCCCGCCTTGCCGGGACGGGCGCCGCCGTCACCGGGTACGGGGTGCTGACCGGCTGCGCGTTCAGCTACTCCGATCCCTTGGGCTGGCTCGCGGCGAGCCTGGCGGCAGGCGTGGCCGGTATCTGGCTCGCCAGCCGTGAGGGGGCCTGATGCCCCGCCAATTCCTCCCCGCCCTACGAGGACTGCTCCTCCCCCGGCAGCTCGACACCACCGTCTCCGCCACGCCTGTGGAGACGAAGAGCTTCAACCCAGGAAACGGCTTCGCGTCCATGACGTACGCAGGCGTCACGAACGTCTGGGGCACCGAAGGCCGCGCGGACGGCTGGGACATGGATCGCGTCATCGTCGACGGGTACGAGCGATCCATCTGGACATTCAAGGCCGTCGAGTCGATCAGCAAGCACGCCAGCGAACTACCCGTCCAGATCGGCCGCGGCGGCGACGAACGGCGCTTCGAAGAAACCCTCGACGACCACCCCCTGCTCCGCCTCCTCAACACCCGTGCCAACCCCATGGAGACCGGGGACATCTTCAAGAAGAGGCTGAGCGCGCAGCTCCTGCTCAGCAAGAAGGGCGTCTTCGTCGAGAAGACGTACTCCCGTGGCGGCACTCTCACCCGCGTAGACCTTCTGCCGCCCGACCGCGTGGAGATCGTCCCGGACCCGTACGGCGACTACATCCGCCACTTCCAGTTCACCAGCCGCGCCGGCGTCGTGCGCGAACTCCCGCCCGAGCGCGTCGTGTGGCTCAGGGACCCCCACCCCACCGATCCCTTCTCCGGCGTGACCCCGCTGGAAGCGGCAGGTCTCTCGGTCGACCTCGACGTCAAGGCCCGCACCTACAACATCTCCTTCATCGACAACGATGGTCGCCCCGGCGGAGTGCTCGGCATCGACGTCGACGGCGTCGACTCCCGAGAGATCGACCGCATCCAGCAACGACTCGCGACCGGCGCCCATCACGCCGGAGAGATCGCGATCGTCGGCACCGGGCCTGGCGGCCTCAACTACCTCGACACGTCCATACGCCCCCGGGAGATGGCCTACGAGACGCTCTCGGCGACGTCCAAGGGCGAGATCCTGGCCGCGTTCGGCGTCCCGGAAAGCGTCATCGGCAACGCGAGCGAGCGGACGTACGCGAACGCGGACCGGGAAGAGTGGACGTTCTGGGACCACACCGCCCTCCCCCACCTCAACTTGATCGCGTCCGGCTTCGACTCCGAGCTGGACGACGGTTGGACGGTCCGCTTCGACACGCAGCGCGTCCAGGCCCTCGAATTCCCCCGCCGCCAGGAACGCGAGGAAGCCCGTGCAGAGTTCAACGCCGGGCTGATCTCGATCGACGAGTACCGGGAGATCGCCGGACGCCCCGCGTTCGGTGTGGCACAGTCCAGGGCCCTGTGGATCAGCCCGCAGAAGGCCCCGGTACCCGCCAACGAGCAGGACGCCGCCGCGCTCGGCCTGGGCCCGCAAGATGGCCTCGGAGGCATGCCCGACGAGGGGGCACCCCCCGCCCTGGAGACCGGTGACCGGTCGGCGGCCGCCACCGTCGCCGACGCCCGCGAACAGGGCCCCGGCGGTGACGCAGCGGCCGCGGTTGCTGCAGCACGCTCCGACCTTCCCGCGCCTTCACCCGCTGGCACCGCCGCCGATGCCGTCGACCAAGCCCGCGCCACGACAGCGCAGAGTCTGCCTGGGGACGCTGCGGCAGTCGTCGCCCAAGCACGCGAGTCCCTCGCCAGCTCAGTTCCCGGCGACGCGGCCGACGACGTGCTCGCCGCCAGAACGGCGGTGGAGAGCAAGTCGTACCCCGCCAATGGGTACGAGGTCACCGACGACGACTTCGACACGCTCGCGCACACCGTCGCCACCACACTGACCGCCGTCCTCGCCCGGCAGCAGGGCGTCATCACCGCCCGCCTTCACGCACCGAAGATCCGCAAGAACACCCGGTACTGGGAACCCGACGGCACACACGATCTCCGCCAGGGCGAGGGGCCCCTCAGTGGGGAACGCGTCGTGAGCGCCCCCCGCTGGTCCGAGGAAGTCGCCAACACCCTCGCCCCTGTCCTGACACAGGCCGCTGCGGTCACCGCGGCGAACGTCGGCCAGACCCTCACCGGCACCGCGGCCGTGCCCCCGGCCGCCGCCGGAGCAGCGCTCCTTGCCGCCGCGCAGGCCGGCACCGCGATCTCCGCCTTCCTGGCCCGGCTCGCCGAAGAACTCCAGCAGGCACAGAAGGACTTCCCCACGCTGGAGGATCTGGCCGCCGCGGTGACCGCCTACTACGCGACCGCCGGGCCAGCGCTCGTCGAACGCCTGGCCGAAGCAACTGCGGTCGCCACCATCAACGGTGCTGCCGAGTCTGCCGCGGAGAGCGCGGGCTCCAACGTCGTACGGGCCTGGGTCACCCGAGGCGACGACCGCGTCCGCCCCGCACACAAGGCCCTGCACGGCACCGTGCTCCCCGTCGGCACCCCGTACACCGTCAACGGATTCACACTGCGCTACCCCGGCGACCCGTTCGCACCGACCGCCCTCACCATCAACTGCCGCTGCCGACTCCACTACTCCACAGCAGGTGAGCGGCCCTGAACACCTACCCGGCCCGCGTGGTGAAGGTGATCGACGCCGACACCTACGACGTCGACCTCGACCTCGGCTTCCACATTCACGTCCAGCAGCGCATCCGTCTTGAAGGCCTCAACGCCCCCGAGAAGAACACCCCCGCGGGCAAGACCGCCATCGCCTGGGCGCAGGCCTGGCTCGCCCAACGCCGTGACTTCGTCGTGGAGACCCACCGGCAGGAGAAGTACGGCCGGTGGCTGGCCACCCTCACCGCCGACGGCAGACACAGCCTCAACACCGCGCTCCTCGACGAAGGCCACGCCGCCCCGTACGACGGCACCGGCCCGCGCCCCCTACCCCCCACCAAGGAGAACGCGTCATGAGCTGGCTCATCTGGTCCGTGTGGGTGGCGATCTTCGCGCTGTACGAGACGTGGGCGCTGATCAACCGGATCGACGGCGACACCCTCAGCGAGAACACCCGCAAGCTGTTCCGCACCCGGACATCGAAGGTCGGCCGCGCCCTGTTCACCGTCGGCTGGCTGGGCTTCTCCGGATGGTTCCTGCTGCACATCCTCACCGAAACGATGTGAACCGGGGGCCCGACCCCGTCATGCCGACCGCCCCCCGTCGAGATCATCGGGCGCGCGACGTTAACGGTTCGGCGCCTGCATGGTCCCGCCATGCTGAATCGCCCCCTTGCACAGGCCGAGTCGCAGGACCTGAGTCGCGGCCTCCAGATCAAGGCCACCCGACGGCCCTGGAACCCTGCCCTGCACCCCCGCGACAGCAAGGGGCGCTTCGTCGAGACCGGTGGCGTCGTGAGGTTGTGGGGCGGACAGCTCGCTCGCGTCGTACGTGCGCTGCCCCACGACCGCATCCTCGTCCAGGACCGCGAAGGCAACGGGGCGTTCACTGGGCGCCGCCACACCACCAGTTCCAAGTGGGTCACCGTCGTGGCCCGTCCGGACGGCAGCGCACCCACCGACGACGAGGACAAGGTCGCGGCCGAAGATGCTCGCCGCCGCGAAGACCCGAACCGTGGCAACGGCATCGGGCGCGACGACGACGGCGACTCCAGCACCCCGGACGAGCCGCACGACAGCGACGACAAGGGCAGGCCCGTCGGTGACGACGACGGAGACGGCCCGGACGACGACGACCAGGACGAACCCGCCGACCGCGCACACCCTCTGAAGGCTGAGGCGCTGCCCAACCGGCGGAACGAGGAAGGTGCCCGGTTCGCCGACACAGCGGCCGTACGCCAGCACTTTCTCCAGCTCGCCCAGCGGGACGGCCAGAAGCCGCAGATGGCCGAGTTCCTGCGCTCCGTCGCCGGGGACGACGAGCTGCACCTGACCCCGTCCGGCCGCCTGGCCATCCTCCCGGACAACGACACGGGCCGCTGGTACCTGACCGCCACCGGCACCGGACAGCACATGGACGCCGCAGGCGACTTCGACAGCCCGCAGGAGGCTGCCCGATTCGCCGCCCACCTGGACGCCGCATCCCGTGAAGGCGGCAACGGCTCCTCCCCGTTCGACTTCTCCGACCCCAACCTCGACGAGCAGGCCCGCACCTGGCGATCCGGCAACGGTGAGAACATCCAGGCGGTCATCGTCCGGGCCCGGTCCAAGTTCCGGTCCGGTACCCGGCCTGCCGCACCGAAGAAGACCGCGGCACCGAAGAAGACTGCGGCCGCGCGCCGTACGGGAGGCACCCCGGGGCAGCGGTTCAGCTCACTGCCCGAGGTCCGCGCCCACTGGACCACCCGCCGAGAGGCCACCTCCGGCACCGACCAGAAGCGGCTCGACGCCCTGGTGGCCAACAACCGGCTCAAGCTGGTGGGCAACGGCCAGTTCGTCATCGTGAAGGCCGGAGACGGCAACTACCGGCTCATCACCACCGGGACCGGCACCCCGGTCGGCCCGCCGTTCCGCCGCCAACGCGACGCCCAGGACGCGGCAACGCGCCTCGTTGCGTCCCCGCTTCGCGGACAGGACGGCAAGCCCCTGGACCTGTCCGACCCGAACGTCTCCGTCCACGCCTGGCGGTCCGACGACAACCGCTCGCTCAGCGAAGTCCTCGCCCAGATCAACACCCTTAGCGACGAGCCGGAACCGAGCGCCCAGAACCAGCCCACCCCGCCGCCAGCCCCGGAACCGACACCCACACCGGCACCGGCGCCGGCCAGTCCCCCCGTCGCCGCCGACTCCGCGACCGACCGCGCTGATCTCGTATCCGGTGACCAGATCAAGATCACGATCAGCGGCCGCGACATCGAATGGCCCGACAGCACCCGCGACCAGAAGAAGCCCGAGAATGTCACCATCCAGGGAACCATCGCCCCCACGTTCCGGCCGGGCCCAGGGCCGACGGGCGCGCCCCTGCTCGACGTCACCCTGACCGACGAAGACGGCAACACGATCGCCACCGGCGAGACCGTGAGCGTCCTCCGGCTGCCCAACCGCGTAACCGTGTCCGGTCACCGCGACGGATTCACCCCTGAAACCGTTCCTGTGACCCGGGTACGCGTCGGCGACGTCGTCGCACGAGGCCAGTTCGGGCACGTCGTCATCGCCGTCCACCGCTCCCCGAACGGACGCGGATTCACCACCAGGAGCCTGGGCGGTGGACACGATCTCGACTCGTTCTCGCTGCGTTCCAACGAGAAGCTCAGCATCATCCCGAAGGGCAAGCGCCAGTCCCAGGACGTAGAACGCGACCTGCCCCAGATCGGTCAGCAGCACGCGAACAGCACCGTCGCCAAGCGTGCTGCCACCGACATCCGTGCCACATGGGCCCAGATCAACACCCTCTCCGAGCAGCAGTGGCCCGACGGGGCCCCGGAGGAATTCCGGGCCCTGTCCCGGCAGATGGAAGGCGTCAGCGACACACCCAAGGGCGCCGACGGCTACCAGCAGAACGCCCACGCCATGCGGGGGGCACTCGCCGCCCTTGACGAGCTGGGCACGGACGGCCTGGACCGGGATCTGACCGAGGCGCTCCTCAAGCTGGAGGAGGGCCTCGACGAGCACGCCGACAAGTTCGACGCCGACGCCCGCAGCATCCGCGCGAACAAGGCGAAGCGCGAAGCGGCCGCCCGCGAAGCAGAACGCGCCGAGGGACTGCAGTCCCGCCCGGCCGTCGGGGACCTCACCGATGATGAGCTCCGCACGGAGTACGACGAGCTCACCACCGGCGAGTTCCGCGACGCCGCCCCCGAGACCCAGGCCCTGTTCGAGAACCGTCTGGAGGAGGTCAAGCGCGAGCGCCGCGACCGCGAGAAGCGCGCCCTCGCCGAACGTCCGACGCCCGCAGCTCTCGATACGGACCAGCTCAAGGCCGAGAAGACTGAACTCGCCCGAAGCCGTACGTCCTACGAGCCCGACGAGGTTGCCCAGGAGCGTACCCGGCGCATGGCCGCGATCGACGCGGAACTGGAGCGCCGCAAGAACGACGACAACCTGGTGCACGCGTGGGACGACCCGGACCAGATCGTGACCGTGCACCTGCCTCGCATCCTCGCGGACTACCTCTCCGAGGAAGGCACTGCGGGAATGAGCGAACCGGATACCCGCAGAGCCCTCAACGAGGCCGTGCGGATGCGCCGAAGCGGAGCGCTCAAGGTGACCGCCCCTCTCGGGGTCCATGAAGACCTCCGCAACTTCGCCTTCGCCCTGGAGGACGGCGACGACGCTGAAGCGGAGGCGTACCAGAAGTACGCCAAGCTCATCGAGAAGGCTCAAGACCGCCTCCAGCGGGCCCGCAGCGCTGCGCCGGAGAAGCCGCAGCCCGACGCTCCCGGCGACGGGGACAGCACCGTCACCCTTACGCCCGACGAGGTCTCCCAACAGCTCGACGCCGTACGCCCCGAAGGATCCAAGGCGCCATCGTCCATGTCGGACCAGGAGGTCCGCGACGAGATCGTCTCCCTGATCGAGCGGGAAATGGCGAACGGCGGGGACCTGACGGGAGTCGACCGCACCCGCCTCAAGGTGCTGGAAGCGGAAGAAGCCCGCCGCGCAGGTCGCAGCATCCCGAAGCAGGAGGAGAAGCCGAAGCCGACGGCGGAGACCGAAGAACTCTTCGGCGCTGACCAACCGGCGCCCCAGCGGCCACTGGTCGCCGACCCGAACAACCCCCTGGACCGCCCGGACGACGAATTCGGGACCCCGGACATGTTCGCGGCCGCCGAGGGCCGCGACACCAGCAACCTGCGCCCGCCGCAGATGCGGGCCCCGATGGCGTTCGAGGCCGGGGACCGGTTCGTCGACGCTGACGGGCGCACCCACACCGTGGCGCAGAAGCCCGTACGCACCGGCCGCGGCAGGGTCTTGGTGGTGTCCGACGACGGCAAGCAGCACTTCCTCGACCCGGACACCGAGCTGCGCGTGCTGTACCCGGAGGATGCCTCCCCCGAGGTGACCCCCGACCCGGACGACCGCACTGCCGGTGACGCGCCCGAGCAGGGCTCACTCCCGTCACCGCAGGCCGGAGAAACCTCCGGTGACGAGGGCGAGGCCCGTCCGCCCGCCGATCTGACCTCCGAGGAGCTCGCCGAGGAGATCGACGGCCTGGAGGACGATGTCGAAGCCCTCAAGGGGGCCACGGACCCGCTGGAACTGGCCTACCGGCTCCGCGCGGAGCACCGCCTGTGGGAGCTGCAGCGGGAAGAAGCCGACCGGTGGGTGCGCGAACCGGAGTACGACGACAACGGCGAGCTGGTCGAGCCGTCCCGGGGCAGCATCCTGCGCGACCGCGTGGACGGATACGGCCTCAACCAGAACGAGGCCCGGGGCGCTGTGTCCAGCGTGGACGACCTGCCGCCCGCGAAGCCCGGCAGCTACTCCGACGAGGAATGGGCCAAGATCGAGGCGGACGCGGCCGCCAGGGAGGACTACCCGCCAACTGACGAGCAGCGGATCATCATCGACGGCGCGGCCCGGCGGGGCCTGGACATGCGGGTCATGGCGCTCGCCGGCACCGGCAAGTCGACCACGCTCAAGATGCTGTCCCACCGCATGCCGAACAAGAGGATCCTCTACCTCGCGTTCAACAGGTCGGTTGCGGATGAAGCGATCGAGTCGCAGCAGCGCGGCGAGTACGCGAGGAACCTCACCCCCACCACCGCCAACGCATATGCGAACAGCATGGTGGACCGGGACCTGCTCGACCGCCTGAAGTGGGCGCGCCTCAACGACCAGCAGCTCGCCGACCGCATGCGGTGGCGCACCGACATCCGGGCCGGTGGTGACACGCTCTCCCCGCGTCGCGCCGCGTTCCTGGCCAACAAGCTGCTCGCCGGATGGGTCAAGTCCGACGACGACGACTTCGCTGAACACCACCTCCCGGAACAGATCCACAACCGCGACGCGGTATTCGCGGCGGTCAAGCCGCTGGCCGAGCAGATGTGGGCCAACATCACCGACCCGAAGAAGAACGACAAGGAGCGCGACCTCCCGCTGTCCTTCGACCACACGGTGAAGATGTGGGCCCTGTCCGGGACCGTGCCGGACACCGACGTCCTGTTCTGGGACGAAGCACAGGACGTGAACCCCGTCATGGAGGGCATCGTCCGCAACATCCGCGCCGCGGGCATCCAGATCGTGGCGGTGGGCGACAGCAACCAGGCGATCTATGGCTTCCGGGGTGCCACCGATGCTCTGGGGCGGCTGCCTGCCGACGCCACGGCCACGCTCACCCAGACGTTCCGTTTCGGTGACTCGGTCGCCGACGTGGGAAACCGGTTCCTGCGCCTGGTCGGCACCCGGATGCGCCTCAAGGGGTGGGAGCGCAAGAACTCCCGTACGGGCGAGATCCACCCGGGCGACGAGACGATGCTCATCGCCCGCGGAAACGCCGGCGTCGTCCTGGGCGCCGTAGAGGGGCTGCAGGCCGGTCGCAAGGTCGCGGTCGCAGGCGGGCTCAACGACCTGCGGAAGTTCCTGGAAGCAGCCGAAGCCCTGCGGGACAACCGGCGGACCTCACACCAGGACCTCGCCCGGTTCAACGGCATGGACTGGGAGACGATTCGGGCGGAGGTCGAAGCCGACAAGGACCTCAAGCAGCTCGACAGCATGTTCAAGCTGATGGACAAGCACAGCGACGCCCTCGACTCGCTGCTTGCCGCAATACGGATGCCGCGCCCGCTGGTAGAGGACGACGGCGAGCACCTGTGGGTCAAGCTCGCCTTCGGCGACAGCAACTTCAATGCGACCAAGGACTGGCTCAAGCGCAACGGGTTCGGCTGGGATCCCGACAGCAAGCGGTGGGGCTACCCCCCGCCGAAGCGGAGCGCCGGCGTGCCCGAGCGCGAGCGCGCCCAGGTCCTGGAGAAGACCGAACGCTACCTCGCCGACCGATACACGGCCCCGGAAAGCGAGAACGGGGGGCAGATCGTCGACCAGGCGGCGCCGCACGACCTCCTCGTCTCCACCGCCCACAAGGCGAAGGGCCTGGAGTCGCCCCGTGTGCGTATCGCAGGTGACTTCCGCGGGCCGAAGGAGACCCCCGAGGACGGCATCGACTGGGACACCATCCCCGACGACGAGGAGCTGCGCCTGGCGTACGTCGCGGTCACCCGCGCCACCGACGTCCTCGACACCGGTTCTCTGGGCTGGATCTTCGACGCCACCCGTAGCGACGACCCCATGCACAGGCCCGATGGCACCTACACCCGCCCCTGGGCCTTGGACGACTTCCACGAGGGCAACCGCGTCTCCTTCTGGTCCGAGGACGGAGAAAGCCTCACCGAGGGCACCGTCACCGCGATCGACGGCGCGGAACTGCACGTCCGGACGTCCAGCGGCCGCACCGAACCGATCACCGCCAGCCGTATTGCTCGCCGCGAGGGACAGGGCGAACCGCGTCTGCCCGTCGCGAGCCCGGAAGAGCTCGACGAAGCTCTGAAGAACGGCCAGTTCGTCCCCCCGCAGCGGGAGGGCACAGTGCGGCTCTCGCCGGACGACGTCCGCAGCACGCTCGCCCGCATTGCCCCCGAGCCCGAGTCGGACCCCGCCGGCGACGGCGATGGAGGTGCCCCCACGGACGTTGTACCGCCCGCTCCGATCGGTACGACGAAACCGACGGACATGGATGACGCGGCCATCACCGCGGAGCTGGAGGCCATGGAGGCATGGCGGCAGCGGCACGTCATGCTCAACGGCGAAGGGCCGCACGTGCCCAAGGGCGAGGCCATGCCCATGCTCGTGGACCTGGGCAATCGCCGCGGCCACCTGACGGATGAGCGGCGCAGGCGTGAGAACGCCCTCAAGGCCCAGGCCGACAAGGAGAAGAAGGCACAGGAGAAGGCCGACCTCCTTGCGCGCGCGGTGGTCGGAAAGCGGCAGGAAGACGGCAACCATCCGGTCTCCGTCGACGGCCGCCACGTCGGAACCGTGCGCAAGCTCGGACGCTCCTGGACGTTCACCCACGACGACGGCAGCTCGAACCCCGACCTCCACACCACCAAGGGCGATGCAGTAGCTGCCCTGGTCCGCCTTGACGACCTGCGCCAAGAGCAGGCCAAGGACCGGGAGATGCAGGAACGGGCCCGACAGGAAGCACCGGACGGCTGGGTCTTCGGCGACCGCGACGAGCTCGCAGAGAACGACGTCATCCGGGTTCCGGTCACCGCGACCGACCGTGAGGGCCGCCCCTACCCGACGAGCTGGCGTCAGCCGGTGCGCGTCACCAGCATCAGCCGGAACGACAACGGCACGATGGTCGTGTCCATCGCCAACCTGGACGGGTCCCGTTCGGACCGGAGCCCGCTCATGTGGGGAGGCTCCGACCGGGAGGCCGGCTTCGTGTGGGCCTCGGACCGTACGCGGCCCGAGCCGACACCGCAGTGGCACAACGAGCTCCGGGTACGGATGGCCGACCTCGGAGACGACGTCGCCACCCTTCAGCGTCTGGAGGGATTGGACGACCCGGAGCGGATTCGTGCGCTCGGTGAGCTGATACAGCGCATCGGGGACGGGAAGAGCAACGACCTCCAGGGCGACCTGCGCCGTGTCCGCGATGAGACAGCCTGGCTGGACAGCCAGTTCGACAACCCCGACCTGCCGTGGGAGACCCGCAGCAGACGATCCTGGGCCACCGCTGCCCGCCGGAAGGCAGAAGCGGCCCTCGCCCACCCGGACTTCCAGAACGACAAGGACACCGCGGCCCCAGGCGCTGCCCCTGCCGTGAACGCCCCCGACACCGACGACCGGTCCAGCCGCATGCAGGCTCTGCTGGGCGAAGCCTCCGACAGTGTCGGCGGCGACGCCGTGCCCGAGATCAGCGATCTCCGCGACCGGCTGAACAATACGGACGACGCTGACGACCGCGACAGGGAAGTCCGCGACATCGGCGACCGTCTGGACGCGCTGGCCGAGATGTACGAGCTCGGCGGCCCGCAGGGTGAACGGGCAGCGGAGCTGTTCCGGCGTGCCGCGCGGATCGCCCGGGGTGAGGACGACCAGGACAACGAGCGCGACGACGACAAGGAAGAGGACGTCGAGCCCCCGCAGGAGCCCGGCGCGAATGGCGACGACCGCGACCGTCGTCGCGGCGACGATGACGGAGACCTCGACACAGGAGCGGCCGACCCCAACGGCGCAGGCCCGGACGGCGGTTCGGGGGGCGGTCCGGACGGTCCCAGCGGGCCGCGTACTCCCGACGATGACGACAGCTCCGCAGACGGTGACGACGCAGAGGACAAGCCGGAGGACCGAGAGGACAACGACCGGCGTCGTAACCGTCGGCGCCGACGGGGACGGGGGGGCAACAACGGGCCGGGCGGAGGCGGCGGCCCTGGTGGACCGGGCCTTCCGCGCCTTCCGCATCTCGACCTTCCCGACCCGAATGCCTCCAGCGGCGACGACGGGGACAGCCGTGGCCGGCGGCCCCGGGCCCCACATCGTGACGTCGACGCCGTGCGCCGCGCGTGGAAGGACGGCGACGGTCTCACCCCGGCCGAAGACACCCCGGAACGCCGCACTCTCCTCGCGCAGGCAGCCGACCGTGATGGGCTCCTCCTGTCTCCGGGTGGGGGCCTGGTGGCATGGCCGGAACCACAGGACGACGGCACGACACGGTGGCGCTACGGACAGGCCCGCAACGGCACCAACCTGCCCGGCCTCACCCTGACCACCGACGATCCCGAGGAAGCTCGTGCGCTCGCCGCCCGCTTCGAGCAGCTCACCGGCGCCGATGGGCAGCCCTTCGACTGGCACCACCCGTGGGGGCCCAGCACCGTGGGGCAGTGGCGGGACCAGGAAGGCCGCAACCTCCAGCGCGCCCTGAACGCCGCCCGCGACGACTTCGAGCAGCAGCGCACCACCAACGACCCCGCACCGTCGGCACCCACCAGCCCCGAAGCGGCTGTGTCCGCACTGCCCGACGACCTCACCAATATGACCGACGAGGAGATCAGCGACGCCTGGCACCGCGGAAACGGACTGAGCCCTGAAGACCAGATGCGGGTCGCACAGGAGATGGACCGCCGCGACAACGCGGACGAGCGCATCCGTGCCGCCGTACCCGACACCCCGCCGGAGAGCGCCGAAGAGGAGAAGAAGCGCGGCGAGGACATGGACGCCGCCCTGGGCTTCGGCGGCAACGACGTCGTACGCCCGCAGCCGACCCGCGAGGACAAGCTCCGCGCAGAGTTCAACCAGCTCGACGAGACCCGCTACCAGGCTGCTGTGGCGGCCACCGGCGGACGCCTGATCAGGGACGGCAAGGGCGACGACGTCGACCCGCGGGAACTGTTCTCCGGCAGCAAGATGTCCACCGCCCGCTGGAAGGCGCTCGCCTCCCCCGAGCTCCTGGCCTGGTACGACGCCAACGGCGGCCGCCTCACCTTCAAGCGGCACAAGGACCGCGAGCGGGAGCGGCACCTGGTGGCCGAGTTCACCGACATCGACGAGGCCCGCTACCTGGCCGCGCTCGACGCAACGAACGGCTACTTCTTCCGCCGGGAGTTCGCGGACAGCGACCTCGACGAACGAGAACTGTTCTCCGGCGGCAGCATGTCCTCCTTCGGCCGCTGGGAGAAGTACGCCAGCGAGGAACTGCGCGAATGGTTCGACGCCAACGGAGGCAGGCTCACCTTCAACCAGTTCAAGCAACAGCGTCGGGCCGACGACAAGACCGGCCGGGACCTGCACGAAGAAGAGCAGCGCACGGCCACGAAGCCCGACCTACCGGCACCGAGCACGACGTCCCCCGAGGAGCCTGCTCCGGATTCCGCAGAGCGCAGCGGTGCTCTCTCCCCCGGCATCGCGGACATCGAGCTGCCGGCACGAAATCTGATGTCCCCTGAAAGCGAAGAGGACGCAGCACGGCGCTTCGGCGGGGCCGACCAGATGCGGGCGCTCGCGGAACGTGCTGAGCTGCGCAGCGAAGGCCTCCCTTCAGGCACCACCGATGTCTGGCTGGACGGCCGCCACATCGGACTCGTCCGCAGCCTGTCGAACCAGCAGAGCTGGGACGCGGTCCCGTCACTGTCCATCCAGAACGACCACGTAGCCCGCTCCCAGACTCGCGAGACAGCCCTCGCGAACCTGGTGCTTCGTGCCTTGCGTACGCCGGTCGACCCCACGAACCCGAGCGAAGACGTCTGGGACACCGTCAGAGGCAACCTCACCTACGGCGACCTGCCCGAGCTGCCCGACCGTCTTGCGCGGGACCCTGCCGTGCAGGAGCGGTACGGCCGACTCGGCAAGCTGATCGACAGCTTCCGGACAGGTACCTTGCCGAGCGGGAATCTGGGCACGGACTTGGAACATGCGGCAGGTGAATTCGCCTGGCTGCACGACGTCCTTGCTCAGAGCAAGAAGCCGGACCGCGAGGTGCTCCGGGACCTGGACAGGCGGATCTACTGGGCAAAGCGCTTGCGGAATGCCCTCGGGGCCGAAGCCGCACCGCAAGCTGCCCCCGAGCCGCGTCCGGCCGCCGTCACTCCCCCGGCCCCGCGCACGACCGATGACCTCCCGGTGGCCCCGTCCGCACCGGACGCCGTACCGGAACCCGCCCAGGTCGGCGGTCAGCCCGCCCACTGGGCACGGGTGGAGGACCTCCTCCCCGGCGACCTGGTCCGCATCGAAGGCTCCACACAGAAGGGCCGCAGCACGACGCGGACCGGATTCGTCTACAGCACCCCCGCCATCGTGATGGTGACCCGCAACAGCAACGTCGAGTGGATGCTGCGGACCTGGGTCACCGAGAACGCCGACGGCAGCGGCACCCGCGGCAACGTCTTCACACCGATGGACGGCACCGCCGCGCGCGCCGTGACGCCCGACGACACCGCGCCGGGCTCCCCGGAAAGCGGGGCCCAGAGCACGATCCGTACGGGCAACCTGCCCGACAGCATCCCCACGGACCGATCCGGCCGAGGCCTCTTCCCAGGCAGCACCGTCACCGGCCGCAACGACCGCGAGGGAACCATTACCGGAGCCACCGACACCACGGTGTCCGTGCGCTGGACCGACGGAGACACCGACGCCGGTGTTGCCCCGACCACCCTCACCGTCACCGGCGGCGACCGCCCGAGCGGGTGGACCGCCTCCGGGCAGCGCGTCCGCCCCGGACACATCGTCAGCGACGACAACGGCACTCTGCTCGGCCACGTCGACGAGGTCGACGGCGACCGCGTCACCATCACCACCACCAACGGGAGCACAACACGCAGCGCCGACAAGCTCCGCGTGGCCCGAGAGGTAAACGACGCCCCGACCGCACCGCCGGTGACCGGCCTTGACCACCCGCCCGCCGCAGACCTCAAGGATGGCGACGTCGTCGTCCTGGACCTGGACGACAAGCTCACGACCGTGGCCATCACCCACACGAGCCGCGACGGCGACCGGATCACCCTCACCTACGCCGACACGACCACCGGCGAAGTAGGCGAGATCGACGTGGACGCCACCGCTGTTCTCCCGCGCGCCCAAGGCGTCAACGGCAAGGCCCCCGAGCTGAGCAGCACGGACGGCCCCGACGACGGAGACGACCTGACCGTGCACGAGCCGGAGCACCGAGTGGACCCGGTCACCGGACCGACCACCGACCCGGAGCTGACCCCGTCCGACCGCAACGCGATCGGCGACCACGCCTCGGGCCCGGACGACGACCCGGCCGCGCAGCAGGGAGCCGCCCGCATCAGCAGGGACCTGCCCGTCACCCCGGAGCAGGCCAGCGCGCTCGCCGCTCAACTCCGGGCATCCGCCGACCCATCAACCGCCGATGGGCGGGCCGCTCTCCGGGCCGCAGACCACCTCGACCGGGCCATCGGCGGTACCCCGCCGCCGGGCCTCGACCGGCCGCGCCTGTCCAACGCCGCCCAGCTTGGCGAAGGCGACATGGTGGCGATGCCGGACGAGCGCCGCGGCGACGCTCTCAGTGTCTACCGCGTGATCGACGTCGAAGAGGGCCCGGGAGGCGTCCGCCGCTTCCTTCTCGAAGACGAAGACCGCCAGTGGCGGCGCCGGGTCGTGCACGGGGCGATGCCGGTGTGGCAGCTTCCCGAACCGACGCCCGCAGCCCCCGCACCGCCGGACCCGGACGACACCGATCCCCTTCCGTCACCCCCGCCGACCCCCGGGACCCCGGCCTCGGGTCCGTCCCCGGCGTCCCCCGTGGCCCGGGTCAGCCCCGGCAACCTCCGTGTGGGCGACGTCATCGACGCACCCGTCAGCCGCACCGGCTACCGGTTCAACGAGCACCGTCGCCTCACGCTCATCACCCCGCCCCAGCACCAGGGCTGGTGGGTGAACCTGACCGGCATCGACGACGACGGCAACGTCCACGACTTCGGACTCCGCAACGGCCGCCAGGTCAGCGTCTACGAACGCAACCGCCCCACTCCGGCCCTCCCCCCGGAAGACGGGCTCCGCGACCCCAACCCGGCCCCGCAGTCCGCCACAGACCGGATCGTCGCCGACCACACCCGCACCGTAGCCGCCCGGATCATCGACGAAGCCATCGTCGGCACGCAGCAACCCGGCGACATCCACGCACTGCGCGAACGGATCGCCCAGCGCCTCACTCCGGACGCCCTGCGCCAGGCACGCCAGGCCGCCCGTCAGGACGCGAACGCGGCCCTCGACGCCGCAGGCATCACCGGACGGGACCGCGCCGCCGCACAGCAAGCCCTCAAGACGGCCCGCAACCAATCCCACAAGGCCACCGTGCGCGCCGCCCTGCGCACGATCAACGACCTCGAACCCCTCCCCGGAGAAAGCGACGAAGACCTCGCCCAGCGCGCAGCCGACTTGCTGCGCCTCATCCCCGACCGGATCGCTCAACAGAACGGCCCCGGCAACGGGCGCACTGACCCCGCAACCACGCGATCCGTTACCCAGCACGCGAACGCCGCCGTGACCGCTCTCCTGCAACAGCTCCAGGCCGCCGGGCTCGACCCCGGCGACGCCAACCAGGTCGCCCGGCTCCTGGACCGCCACCTCGCGGGCTCCCGCCGTGCGACTGCCCGCCAGATCGCCCGCCGCGTCTCGACCGCATCCCCCGCGGCCGGCCGTCAGCCAGGGCTGCTCGCCCAGATCACCGCCCTCCTGGTCCGTCTCGGCAAGCGGTTCATCGAGCTGGTCAAGGCTGCAGTCCGGGAGATCGCCAAGCTGTGGCGAAGCGGCCGCGACCGGCTGGCACGCCTGCGCGCGTTCCTGGGCCGCCTGACGGCCCGCGTCCGCCACTGGCCGGAGTCCCGCCGGCTCGCCCGCCTGCACAACGCCCTCAACCTGCCCACTCCCGAAGGCGAATCCCTGGCCGCCCGCATCTCCCACTGGGCCGGTCTCCTGCCCGAGCCCGGACGCTTCGGTCAGGCCTCGCGCCGCACCACCTGGTGGCAGCCCTCCACCTGGTCGCAGCTCGCCGCCGGGCGGCTGCCGAACCGTACGGACCGGATGCGCTGGTCTCCCGACCGTGCAGCCGACGGTGGCCCCGGCCTCACCGGACTGCGACACCTGGCCGCACTGCGCGCCGCTGGAACCGACGTCGATCAGGACGTGACACGACGTCTTGCCGCCATCCTGGGCGACGACTTCGGTACCGACCCGCACACCACCCTCCAAGAAGCCGACGACCACGTTGCCGACACCGAGCGCCGCCTGTTCAACCTCCAGGCCGCCCGCAGCGCCGCGACCCTCCAGGACTCCGACATCGACGTGGAGATCGCCGCGGCCCGCCTCGCCGCGAGCGGTGCCCGCCGGGACTGGGAGGCACTGCGGGCCCGCTACGCCGCCGCCGTACCCGATGCTGTGGCGGCCGCGCTCGCAGAGATTCGCGACATCGGCCCCGAGGGGAACGCCGGGCTGGTCTTCGGACCGGACAGCACCCCCGACGGCGAACGCGCCGTCCGCGGAGTGCAACGGCTCCTGCCCCGCTCCTGGCTCAACACCCCGGCAGTACGCCGCATCACGGCCGTGTACGGCGACAGCGGCCGGTACGAGCCCGGCGGGCAGCGGATCACGGTCGCCGACCTCGCCGACGACGGACTGGGCACCGCGGGCTTCGCGCTGGGGCAGCACCTCGCGCAGCACCTCGCGGACCTGGACGCAGCACAGCGCATCTGGTGGTTCAACCACACCCACACCGGGCGCCCCGGCGCCCGGCGCATGAACCACAGCGCTCTGAGCCGTCTTCTGCGCCGCCAGACGCAGACACAGCCGGACACGGGTGACAGTCTCGCCCGATCCGTTCAGTCCATGTTTAGCGGCGACTGGTACCAGGACGATGACCTGAGAGCCTTCCTCCTGGGCCTCCTCGCCACCCGATAGGAGCCGTTCATGTCCCTCACCGTCACCGGGACCTTCGACGACGGGGCGGCCTACGTCGTGCGGATCACCGGGCGGGCAGACCGCCCGGTGATCGGGTCCCACCGTGTTGCGGCCCTCGTCGCCCACTACGTCGGCCGACCGGTCCGGATATCCCCGACCGGCCCTCAACGGACCCTGGAGCCATCCGATAAGGACGCGGTGCTGGCCGTACTGCGCGAGCACACCCACGTCGTCCAGGAAGGGCCAGGAGCGTCACGGCGCGCTTCGCTCCCCCGTACCTGACGGCCTGGAGCAGCGCTTGCACAATTGGGCAAAAATGATCTTGGTCGTGCGCGAAGTTACCGCCCGGCAAGCGCTGCTCCGTCACCGAAGTGCCGCAGCCAGGACGTAAGGGCTGTCGCCTGTCCATCCTCCGCCCGTGACCAGATACGGATTCGCCATCAAGGCTCTCCCGGGCGGCAAGAAGCCGTTCGGCGACGACGAAGACGACGACGAGCGCGAGGAGGAGCTCCCGGACGAGGACACCGCGACCACACCACCGGCGCCCGACGCTGCCGAACCGCCTGCCGCCCCGGATCCTGCCGAGGAACCCTCACCCGAGGAACCCGCACCGCAGGACGATGCGATCGAACAACCGGAAGAGCCGGCCGACGAGGAGCTCACCCCGGACGGCGACGCCCGCCCCTGGTCCGGCGACATGTACGACGAGGGCGACGAGAGCGACCCCCAGGCCGCCTTCGCCTCCTACACCGGTACCAGCGGCGAACAAGCCTGGCTCGACCAGGCACCGGACGGCACACTGACCGGGTGGGTACGTGACGCCACCGGCCAGGTCTGGCGCTACACCGACGCCGACGCATGGGCCATCGACGTCGACGACGCCCAGATGACCCGCGCGCGCAGCCGCGCCGACACCGACGCTAACCAGACCCAACCCGCTGGCCCGTCCGGCACCCCCGGTGAGCAGGACCCCCTGTTCTCCGCCCAGTGAGGAGAAGCCGACCGTGGAGCAAGACCAGCAGCCCGACTTGGCCCCCGCCGCCCAGGATGCGAGCGCCACGGCGCCGGGTGCCTCTGCCAGCCCGTTGAACCGGCAGGCCTTCCTGGAGCGCCTCAGCGAAGGGAAGAGCGCCTACCAGGCGGGCGACCCCTCCGACGCCTGCCCGTACGACCGCTTCGGCGACGCCGAGGAGCAGTTCGGCTACCGGTACTGGACACGTGGATGGAAGGAGGCGCGGTCGGAGAGGGAGTCCGCAGCAGCAGCGGCCGCAGGACAGTAACGGGCGGCGACCGGCACGGTGCACGGCGGCCCCACTGTCGACCGCCGGAGGTACCCCGCCGTGCCGAGCGCCCCACCTGCCAGAACCGCCCAGCGAGGCACCTGCCGGGCGATCTTCGCCGTCACCGGAGTCGTTGATGACGTCAACGACCTGATCATGCCCGGCGCGTTCGCCGCCACCCTGGCCAAACGCCCTGTCAAAACCGTCTGGCACCACGAGTGGAAGGACCCCATCGGCGTCGTCTTGGACATCGCCGAGTGGAAGCCCGGCGATCAGCGCTTCGCCGAGATACCCAACTGGCCCGCGGAAGCGGGCGCGCTCGTGGCCACCATCTCCTTCAACCTGAGAACCGCCCGCGGCCGGGACGTGTACGAGCAGGTGCGGCAGTGGCACGAGCACGGCCAGGCCCAGTTCTCCATCGGCTACCGCGTGCCTCCCTCCGGAGCGACCCGCCGCAACGACGGCGTACGGATCATCCACACTCTCGACCTGTACGAGGTCAGCCCCGTCCTGCACGGCGCCCACCCCATGACCCGCTCCCTGGAGGTCAAGGCAGGTGCTACAGCGGCCGGCATGGAGCGCAAGGAGTCCCACACCACGGTTCTGGAGGTTAAGGCCGCCGAGCAGCAAATCGGCCGGGGGGCCATGGTCGCCCTGTACCCGCCTCCAGCCATAGCCGAGCGGCTCGCACAGACCAACGGCAGCCCCGCCGGAGACCTGCACATCACCCTCGCCTTCCTCGGCGACGCCGACCAGCTCCCCGGCCACCCAGACGACTTCACCCACGTCGTCCAGAGCGCGCTTGCTGGGGCGGAGCCACTGAGGGGGTCCATCGGCGGCATCGGCCGCTTCCCCGACCACGGCAGCGGCGTCCCCACGTGGGTGCCGGTCGACGTGCCGGGCCTGGCCGAACTCCGCCAGCGCATCGTCGACCACCTCGCCCCCCAGTACGGCGCCGCTCTCCGTACGGAACACGGGTACACCCCGCACCTCACCCTCGGGTACGACCTCGACGACGTGCCCGACGTCCCCTCCCTGCCCGTGGACTTCCCCGCTGTGCACGTCGTACGGGGTAGCGACCGCATCCCTGTCTGGCTCACCGGCCCCCAGGCAGACCCGGTTCCCGTCGCCCTGCACGACGAGACGAAGTCGGCGCGCGCCATGGTTGCCGTCGCGCGAACCCGCCTCCCCCACATCGAGCACAAGTCCGCCCGCACGATCGTCGCCGAAGCCAAGAGCCGCGCCCTCCCCCCGATGGAGACCCCCATGACCCACCTGCCCGAGTCGTACGAGCAGCTCCGCGCCCGCCTCTCCGATAGCGTCCGCGCGCTCCTCAACCAGGACGGCGAGACCTGGACGTGCGTGGAGGGCACCTACCCGGACCGCGTCATCGTCTCGGTGCACCCCGAGGGCGGCCCCGCCGGCACGACCTACTCGATCCCCTACCAGGCCAACGGATCCGACATCACCCTCGGTGCGCCGCAGCCGGTCGAACTGGCCACCATCGTCCTGCCGGACAGTTCCCCTGGGCACCGTGCGGCCACCGCCGACGAAGCCGTCGACGCCCGCGTCGTCCGGCCGACCGTGGATGCCCTCACGGACGCCACAGCCCGGATCAGTGCGACACCCGCCGCCCCGGAACAGCTCGAAGAGGTCCGCACCACCGTCCGCAGCCTCATCGCAGCACTGTCCGCTAAGGGCCTGGACACCGACCCGGAGAAGGCAACCGCACCGACCGGCGGCATGGACCTCTGGGACGACGACACCTTCGACGACGAGGACGACGACCTCAGCGAGGGGGACATCGACGACGGCAATGAGCCCACCACCACCGGCGACGAGGAACTTCCTGCGGAGACGGACGGAAAACAGCAGGAAACCGTCCGCCTGGACGAGGAGGAGGTCAAGGCACTCCTGTCGTCACTGCGGAGCTGAGTCGCACCCCCGCCCTACGGGTCGGGCTCCCACCCACATCAGAAAACCGCAGGTCAAACCTCTGTGCTGCCCCTCCGGAACCGTCCGGGCGGGCAGCGCGCGACGTTAACGCCCTTGATCCTCTTCTATCGCCCTTCGCGTTGGGGCGTCCCGGTGCTGGCCGGGCGAGCGACGCACGTCAACCGCACACCCAGCATCAGGGAGAGTCACACATGCCGGACACCAGCCGGATCAAGGAACTGCAGTCCCAGCTCCAGGCCAAGAGCGCCGAGGCGGAGCGGATCTCGCAGACATTCAAGGTCGAGAACGGCAGCTTCGTCGTTTCCACCGACCAGGCGGCAGCCTTCAAGAAGGCCTCTTCGGAGGCCCAGGAGATCAAGTCCCTCATCGACGCCGAGCAGGGACTCATCCAGGTCAAGCAGTACCTGGACGAGCCGGACACCCCGTCTGCTGCGGGCATGCACTACGGGCGGCCGCAGAGCGTCGAGGAGAAGTCCCTCGGTGACATGTTCGTCGAGTCGGACGCCTACAAGGCGGCGGCCGCGGCGGGCTTCCGTGACCGCCCGTACCTCCGCGCCGAGATGGAGGGCAAGAGCATCTTCTCGCTGTCCGCCGGCTCGGTGACGCACCAGACGCTGGGCTCCGCCCAGAACCTGGGGATCTCCGAGCGGGCGTACCGCAAGTGGCACATCCGCGATCTCTTCCCCAAGAGCAGCACGAAGAACGCCGTGCTCTACGGTGCGCGCGAGACCGGATGGACGAACAACGCCAAGCAGGTCAAGGAGCGTTACGCCGCCGACGGCGTCAGCCCCGCCACCGGCGCGGACAGCGACGTCTGGGGCCGGGCTCCGCGCTCCAAGCTCTCCCTGGTCCCGGTCATGTACCCGGTCGCGGAGATCGCCCACCTCCTGGACGCGCACAAGAACATCCTGTCCGACGAACCGCGGCTGAAGACGTTCATCAACACGCGGATGGTGGAGGGCGTGAAGTACCAGGAGGACTGGGACCTCCTGCACTCCGTCGGCGACGGCCAGTCCATCACCGGCCTCTTCAACACCCCCGGCGTGCAGCAGTACACCGGCCTGGCGTCCGACAAGCACTCCGTGCAGATCAGGCGCTCGATCACGAAGGCCTTGCTCGCCGAGTACGACCCGACGGGCATCGTCCTCAGCCCGACCATGTGGGAGCAGGTGGAGGTCGAGGAGGACGACCACGGAGCGTTCCGGATCGCCCTCCAGGTCGCGATCGGCGCGGAGAAGCGCGTGTGGAGGCTCAACGTCGTCGAGACGACCGCGATGGAGGACGGCAAGTTCCTCGTCGGAGCCTTCGGCCTGGGCGCCCAGCTCCACGACCGCGAGAACGTCAGCGTCACGGTTTCCACGGAGAACGGAACGAACCACGAGCAGGGTTTGGTCACGTTCCGTGGTGACGAACGCGTCGCTCTTGAGGTACCCCGACCGGAGAGTTTCGTCGTGGGCACGTGGACTCAGCCGACCTCCTGACCCGGATTCAGTTCCCTGGGGGCGCCCACCGTGCGGGGGCGCCCCCTTCCCACCGGACAACCGTGAAGGACGCGCTGGTGATCGAGAAGCACACCCCGGGGCTGGTCGCAGAGCTGGAGTCCCTCGCCGCTGCCCCCTCCGCCCCCAAAGGCCCCAAGTGCGGTGTCGGCGCGTTCCTGACCGGCACCGATGAGGACACCGCCGCCGCCCTGGACGAAGCACTGGCCAACCCTGCGATTGCGGCCAAGGCCATCGCCGACGTCCTGCGCGCTCACGGCGGGCCGGTCAGCTCCTACACCGTCGCCCGGCACCGCCGCCGCGGCGAATCCAACGGATGCCGGTGTACACGATGAGCCTGACCGAGGACCTGCACGCCCTCCTGGAACCCACCGCCAGCAACCAGAGCCAGCCCACCCAGGTCCAACGCCCGGCTGCGGCCGCGCCCCGCGGGTGGGAGACCGGAATCCGCTACGAGCCCGGCGGCACGATGGTCGTGACCGCCCCGCCGGCCGAACGGCCGCCCCAGAACGAGGAAGACTGGCGGGCCCGCGTCGAGGAACTCGGGCTGGTGGTCCCCGACGGGTTCCGGGTCCGCCTGGTCGAGGCCCGCCACGATCCGGCGGCCTGGCACCGCGACGCCCAGGGCGACGACGCCGTCACGCGCGCCGTATGGCGCTGCCGGTACGTCGTCGAACCGGCCTCCTCCGCCTGGATGTCGACCGGTGACGTCGACGCCCTGGTCCGCGACGCGATGCGCCGCCGCCGCACCCCGCGCACCGCCGTGGATACGGCCGAACGTGCACTGGTGGTCGTCTACGCCGACGCCCAGGCCGGGAAGGTCGGCAGGGACGGCGGAACTCCGGAGCTGGTTGCCCGGGTTGCCGACCGATTCGACCGGCTCGACGACCACATCCGCGACCTCAAGGCCGTTGGCCGCGAGCCGACCGCCGCGTACTGGATGGATGGCGGCGACTGCGTCGAGGGGTTCGAGAACACCACCCAGCAGGCGTTCACCAACGACCTGACCCTGACCGAGATGATCCGGGTGCACCGGCGTTTGACGTTCGAGGGCCTTGACCGGCTCGCCGGACGTTTCGGCAGGGTGGTCGCCGCGACCTGCGGCTCCAACCATGCCAGGGTGCGCCGCGGCAAGGACGCGGTCGGCCCGCCGTCCGACGACTGGGGCATCGAAGTCCTCTCCCAGGTCGCTGACGCGTACGCCCGCAACCCGGACGCCTACGGGCACGTCAGCTTCGTCGTGCCCGAGCGGTGGCGTGAAACCGTGAGCCTCGACATTGCCGGGACGATCGTCGGCCTCGCGCACGGGCACCAATTCCCCCGGCCGGAGAAGGCGGGCGACTGGTGGCGCAACCAGACGTTCGGACGGCAGCCGATCGCGGACGCCCAGATCCTGATCACCGGCCACTACCACCACTTCCGCACCACCCAGCTCGGCAACGGGCGTCTGCACGTCCAGGCCCCCACCCTCGATAACGGGTCCGACTGGTGGGTTGCCCGGAGCGGCGAAGTGTCCGCGTCGGGGCTCCTCGTCTTCAGCGTCGGCCCCGACGGGTGGGACGACCTGCGCATCCTGTGACGCGACACAAAGGTCCCGCACCGCTCACCGTCCCGGCCATGACAGAAACCGTGAAGCCCCTGCTCACGCAGAACTCCGACATGCGCCGTCAGGGCATTTTCAACTGGTCGATCCCGGCGTGGGCCGGGACTCTGCCCGACGGCCGCCACTACAACACCTGCCCCTCAGCCGGGGTGTGCGCGCCGCTCTGCTACGCCCGCACCGGCGCCTACCAGTTCCGCAACGTGAAGGGCCGCCACCAGGCGAACCTGATGATGGTGCTGGACGACCTCCCGGGCTGGGAGAAGCAGATGACCGCCGAGGTCCAGCACAAGCGGTACCGCGGCCGCTGGATCCGCGTGCACGACGCCGGCGATTTCTTCAGCCCCGAATACACCCGCGCCTGGATGCGTGTGATGAGGTCCGCGCCCGACGTCCGGTTCTACGCGTACACCAAGAGCGTGTCGCTGTTCCGCGAAGTGGTGGAGCCGGACCCGCCGGAGAACTTCCGGTGGGTGTACTCCCTCGGCGGCCGCGAGGACCACCTGATTGATCTCACGGTGGAGCGGCACGTGGACATCTTTCCCGACGAGGAGAGCCTGGAGGAGGCCGGATACGCTTCCCGCGCCCAAGAAGGCTGCCTCGTGTCGGTGCTCGGCCCGCAGAAGGTCGGCATCGCCGCGAACAACATCGTGCACCTGAAGAAGAAGCAGGGCCCCCACCGCTGGAGCGAGCTCCAGCGGCAGCAGGACGCGAAACGGCGCGGCCCCGGCAAGCAGTTCACCAGCGGCCGACCGTAGCTCCTCCGTGGGCCGTGCAGCGGCTGGCGCCCTGTGCGGCCCATGGTCGCCTCACCCGATCAAGATCATTCTTGCCCAATTGTGCAAACGCCCCACAGGGCAAGGCGCGACTCAAGGCATCCCGGTACCGCATCCTCCTGCCGCCACCAACACGAGGGAAGGACGCACACCATGGGCCTCTACAAGGAGTCCGGCCAGCGGATCACGAAGGCCGCGTTCCCCGCGGCCGCCGTCAGCGACCCGCCCAAGCGCATCACCGAGGACATCTACTACTCCGAGCCCTACGGACCCGGCGACGGCCGCCCCGAGGGCTCCAAGCGTCACCTGCTGTACCAGGCCGGGACGGTCGTCCCCCAGTCCGTCATCGACCGTCACTTCACCACGGCCACCATCGCGTCCATCAGCCCGTCCACCGGCCCGGCGGCGGGCGGCACCACCGTCACGATCAAGGGCACCAACCTCGACGGCGTCTCGGTCGTGAACTTCGGGGCGACGGCCGGAACGAGCCTCAAAGTCCTCTCCGCCACCGAGCTCACCGTGAAGACCCCTGCCGGTACGGCCGGGGCGGCGAACGTCGTCGCCGTCGCCGACAGCGGCAACGTCACCAAGACCGGCGGCTTCAACTACGCCTGATTCCGCGGCCCCGGACGTCCTGCCGCGACACCGTCCGGGGCCGCCACTACAGCAGGGCGCGACACAAGCACGGCGCAGCAAGCACTCTGCGCGCCGACTGGACCACCAACCCATGAGGGAGCCCTCCATGGCCGCCACCCGATCCCCCCGCAAGACCGCGAGCGCGAAGCCCGACGACGACACCACCGCACCGCCGACCCCGCAGACCGAGGCGGACAGCACGCCGAAGGCCCCCGAGGTGGCACCGCTGGAGCCCCCGGCAGTCCACGAGGCACCGCAGCCGCCGGCGTCGAACGGCTACGTCACCCCGACCGAGGTCATCCCCGACGACGACAACTTGGCCGAGGTCATCCTCGACGACGAGACCAAGCAGCCCCCGAAGGACCCGAAGAACGTCTTCCAGCCGCTCACGCCGTACGGCTCCACCCTCACCTGCACCGTCCGCCTGATCGAGCGGACCTTCCTCGGGCCGCACAGCACCCCCGTGGAGCGCCTGCTCCAGCCCAAGGGGGCCGTGGTCTCCGAGAGCATCGCCGCCCGCATCCAGGAGCGCCTCGACGCCCAGGCGGCGGCCAAGCAGACCGACGGGAAGTAGGGAGCCACCGGTGTCGGTCCTCGACTACCAGCCCATCCACGCCGGGGCGCACTACGACCCCGAACCGGCAGGCGGCAAGATGTCCCGCCTCGACCTGTACGCCACCCCCGACCGCAGCGGCACCCCCACCGCCTCGGTAGAGGCAGCTTCCCGGCTGCGCCCCGGCGTCTACCGGTTCTCCCTGCCCGACGTGCCCATGGGCCGGTACTGGGCGACCGTCACCTTCACCCGCAGCCAGGGCACCCCGCCCGTCCGGGATACGGCCCTGGTGCTCGATCTGCCCACTGGACAGGGGCTCGTCGTCTCGCCGGAAGCGGTAGCCGACGAACTCGGCCTACCGCTTCCGCTCGACGCGGCGCAGCGCAGCACCCTCACCACGGCCATCCGCAACGCCCAGGCGGACGTGGTCGGCTACCTGGGCCGCCCCCTCATTCCCCGCACCCTCACCCTGCTTGCAGTACAACCGCGTTGGTCCGACGACCTGGACTCCGCCGACACCTGGCCGCTGCCCGAGCAGGACGACCTCGTAGACGTGGAGGCCTACCGCCCGCGCGGCGACGGCACGTACGACGTCGACGTCCTGGTCGGCCTCAACGCGGCAGCAGAGCCCGCCGTCCGCCGGTACGTCGCCGCCCACGCTGCAGAATCCGAACGCAACCGCCCCAACAACCCCGTGGGAGAAGGGCGCCGCGTCTCCTCCGTAAGCGCCGAAGGACAGTCCATCTCCTACGAAGCGGCCCCCGTCGTTGGGCAGGCCGGAGCGCCCCCGACGCTCGACTCCCTGTCGAGCCTGCGTCGCCTGCTCTTCCGCCCGGTGACCCGGCCGGCACGGGCCCCCTGGCCGTACTCGGCCTCGCCGCGCTACCGAAGGCGCTGACCCGTGGCCGTCCTCCTGCCGAACACCGTGCTCACCGTGTACGCGCTCCCGCACCCCTGGCAGCGCGACGCCAACGGGGTGCCCGTCCCGCCGAACCCGGCCGAACGGCCCGCAGCGCGCGGGAGCTGGCCCGGGTCCGCCACCGAACAGCCCGACGGATCCTGGACGATGCGCCTGGACCCGCGCGCCTGGCCCCTGGAACCCGGTGACACCGTCACCGACTCACGCGGCCGTTCCTGGACGCTCAGCACCGCCCGCGATCACAAGGTGCCCGGCTGCCCGGCTGCCGACTACGTCCAGGCCACCGCCACCCTCAACCCGCCGAAGGTTCCTTGATGGCCAAGTTCAGACCCAACCCCGGTCTCGAAGCTGCCCTCGCCCGGATGATCGCCCCGGACATCCAGCGCATCGCCCAGCAGGTCGAGATCCAGGCCAAACGGCTCGCCCCGCCCACGAAGCGGTGGGTGACCATGGGCGACGACCGCGTCCGCCCCACCCACGTCGCCGCCCAAGGCCAAATCGTCCCCGGCAACCTGCGGTTCGCGATCAACAGCATGGACTGGGACCGCCACCACCGCGGGCTGGGCGCCAAGACGTACATGCTCGCCCCGAGAGACCAGTCCTCCCGTGCCGTCGCCAACCTGAAGAACTGCCGCTGCACCACCCACACCGACCCGCGGGGAATCTCCCGCCACATCAACACCGGGCAGCCCGTCGTGAGCGGCAAGAAGGTCACCGTCACCGTGTCCGTCCGCGGCCCCATGGTCGTCGAGGCGGAAGTCGGCACCACCTACCCGGGCAACCTCGTCGCCCCCGGCGCACACTTCATGAGTCGGGCCGCGGGCATCGTCGCCGCCCGCCGCTGACACCCAGGACGCGACACAAGCAGATGTCCCCCGCACAGTACGCGCCATGACTACCAAGAAGACGCCCACCAGCACGGACTCCGATGCCCTCCCGGAGGCAGCCACCGAGCCGGCCGCGCACACGCCCACCGCCCGGTCAGCCGCGTCCACGAGCGCGGCCCAGCAGACCGTCGTCCTGTCCCACCACCTCCGGATCAACGGCGTCGACTGCCCGCCCGGCACCTCCGTTCAGGTCTCCCCGGACTACGCCCGCCGCCTGCGCATGCAGGGCTACACCGCCCGCACCTGATGGACAGCCGCGACCTGGCGGACACCGACCCGGTGTCCGAACTCCTCACTTGGCTGAAGGAGAACGCGGAGGCCGCCGACGCACTCGGCGGCCCCGACCGCGTGTCCGGGCTCGCCGAAGCACCGTGGCCACACCTCGTCGTGGGCCACGGGCCCGGCGGCGATCTCCGCGACCTCTCTTGGGCCACCAGCCCCGAAGTCACGCTGGAGATCTATGGCGACCCCGGCGGCTGGCCCGGGAAAGCGGAGCTTCGGCGTGTGCTGCTGCGCTGCGCCACCATCGCGAAGCGCCGCGTGGACGCCCCGCACGTTCCTGGCCGGGCCGTCATCAACGGCATCAGCCCCTCGGGCCTGCTGATCTGGTCACCGCTCGTCGACGGACAACCGCGGTGGCTGCTGAACCTTTCCGTCACCCTGCACCCATAGATACGAGCACAGATAGTGACACCCGATGAGATCCGTCTGCACCTCGTACCGCTGAGGCAGAAGCAGGCGAAGGAATTCGTCGCCGAATGGCACCGGCATCATCAGCCGCCCCCTGGCGCCGTCTTCACGGTAGGTGCGGCTGACCAACATGGTGTTCTACGGGCCGTCGCGATTGCTGGGCGCCCCGTGGCCCGCCACCTTGATGACGGCGAGACGCTGGAGGTTACCCGAACGGCCACCGACGGGGTCCGTAACGGGAACAGCCTGCTGTACGGCGCTTGCTGGCGAGCTGCTCAAGCGCTTGGGTACTCCCGCCTGATCACCTACACGCAGGAAGGCGAATCAGGGGCAAGCCTGCGCGGCGCTGGCTGGCGAGTCATCGCCCGACGTCCGCCTCGCGGAGGGTGGAACTGCGCGAGTCGACCTCGTACGTCGCGAGGACGAGATCACATCGCGCGCACTCTGTGGGAAGCGTCGTAGCGCCAGTACGCGACGTTAAGACCGACGGCTCCCCATGGTGTCCGGGCCACAGCACCCGGACCCCAGGGAGTACCCCCTCATGGCCGTCGAGACCGCCAACAACAACGAGATCGTCATCCCGTCGATCACCCGAATATGGTTGGCCCCTCTGGGGACCAACGCCCCGGCCGATGCGACGTCGACGATGCCCACCGGTTGGTCGAGCGTGGGCCTGACCACCGAGGACTCGCTGAAGTTCAACAGCGAGCCGAACTTCGAACAGGTCCGCTCCGCACAGAGCTCGTACCCGACCCGCACGTTCCAGACCCAGGACGCCGCGACGATCGAAGTCGATCTCCAGCAGTGGTCGGGCAAGAACTTCAAGGCCGTCTACGGCGGGGGCACGATCACCGAAGTCACCCCTTCCGGCGGACAGCCCGGCGCCCCCAAGCAGTACAAGTTCACCCCGCCGCGCATCGGCTCCCGTACCGAGGTCGCCGCCGTCATCGAGGTCATCGACGGCGGTAAGCACTACAGGTACATCGTTCCCCGCACGATGCAGATGGAGGGCGTCTCCAAGGACCTCGCGAAGACCAAGGAGGCCATCCTCCCGCTGCGCCTCGCGGTGCAGGGCGGCGACGACCTCGACGCCTGGTACGTCCTCACCGACGACCCGGCCTTCGCCCTCACGGCGTGACCTCGGGCGGCAGCACGCGACACAAAGCCGGACGGCTTGCCAGTGTCCGCGTGCTGCCGCACCCCCGCGACTCAGCCCGCGCACACGAGAGGTCACACCCCACATGTCGTACGTTCTCGACCTGGACGCCGCCCGCCGCGAGGCCCGTTACCCGGACGGCATCCCGGTCCTCTTCGGCGGCGAGGATCTGATCTTCCCGGCCGAACTCCCGGCCGACGCCCTTGATCCGCTGCTGTCCGACGAGCTGGGCCTGGTCGCGCTCCTGGGCGAGGTCCTGGAGTCCTCCGACGGCGACGCCGGCGTCGCCGAGGTCGTCACCGCCCTCTTCCGGCGCCCCTCCCTCCCCCGCAAGTTCCTCACCGCGATCCGCAACACGTACGCGATTCTCCTCGGCGAGCAGTTCGACACCTTCCTCCAGGCCCGCCCGTCCCTCTCGGACTACGTGCGCCTGACCGTCGGCCTCTCCCGTACGTACGGAGTTGAGCTGGGAAAGCACTTCAGGTCGGACGCCTCCTCCACGAGCGATGGAACGACGTCGAAGCCGACCTCTCCCGACACCACGGAATCGACGCCCGACGCATCTGGCAACGACCCGGAGACCCCGACTTCATCGGTCTGAGGCGGCTGTCCTCTCTGATCGACGGCCTGCCGGAAGACTCCCGGGTCCACTCCGCGGCCAGCAGCGGGTGGACGACGTCCACAGAGCTCCTGGCGCAGATCGTCGAAGAGATCAGCATCCTCGCCGCTGAGAAGCGCCGCGAGGAGCCGAAGACCATCCCCCGCCCGTACAGCTCCGCCACCCACCCACGGAAGCGTGTCCCCGGCTCGCCCCGAGCCCGCTCCGAGGAGGCGGTGGCGCAGCAGGCGGCCCCGCACATGGCCGGTCACCGGCAGATGCTGATGGCCGCCATGCAGAGAGGAATGGTCCGCAGTGGCTGAGGGCCTGCAAGCCGGTCGGCTCGAAGTGCCGGTCGTCGCGGATCTCGCCGGTTTCGCGGCGAAGTTGCGCACCGAGGTCGAGTCGGCCGCCGGGGGCCTGGCCGCCAAGGTCAAGGTTGAGATCGACAGCAAGGGCCTGCGGCGGCGCCTCAAGGAGGCGGTCAAGGAGGCGTCCAAGGGCGTCACCGCCAAGGTCCGCATCAAGGTCGACCAGGACCGTTTTCGCGGCGAACTCGACGGCATCCGCCGCAGCATCGCCGACGCCGACTTCCGCCTGCCCCTTCGTCCTGACGCTGACGGCAGCAACTCGTCCGGCGGGCTGATGCGGGGCGTGCGCAACCTCATCCAGGGCGCGCAGGGCGAGGCGGACAGCAATCCGGTCAGGGTGCCGGTGCAGATGAACATGCCGAAGGGCCGCCGCTCCCTTCGGATGGTCGGCATGGGAGCACTCCTCTCCCTGGTGCAACCTGCGGTTGCCGCGCTCGGTCAGTACGGAGCCGGGCTGACCGCCCTGGTGTCGGCCGCCGCGCCCGCGGTGGGAGTCCTCGGGGCGATTCCCGGGCTGATCACTGCCGCGGCGACGGCCGCGATCGGCACGAAGGTCGCCTTCAGCGGCTTCGGCGACGCCATCAAGGAGTCGCTGAAGGCGCAAGCGACCCTTGCCGCCGGGGGGAAGCTGACCAAGGGCGAAGCCCAGAAGCTCCAGCAGGCCATGGGGAAGCTGTCGGAGTCGGCCAGGGCCTCGGTCAAGACCGTGGTGTCCCTGGCCGGCGCCTGGCGCAAGATGAAGCAGTCCGTGCAGGAACGATTCTTCTCGCGGATCGCCGACGACATCAAGCCCCTCTCGAACGCGGTCCTCCCGCTCCTGAAGGACACCCTGGGCGACAGCGCAGCCCAGATGGGAGCCCTGACGGAGCGCGGCGCCAAGTTCATGCGCACCGGGGTGTTCCGCAAGGACTTCAAGACGATCGCCGGGTCGAACTCGAAGGTCCTCGGCAACATCACCGGCAGCATCGGCAACCTGGGGCGCGCCACCCTCGACTACCTCGTCGCCTCCGGGCCGTTCGTCGAACGGGTCGCCAAGGGCGGCGAGAAGTTCACCGCGTACGTCCGGGCATCGGCGAAGGCGGGACGCGAAACCGGCTCCCTCGCGAAGTTCCTGGACCATGCCGGAGACAAGGCCGTCCAGCTCGGCCGCTCCACCGGGTCCCTGATCAAGGGCCTGGGCGGCGTCGGCCGCGCGGGCATGGAGTCCGGCAACGCCCTCCTCGACAGCTTCGAGGGCACCATGAAGCGCTTCGAGCGCTGGGCCAACAGCAAGGCTGGCCAGCAGGGCATGCAGCAGATGTTCAGTGACGCTGCGCCCATGTTCCACGAGCTCAACCAACTCGTCGGGGACTTCGTACGCGGCATGGGCCGCGCCATGAAGGACGTCGGCGTCCTCGACCTGGTCCGCCAGATCCGAACCCAACTGATGCCCGCCCTGGGCACCTTCTTCACCGGGATCGGTCAGAGCGTCGGCCCGGCGATCGTCAGCGCCATCTCCAACATCGCGACCGCGATCGGCCACCTGGCCGGAGCCGGAACCGGGCTGGGGGTGCTGCTCTCCGCCTTCTCCGGCCTTGTCGCCGTCTTCAACGGGATCATGAACGTGGTCCCCGGGGCCAACATCGCCCTGGCGACCTTGCTGGGCACCCTCCTGGCCCTCAAGGTCATCACCGCCGTCTCCGGGATGCTGCGCGGCTTCGGTACCTCGGTCAGCGCCGCCGGAACGTCCATGAGGGCCCTGGGCAACACCATGCGCGCCGCCACGCTGGGGCCCGGCGCCATCGGCCCGCAGATGACCCTGTGGCAGCGCATGACGGGCGTCTACCGCACCACCGCACTCGAAGGCGGACGACTCAGCGGCGCACTGCGCGGCATCGGGGCCGCGAACCGGACAGCGATGACGGCGATGGGCGGCATGGTGTCCGCCCTCGGCGGCCCGCTCGGAATCGCCATCGCCGGTGCCACGATCGGAATCGGCCTCCTCGTTGCCAAGCACCAGGAAAGCGCGCGCGCCACGGAAGCGCACCGCGAGCGGGTTTCCTCCCTCGCACGCGCCCTTGCGGACAGCAACGGCGTAATCGACGCGAACGTGCGCGCCCAGACCGTCCGGCTCTTGCAGGACACCAAGCTCGCCGACGGCAACGGCAAGCTCGTGGACGTCATGCGGGACGCGGACGTCAGCCTCAAGACCCTCACCGACGCGTACCTCGAACAGGGCGGCTCCGTCGACGGGCTTCAGAAGAAGCTCCTGGCCCTCGCCGAAGCCAACAAGCCGCTGACGCAGTCCGGCAGGGCCTGGATTCGGCAGTACGACGAGCAGGGGCAGAAGTACAAGGACGCTGCCGACGCGCTCGGATCGCTCAACGGCGAGTTGACGAAGAGCAAGCGGGACGCCACCGAGGCCGGGAAGGCGATGAACGACGGTGCCACCGTCGGCGTCACCGCGTACGACCGGCTTCAGGCCGCGGTCAAGGGGTTCGGTGACAAGACGCAGGCCGCGGACCAGCGGGTCGACGCTCTCAAGGCGGCGCTCGACGCTCTCAGCGGCAACGTCCAGTCCGTGCACGACGCCGAGACCCGCCTCAACTCGGTGATGTTGCAGATCAACGACACCATGAAGGGCACCGTCGAGCAGTCCGAGGGCTGGGGGAAGTCCCTTGTCGCCAACAACGGGATGGTCGACACCACCACCCGCAACGGGCAGACCCTCAACACCCAGCTCGGCGAGCTCCGCGACGCGATGCTCGGCGTGGCCACCAGCTCCATGCAGGCCGCGGATCAGGCCCTGATGCCCATGGCGGAGGCCATGAACCTCTCTCAGGGAGCCATGGAGGGTGCCCGCGCCAAGGCGATCCAGCTTGCGATGGACTTGGGCATACCCGAGGCGCAGGCGAAGGCGCTCGCCGATCAGATGGGCTTCATTCCGAGCACGATCACAACCCTGATGACGACGCAGGGCATCCCCGAGGCGACCGCGGAGGTGCTGGCCCTCCGCGGCAAGCTCGACGGCGTCACCGAGAAGAAGACCGTCGTCATCAGCGCCCCGACGACCGAGGCCTGGAAGCAACTGGAGGCCCTCGGCTTCCAGATCCACCGCATCCCCGGCTCAAAGAACGTGGCGGTCTACGCGCCGACGGGTACGGCCAGGGCCAACCTGTCGGCGCTCGCCAACGACATCGCGAACGCGCCCGATAAGAAGACGGTCACGGTGAACGCGATCGTGAAGCAGGCAGCGGGAGAGCTGAAGGATGTGCAGCAGAAGGTCGTGAGCCTTCCGCCGGGCAAGTCGATCGAGGTCAAGGCCCCCACGCAGACGGCCCAATCCGCTCTCCGCGACCTGAAGTTCAAGATCGAGAAGGTCGACAACGGCGGAAAGACGGTCAAAATCACTGCCCCGACCGGCACCCCACTCCAGCAAGTGCAGTCGATCCAGAGCAAGATCAACCAACTGCAGGACAGGACTGTGCACGTCACCATCAGGTACACGACCGTCGGCAAGCCCTACATCGACAACTACGCGGACGGCGGCATCCGGCACTTCGCCAACGGCGGCATCCAGCAGATGGCCAGCCGGGTCAAGGCCTTCGCGAACGGGGCCGAGAACCACGTCGCGCAGATCGCCCGGCCCGGCCAGATCCGGGTGTGGAACGAGCCTGAGACTCAGGGGGAGGCGTACCTGCCTTTGGCACATTCCAAGCGGCGGCGCAGCAAAGCGATCCTCGACCGCGTCGCGCAGATGTTCGGCGGCCGGGTCGTGTACTTCGCGAACGGCGGCGTCAGCCAGTACGGGCAGGGTGCCGCCCGCACACACGCCCTGAGCTCCGGCAGCCGCACCGTGGCGGCCTCCACCCCCGGCAGCTCCGCGCTGGTGGGCGGTGACCTGAACGTCAACGTGGCGCAGGTCGGCACCGTGAGAGGAGCGCTCGACGACGCCATGTTCGAGCTACGGAAGATTCAGATGGGGGGTGGTGGCCTCTATGCGTGACGGCGACTGGCAATTCGCGTACAGCGCGAGCGCGCCGTACCCCGGCTGCCTCCTGGACTTCGGACGCACCCCCTCCGGCATCTACCTGCTGAAGGAGCCCGAGACGAAGTTCGCCGACCTCGACGACACCACCACGCCGCTGCCCGGCGAGGACGGGGTACGGATGGGGCGGGACTACCAGCGCACGGTCACCGTCGCCCTGGAGCTCGGCGTCGACACTGTCGACGCACCCACCACCAGCTACAACTACCTCTACCCGGCGGGTGGCGACAGTGGCCAGATCGGCGTCGGCGGCCCGCAGGCCAGCGCCGGGAGGCCGACCCTGGTACGACGTGCACAGTGGAACGAGGAGGCTGTCGGGATCGTCCGTACGGCGTGGCGGGCGGATGCGGTCCGGCGCCGGGCGGGCGGTGTCGCGTGGCTGCGCCGGCAGAGCGCCGGTCGGGTCCGGTTGCTGTACGGGCGGCCCCGCAAATTCGCGGTCGTCCACGAGAAGTTTTCCGATCAGGGCTTCACGCCGCTGCTCGTGGATTTCGAAGCGGTGGACGACAAGTTCTACGACAACGATGAGCAGCGGGCGGAGCTCGTCGGGCGCGCCAACGTCCCCGGCCCGGTGTGGCGGCCGGGCCGTCCGGGGACGCCCGCCGGGGGTACTGGGGAGCGCCTGGTGGCCGGGCTGAACGTCGGCGGGAGGTTGGCGACGCACCCGTGGATCACTTTTCACGGGCCCGGCCGCAACTACGTGCTCACCATTGACGGGCTGTGGACGGTGCAGCTCAACGTGGACCTGGCCGTCGGGCAGTCCGTACGGCTCGACTCCCGGAGCTGGTCCCGGGCGGTGTGGAACATCCAGACCGGGGGGTCGGTGGCGGACAAGCTGACGCGGTCGAGTCCGCTGCTGCGGGACCTGCTGCTCCACCCCGGCCGGCACACCGCGCGTATGCAGTTCTCGCGCCGTCCCGGGCTCACCTTCGTGGGGCCGCGCATCGAGATCGGGTGGCGCAACGCGCATGCCTGGTGGTGAGACCGCGACACTAACCAACGCGCCCGTTCATCCTCTGCCCCGGCATCAGGCGAGCAGGAAGAGGCAGAGCGAATGGTGTGGGACGGGATTCCCTGGTTCGTGGAGAACACGGCGGCCAGCGAGGAGACGGTGCGCCTCCTCGCGGAGGTCGCCGCGAGCGGCGGGGAGGGCATCGCCGGGCCCGCGGACCTTCAGGTGCGGGCGTTGGCCATGCCGGGCCCGGCCGTGACGGTGGGCGCGGGGGCGATGGTGGCCCGACGTCGGGCGGCCGGTCCGGGACGGCAGTCGTACGCCGCTCGCAATCCGACGCTGGACCAGGTGGAGATCGCCCCGACGGGGGTGGACGGTCCCCGCTCCGACCTGGTGATCGCCCGGATCGAGGACCCGTACGGCGGGGAGGTGTGGCCGGAGCCCGCCGACCCTTTGATCGGCCCGTACGTGTGGACCCGGGTGATCACCAGCGTGCCGCCGGGTACCCGCAGCATCGCCGACATTCAGCCGGGGTCGACCGCGATCACCCTCGCCCGGATCGACCTCCCGGCGAAGACCACGGCGGTCACGGCGGCGATGATCACGGACCTGCGGCAGATGGCACAGCCCCGCACCCGCACCGAGCGCGTCTACCTGCACTCCGCATGGCCCACCCCCGACGACCTGGGTCTCCTGCCGGACGTCTGGGAGGAGTTCCCGCTCGGCGCCCGCTGGGAGCTGAACGTGCCGGACTGGGCCACCCACGTGAACGTCCACACCAACATGACGGGTCTGCTGCACCCCAACGCGGCGGAAGCCCGCGGGTCGATCCGGGTCACCCACGGCGCCCAGACGGGTACCGGCCTCCCCTTCCGGATCACCTCGCCCGCCCGCGTCACCCTCCTCGCCGGGCACAACTTCACCGTGCCGCCCACCGAGCGCGGCACCCGGGCCACCGTCTCCGTGCAGGCCACCACCGCGGCCGGTACGACCGGCCTCCTCCAGGCCGACAACGGCACTGCCCTGTCCCTGGAGGTCACCTACTCGCAGGCCCCGGTGAGCGCCTGATGGGCTGGCGGTACATCGCCGAGCGCGTCATCACCGGCGACATCCTCGACTGGGACGTCCCCCTGGTCCCCGACGGCCCGCCCAAGCGCGAACTGTCCGGACCGGGCGGCCTGACCGCCACCATCAGCCCCGAGTACCTCCGCCTGAACGCCCGGCCCGACGGCATGCCGATCCTCGCCGAGTGGTCGACGGCGATCTACGCCGAGTTCGAGGGCCGTATCCGGTGGGGCGGGCTGATCACCCACATCAAGTACCAGGGCCAGGCGATGAAGCTCACGCTCACCGGCTTCTCCTCGTACCCGCACGGGCTGCCCTTCCTGGGCTCCAGCATCCAGTCCGGCATGCTGATCAAGCAGAAGTACGCGTACGAGGGCCGCGACAAGAACAACGACGGCTACATCGACAAGTCCAAGCCCAAACGGAAAATGCCGCCGCGGCCGAAGGACAAGGTCGGCCCGCGTCTCGACGCGTTCGACGTGGTGCGCACCATCTGGGGGCACGTCCAGGAGTACACGTACGGCAACTTGCGGGTGGTCGTCGACAAGCACGATGCCGGGTACGCCATGGGCGCCCCGTCCGGCAAGGACCCCTACGAGCTGCTGTGGTGGGACTACCCGGACTGCGGGCAGGCCATCGACAGCGTGCTGAAGGAGGCCGGGGCCGACTACGCGGAGTGGCACGGCTGGGACGGCACCAACGAGCGCATCGCCCACCGGCTGCTGCTCGGCCGCAAACGTCTCGGCAAGTCCCGCCCCGACCTCCGCTTCGCGCAGGGCGAGAACATCATCGAGTACGCCAGTCCCCAGGGGATGGGCGAGAAATTCTCGAACGAGATTTACATGGTGGGCGCCGGGTCGGGCCGTACGACGCCCACGGTGCGCACCGTGTCCAACGACAAGCGCCTGCGTCGCGCCCGAGTGATCCCCCGCAAGACCACGACGTCGAGGGCGCAGCTCCTGACGTGGGGGCGCATCGAGCAGAGCCGCAATGCACAGATGCTGACGATCCCCTCCATCGCGATCCGCGACCACGCCAACGCACGGCTCGGGGCCTGGTCGCTCGGCGACCTGATCCTCGTGCAGGTCGACGTGCCGTGGGTCGGCGAGATCCAGGTGTGGCACCGGATCGTCGCCGAGGAGATCGACCCCGTCGCCGGGACCGCCGTCCTGACCCTCACACGCGCCGACCACTTCTAGGAGACCTGTGTCCAACTTCGGTCTCGACGACCGCGAGTCCGCCAAGGAATTCGCCGCGCTGTTCGCCGACCTCGAATCACGCCTGCGCGCCCTGGAGATGACCAACCAGCTCAACGGCGCGTCCATCGAGGGCGGCCTCCTGGAGGTGTACGACGACAACGGCGACCTGCGCACCACGATCGGCACCCAGTACGACGGCACGGTCGGCGTCGTCCACCACAACGCCCCGCCCCCGCCCCAGCCCACCGACCCGGTCGTCGCCCCGGTCCTGGCCGGGCTCCTGGTGACGTGGGACGGCCGGTGGGAGGACGCCGACAGCGGACCGCTCGACTTCGTCCGCGTCCAGGTCCACCTCGGGGCGACGGCCGACTTCACGCCTTCACCGACGACGATCGTCGCAACCATGAGCAACCCCGCCGGGGCCACCGTCACGATCGGCACGACCAGCTACGCCAGCCAGTACATCCGGCTCGTCGGCGTCAACGTCGCCGAGGTGACCGGTGTGCCGTCCGCCGCGGTGGCCGGCACACCCCGGATGGTCGACGGCCCCGACCTGTCCGCCCTGCTGGACCTCGCGGTGTGGCTCAAGGATGCCTCCGTCGCGGGCTCGAAGATCGTCGCCGGGACGATCGGAGCGAACCTCCTGGCCGCGAACGCGATCGTCGCGGGGAAGATCGACGCCGGGGCCGTCCGGGCGCGCGAGATCGCGGCCGGCGCCATCGAGGCGAACCACATTCAGGCCGGTGTCATCGACGCCACCCACATCAAGGCGGGGGCGATCACGGGCCGGGAGATCAAGGCCCTCTCGGTGGTCTCCGACCAGCTCGCCGCGGGCTCGGTGACCGCCGGGAAGATCGCGGCAGGCGCGGTCAACGCCACCCACCTGTCGGTGGGCTCGGTACGACCGGAACAGATAGCCGTCGGCCAGGGCACCAACCTGATCCCCGACCCCTCCTTCGAGTCCGCCGCCGCGGCGAACCTCGTCGCCGCGGCGGGCGCCCCCTGGTCGCTGGCCCCCGGGCACCGTGTCGGCGTCGGCGTCCAGGTCGAATGCACCTCACCTGTCCCCGCGTACTTCACGCTCCCGCTGACCAAGGCCCCGATCCTCCCCGGCACCCAATTCGCGCTGGGTGTCGACATCCTGCCCAGCGCCGACCTTGTCGCCGAGGCCGTGAAAATCCTGGTCCGCTGGGAGGACAGCAACGACGCGATCCTCGGGTACAGCGCCGCCGAAACCTCCGCCCCCATGCCGCGGCAGTGGCAGCGCATCACCAGTCAGGTCACCTCCCCCCAGGGCGCCACCCAGGCCGTCCTGTTCATCGAGGTGAGCGCCGCCACCAGCGGGTGGGTCGTCTTCGACAACGCGGAATGCCACCCGATCTTCGGCAGGGTCACCGGCGGCGCGCACGCGGAGGTCGGCCCCAATGGGCTGCGGCTGTACGACGACACCGGCCAGGAGGCCGTCAGCCTCGTGACCGGGTCCCCGCAGTACCTCACCCTGCGCAACGCCGGGAAGTCCGTGGCGACGATCGACACGGACGGGGCCGCCGGGTTCGCCGACCTCGCGGTCGCCGGGACGCTGATGGTGGGCGGTGAGCCCGTCGGCGCACTGCTCGGCAACCCCCCGCGCGGCATCGTCGCCATCGACTACATGGCCACCGCCCGCACCAGCACCGGCCCCGAAATGGGGTACGTCGAACTGGCCTTCGAGCCGGAAGCGGGCCGCATGTACCGCCTGGTCATGGAGTGCCTCGCGGACCCGACGGTGGCCGGGCCCGAGCTCTGGCTGCGCTTCCGCAACGGCGGGGAGAACCGCCCCACCATCAGCTCCCCGATCGTGTACGAGAAGGCGCACCACCTTTCCTCAGCCGGATGGGAGACCGTCCGCATGGAGACGGTGAAGCCCAGCAGCAGCTTCACCGTAGGCGTCGCCAACCACATCCTCGTCACCTTCGCCACGACCGCGGGCAGCGTGAACCTCTTCGGCGCCGACAGCCGACTGGGCGTCTTCTACATCGAGGACGTGGGCGCCCACGTCCCCGAGGGCGGCGGCTACAACGACGGCGGGGGCAGCTCGGCCAGGCCGACGCGCACGTACACCAAGACGTACAACGCATCGTGGTCCGCGTCGTACGCAAACCGTGGCGGCTACAACGCCTACTACAAAGCCCAGGCCATGCAGGGGTACTACAGCGCCGCGAACGGCGTGCAGGCCTCGCTGATCGGGTTCCCGGCCACGCTCGCCACGGACCTCGCCGGAGCCAAGATCGAGCGCGCTGAGGTCTACCTCTACTTCGATCACTGGTACTACGCCGCCGGCGGGACCGCGCTCATCAAGGCCCACGCCCACGCCAGCCGCCCGGCACGGTTCAGCGCCGATGCCGAGGGCAAGGCCGTCAAGTGGAAACGCAATGAGGGTAAATGGGTTGATATCACCTCCGTGTTCGATTCCACCAAGTGGCGGGGCATCGCCCTGGACCCCAACACGACCAACCGCACGTACTACGGCAGCGCCCGCGGAGCCACCGAGACCTACCCGCCCAAGCTCCGCGTCAAGTACACCAAGTAAGGAACCCGCGATGCCGATATACGGCGACCTGATCAACAACGGCAGCTTCACCGCCGGGACGACCGGCTGGTGGGCGGGCAACCCGGCCATGGTCACCCTCGCCGCGGACCCGCCCACCGGGGGGCTCGCGACCGCCAGCACGGACGCCCTGAACCTCTACGACGCGGTCTTCGGCCAGGACGGCATCACCCTCCGCGCGGGCGCCGCCTACACGCTGAGCTTCACCGCCCGCGCCTCGCGGGCCGGAGTGGCGATGCGGGTCGCGGTCGGTCTGGGACAGGAACCGTGGACACCGGCCGAGGAACGCCTCGTCACACTCGGCACCGTCGACACCACCTTCGTGATGCCCTTCGTCTCCCCGATGAGCACCCCCAAGGGCCAACTCACCTTCCAGATCGGCCAGGAATCGTCGGTCACGGTGACCGTGACCGAGGTCCGGCTCACGACGTGCACCGTCCGCGAAGGGTTCTACACCGACCCCGACTCGAACGCGGCGAAGTGGTTGCGCGCCAACCGGGGCGACGTCCGGGCGCCGATGATCGAGCGGTCCTTGGTGAGTCAGCCGGGCGCGCACTGGTTCGGCGACTGGAACAAGATCGCCGACGTCGAGGCGAACGTGCGGTCCTACGTCACCGCGGCCGCCGACGCCGGACAGCTCCCGATCATCGTGGCGTACGCCATGTACCTGCGCGACAACAACGGAGAGAGCAGCGGCGGCATGAAGTCCGCCGACCTGTACCGCCAGTGGATCAACGCCTTTGCCGCGGGAATCGGAGACCGGCCCGCCCTGGTCGTCGTAGAGCCGGACTCCCTTGCCCAGGCTGAGTACCTCCCCCAGGCGAACCGCGCCGAGCGGTACGAGCTCGTCAAGCACGCCGCCCAGGTCCTCGCCGCGCGCCCGCTCGCCCGCGTCTACCTCGACGGCGGCAACGCCACCTGGCTCAAGCCCGTCGACATGGCGCTCCGCCTCCAGAAGGCGGGCATCGCGAGCGCGAAGGGATTCGCCATCGCCGTCGCCAACTTCGACGCGAGCGACATCTCGTGCGCCTACGGGCAGCAAGTCGTCCAAGAGCTCACCCGTCTCGGCATACCCGGCTGCAAGTTCGTCGTGGACACCAGCCGTAATGGTCACGGCGCCATGGACACGGCCGGGCAGCACGTCGACTACTGCAACCCAGCCGGACGCCGCCTCGGGGCCCCCTCCTCCATCGGGGCGGGCGGCGCCGAGTACCTGCTGTGGATCAAGGTCCCCGGCGACTCCGACGGAAAGTGCGGTGTCGGCCCGGACGTCAAGGCCGGCGACTTCAGCCCCTACCTCGCCCAGCGCCTCATCGAGGGCTGGTAGCCCCCTCCCGCCACCCGACCAACTCCCGTTCCCCCTTGGAGGTCCCCTGATGGCCAGCCTGTCCCTGCACGAAATCCACGACGCTCTGATTGGCAGCACGGTCTTTGCCGACCGGGTCCGCGTCGCCTACCTCCTGGTGGCCCGCGAAGTCCTCGACGAGCCCGGGACGACGCATGGCAATCCCCTGCGGGTCGCCGTGGCCCGAGCAACCCTCAACTCCGGCGACGGGAGCCCGAGCTCCAGCCCGAGCCCCCGGGTCGCCACGATCGCCACCGACCCCGCCGTCCTCACCGCCGCCGCCCTCGGATACACCCCTGCCGACCTAGCCACTGCGGAGAGATCCGTCACCGACGACCACCTCCTGGCCGCCGTCCGCGCTGCGTGGGACATCGCCGCGAACGTGACACCGCCGACTGCCTGATCCCCACGGCCAACGTTGAGCACGCGACGGTAGCGCTGGTGTCGTGCACCGTGTGCTCCTGCGGGGAGCCGCGGCCCGAACCCACGAACGGGCCCGGTTCCCGCGCACCCCATATCCGGATCGACTGAGGGAGTACCAGTGGATGGTCTCGTCTCGCTGGCTCCCGTAATCGCCCCGCTCCTCGGGATGCTCGGCGCCTTGGGCGGCGCCTGGATGATGTACCGGCAGGCCAAGAAGAAGAACGAGACCGACGCCGCAACAGCCGGAGCTCAGCAGTTCACCGCGGTCACGGAGGGCTTCTCCGGGCTGCTGGAACAGCAGCGCGCCGTCAACGCCCAGACCCTGGAGCGGGTCGTCCACCTCGAAGCCCGGCAGATCGACTTGGAGCGCAAGGTCGAAGTGCTTCAGGAGGAACAGCGGCAGTGGCGCAAGTGGAAGGCGTCAGCGGTTGCCTACATCCAGGACCTGCGCAGCGCGCTCTCCGTCGCGCTGGGTCGTCCTGCCCCGGAGCCGCCAGGGGAGATCGCGGCCGACGTCCTCGACCCGGAACATCGCTGACGGGCCGCCACCTGCTGGGGCGCGACACAAGCCCCGCCACTACCGCACAGTCCCCCCGTCTCACCACCAACAGACGGGAATCCCATGTCCTCCTCCACGATGCAGCTCCTCACCACCGGCGCCGGAGTCGGCGCCCTCCTGCCGCTGCTCACCGCGATCGTTCAGCGCCCACGCTGGTCGGCCCAGCAGAAGCAGGCCGTGGCCATGGTTGCCGCGCTCATCGCCGGCGTCGCCACCGTCGCTACCGTCGGCGGCTGGCAGCAGTTCCAGAGCGGGCAGCTCACCGCGACGTTCCTCGCCGTCCTCGCCGCGGCGCAGACGTCGTACGACCTCCTGTGGAAGCCGACCGCCCTGGCCCCGCTCATCGAGGGCGTGACGACCCGCAAGGACGCCAAGCAGGCCGAGTAGAGCCCGCCCGGCCCGACCGGCATCTGATCGGCGGGTACCATCGGCAGCGAGGTGGCCGTACGAGCGCACCGCAAGGTGTCGCACTGCGTTGAGATTGCCCGTCAGGTTGGCGTATGCACTGCGGTGTTCCTTCCGCCTGGGGCCTGACGGACCAGCATCGAGACCACCGGGCGCGTGTAGAGCGCTCGGGGCCGGGGAGCGCCTGCTCTTGCGATGAACCGGCACACGCAGCAGCGTACGGTCACCTCGCTGTGCATTCCCCCTGGTACACATCCGGTTCGAGAGCAACGAACCCCTGCCCGAGCAAGGAGGGTCCCTCGCGTGCCTGAAGCGCAGCAGGACCTCACGGTCGAGATCGACCGGCTGAACGCGATGAGCTTCGAAGCCTTCCGGGACACCGTCGTCGCGTACGTGACGGGGGCCACCGATCGGCGCTGCCCCCGCGAGGTACAGGGTCCGGCGTTGGAATCTCCGGTCTTGGCGGTGCGCACGCTCGACGCGCTGGAGGACGCCATGCGGCTCGCCCGCACGTACCTCCCCCGGCAGGAGGGAGAGAGCAAGCGTGAGCAGCAGGCCCGTATCGCTCCTTTCCGCGCGCAGCTCGCAGCCGCGATGCCCCCGCTCCAGTTCGTCGTGGACGACCTGGCCCACGAGGAGGCGAAGGTGCTTGCCGCACTCGACGAGGAGACCTTCACCCGCCGCTGGTCGGCGTTCGTCCGCGAAGCGGATCCTGGAGGGCCCGTTCCGCGTCGCATTCTCGCCCTGGCCTATCGATCACCGAGAGTAGCGGCGCGGGCGGAGACGCTCTGTCGTCTGATGGTCGAGGAGCCAGCCCGATTCCTGTCGGCGGAACCCGGCGAAAGCCGTACGGCGGGCGCGGCGCGCGTCGCGCAGTTCCGCGAGAAGGTGGAGTCCGAAGCGCGCCTGCTGCGGTTCGCCGTGCAGTACGCGGAGGCGCGCCTGGGTCAGATGCCGAGCGCGCCCAACCCCCGCCAGCACGCGCTCAGGCTTCTGGGCCAGGCGCACCCCGAGGAACTCGTGGCGCTCGTGCGTCAGGTCCGCGAAGGCGCGCGCGCCGACAAGAAGCAGGCGCGCCGCGATGCGCGCGATGTCCGTCGGAGCGCGCGGTAGAGCGCGCCGCGCAGGAGGACTGATCACCGAAGGGCGCGCCATGGGCGCGCCCTTCGCCGTCCCCGTGCCCGCGCCCATGGCGCGCCCCGCGGCCGCGCCCGGTCAGATGAAGCGCGCGCCGTTCTGGGGAAGCGCGCGTTCAGGGCGCGGCCCCTCTCGCTGCACCTCGGCGCGCTATCGGGCGCGCGCGTCTGGGAGCTACGACTGTGCCTCTCTGGCTGAGCGCGCGCGGGCGCGCCCCCTCGCGCCGCGCGCCTGAAGAAGTGCAGGTAGAGGCCTTCTGCTGTGCGATCCGGGGATTGTGGCGCGCGGCACCAGGCGCGCGGGTTGAAGACCCTGGAGCGCGGTCGAGTGCACCACCAGCCAGCGGGCGCGCGGCATGATGACCATCACCCCAGCGCGCCGGCATCGGGTAGGGGCGCCTGGTTGATCGGCTGGGCGCGCGCGCCGCTTCAGCCGAAGGCGCGCCGCGCGCTTCGTACGCGCGCGACGGTCCGCGCGGGAAGGCGCGCTGCCGCGCGCGGGGGGAAGCGCGGTGCAGCCGGTTCGGGGCGCGGCCGCGGTGAGCGCGCCGAGACCTGTGGCGCGGCGCGCTCGCCGGCGCGCTTGCTCGGGGCTGAGCGCGCCGCGGGCGGATCAGGCTGCGACGTCCGGGTTGGGCGCGCGGCCCCCGGCTCCGCCCGTCATGTCGGGAAGCTCGGCGAAGTACGCGGCGAACGTCTTCGGCAGGGACACGTCCGGTATGCGCGCGGTGCGGTAGGCCTCGGCGAGTTCCTGCTGCCCCGCTTCTCCCAGGCCCTTGATCACCTTCGGGCGGCGGCGCTGCAGGTAGTCCCTCAAGGTGGTCAGCTCGGGGTCGCCCTCCGCGGAGATCGGTCCCAGATGTTCACCGACAGTAAGGGAGAGGAGGCGTGCCTGGATGTTCGCTTCGTCCATGAGCGTCTTGTAGGCGCGCTCCTCGTTTCTGGTTCGGCGGCGTCCGGCTGCTGCGGCGGAGGGGCGTGTCTGAGACTCCTCTGCCTCGCTGAGGTCCTCGGGTATCTCGCCCTCGGGAGGGCGCCCATCGGCCTGCGGGTCCGGAGGGGGCGGTGCCCCTTCCTCCTCCGTCGGCTCGGGCACCGCGGACGCGGGGCCAGTCGGTGCCTGACTCCGGGGCCCGACTGAGCCGTGGGCATCTTGTCCCGGCGGCTGTCCGACTCCGGGGCCGACCGTCTTCCCGGCGTCCTCATGGTCCTCTTGTTGGCCGGTCTCCTTGGCTCGCTCCTCGGCGTACTCAAGGGATTTGGTGATCAGGTCGGCCGCGCTCATCCGGCCCCACTTGGTGCGGGTCTCGATGGCGGCCAGGGTGCGGGTGCCCCACTCCGTGCGTACGGCTTCGAGAGCGTCCTTCGGGTTCTCGTCCTGCACTGCCCGCCGGATCAGTGCTGCGGCGTCGACGCCGGTCAACCGGGGTGCGTCGTCGGGTTGGGGTTGAGGGACGGCCGGTTCCTGTTCCGTGAGGTAGGCGGCGGGGCGGACCTCGCTGGCCGACCGTGCGGTGACCGCTTCCTCGAAGCCGAGCCGTCGCAGCAGGACGTCCACGCTGAAGTTCTCGAACCGTCTGGTCTCACCCGGTTCGATGTCCCAGTGCAGTGTCCGAACTCCCGTCACGAAGGCCTCGCCCAGGGCGTGCAGTTCCACGACGGCGTCGACGGCGGAAGGGAGGTTCTTCTCCGCCTTGATTTTTCGGGTGGTGTCGCGGGTCGGTTTGTCGTTTTCGAACGCGGTGACGATCTCCTGGCGGGCGATGAGCAAGCAGGGGCCCGAGTGCCGGCGCAGCAACCACAGGACCTCGCCCCACCGTTCCTTCGCTCGGCTCCAGAGGTCGGCGTCCACGACGACCGGTTCGTCCAGGCCCGGCGGGCGGCGCCGGTTGTCCTGCGCCTTGCGGAGGGCGCGCTGCCGGGCGTAGATGGCCTGTTCGTCACTGAGGAGGTCCCACAGGGACGTCATCGAGTCGAGAACGATCATGTTCGGCTTGCCGTTGGCGGTGGGTTGGGCGATGGCCCACCGAATCGCGTCGACGATGTCCTGGTAGGAACCGTCGTGCGGGACGATCTCGTACCGTGCTCCGTCCACACGGCCGTAGTAGTCGGCGGTGCCCCCACTGCCGCCGATCTGGATCCAGTACGTCATTCCGATGAGGTTCGAGGCCGAACCGCGCGCGCCTTCGTAGCTCTTGCCGGTCAGTTCCGGCCCGGTCAAGAGGATGAGTGGCGGGTTAGGAAGTCCTGTCGGCTTTCTCGACGTGCGGTCGCGCTGAGGCGCGAGGGTTCCAGGCATCGGTGTGTCCTTCGGTTCGGGGCCCCGGGTGCTCTCCCGGGGAAGGATGCGACGGCGGAACCCTTAAGCTCGCTGTCGCATCGCTGTACTATTCTATCCCGATGAAGGGTGCGGTCAAAGGCTGTTGAGGAGATCCGACACAGGGGTTTCGACGTCGGGGTCGTGGTCCTCGCGGTGCCGGGCGTACCAGTGGTCGAGCCCCTCGGTACCCGCGGCCGCCGCACTCAAGGCCTCTGGTGGGAGGGCACGCCACTCCGCGACGGATTCCTCGTACTCCGCCTCGACGGTGTCCGGATCCTGGCGGCCAAGCGCGTGCGCTGTGTCCGTCCAGGGCGTACCGGCCAAGGCCTCGGCAAGGACGGTGACGTCGACGAGTTCGTTGGCCAACTGGCGAAGCCTCCGTACGGCCTGGAGCCGTTCCTCCGGGGGCATGTCCGCGGCCGCGGCGGCGACGGCCTGCCGGGCGAGGTCGGAGATGTCGCGGGCGGCACGGGCCGCAGTGATCCGGGCCAGGTTCTCCGGGGTCATGGAAGGGTCCGATCATGCCAGCGGCGGGCTCCAGGTGGAGCCCGCCGCTGGCGCGCAGGTAGAAGGACAGGGATGTCTTACGAGGGAACGGGCTCCCGGGTCTTTTCGCGGAAGGCGGCGAACACTTCCTCGGTGGAAGCCCGCGACGGGAGATCCACCCCCCGCTCCGCGGCGTACTCCTTGATGAGGCGGGTGCGGACCTTGCGGCCGTTGCCTTCGCTCTGCCCCAGGACGTTCGCGATGCTGATGCCGGTGAGAGGGCCGTCGAACAGCTCACGGTGACCGTTGTCCAACACCCACTTGATGATGGCGTACAGCTCCTGCTGGGTCTTCCACTTGGGCAGCTCCGGGGAGTGCGCAGCCGCGCCGCCAGCCGCAGGAGGCTCCACCGCGGCCGCGGGCGGGTCAGCAACCGTTGCTGCCTGTGCGGGAACCGCAGCCGTGACCGCGCGGGGCTTGAGGCGAGCGGCCGCCGGGACGGGCGTGGCAGGAGACGGCAGTGCGAGCGGGATGAACCTGGGCAGCGGCTCGATGCCCGCGGCGCGCAGTCCTGCTGCGCCGGTTTCGGTGAGGGGGACGCCCTGGCTGGCGAGGCGCAGCGGCAGCAGCGCGGTCACCGGTGCCTTCCTCTTCCAGTTCCTGCCGAACTTGGTCTGGAGCTGCGCCTTGTAGACGACGCGGTCCTGCTCCAGGTTGAGGACGTCGTCGTAGGAGGTGAGTTCCCACACCTTCATGCGCCGCCACAGCAGGAAGGTGGAGAGCGGGTCGAGGAGCCAGCGGGACCACCGCACCTTCTCCATCCGACGGCGCCCGGTGACCGCTCCGATCCGGGAGGCGTAGATGTGCGCGGCGATTTCGGAGACGCCGACCCACAGGAGCGACATGGCGCCGTGCGCAACCTTCGACCACAGGGTGTCGCCGGCCGCGACGTTCAGCGCGCAGGAGATCAGACTCAGGGCCCAGGGGACGAACCGCGCCCATGCGAGCGGCATGCCCATGCGGATCAGGAACAGGTACGCCCCCGTGAAGACGGGGATGGCCGAGTCGATGGCGGTGGGGACGACCCAGGGGTCGCTGAAGCCCCAGGATGCGGCGGCGTCGGAGACTGCGTCGAACGAGGCGTAGAACCCCAGCGCGCCGACGGCGGCACCCCCCAGGGCGACCAGGGTGGCACCGAAGCGTTCCCAGCCGCTGAGGGGTGGTACTTCGGAGGTGCCGGTGAGCCGTGGCCCACCGCCCTTGTGGGTATGACGGGACATCAACAAGGCGCTGTTCCTTCCGTTTGGGTCTCCTCGGTCGGCGTATGCTCATGGCCTTCCGAGTCGACCAAACGATATAGCGTCTTGGTTCGCGTGTGCCGGGTGACTCTGCTGATGTGCGGTCAGAACTGCCCGTACGAACCCCCGGACGGGCCCGTACGGCTACCAGTCGAGAGGGGCCTTCGGCTTCCGCCGGTCAGGGCCGATGATCTTCAGCAGGTGGGCGCGGGCCTCGATCCGGGACAACAGCCGGTCCCCGAGGATGTCTGCGACCCCGGGTGCCGGGCTCTTGGGTGTGCTGCGGCTCTTGAGGTTGGTCGAGAAGGCGGTGGCACGTCCGGCGGCGAGGCGCGAGTCCACAAGGTCGATGGTTTCGCGGCGTACGAATTCCGTGGCCAGCCCGTCCATTTCGCCGCACAACTCGTCGACGATGAGGAGATCCGCTTCGACGTGCCGCTTACGGACGGAGTAGGACGTCAGGTCGTTGGGTCCTCCGTCCGGCCGGCGCCACGTCAGGTACGTGGCGTGCTTGACGAACCGGACGACCAGGCCCTGTTCGCTGGCCTCGTTGCCGAGTGCGGCGAGCGCCGTGGTCTTCCCGCTCCCGATGTTGCCGGGCACGATCAGGTTCAGGACTTCGGGCCGGGCCTTCTGGCGCTTCGCATCGAGCAGCGACCTCATCCAGTCGCGCAGGACGGTCTTTCCCTGTTCCGGTGCCAGGTCCTCGAACCGCCACCGGAGGTACTCGTCGTGGGCGGCCTCCCGCATGCTGTTCGTCCAGATGTTCATGCGCGTGCGTGTCTGCGGGACGGACACGTCCTCCCAGAGTCCGTGCTCGGGTTCCGGCCCGGCGGGCACGCCGAGCTGGGTAAGGTCCGCGCCGCCACGCTCCAAGGCCTCCAGGATTCGCCCGGTCACCTCGAACAGGCGCTTCGGCTCGCGCCCCGGGGCAAGGGAGGCGAAGGCAGTGTCGACCGACATGGGTCATGCTCCTCTGGGGGTCAGTCGGCGAGCAGGCCGAAGGTGACGTTGTTGTCGGCCGGAGGCGTGGGGGTGTCCGGGGTCGCACCCCACGTGGCCGAGTCGCTGTACGCGACGACGGGCCTGCCGCGTTGCGGCGCGATGTTCTTGGTGACCACGCCGAGGGCGGTCTGCCACTGCTGGCTGCTCGGCCAGTGCTGGCGCGCGTGTCGCAGGGCGAGCGCACACTCCTGCTGGGTGTAGCCCTTGGCCAGCGCAGCTTTGACCTGCTGGCGCATCGCGACGTAGCCGTTCTTCTTCCCTACGTACACACCCAGCTTCTGTTCGGCGTCGGCCCACCACCACGACGCAACAGCTTCAGCAGCGTCGTCCAGCATCTTCTTCTCCGCCGCGGCCGCATCGTCCTGCGCAGCGGCGGGCTTTCCGCTCGTCTTCGCCGCTGTGCGCTTCCTGGCGGGCGACTTCCGGGCGGGCTTGGGGGCGGGGGCGGCCGGCTCGTCCTCCGGGGAGTCGTCTTCCTCGGGGAGTTCGAGGCCGGGAGGCGGGCTGTTGTCCGGGCCCGGCTCGAACCCGTCGGGGCCCAGAGACCCGTCGCGGTAGAGCACCTTGAAGGTTCCGTCGCTCTGTTCAACGACCGGGATCGGTTTACCGCCGAACGTGACGTGGTCGGCCACCCACTGGGGGACGGAGAATTCGGAGACGGCCGTGCCCATCGCCTGCTTCCCGTCTCGGAAGCGTCGCCGTTCGAGCCGGTAGTACCCGGCGGCCGCCAGTTCCCGCAGCGTCTTACGGACAGCGTCGCGACTCTCACGGGCCTCGGGCTGGGAGAGCTGCTCGGAACGCACTTGCCAGTCGTCGCGCTGGTCCAGGAGGTACGTCAGCAACCCCAGAGCACGGTAACTGACCGACACGTCGCGGGCCGTGGAGGATTCGATGTGCACGTAGTGCCCACGCCTGTTGACGCGGACAGCGGCGCGGTTGGAGATGCTCATGCGGTGGCCTCGGCGTGGTCGGGAGCGAACACGCTGGCGGTGTCCTCGGGCAGGCGGATGTACGTGCGCCACGTCTTGCGGCCGGTGTCGCCGGTCACGTACCGGCGGTCGGCCTCGACCATGTCGGCCTTGCGGAGTTCGGAGAGCGCGGGCCGGGCCTCGTAGGGCTTCAGACGGCAAGCCGCAGCGAGTTCGGGGATCGTGACCCATTGGCCGCCGGAGGTGGTCAGGACCAGGACGGAGTAGAGCCGGAACGCGCGATCGGATATGCCAGTGGCAAGTGCTGGTCCGAGCGGGGTGGTGCGGGTGTGCATGTGGTGTCCCTCGGCAGTGGGTGCGGCCGTGCGTGTGGCCAGCCCCTGGTGCGGTCTGGTGCTACGCGTTCTCTGCCGCGGGCCTCGCGCCCGCCATGAGCTCCGGCACGCCGGTCAGCATGTGGTCCAACTCCCCGCGCTGCCAGGCCTGGAGCAGCCGGTTGCGGCCCACTTCCTTCTCCGCCCAGGTGAAGGTGATGTTGCCGGTGGCCTTGCCGCCGCTCTCGTACTTGAGGCCGGGCACCACTTCCCCGGTCCGGGTGTCGACGATCTCGCCGGTCTCGTCGTCCCGTGTGCAGTGCTTGAGGAGCGCCTCCTCCCACACAGGGTTGCGGCGGATGATGACCTCGATGCCTTCGTGCTGCTCGGCGTACGCGTCGAGGGCCTCTTCGTTCTCCTCGTCGACGACGATCTTGGGCTTGCTCGTGTTCACCGTGTACTTGCCCACGACTTCACCGCCGACCTTGACGACCACACCCGGCTGCCCGTCCTCCGCGTACGCCTTCACCAGCCGCGCCTTGGGGGCGTCGAGGTGCGGGGTGAAGACCGAGGTGGTCCGCTCGTTCGCCAGGCGGGCAAGGGCGCCAAGCAGACCCACCTGGGTCAGCGGCTCCTCGTTCTGCAGTTGTTCGTCCGGGGTGCCGTCGATCGACATCTTGGTGTTCCTTCCTGCCCCGGGACGCCGCCCGGGATGTGGGTCGTCCGGGCGGGGCGTTCACGGGCGTCGTAGGTAGTACGACAGCCAGCGATTTTTGTTACACCTAGGCCCGGGAAGCTGGGTCGCTCTCCCCAGCCGCCACAAATAGTACAGCGATGAGACGCCAGCGGGAAGGTGACGCAAACACCAACCCGCCCTACGTTCCCCGGTGGTTCTGCATCCTCCGGCGACGTCACCGGAAGCCCCGCAGGACCCCGGCCCGCCCCATCCGGAACGAAGGCGGACCGGACCGGCGACGGGGGCCAGGACCGGCCATGACGGCATGTCCCGCACGCGAGGCGGGACGCCGCGGTAGGAGTCCGCGGGCTCGCAGTCCTCCCCCGCCGCCGGCCACCCGCACCCCGGAGAGGAACAGCCCGCAGTGACCGAGACGATCACCGCCCCGCGGTACATCACCTACGTACCGCTCACCGACCTCACTCCGGCACCACGCAACCCCAAGCGCCACGAGCTCGAACTCCTCATCGCCTCCATCGAGAGGCACGGCCTGGTCGAGATCCCCGTTGCCGACGAACGCACCCAGTGCGTCCTGCACGGCCACGGCCGCCGCGAGGCCCTCATCGAGATGCAGAGCCGCGGCATGCAGCCCCCGAACGGTGTCGTCCTGGACGAGGACGCCGGATGGCTCGTCCCGCTCCTGCGCGGCTGGTCCTCCCGCAGCGACGCCGAAGCCGAAGCCCTGGCCATCAAGCTCAACCGACTTCCGGGCGAGGGAGGCTGGGACCCACGCGAGTTCGCCGCCGTCCTGGAAGACCTGGCCACCGGGGACGCCGAGCTCTTCGACTCCCTGGCCATCCCCCACGACGAACTCGACAAACTGCTGCGCCAAGTCGACCCCGAGACCCTGCCCGGCGGGGAACGCGAAGGCGAGCAGGCCACCCTCCATCTGCCCGACGAGGACCACCCACTCAGCCCCGACGACGAAGGCCGCGCCGCACACTCCACCTGCCCGGCCTGCGGCCACCACTTCGCCGACGGCCGCTAACCCTTCCCCCGAGGCCGACCATGCCCCCTACCCGCCGCAAGGCACGCCGGCCGCACGCCGCCGCCGGACGCCCCCGCCTGCTCTCCGACGAGGTCGAAGCCCGCCTCGTCGCGGCCTCGCGCACCGGCGTCGCCGTCGAGATCGCCGCGGAGATGGCAGGTATCTCCCGCTCCAGCTTCCTCGGGTGGATGGCGCGCGGCCGCGCGGAAGCGGAGTCCCGGGAATCCGGTGGAGCCCCCCGGCCTACGGAAGACGAGTACGTCGCCCTGTACGAGAAAGTCCGCACCGCCAGAGCCACGGCCGCCGCCCGCGCCATGGCGAACATCAGGCGCGTAGCGGATGGCGGAATCGTCACCAAGGTCACCACCCGCAGATTCCGCGACCCGGCCACCAGCGAAATCGTCGAAGAGACCACAGAGGACCGCACCGCCCCCGACTGGCGCGCCGACGCCTGGTACCTGGAACGCCAACACCGCGAGCACTACGGCAAGGACGCCGTGCTCGCCGTCGAAATCACCGGTCTCGGCCAGGCCTCCACCGCCAACGAGCAGCCGGTCGACCTCCTGGCCGTCGCCGAGCGTCTCGACAAGACGCTGTTCGCCGTGGAGTACCCGCCGGAACTCGAACCCGGCAACGTCGTCGAAGCCGAGTTCATCGACCCCTGATTGGCCCGTAAGGAGGCAGACCGACAACCTTCTGGTGCGCCTCCCCGAGGACGTACTGCATCCGCTGCGTCTGGTCGAGCCGTTCCGGGATGCTGTCGAGCATCTCGAACAGGCTGGAGAGGTGCTCCTCGAAGGCCTCGACACGTCGGCGATCCCGCGGGCGCATGTGAGCGAGGGCCTTGCAAACGACCCCGGCCCGCAGGCGCGGGATGGTGTACTTCGGGGCAGTGGCCGACAAGTTCAGATCGTTCCTGGGGAGCATTTTGCCGTCCTGCGCGGCAATCAACTCGAAGCTCGCGATGATCCGTCCGCAAACGTATCCGGGTTCGTTGCGGGCATCGTTGAGCGGCATGGGATCTCCTGGCTGCACGGGTACAGGGGTACGGGCATCCCGCTCGGTTGCGGACACACGGGTGCCGTTCTCGTCCTGATCCTCACCTCGACGCCGCGCCGAGTTCTCAACCGCGCCGATGCCGCGCGGTGTGCCACATGCTCGGATCCGAGATTACCGCAGTACACCGAGAAGACTGGGCGGATCGGACCGACTCCCGCCCACGGCGCGACGTTAAGGACTTCCACCCGGCACGGTGCCCCCTCCCTGCTCTCCAGCACCGGAGGACCACCACATGACCACCACCCTCTACCCGGGTGCCACCCGCGGAAGCCACTGGTACGGCGACCAGTACACCGGCGACCTGATGGACCCCAACGCCCTCGTCGTACACACCACCGAGGGCCCCACCCTGGTCTCGTACGGCAACGGCAGCTCCGCCCCCAACATCACCGCCAGGCCCAACATCCCGCAGAAGCGCCTGGAGTGGGTGCAGCACTTCGCTTTCGACCGCAGCGCCCGCGCCCTGGTCAACCAGCCCGGCGGCGTGGAGACGAACACGAACAACGTCATCCAGCTCGAACTGATCGGCACCTGCGACCCGAAGCACCGCCTGACGTGGGGGAAGCTCAAGGCCGGCATCGACTACATCTACTGGCCCGCGGCCCCGGACTGGGCTCTCGACGACCTCGCGGTCTTCTTCGCCTGGCAGCACAAGAACAACGGAATCCCGCTCGTCGCCCCCACCGAATGGCCTGCCTACCCCTCCTCGTACGGCAACACCACCGCCCGGATGACCTTCTCCGAATGGAACGCCTTCAAGGGCATCTGCGGCCACCTCCACGCCCCGGAGAATAACCACGGCGACCCGGGAAACATCCCGATCCAGCGTCTCCTGGACCTGGCGAAGGCCAAGGCGAAGGGCAGCACCGGCAACGGCGGCCAGAAGCCGAAGCCTGTACCGCCGTTCCCCGGCGCCGACCGGTTCGGACCGGGGAAGACCAACGCTCACATCGCGCTCCTGGGCCAGCAACTCGTCCGCAAGAACTTCGGCAAGCACTACGTGAGCGGCCCCGGCCCGCGTTGGACTGACGCCGACCGCGACAACGTCAGGGACTTCCAGCGCTCCCGCGCCGAGCTCCGCGGAGACGCGGACGGGCTCCCCGGCCCGCGCACCTGGCAGCTCCTCTTCTCCTAACCCCCCCCGGTCGCCCCGCTGCACGCGGGGCGACCCCTCACCGAAAGGCCAACCGGCCATGGCAGGCGAGACCGTCATCACGGTCGTCGGCAATCTCGTCGACGACCCCGAACTGCGCTTCACCCCGTCCGGAGCACCGGTCGCAAAGTTCCGCGTCGCGTCCACACCCCGCGTCTTCGACAAGCAAACCAACGAGTGGAAGGACGGCGAAGGCCTCTTCCTCACCTGCACCGTCTGGCGGCAGATGGCGGAAAACGTGGCGGAGTCCATGTCCCGAGGCACCCGCGTCCTCGTACAGGGCCGCCTCAAGCAGCGCTCCTACGAAGACAGGGAGGGAACACGGCGCACGGTGTACGAACTCGACGTCGACGAGGTCGGCGTGAGCCTCAAGAACGCGACAGCACAGGTCACCAAGGCCTCCGGAACCACACGCCCGTCCACGGCCGACACGGGACCGGTCGCTGGCGATCCGTGGACGGCGGATGCGCCCCGCCCGCCGTTCTGAATCGGCTCAACGAGGTCTAGATCGGCTGCGTCCGCACGGTCCACGCGGAGGCGAGGAGAAGGACCTCTTGCTCGACCAGGACGTCGTCGGCAGGCGGGAGTTCACCGGGGAGCCCACCCTCTGGGTCGGGGGAAGGTTCCGCCGTCGGCGGGGTCGTGGGTTCCGTCACCGGCGGGGTGACGGGCGGGGTCACCGGCGGAGTGACCGGCGGGGTCACCGGCGGAGTGACCGGCGGAGTGACCGGCGGGGTGACGGGCGGGGTGACGGGCGGAGTGACCGGCGGGGTCACCGGCGGAGTGACCGGCGGAGTGACGGGCGGAGTGACCGGCGGGGTCACCGGCGGAGTGACCGGCGGAGTGACCGGCGGAGTGACGGGCGGAGTGACCGGCGGGGTCACCGGCGGAATGACCGGCGGAATGACCGGCGGGGTCACCGGCGGAATCTCGTGATTCTCGTGGTGGCCCGTTGTCTCCTTGTTCGAGTTCGAGGGGGAGCCCGGGTCGGGCTGGATCCCTGCGGCAAGGGCCACGATGTCCGCTTCTCCGTGCCCCTCGTACGCGGATGCTGTGCTGAGGCCCAGGATCAGCCGCGCGGCTGACACGACGGGCGCGGCGCTGGGAGCGCTCGCGGGAGCGGCCATGATCTGGTGCACGTCCGTGGCGTTGAGGCCCAGCGTGCCCAGGGCCAGAGCCGCAAGGCGCGGCGGCAAGGCGGAGCCGAAGGCGCGGTCATGCCCGCCTGTGTGGTCCTCCTCGTCAAGGAGGTCGCTGTACTCCTTGATTCGTTGTGCGTCGGTGCCCCACAGCACGTACCGGCCGTGAACCTTGATCTGCGGGTACAGCTCCGTGGTGCCTTCCTGGCGCGCCCAGGTCTGGGCGTACTTCTGGTCGTGGAAGATCCGCAGGCCGATGCGTTCGTGCCCGTACGAGAATGTGAAGATCGTCGAGTCGGGGCCGGTAGCCGCCTTGGAGGCCATCACCATGCCGTCGGAGTCCGTGCACTCGGCCTCAAGGGCGCTGATGGGCTTGCAGTCGATCTTGCCCGCCCCGGAGAAGTACGTGAACGTCGAGTCCTCGTAGGGCGTTTCCGGCTTCAGGCCGGAGGCGGTGTCGGGGGCGGTGGCCGCGCCGGCACCGGGCAGGCTGATGTTGAAGTCTGCGTAGCGGCCGACGATCCAGCCCGCTGCGAGCGTGGGCAGCAGCGCGGCCGCCACGAGGGCCTTGCCCCGAAGCCTTCTACGCGGGCGGGGTGGCGGAACCGCAGCGGGCGGTACGGGCGTGGGCAGGTCCACCGGGGGCATCGGGGGCTCGGTGAACCCCAGCAGGTCGTCGAGGTCCTTGAACTCCGGGCACTTCTCGCGCACGAGGCGCTCGGCGTCCTCACGGGAGATGGCGGGTACGACGTTGAGGACGTGCTCGATGGCGGATCCGATGCTCTGCGGGCGCAGGAACAGGGTCGTGATGCCGTTGTGCACGGTGAACCCGCCGTCGACGGGCCAGTCGTCGACCATGATGTCGAGGCGGGGTATAGCCCCGCTCACAGCAGGCGGTCTTTCGACCTGCGCTCCAGGGCCGCGGCGAACTGCTCGGCTGCCTCCTCCAGGCGTGCGGCGTCGATCTCCTCCAGGTCCGACACCACCAGGCGCCCGCCGTTGGGCAGGGCCACCTCCCGGCGGTGAAGCTGTGTCTGCTCCAGGCCGTCGTTGCTGCCGGCGTCGCTACGGGCCTGGGCAGGGTGCGCGGCCCGCTCGAAGGCCTGGAGCATGGCGTCGTGGGTGGCCTGGATGCGGGCCGGGCTGCGCCGGTGGAAGGGGGCGAGTGCACCCGCCGCGGCCAGCGCCCGGCGGGTTTCCTGGTCGTGCGGGACCGGTCCCCCGTCGAGGGCTCGCTCCAGACGCTCCGATGCCTGGTCAGCGCGTCGCAACATGCTGCGCCCTTGTCTCTCTGGATTCCACCCGAACACCATCAACTCTCCCCCTGCCCACCGCCATCGTCAGCAGCTCCTCCACCAGGTCGGCCGAGGAATCTCCGTCGGGGAGCACCTGGGCGAGCCTGCGCAGAGAACGTACCGTCAGCGTTCTAACGGCGCCCTCCGTCTTGCCCATGATCTGAGCAGTATGTGCCGGAGTACAACCCGTGAAGAAGCGAAGCCGGAGGCATTGTCCCTGTTCCGGGCGGAGTTTATCCATCTGAGCAGCAATGGCCAGGGAAAGCGCCTTTCGCTCTGCGTGCTGGTGGGGCGTCAGCCCCGGCCGGGGCTGGTCGAGCGCGAGGTGGTCGGCGTGCAACACCTCTGCGGGGCGCCGCTGGACGGTGCGCAGGTGGTCGATGACCGTGTTCTTCGTGATGGTGTTCAGCCAGGCCATGAAGTTCGTGCCGGGCCGGTAGCGGGCCACGTTCTGCGCGACCTTGATCCACACTTCCTGGGCCAGGTCCTCGGCGGTGTGCGCGTCGTAGACGGACTGGCGTACCCATCCGTAGACGGTGGAGTGCAGTTGTTGGTAGCAGGCGCTCATGGCGGCGCTCGCGTCCGGCCCGCCGGCCGCCGCACGGGCTATGAGCTGGTCAACGGTTTCTGCGGTTTCAGTCACGGCTCGGTTTCCCCCCAAGTGCCGATTATGTGCGCCAGTTAAGCGGGACCAGACAGACCAGCGACCCGACTGGATCACGGATGATCGAGTTCCGCTGTGGCGCCCAGGCAGCATAACGGGGGGCTCCACAGAGTCCATGCACAAATTCCACACACTCAAGTCGCATCGCTGTACCGTAATCTGTGCTCCCGCCCGGCCTCCGGTCCTGGCCGGAATACAGCCGATCCCGTGATGCCAAGGAAACCCGATGCCGTCCGCTGCTCCCCCTCCCCCGGCTCCGCACCTCGCCGTGATCGACAAAGTGCTGTTGAGCCTGCCGTACGAAGAGTGGGTGGCGATGCCGCAGGTGGCTGAGTGCGTCCGCGCGCAGGGCCTGCCGGGCAAGGCCCTGACCACCGTGGTGCGCACCGGGCGCCGACGCGGAGTCCTGCTCGTACGGCACACCGCCGCCGAGAGCGAAGTGAAACGGGTGAACACCCAGGTGAGACGGCCCCGCAGGACTGTTTCATGATTCTTTGGATAACGGGCCAGGGCACCCCCTGCCTTAGATGCTGGCCCTCGGCCCCCCGGCCTGTCCCGCGCCTCACGGCGCGCGCAGCAACGGAACGGGGCCCTGGCCCGTTATCCAGAACTCTTGTCACGGTAGTAGCGTGGCGCTTCCTCGCCTGCCGACGTGGGTAGGAGGCCCGCCGTGTCGTACTCGTTTGCCGCGAAGACCGCCCCGCTCGCCGCTCGCGTCCAGGAAGCTCGCACCGCACAGGACGCGGAGGCCGAACGGCACGCCCTCGACACGCTCCTCGACGCGTACGTCCAGCTCGGCAACCGCGCCGTCGGCAGCAACGACGAGCAGAACGCCTACATCATCGGCCGCCGGCTGGGAGCGCTCCCCGAAGAACTGCAGGCCCTGGGCGTCACCCACGAGGACCTCCCCATGCCCGAGGTCCGTCGCGGCGCGCTCCCGACGTCCCGGCCCGACCCCTCGGCCGCCATCGCCGACCGTTTCGCGCGGCTCGGCGGCCCCGAGGAGCGCCCGCCCCGCTACTACGTAGAGGACCGGCCACAGGACAACATGCGCCATCTCGGGCGCCTGCTGCGGTACGCCGTCATCGACAGCACTGACGGACTGCCCGTCGGCTGGTACACCGACCGCGACCTCGCCGAAACCGTTGCCGATACCGCGGTGCGTCTCCGCACCACCGGATGAACCGACGCGCGCAGAGATCTCCGCAGGCGGAAGTCACGCGCCGTCATCTGGCCGTGGGCACGAGGACGGTCCTGGGGCCACTGGGTGCCGGTCGGTGCGGGCGCCACGACCGGCACCAGTTTGTCCGCCCCCGGGCCGAAGTCGCCCAGCGACCGAGGGCGGCGACCTGGTCCACGTCCCACCGCCGTGGCCCTCAGCGTCCGTCGGCGCCTGGTGCTCCTCATCCCCCTGCCCCTTTTGGGCTCACCTAGGCTGGACCCCCTCCTGGCCGTCGGCGAGCCGGACCACCGGGGCCTTCGCGCGCGTCTCGGCGGTGGCTGGTAGTACCGGAAACGGTCCGCAGGCGGACGTCCAGCCACAGCGAGACCCGCACCAAGCCTTGCGACCCCCACCGGCAGCAGCCACATCGCGGCAGCAGCTAGCTCCCCGCCAGCCCAGGAAGCACCGTCCGTGCCCTTGTCGCGGCCGCATTCGTGACGGCGGGGGTACGGCGGCAAGCCAACGTTGAAAGCCGCCTGACGGCCGTTCAGCGGCACCCACCACGTCCCTCCTCCGCAGATAGCCGTTTTTCCCACACCGACGAGACCTTGCGCCGCCGTCCGGCCAGGCCACGGAGGATTACGGACAGTAGGCGCACCACAACACCACCCCTGGGTTCAAGACCACTGGAACGTCCGTGAGCAGCGAACCGTGCAGGAGGGTGTCGTGGTCCCCGGAACGTGCAGGCGAGCGGTGGGGTCGTCGAAGCCCGGACCCGCGGTTGCTGGGGTACAAGATTTGAATGCAGTAAGAGAGCTAGACCTCTGCGAGCCTCTGACCTGCATAAACGCCGGAGCTGATCCGACTCTGGGATCGGCAAACCCGACTCTGGGATCGAGATATCCCGACCCCAGAGTCGGATCATCCCGATTCTGGGGTCGGATCGCTTACCAAAATGGTCATCGAGGGATGGTCAGCAACACGCCGTTGCGGTCGGATCGCTTACCACTGTGGTAACTTCCGGCGCAGGTTGAGTTATCAGGCTGGTATGCGATCCGACGAGACTGTCGGATCGCATACTTCCCAGCAGTTACCAGGGCGGTATGCGATCCGACCGCCTTGCCGGATCGCATACTTTCCAGCAGTTACCACGGTGGTAAGCGATCCGACTGTCAGGTCGGATCCCATACCAATCCTGAGTTACCAGACTGGTAAGTAACCCGGTTCCCGGATCGGGTCGCATGCCACAGATGAAGAAGGGAGGCGCAACGGCACGTGGCCGCGGCAAGAAGGCGTGAGACGTACGGAGTCCTCGACGAGGAGACCGGCGAGTTCAAAGAGAAGCCCCAAGCTCCGTATGCCTTCGACGGACCTCACATCAACGTGGGGATTCGTAGTGCACGAGCCCTGGCGTCAGGCGATTCGGGGCTCACGGACAAGCAGTTCCGGGTGCTGATCTGGTACTTCACCGCTACAGAGGAGTCCGAGGGCCCGGTGATGATGACGGGCGCGCAGGTCGCGGAAGAGCTGAAGATGAGTCCGGACTCGTTGAGCCGTATCGTGAAGGCGCTGCTGAAGGCCCGGATGCTGGTCAAGGCCGGCGGGATCGGCCGGACCACGTTCTACCGCGTCCACCCGAACCTTGCTTTCATTGGATCGGGCTTTGCTCACCGCGAAGCAGTGAAGGCGTGGAACCCGCCCGAAGCCTCCATGCCGGAACCCAAGTCCCGGCAGCGCCGCAAGGTCAAGGACAACGCGGGTACCGAGAAGGGGGAAGCGCTGTGAGGATCCAGAGCGCGGAGGACGTCGTGAACATGATCCGCGTCGTGAGCGACGTTCAGCGAGGCGATAAACGGCTCACCCCGGGTCAGCGTTTGGTGGTGCTGCTGTACGGCTCGGTGAAGCAGGACGCAAACGGCACGGTGTCGATGCAGGGCACGGAACTCGCCTCGATGCTGGGCATGACGCAGCCCGCGTTCTCACGTGTCCGCAAGGAACTCGTCGAGCTGGGGTGGCTGGAGGTCTCGGGCCAGGTCGGGCACTACAACATGTACCGCTTGAGTGACAAGGCCAATCAGCTCATTGAGGACCAGCAGCACGGGGTAGTGCCGCATCTTCGTGTCGTCGGGTCCTGAACCACAGCCAGCCCCCAAGTAGCCCTCACACAGGCACGGATGCCCAGATGACGGTGCCGCCGTGGTCGCCGAGGTGCTGGCCCACCTCGTCCGCGACCCGGTGCACCAGGTAGAGGCCCGGCTCGTCCTGCGGATGCGGGAGCCGGCCGTGAATCTCCTCGACGGAGACCATGAAGTGGCTGCCGTCGAACTCGACCACGCACACGATTGTGCTGCGACGTGTCGTACGGGAAGCGACGTCGACAAGCTCGGTGATCACCGCGACCACGTTGTCGACGAGCGGCCCGGGGTCCGGGTGGTCGCCGAGGAACGGCCCGAGGACGGTCCGGGCGAAGGCTGAGCAGCGCTCCGCGGCACGGCGGTCGGTGTCGACGCTGAGCCGCGCGCAGCTCCTCGTGCCGAGGAGCTGCGGCTGCTGCGCGGGGCGAATCGGAGCGGCAGTCTCGGGCGTCAGCGGCGGAGTGGCCGACGGCGTGAAGTCGGATATCGACACGGTCCTGATCCTCGGGGAGCTCACTGGTGGGCCGGTTCCTGGTGGGGCGCACACGGGTTGGTCAAACCCGCGCGCGCCCCGGGCGGATCAGCACCGTCCTGTGCGGTGCCGCCGCGTAAAGCGGTAATCAGCAAGGGACTAGGGGGCTCGTCAGCCCCAAGTGCTGTCCTTCGCGGCAGCGTTCGGGGAGATGGGCTCGACCACCACCTCGTCGGCGGCCGGGGCACCCCAGGTGCTGTCGTTGCTGGAGGGCTGCGGGGCGGGCGTCTCAGCGGGCGGGGCGGTCGGGGTCTCGGGGTTCGCCGGGACGACACCCCACGTGCTGTCTGCCAGTGCGGTGCCAGCGCCGAAGGCAACACCGGTGAAGGCGGTGGCGGCGAGTGCGACGGCAACGGTTGTGTTGCGAATCAACGCGCGGGTGGAACGCATGAGTTGGTCTGTACCTCTCAATGAGAACGGGCGGAGGGGGAGGTTGCTCCGCAACACCTGGATCGCACAAGCGTGCGACTCTGGTAGGTGCTGGAGACACCGTGGCCGCCCGAACCGATCAAGGGCAAGCGCTGGCCCGCTTCATAAGTACGACTGTCAGAAAAGTGAAAGCACGACCGATGACCGAACACGCCACGCCCACACCCGGCAACCCGCAGCACGGCGCCCTGCCAGCAGGGCCCGCCATCGACTTCACGTGCCCGAACCTCGGCACCAGCGAGGTCTCCCCCGCCCCTCCGCCGGTAAGCGTTCTTCCGCCCCAGGAGCTGGAGGTCTACCTGCGGGTCCGCCGGCGCGAGCTCATACCCTCCGGCACGCCAGGCCTGGAAGGTCTCCTGCGCCGCGGGCTGATCGCCTCGAACCCCCTGGTCGGAGAGGATTCCTTCGTGCCCGTCGGGCGGATGGACGCCGAACGGCGTCTGCGCGAGCCCGTGGAGGCGGCGTTGATGGACCAGGCACAGAAGCTGAAGGCCATCTACGGGTTCTTCGACGAGCTCGATCCCGAGGACCACTGGGGCGGGCAACCGGTCGGCGGCAAGGAGTTCATCAGCGCCGACCAGGCGAACTCCCGCATCAGTGCCTCCACCGAGACAGCAAAGTTCCAGCTCGTCGCGGCCCAGCCTGGCGTCCGTACGCAGAAGACTCTGGAGGTGTCCCGCGCACGCGACCGCGCCATCGTCGAGCGCGGCGTCAGCATGCGCACCATCTACCACTCCAGCGCCCGCGCGAACCGCCATATCCAGTCCAGGGCCCGGGACATGCTGCCCCTCGGCGCCGAGATATCGACGCTGCCCGGACGGTTCATCCGCATCATCGGTATCGACCGGGACGAGGTCTTCGTCAACGACTTCGTCGAGCGCCGGGAAACCCTGGCCGGGGCGTGGCACTTCACGGACCCGGTGGTGGTGGCGTTCGTGCTGGAGCTGTTCGAGCACTACTGGGCTCAGGCCGTCCCCTGGCACCTCACCAACGCCGGCCTGAGCACCCTCCCGGCCGACGTCCAGGAGCACATCCTCAAGCGGTACCGAGCGGGCGACACGCAGCAGGACATCGTGGCCGCAACCGGCGTTGCGGCCCAAGAGGTCTTCAAGTCCCTCGTCTCCGCCGGGACCTTCGACCACCAGCGGTCGATCCTTCAGGGCTACCAGCGAGGCCTGCTCGATCAGCGCCAGATCGGCGTCGAGCTCAAGATGGCCGCCCGGACCGTCATCCGGCATCTGAACGCCCTGAAGAACTTCATCGGCCTGAAGACGACGAGCCAGCTCCTCATCTGGTACGGCGGCCCCGGCATGGCCCTGCTCCAGGCGGAGCCCCGGACGGACAGCGCCGAGTAGCAGCACACGAAGATCATTCTTGCCCAATTGTGCAGACCGACGACGTGTCCTGACGGCCCGCCACTGGGCCGTCAGCATGCCAGAAACGGGCAAAAGGGGATGCGCTGCCGCGGGCACAGGCCCGGTCTGACTATCGTCCTCCCATGACAGAAAGCAGCGCGGCGCCCCTCATCGGCGCCCAGGGGACCAAGGCCGAGGCCCCCCAGGAGACCGAGGAAGAGCGTCGAGAACGCGTACGCGCCCTCCTCGTTGACTACCGCCCCCAGCCGACGCGCGTCATCGCGATGTGCAACCAGAAGGGCGGCGTCGGCAAGACGACCACCACCATCAACCTCGCCGGAACGCTCGCCGAGGACGGCAAGCGCGTCCTCGTTCTCGACGGAGACCCCCAGGGCAACGCCACCAGCGGCTTCCGCGTCCGTCGGCCCGGCCCCAACGACCTGACGCAGGCCAAGGTCGTCCTTGACGCCCTCGACCCGCTACCGCTGATCCGTGAGACCCGCGTCCCAGGGATCTTCGTTCTCCCCGCCAGCCTCGACATGGCCGGAATCTCCAGCCGCCTTCTCCATACCGGCGCAGGCCTGATGCTTTACAGCATCATGATCGAGAAGCTGCGCGCGTACTTCGACGTGATCCTCCTGGACCAGCGGCCTGCCCTCGACCTCGACAACGACTCCCAGATCGTCGGCTGCGACCAGGCCATCATCATGACCGACGTCGACGAGTGGTCCATGACCGGCCTCACGACGCAGATCGCCCACAACAAGAAGGCCACCGCCCGCGCCCAACGCGCGGAAGTCGAGCTCATCGGCCTTGTCATCGGCCGTGTCACGAAGCCCATGGGGCACTTCGACGCCAAGGTCTACCAGCTTCTCCAGAACCACCCCACCATCCCGTGCCTCGGCGAAGTCCCTGTCAGGTCCGCCGACATGAAGGAAGCCCGCAACAAGGGGTTGCCGGTCTGCCAGTTCCGGCCCCGCACCGACACCGCCGGGTTCTTCCGCACGATCGCTACCAACGCAGGGCTGACGAAGGTGAACGCCGCATGAGCAGCACCCACAAGGAATACGAGCTGAGCTGGGGCGAGGCGGATGAAGCAGAAGCGACCGCGGAAGCCCTCGCGACCATCGACGCAGACCGCGAGGAGCGGTACGAACAGAGCCAGGTCAACCTCGTCGCGAACAAGGTCGCCGAAGCCGTAGAAGAAGCCCGCATCGGCCTGGACAAGATCCCCGACCCCATCGCACCGGCCTCAGACGGCGACCTCACGGACGAGGAGGAAGAGACCCGCGCGAAGTGCGACGACGGCGTCGACCTGCTGTCCACGGTCTTCTGGATTGCGGGCAAGTCCCTCGACACCATGGCCGTCGGACGCCTCTTCCGCCGCACCCCCCACAAGCTCGAACCCACCCGCTGCTACAAGACGATCGAAGAATGGGCGTGGGTCGAGAAGGGCATCAAGGTCTCCCGCTGCTCCAAGCTCCGGGCAGCCTGGACACTGGGCAAAACGCTCGCTGACCGCGGCTACGACGCCCCCGAGGGCCAGGTGCGCGAGCTCGTACCGTTCAAGAACAAGCACGGCATGGACGCAGCGGTCGCGGTCTACGAGGTCGTGGTCCAGGCCGTCGGCGCCGACAAGGTCACCGCCGAGCGACTTCGGAAAACCGTCGAGCTGCTCCCCGGGGACCTGGCGCTCAAGGACGACGAGGACGCCGACCAGATCGCGAGGATGCTCACCGGCATCATCGAGAACGCCGAACCCGCCGAACTGCCCGCGGCGCCCGCCGGCATCCCGGCAGCCGTACGGCGCAACGTTGACCGGCGCGCCATCGCCCTCGCCGACACCCTCAACCGCGGGCGCATCCCCCGCACCGAGGTCGAACGCCACCTCCTGGAGGCGTTCGCCGACGAGAGCGACCCGACGGTTTTCAACGCGGTACTCGACCGCATGAAGAACGCCCCGAAGCAGTAAGCACGAAACGGCGGATCACCGGCCAATAGTGGTGGCCGGTCATCCGCCGAACGTGCTCGCAGCATACGGCAGTTGACCCCGGCGCCAGAGGCGGGGACACCTTCCCGCGACAACTCCCGCCAGGCGGGCGGGCGGCTCCCCTGTCAGGCGCGTACGCCGCCGCAGGGGTGTGCCGTACCGTTAACGGGCCGATGCTGCTTGTCGCCCGACAAGCACCACCAGAGAGGGCCCCAGGAACCATCCTGGGGCCCTCTCCGGCTGATGCCGCGTCTTCAGCGGGCAGCGTCACCGAGGTCGGCGCGCGCCGTTTCCTCGCTCAGTTCCAGGCCGCTTTCCTCCTGCATAGGGCGCTCCGCCGGTACGGCCCGCAGTTCTTCGATGATCAGCTTCACGTTCCGCGCCGATTCGCCGGTGACCAGGGCAATGTCCCCCACCGTCGTACGGCACCGAATCAGCGCGGCCACCACCTCTCTCAGTGCCAGCGCACGCGCGTCCTCGGCGTCGCGGAGCTGTTGAACCTCCGGCATCGCCACACGGAGCACAAGGTCCCCGCGGACGCCCGCGAGCCCGAGCCCCTCCATGGTGTCCTGCCGCGCCGCCTTCAAGGTGCCACCATGCCCGTACACGCCGTGCTGCGCGACGTGCACCACCCACTTGCGATCACGCCTGCTGGCGGCACCCTCGACCTGCTCGCTCATGCCCCACGCTCCATATCGTCGATGATCAGCTGCACGAGTTCGTCCGGAATCGGGGTCGGCAGGGTGATCCGGCGGCCGCCGACCTCGTAGACCGTGTGCGTTCCGCTGCTGTCGACCGCAGTGAGGGACAGTCCCAGAGCGCTGGCCGCCCTACGGACGCGCGTCCAGCTCCCCTCGGCTTCCTCGCGTAGCTCGTCGGTGACCTCCTGGGCCTGCTTCCACTCCTCCAGGCTCACCACCCGCTCGTGGGCGATCTCCGGCGACCACACCCATTCCGAGATCGGGTTCCAGAGGGGCTGGCCCTTCCTGCGCGTACGAGGCGCCTTGCGGTTGTAGACCTGGTGCCCGCTCAGCTTCGGGTTCGCGAGCAGCCCCTCCATGAAGTTGTACGAGAAGCTGCCCGGGTAGCGGTCGGGCTCGGCGGACAAGCGGGCAAGGATGGCCCCCGTCCTCAAGCGTTCCTCCCGCCGCAGCCGGTGGGCCTCCCGCGCCATGTCGAAGCGCCGTGAGTCCGGGTGCGGGACCAGCTTCCGCTTGGGGCGTTCCGTGCCGAACCGCCCTCCGGCGCGAACGGGGGCGTTCTCGTCGACCACCGCGATGTACGGGTACGGCGGGAAGCCGTGGTTCCAGCCGCTGATGGCGTGCTGGAACTGGCCGCCGGTCGACATTTCCATCAGCGACTTCTTGTAGAGCTCGGCCTCGACCTGGCCGAACCGACGGACCCGCAACCGGCCGGACTCGGTGCCGCCCACGGGCTCGTTGGCGTACACCACCTCGACGCCGTGCTGCGACAGTTCGTGCTCGACGGTGAGGCTGGTGAGCATGGCGCGCGCCAACCGGTCGGAGCGCTCCGCCAGAACGTGCGTGACGGCCAGTTGCTCAACCCGGTCCACGAGGTCCTGGAGGCCGCCGTCCCGCGGCGTCGGCACGCCGAGCTTGTCGTACATCTCCTGCGGGCCCTGGCCGCGGAGCTCAGGGGGCAGCATGCCGCTCTCGACGTCCCAGAAGTACGCGACGAACTCCTCGTCGGGCTCCAGGCGCTCGGAGGCCAACACGACCTGCCGGGGAATCGACGAGGCGGGGTTCTGCTGGTCCTTGGTGGATACCCGGCCGATGAACACCGACCGTCGCGGACGCGCGTCCGTCAGGGCAAATCCCGACAGGCCGCTGAGGTCGATGGGTGGCCCGAAAGGTGTCTTCATGGCAATCCAATGGGGTCAGGCGCCGGTTGTACCGGGCGCAGGTCGGGGAGGTCAGTCGGCGTCGGTGCGGGAGTTCGTGCGGCCCATGCCGTACGCGGTCTGCTGCACGAACCGCACCGGCCACGACAGACGGACCGGGCGGTGCCGCCGTCCGTCCTCGGGCCGGTGCACCAGGTAGCGGGTTGCCGTCCGCCACTCGTGCGACTCCGGGAGCTGCCCGGCACCGGCCCCGTCGTGAGCGCGCGTCGTCTCCACCGCGTACACGTCGCCCTGACGCCGTACCCTCAAGCCCTTCTCCTGGGCCTTCTTGACCGCGGCGGGGGTGAGCCAGTCGAGCGCCTCGGGCACGGTGGTGATGGTGCCGGAGACCCGCACCGCCCACGGGCCGGACCCGGCGTCGTCGGGGCCCCACAGGTAGCTGAGCCTGGCGTACCGTGCGGGCGCGCTGCCGTAGCTGCGCCAGCCCTCGGCGTGCATCAGCACCAGGCCGTCGAGGCGGTCGGTGATCTCCAGGTACGTGGAACCGTAGTTGCCTTCGAGCGTGGTCTCACCGCCGCGGCGGACGATCTCCCCGGCGATGCTCTCCCACCGCCGATTCCGGGCGCGCTGCTCCAGGGGCAGCGGTGCCGGCAGCGGGGCCGTCCGGCGTCGGCGTACCGCGCGCAGTCGGAGGATGGCGGTCTTCGTCCGCTGGCCCGGCATGTTGTGCTCGGCCAGGTGCTCGGCCAGGTCCGCGGGGTCGCGGATCAAGGCAGGGGGCAGGCGGTAGCGCATAGGGTGCTCCTTCATTCGGGGTGTCGGCGGTGCTCTCCGCCGATGGGGACGGACAGCGGCCGGGGCGTGTTCGTACGCCCCGGCCGGAAGTCCGTTCAGGCGATGAGGGTGGTGAGCTGCTGGTCTTCGGGCAGCGAGTTCAACATCCGATTCCGCCAGCCGATGGCGTAGCGGGGGCAGTTGCTGCAACTTGCGTGGGCACATCCGGGCAGCGGCTGGCGGTGCGTGGCGTTGAAGGACCAGGCGAGCGAGTCGGAGCTGTAGAGGAGGTGCGCCACGGCACGCAGTCCTGTGACTTTGAACCCGAACCCGTGCAGCCGGATGCCCATGGACGACAGCGTCTCGATGATCCGGACGGCTTCCTTGGTGCTCTGGCGGCGGCACACCGACCCGATCCCCACGACCGTCTCCAGCGTCAGGTCGATCCCGGCGCGGTCGTACAAGTCGACGCACCGCAGGTAGTCGTCCAGGGTGAAGCCCTGGAGCACCGGCAGCCACGGCAGCTCGTCGTCGAGGCACAGCAGGTTGATGTAGCTCGCGATGGTCCGGATCTGGTGGTCGTAGACCGTCAGCCCGGTCTGGCGGAGAATCTCGTCCTCACACATCCAGTCCTGTACGGCGCACATGTCCAGCTCGCCGATCTCGTCGTGGTAGCGGCGGGCGGCCTTGGCGTACGCATACGGGGAGACCGTCCACCGGCCGTGCCTCGACAACTCCGTGAACCCGCCGGAGTCGAGCATCCACGAGGTGGTGGCCCGGGGCAGGGAGCTGCGCCCGCTGAGCCTGGTGTGCGAGACGCACAGCGGTATGCCCTGCTCGGCGAACTCCGGGCGGGCCAACCACGACGGCTGGTGCGCGCCCAGGTACGTCCACCGGTCGATCTCGTCCGGGCGGTGCCGCCCGGGATCCGCTGCGGCGGGCCGCTTCGCGGACACCGTGGAATCAACGGCCGCAGGAAGGTCAAAAAGGGTTGATGACATGGGGTGTTCCTTCGGTTCGGGCTTGTCGGCGGTGCTCTCCACCAACACCAAAAATGATACAGCAATCAGAATGCGTGGAACAGGGGTCCTGCTTCTGGGAACGGCGCGCCCTCTGCCACCCCCGCCGGACACTCCGACGCGGGTGGCAGAGGGCGAATCAGGCGGCGAGTGCCACCGCGGCACGAAGGGTGTCGACCCGGCCGAGGTAGAGGGCCGTGGTGGACTTTCCGACGTACCCGGACATCGCCGTACCGCGCGGCGGCCGCGCGGCGGGCCCGTGCTCCGCCTCCAACTCGGCGGCCCGGCGAACGATCTCCCGCATCGACAGACCCACCTTGAAGTCCGCGCCAACGACGACTTCGGTGCGGGCGTACGCGGCGGCCATCTCCGGTACCCGGCGGGCAGCGTTCACCAGGTCGCCCACGCATCCCAGGACGCAGAACATGCAGGACAGCCGCCGGTTACCCCAGTCGTATGCCTCGTGGTACGGCAGCCCCGACTCCGCGATCTCCCGCCACACGGCGGCATCCGACCAGGCGTGGATGGGCCGCCACGTCGTGATGTGCCGCTTCCCGTTGCTCGCCGACCGGTCGATCTCGACCGGCTTCAGCTTCGCCCGCTGCGCACTCTCCGCTGCCCGCTGGCCGATGCAGTTCAGGATCCGTACGGGACGGCCCAGGTGCGACAGCTCCGCGGTCAGCTTCGTCAGCAGGGTCCAGATCGGTCCCCGCTTGACGTCCGACGTGCACCAGCGCGCTGCGGAAGATGGCCACGCCGGCGCGACCACGGCCGCGGCCGGGTCCTCGCCCCGCTCGACGGCTTCCCGCTCCGCCTTCGCCTTCAGCTTCTGCCACCGCAGCACGACCCGGTCCAGGAGGTCCGCCCCCGAGGCCCGGACGACCTCGAACCGCACCCCGAGCAGCCGCGCGTGCTCGGCCGCCAACTCCGCGGTGCCCGCCCACTCGACCCGCCCCAGATCGGCATGAACCATGATCACCTTGTCCAGCATGTTCAGGGCCCGTGCGCGCCCGACGACGTACGAGGCCATCGCCAGGCTGTCCTTCCCGCCCGAGTTGGATATCAGGACCCGGTCCGTCTCGCGGATCAACTCGTCGGGAACGGTCGTCGACGGGGTGAGCGGTACGGACGGATGCACGGTGCGCTTCTTGCGGCCCGGGGCGGCGCGCGGCTTCCGCTGGATGGGCCCCGTGGCGGCCTGGCGGGGTCCAGGGCGCCCGGTGAGGGCTGGAAGGTCAAAGAGGGTGGCGGTCTGCATGTGAGGCGTCCTCAAGGCAACGGAGCGGCGGAGGGCGGTCGAAGGGTCAGCGACAGTTGGCCGGATTCAGGAACCGGCTGCGGCGTGGATGATCGCCTCGGTCTCCTCGGCACCGAACTGCGCCACCAGGTAGCCGATCTGCCGGTCGATGCCACCGTTGTTGACGGCGGCGGACTGCCGGGCGAAAGCGTCGTGTACGGCGTCGTCGAGGTCCTCCGGGGCCACCCCCAGGGACTCGGCAACTGCCTTCAGACGGGCGCCCTCCACCTCGCCGTGAGGCGTTGGCGGCGTCAGGACCAACCGCTCCAGCCGCTTCACACCCATGCGGCCGTACTCCCGGTACTCCTCAACCTGCCAACCCGCCTCACGGAACAGGCGGGCGCAGACGGTCACACGCGCTTCCCGCTCCGCAAGGTCAACCGGCTCGGCGAACGGCCGCCCCGGAAACCAGTCGTCGACGCAGTACGCGAGGACGACCTCGCCGGTGGCACGGCGCGGGTCCAGCCAGATGCCGCTCGCGACGCAGGCATCGCGCTCGGGCTCGAAGACGGCCAGCACCTCACGGCCGGCGTTCAGGACGCTGATCGCCGCACAGACCTGCGGTACGGACATGCTTGCTGCGGGGGCGCCGTAAGAGCGCTGCGGCTTGGACTGGCTCGGCTTCATGGGGTGCTCCTGGAGAACGAGGACGCGGGTGGAGGGGGGCACCGGGGGCACCGTGTGGTGCCCCCGGCAAAACGGGCTGCGGGCGTTGCTACGCGGCGGGGGCGACCGTCAGGGAGTCGGGGAACGCCGCCACCACCTGCCACCCGGCGGCGGGCAGCGCCCTGCGGATTCCGTCGAGCAACTGGGCGGCCCGGATGCGGTCGACGGTGCTCTGGTGGCGGTGGCTGCGCCCGTCGATCTGCACCACGAGCGAGACGGCGTCGGACTCGGCCGACTTCCGGGCGTGGACCCCAGTGCAGCAGTTGTCTGCGTCGTCCAGGAGGACGATGTCCGCCTGACCGATGACCTCGTCGATGCTGAGGCGCGGCGGGGAGGCGAGCAGCATGAATTCGGCGGCCTGCTGCTCTGCCGGGGGCACCGGCGCGGTACGGGGCAGGCCCTGCAACTCGCCCAGAGGCACGTCCAGTTCGGACGAGACCAGCCGACGAGTGGAGAGGCCGCCTTCGCGACGGTCCACCGCGCGGACGGCGTCGTCCTCGCGTATCGCCGTGATGCGGGCCTCGGGACCGTTCGAAGCCTGTACGCGGGCGATCTCCTTGCCCTGGGCGTCCGTGACCGTCCACCAGTCGGTGGGGTCGCCTTCCGGCCTTGGGGGCAGCGCGGGGATGGGCTGGAGCGCGGCCAACGGCACCCGTAGGGGGGCGCCGCCCTGTCGGGCGCTGAGGACCTCGACGGTGCCGTCGGCGGCGGGCTTGGAGTTCACCAGGACGACGTCCCGTTCGGTGTGCGTCGGTCCCGTGTCGTACCGGGCTGCGGAACCGACCGTGAACTCTGCGGACGGCAGGGCCTGCGGCTCCGCCTCCGTGGCTACGTTGCCGAGTGCGGCGGACAGCTCGCGGCCAGCGCGCGCCTGGCGGGCAACCTCGCAGCCCAGCGCGGTGAGGGTCCGGCCCTCCACCCAGCGTCGGGCGTGCAGCTTGTCCACGGTGAACTCATCGGTGCGGGTCGAAATGAGGTGCGGCACGTTGTCCAGCGCGGCGATGAGGACATCGGCCTGGTACTCGGTGGGGGTGGTGGTCGTCTCGGTCTTGCCGTTCACGGCAGTTCTCTCCTCGGTGAGGGCACGGCGGTTGGGTGAGGGTGCCGGGGCGCGGCGGTGAACGTCGCGCCCCGACGGATTGGGTGAGCGGTGGTCAGATGACGTCGGTGACGTCGTAGAAGCCGCTCAGGCCCCGCGTGAACCGCTCCGGGGAGGAGGGGAGGGACGGGTGGGCGAACTCGTCGAGAACGGCCATCACGTAGGCGATCTCCGCCATGGCGCGGTACCGGTGATCAACGGTCCAGTAGGCGTTCACCGACCAGTAGTCGACGCCGAACCGGTCCTTGCCGGTGATCGCGTCGGTGTACTTGACGCACCGGATGATCAGGTCGTCGGAGCCGTCCGCCGCCTTGACGCAGGACTCCCGCAGCGTCTCGCCGCCGAGGACGTTGCGCCGGACGATCTCCAGCGGCCCGTAGAGGGAGACGGCGGGGGCCCGGTGGTGCAGCACGGTGCGCAACTGCCCGTACTGCGTGATGAGCTGCGGCATCGGCCGCACAGCCATCGCAAGGGTCATGGTGTTCCTTCCGTTTGGGTCTGCCAGCGGTGCTCTCCGCCAACAAGGAAAACAATACAGCAATGACAGTGATTGGGGTAGACCTGCCAGCAAAACAAGCAAGAAAACCGGCACCAATTCGCACTGCTGTACTTCAAAAGCTGCCCGTCAAGCGATCAGGAGAACGCCCCCCAGCTCCTTCGCCCGCAGGACCCGGGGAACACCGCCCGTACGCCGCCGGGGCCGCACCACCGGCAGCTCCCGCACCGGCTCACCCACCAACCCGTACCGGCCCGACACCAACGCCCACCGCTCCTCGAACTTCGGCCGCTGCTTGTCCTGCACCCCCGCCGGCGCCGCCACCAAGAACCCCGACACCGCCGGATACCCCGGCCCCTGCTCCAGGTAGTGCACCCGCTCGATACCCGAGTGCTCCCCCCGCACCACCGCCGCCCCCTGCTCCCGCCCGAGCTCCCCCAAGCGGAGCTGCGCCCCGGCCCGCGTCCCCTCGTACACCGTGCGGACCGACCGCCACGCCTGCCCCTTCCCCGCCTCCCCGCGGCACCCCGCCGAACCCCCGCACCACGGTTCCCACCGCCCCGCCGGATGGCCCTCCACGCACTTCTCTGTTCGGGGCTCACGGCACCACCATTGCGGGGAACGGCACGCCTTCCCGTGCCACGCCTTGCAGTCGTCCGTACGGGCCGCGTGGTAGATCCGCCGCACCTCGTACACGGCGTGCGGCGCCTGCTCCAGGGACACATCGAACGCCTCCAGGACCGCCGAGTTCCGGCCGTCCTCCGTGAGCCGCTTCCGCAGCGACGTCGTCCCGTACAGCGCCACTCTCTCGTTCAGGGCCTGGCTGACGTACTCCATGCGCAGCACGTCCGCCGCGATGTGCGGGTGCGCCCTAAGACGCTCCTCGTGCGCCTCCCTGGACGCGCACACCCCGCTGAACGGGCACTGCGCGCAGTAGCTCTTGCGGATCGGCTCCCCGAGCAGCCCCAGCACGTACGCCTCGACCGCGGCCCGCTCCATCCCCCACAGGATCAGCGGGTAGTACGGCTCGCAGATGGTGCGCCCTGCCTCCGCGTTCAGCCGCCGCTGAATCGCGCTGTCGTCCTCCGCACGCCCCAACTCCCCCGCGTGATACCCGATCGTCCGGCGGAAGCTGTCCACCCCGAACTCCGCGGCCGCCCACTGGTCCAGGCACCACCCCTTGAACTTGATCGAGCACAGCCGCTTGCCCCGGGCCAACTGGGGGACCGTGCCAGCCGCCCGGAGCTCGTCCGACAGCCGCCACGGCCCCTGGGCGAACACCCGGCGCGGTGCACGGGAGTCCTCCAGGACCACGACACCGTCCGCGTCCTCGGGGCCCCCGCGGGCCACCTGGACCAGCCGCACGCGGGCCTTGCGCAGCAGCGGCAGCACCAGACGGTTCGCGTAGTCCAGCGAGTCCGGCCACTCGTCGCCGGTCACCGCGTGCACGACCACCAGGTCGGACAGGTCCCGCCTCAGTCCGTACCGGTGAGGGGCCGCAAGGTACATCAGCAGGACGGCGGTGCTGTCCGCACCGAGCCCCCACGACAGGACGGTGATCCCGGACCGGCGGGGCGTACGAACGGCCGGCACAGCCACCGCCGGGGCGGGCAGATCGAACAGGGCAGAGCTGGGCATGGGGAAGCCCTCCAGGGCAGAGAAGGGGGCCGCCCGGGACCACACGGCCCCGGGCGGCGAAAAGACGATCAGCGGCAGACGGTCAGGGCCTGGCGTCCCACCCGGCGATCTCGTCGCGGATCAGCCGGTACAGCTCCACCCGGGGAGGCCGCACGCACGAGGCGAACGCGGCCTTCAGCGCGGTATCCGTCGGCTCCTCCGTGTGCCCGTCGGCCCGCCACTTAGCGGCGAACTTCCGCGCCCGCACCCTGTCGTTTTCCTCGGCACGCTCCCGGCGGCGCGCCCCCTCACGGACGACGTCGGCCGCTTCCCCGTACGGGGGGAACACCGAAAGCCCGTTGAACTTCGACGGCTCGGCGTACCAGCCGTGCGCCTCCAGCGAGCGGGCCAGCGCGTCGGTCTGGTCCTGGTGCTCCTCGGCCTGGTCGGTCACACCGCGCAGCTTCACCGCAAGCCAGTTGGTGAGGAACACGAACCCGGCCCGGCCGTCCTCCGCCTCCGTGTGCCCGGCCTCAACGAGCAGGGCACGGGCGCGCTCCTCGATGACCTGGTTCGTGGCGAGCCTCTGCGCCTCCAGCCGCTCGTTCTGCCGACGGACCTCCTCGGCACGATCCCCCGGGGCAGGCGCTCCCGCGCCCGGGGGCACCGAGCGGCCGCCGCTGCACGGACCATCCCCGTTCACCGCGTACCGGGTACCGCACCCGGGGCACGTGTCGGCCGAGTAGTCGGCGAACTGCCCCACGGGGATGTACCGGGCCGCCTGGCGGCCGTCGGACAGATACACCGTGCCGTCCTCGTCCAGGGCCGCGCGGGCACTTCCAAGGGATTGGTCGAGCACCTTGCGCAGTACGGCCGCGACCCCGACAGCCTTGATGTGCGCGCCGTCGTCGTGGTTCGGCAACTGCCACGCCTCCGCTTTGCGGATCTGGGCGACGTACCCGTCGGACTCTGGCCGCGCACCGAACACCGAATGCAGATCCTCCGGCAGAAGCTCACGCCCCGGCATCCCCTCCAGCACCGCCACCCCGGCGGGAATCGGGTCACCGGCGAGTACCTCGGCGGCAGGGCGCGGCACCACCGCCGCCGGAGGCTCCCCGGCACCCTGTCGCACCGGGGCGGTACCGGTTGCCAGGGCGGCGAGCGACTCGACGGTGACGACCAGGTGGTGACCGGGCTCGTACGTACGGCCGTCCCCCGTCACGCTGTCCTGATGGGTACGCGGCTCCCAGGTGACCCGTACCCACGGTGCGCCGGGGCCCCTGTGCGCGGTGACGGTGCCGACGGTCCGGTCTTCGAGCCGTACGGCGGCGACCACGACCATGCCGGCCGCGACCCGGTCGGCCCGCACGGGAACGGCCGTACCGTCGGCGACGGCCTGGTACGTCTCGGCGAAGAACGCGGCCGTGGCCTCGTCCAGCGGGTCGGCGAAGTTCTCGACGACCGCGCGGGTGATCTCCTCGCGGGTGGCCGGGCGCAGCTCCCGCACCGGGCACTCCTGCACCCCGTACCCGCGCTCATCGGCCACCAGGGCGCGCACGTTGAAGCGGGGGTCAGTCCAGCTCACCACCTGGCCGACGTACTCGGGCCGCACAACGTACTGCCCGCTCTCGCGGTCGAACTCCACCGGACGGACCACCACCAGATCACCGAGGGCGTGCCGTTCGGACTTCGGCCCCCCGTACCGGTCGACGTCTTCCGGTGCGGCCGGGCGCAACTCCACGACCTCCGCCGTCTCCGTGCAGGCGACGCGGGCACTGGAGCCGTCCCGGACGACGCGGTACCGGGGCGAGCGCTCAGCCGACTTCACCTCCAGTCGGGCGGACGGGGAGTCGATCAGCTCCGGCGTGCTCCCGTTCACCACCCGCACGTGGAACTGCCGGGGCACGTACGAGCTGCTGCCGACCAACAGTGACCCGTCCGCCCCCTGGGCGAAGGCAAGCCGGTTCGCCCGCCAGTTGCCCATGAACGTACGGATCCTCTCGGCGGGCAGACCCGCGTGCACCTGGCGGTCGTTCATGTAGTGGGCGTGGGGGGCGTCGACCACGTCGTCGGGGGTGGGCCGGTTGTGCGGCGGCTGCGGCCACAGCTTCACCGACACCGGCGAGCACCCCCGTATCCGGTCGGACACCGGGCGGGGGCCAAGCCGGATGGCCAGAGCCTCATTGAGTTCCCCGTCCCACCAACGCGGGTCCCTCTCGCCCCCGCTGATGATGTCGGCCCGCAGCTTCTCGACGGCCCCGTCGCTCATGTGGTGGAGCTGCTCGCGGATCGCCCAGAACCGCTCCTGACGGCTGAAGATGACCCGGACACCGTCCGCCTCGGCCCACTGGCGGATCATGCGGCGCACGGTCTGCGGGCTGGCCTTGCCCTGCTCGGTACCAGCGTCCCGGCTCATTACGGCGTCGACGAGGTCGGAGGTGACCACACAGTCGTTGTGGAGACGGGCGAAGATCAAGACCTGACGTGCCATGTGCTGGGCGCGATCGGTGGCGGTGAGCATGGGGAAGTTCCTTTCGAGGGTCGGCAACAGCCGGGGAAGGGAGCGAACTTGGGGATGGGGCGCTACGGGCTCAGCCACGCCGCCACAGGCCCGCCAGAAGGGACCGAAGGGACCGGCGGCGCGGGTTGCCCTCGTACGCCCGGATCAGCGCCGCGATGGCGGCCGGGTCCGGCGAGCGCAGCCACGACACCTGAAGGACCACCCGACTCCGTACGACGCCGGGGTGCTCCATCTGGAAGACGGCCCCGTTGTGGACCACCCGCCAGACCATGGACAGCTCGTCGGTCTCGTACAGCCACTCCGGCCAGTGCCCGGGGTCCTCCTGCTTGAAGTCCGGCAATCCGAGGAGTCGGGCGACTTCGGCGAGGAACGGCGCGCCCGCCGGGGCACGGTGGTGCGACGACATCCACAACGGCAGAGACATCAGGGGAACCTTCCAACGGGCGGCGGCCAGCCCGCAGACGGGCCGCCAAGGGGACGGGGAGAGGAGGGTGAGGCTGGTGGGGTTTCTGGACTTTCTGGACCGTCCTACGCGCGCACACGCGTTACGGGCGCGCGCCGGACGGTTCGGCGGCCGCTACGAGCCGAACTGGCACATCCCCGCGCGGTTCCGGCGGTCCTTGGTCCAGATGGTGAAGGGGCCCATCGGGATGAGGTCGTTGTGCTTGCGGTACTCGCGCCACCAGCGGGTGTCGGTGTCCCATCCGCTCGTACCGACGACGTGGCCGTACAGGGTGCCGCCGTCCCACTTGGCGTACTGGCTCAGCCCGTACATGTGCACGTGCTCGGGGATCGTCCGGGCCTGGTAGGCGTCGAGGACGGCGGCGAAGATCGTGCGGATGGTGAGCGCGGCCCAGGAGTCGGCCGCGTGGTCCCGGGACACGATGCCGGTGAGGCTGCGCGCCTTCGGGTTGACGCCCTCGTGGGAAGCGGTGGTGAGGGGGCGGGCGACGTCGTCGGGGACGATGACGACGAGGCGGCCCATGGCGTCGGTGGTCACGGTGATGTCGTCGGTGGTGAGTGCCGGCGGGGTGGCAGTGGTCATCGGGGGTGTCCTTCGGTTCGGGCCCCGGGTGCTCTCCCGGGGTGGGGTGGGGCGGTGCGCCCTGCGCTCCCCCCGGTAGGGGTCGGGGAGGGGGCGGGGCGCACCGCCCGCCGGTGTGGCGGGCGGTGCGGGCGGTTCAGCCCTGGGGGCGGTCCAGGACGGTGCGGGTGGCGGCGAGGATGACGCGGGCTTCACCGACGGCCCGTGCGGCGCTGGTGGTGCGTACCTCGACGCAGACGAGACCGTGGTGGGTGGCGCACAGGTCGAGCATCGTCAGGCGCTGAAGGGCCCGTTCGACGTCGTGGGCGGAGGCGCGGTCGACGGTGAGGAGGCGGGGGGCGGCGGGGGTGCGGGTCCAGCGGGGGTCGGGCTCGTAGGCCAGGACGAGGAACGCGGCGGTGAGCTTGCGGAGTTCGGGCCGGTAGGCGGGGGCGCGGTCCATGTCCTCGGGGTGCGGCGGGGGCGTCTTGTCGAGGGTCACGGGCATGGGGTGCTCCTTCGGTTCGGGTTGGCCCTGGGTGCTCTCCCGGGGCGTTGTCGGCTTCCTGCCCGACACCGAGAACAGTACAGCAATGCGAATGATGCGCAAGGGGGAATCTTTTTTCGCAGGAAAAATGCAGGTCAGGTCCCATGTCGGTCTTTCATGGTGTGGTGTCGCTGTACTTTTCTGGGGTTCGTGGGCTACGTTCCTCACCAACGCCACAACGGCGGGGCCCGGGGAGAGCACCCCGGGTCAACCCGAACCGAAGGAACACCCCATGCGCATGCCGCGCCTCTCCCGTATCCGTACCGCGATCCTCGCGGGCACCGTCGCCGCCGTCTTCCTGGGCACGACCGCCTCCCTCTCCCCCGCCGACGCCCCCGCCCCCGCCCCCGCCCCGAAGGTGACGGTCGTTAAGACCGGCGACGACAACCGAGACGGCCGCATCGACGAAGACGAGACCGGGTGGGACTGCGCCACCATGGGCAACCGCACCTGCGGCGACATGGGCAGGCAGCTCGTGAACGCCCAAGCCGCACAGGCCCCCGCACGCCTCATCGCGGCCGCGCCCCTCGAATGCGAGCACCCCGACGTCACGGCCGACGTGTTCGCGCTCTGCGTCGACGTCGCCTGGCTGCCCCCCTACGGCTGGACCAACCCCGACGGCTCCACCGTCGACCTGCCCGCCGGTGACGTCCTGATCCGTGAACTCGACGAGACCCCGGGCACCCCCGACTGGGCCGACGCGCTCCGCGCCCTGCGCGCCGAGTACACCGAGCACACCCAGCGCTGACCCCCCGCCGGGGCGCGACGCTCACCGCCGCGCCCCGGCACCCTCACCCCGCCCCGGGAGCGCGCCGCCGCCCCCAGGGCCCGTACCGCCATTCGGCCTTGAGGAGTGCACGTTGACGACCGTCCAGACCCCCACCGCCCTTGACCGCCTGAAGGCGGCGATCCGCGCCACCGGCGACATGATGCAGGCCGACGACGCCCGGTGCACCGCGTTGTACGGCGCGCCCGTCGGTGTGCCCGTGTTCTTCGTCGACAGCCTGATCCGCAGGGTCACCCACGGAACCCGCATGGAGTGGGACGCCGAGTATGTCCGGCGCGCCCTCACGGAGTCCCCCGAGGCGGTCAAGGCGTGGGCCGCCGACCTCGACGCCCTGAAGCGCGACGTGTTCAACCTCCTGTACCCCCAGGGGCTCCACTCCCCCTCGCTCACGTCCGCCCAGGTGCACGCCATCGCCGACGAGCTGACCGCCGTACCCGCCCGCTGACCCTCGACGCAAGCCGGGGTGCGCACCGTGGCGCACCCCGGCTCTAGATCAGGAAGGTTCCCCGTGTCCGTACTGCCCCGCACCACCCCCGAGAAGTTCACCGAACAGCTCTCTGCCGCCCTGACGGCCGCCGGTGCTACCTACGGCGGCATCAAGCCCGGAACGCGCGTCACGCACTGCTTCACCGGCCCCGACGGGGTCACCTGGGAGTTCACCTACCTCGGGCAGCACGCCGGGGAACCGGACTGGCGCATGACGGGCCCGCGCGGCCATGAGCACGGCGTATGGGTCGGGACGGAGGACGCCGCCGCCCGCATCATCGCCCTGCCCGCCCCGGAGCCGGAGCCGGTACCCGGCGACCCGCACCCGGGCGGACCGCGCACGCATCTGGGATTCGACGTCCCCGACTTCATCCGTGCCGGGTGGGACACCCTCCTCGGTGAAGGGTGGCGGTGGGGCGTCGTGTCTGCCGTCGGCAAGCTGCCCGCCAACCGCCCCCGCTGACATCCCCGCCGCCCCCCGGCCGGCACTCCCAGACAGGAGAACCCCTTGAGCACGTCCCCTGAAGCCCCGGGCCGCGACTGGTCCGGGATGCGCCGCGCCGACTTCGACGAAGATGCGCCGCTCGCCCTTGTGGACACGGACGCCGTGGTGCGGCCCGTGCTGGCGGTGCGGCACACGTCCGGGACGGAAGCCCTGTTCGGTGCCGCCCCGGCCCCACGGGGCCCCGTACGGCGCGCCGGGCGGGGTGCTGTGTCCCCGCCCGCCGGTGACACCTTGTTCAACGACTTCGAGATTCAGGACAGCGAACCGAATTCGTAGCAGTCCACGGAGGGGGGTCCGGTGAGCGGATCGGCCCACTAGCAGGCAACTTGAACTTTCTCACCGGACCCCCTTCCCATCTGATCTGTCATCGCTGTATCGTTTTCCTTGTTGGCGGAGAGCACCGCCGACACCCCAAACCGAAGGAACACACCATGGCTTCCGCCAACTCCCGCCGCGCCGCTGCCACCCTCCGCACCCGCCGCCGCGCCCACCAGGTCGCCGCCCGCGCCCGCCGCGCCCCCCTCACCGCCGCCCGCCGCGTCCGCACCGCCCCCCGCTCCCTCACCACCCACGTCATCGCCACCGGCGTTGCCCCCTCCGCCGTCCCCGGCGCGGTCGCCGCCCTCCGCACCCAGGCCAAGAAGGCGGGCATCCAGGGCCGCGCCGCCCGCATCCGCCGCACCTTCTCCGGACGCGCCCGCCACGCCGTCACCGTCTACCGCTACACCCGCGCCCAGGTCGCCGAGATCGTCGCGGGCTACAAGCCCCGCAAGCCGGAGTACAAGGCCGTCCGCGCCGCCCTCCTCGCCGCCTGACACCCACCCTCCACGGGGGCGGCCCACCGGCCGCCCCCACCCCCACCGCCCGGCGAGAGCACGCCAGGCACCCAGGAAGGAACCACCCCGTGACCACTGTCGAGATCGTCGCCGCGAACCACCACCGCGCCGCACACGCCGCCCGCGAAGCCGCCGAGATGGCCCGCTCCCGCTCCCTGCACCCCGCCACCCCCGCCGCCGCCAGGCTCGCCCTCAAGGCCATCGCCGCCCACCTCGCCGTGGTCGCCGACGACTACGCCAAGGCCGCCACCGAACCGCCCCTGGTATTCGCCGGGGTCATCGTCACCAACGTTCACCCAGTGGACGCCTCGTTCGCGCTCATGGACGCCGAGCAGGCCGTGGAGAACGCCACCGGCCCCGTCGGCTTCCAGCCCAACGAGATCACCACCCGCGTCCACGACGCCTTCCGGAACGCGGCCCCGACCGGCTGACCCCGCCCGCGCCGCCCGGGGCCGCAACGCCCCGGGCGGCGCGACACAAGCACCACCCACCCGGCCAACTACCGGCGCAGAGCAGCGCCGGACCCAACCCGAAGGAACACCCCATGACCACCCACCGCTACTACGAGTTCGTCGTCCCCGGATTCGTCATCGCCGGGAACCACGCAGCATCGGCGGACGACGCCCGCGCGGCGCTGGCCGAAGAGTTCGGCGACACGATCACCTTCGACACCACCGTCGGCGGAGTGGAGATCCAGACCGGCGACTTCGTGATGAACGGCGCGGTCCTCGACAAGGTGAACGGCGACGCCGTCAACGCCCACACCCTGCCCGACACGGAGGCCGAGCCCTTCAGCGTGGCGGACATCGGCCGCGTGGCCGTCGGCAACCTGGGCGACGACTGGGCGCACTCCGGGGGCGAGTGGGGCGTGAGCGCCAGCCTGGACGACGGCACCGGCGAGAGCTTCAGCCTGGAGGTCGTCGACGGCGATCTGACGCTGTTCCACAGCGGGCCCGGCATCGCGGTGGCCACGTTCACGGGCGAGCGCCTGGACGTCCTGGGTGCCGAGGTCGCCGAGGCCGTACGGCAGCACGCGGAGTGCGACGCCTGACCCTCCACCGCCCCCAGGGGCGCGCCGGGTTGGCGCGCCCCCCCCTGGCCGGAGACGACCGGCCCACCCCGAGAGGAACACCCCGTGGACACCCTGCCCACCGCCCCGTCCTGCTTCCCCCTGGCCGACTACGCCACCGCCACCGCCCACGCCCTCGGGCCCGACTGGGACTCCATCGACGGGTTCCTCGGAGCGTCCGGCAAGGTCTTCACCCGCGACGGCGCGGTGTCGCTGCGCCTGGCCCTCGACTACGACGACGACCTGACCCTGGAGGGCCACGACGCGGTCGGAGAGGTGTCGTGGACCCTCTACATCGAGCACCGGCCCGGAGCTCGTGCGACCACCGCGCAGGGCCTGGCGGAGTGGGGCAAGACCACCGCCGCCTTCATCAGCCAGCGAATCCGGCGGATCGCCCCGGACGACCACCCCGCCCTCTCTGACCAAGCCTGATCCCCCACACCTTGCCCGGCGCGCCCTCACCTGGTGCGCCGGGCCACCACCACCGAACGGGAGCCCACCGTGACCACCGAGACCTCAGCCCCGGCCAGGGAGATGTCGTCCACCGACCGGCTCGCCGAGGACGTCCGCCCGATGTGGGACGCATACGTCGCCGCCCGTGGGCAGTACGTCAGCATCGCCGACATGATCGCCGATCTCCTGCACCTGTCCGACCGCATCCCCGACAGCCGGGACTGGGACGTCCACGAGCTCCTCGACCGCGCTCGACGCGACTACGACGCGGAGGTGCTGGGCGTGGACTGACAGCTGCTCCCAGCGGTCCGCCACTTCGGCGGGAGACGCAAGCACCACCCGCATGACCACATACCGGCGGAGAGCACCGCCGGGACCCGAACGAAGGACACCGCCATGACCATGCCCGCCACGTTCCCAGCCGCCGCCGAGCGGATCGCCGCCCTGCTGCCTCCCCGCCGGGGCAAGGCGTGGACCGTCGCCGCCGCCCCGGACCTGTTCCGCCACAACGCGCCGACCGCCCGCCTCACCGACGGCGTCCGGGGGGTCCTGGTGAGGGAGAAGGCTCAGCGCCTGGAGCTGGTCGCCGAGCACCCCGGCAAGTACGCGCCTTCCGCTCGCCCGCACGCCGTGATCGACGCGACCGGCACGGACCCCGCTCAGGCGGCCGCGTCCGTCCTGCTGCGCACGGTCCTGCCTGACCTCGACCGGGCCACCGCCGAGGCCCTGCTACGGATGCCGGGCGGGGAGGCCCGGGATGCCTGGCACCGGGGGAACGAGATGACCGAGTTGGGATTCGCGCTCCTCGACGTGAAGGCGGACGTCCGTGTCGTGGACGCCCTGCACGGTCAGGCCCTGGTGTGGGTGACCGAGGACGGCGGCAGTTGGGCCCTGGAGACGAAGGGGCGCAACCACAACCTGACGTTCAACTACGACGGGCCCGTCGGCGGCCTGTACGCGGTCCTGCCGCTCTTGCTGCCGCCGGTTGGCGAGCACACCCCCGCCGACGTCGGGAGTCCCTTCACGAGGCTGCTGACCGACCGGTTCCCGCAGCTCTCCCCGGTCGCCGACGACGAGGTACAGATCCCGGGCTCGTGCAGCGGGTGGATCGCCGCACAGGGGGAGTTGGCGTCGTACGCCGACGAGTTCACCCCAGTGCGTGCCGAGCTCCCCGCTTTCGGTACCGACCTGGTTCTGGCCGCCGCCGCACACCTCGCCTGACCCCTCCCCCTCTGCCTGGCCGTGCCCCTCGTGCAGGGGCGCGGCCCCTCCCCCCCGGAAGGTCTCTTCGTCATGAGCGTCACCCTGGTTTCCCCGGCCCTGAACGCCGGCGACACCCGCCCCTCCTCCGACGTCCCGCAGCGTGCCGCGCTGCTCGCCGCACTCCTGCCCGCACGCGGCGGCGTGGGGTGGGCGGCGGAGCCGTACGTGGCGTGGTGGACGCCCCGCCCGGCGGCCCGGCTGGTGCAGGGCGACCGCGCCCTGGTCGTGGTGGCCGACGAGGACGGCACCGAGGTGGGCTGGCAGCTCCCCGGCCGTGAGCCGTACGCCCCGGACCTGACGTCGGATGCCGGGGACACGCCGGGGGCGGTCCGGGAGGTGCTGCGCCTGGTGCTGCCCGTCCTCGACGGCGAGCTGGCCGCCCGCGCGGGTAAGGGCGGGCCCCGGGTGGTGGGGCGGCTGGCGGTGCTGGAGGAGATCGGGCACGCCCTGCGGCGGGAGGGGACGGTGACGCACCTTCGAGCCGGACTGGTGTCGACGTCGTCTCTGGTGTGGTCGGCCCCGTCGGGGCTGCGGTTCGCGGTGTCGCTGCACGGCACGAACCCGGTGGGCGACGTATCGGTGACCGGGCCCGTGCGCGCCGTGGAGCGGGCCGTGGCGCACTTCCTGCCCACCCCTGCCCACCGGGTGCCCCGGCAGCCGCTGCGGGGCGTACGCGGGCGTCTGGCGCGCCGACTGGCCGCGTACCTGGGCCGGTTGGGGCCGGTGGAGCAGCTCGACACCGGCGGGCTGGCGTTCGGCGGGGGCGTCGGACCGTACGGGTACGCGGCCCCGGCACCGGACCCGGCGGCCCGGGTCGGGGACACCAGCCCGGCCACGGTCGACCTGCACGGCGTGGGCGTCGACCTGCTGCTGTCCCTCGCCGCGCCTCTCTCCCGCTGACCCTCCCCTCTCTGCTTGCTGCGCCCGGCCAACACGGGCCGGGCGTGGAAGGACGACACGATGACTGCTGACCAGCCGACCGCCCTGGAGCTCCTGGACGAGGCGCGGGAGCGCCTGCGGGCTGCCTCGCGGGCGATGCTCCCGCTGATCGGGGAGACGGTGCGCGCGCAGTTCCCGGATGCCGCGTACCTGGTGCTGCACCGTTCGGTGACCGACGAGGCCCTCTACCTGGTGGACGTGCGCGACTCGTTCGGGAACATCCTGTGGGACTTCCCCGGGTTGCTGGAGTACGCCCCGTTCCCGGCCCCGGTGCCGGAGGCGGTGAAGGCGCAGTGGGGTGCGGCGGACGCTCGGGACCCGGGGGTGGTGCTGACGCTCATTCGGCGGGTGGACGATGCGATAGAGCTGCCGTTCCTGCCCCGGGAGTTGATGAGCGACGAGGAGGCGTCCATGGACCGTACGCCGGTCGGAGTCGCCCTGTGGACGCGTGGTTCCGGAGGTGAGGAGGGGGCGCGGCCGTGAGGTTGTGAGGGTGGTTCAGGGCCCGGTTCCCGTGAGCGGGGGCCGGGCCCTTTCATGCCGGTAATGGCACAGCGGAAAGATTTCTTTGCGGGTTTTCGCTGTTCTCACCCACAAGGCGTGTCATCGCTGTACTGTTTTGGTTGTTGGCGGAGAGCACCGCCGACGACCCGAACGAAGGAACGCCGGATGAACACCCTGTCCCCCGCCGTACGCACCGCCGTACACGTCGCCGAGCTCGCCCGTGCCGCCGGACTCCCCATCCCCGCCAAGATCCGCCCCGTCCTCGAAGTCGCCGCCGCCCCCTGGCCCGCCGAGTGGCTGCTGTCCAAGCGCCCCGAGGACCCCAAGCGCTGCGTGGAGCTGTTCGCGGGCCCCGGCGGCTGGTCCGAGGGCATGGCCGCGATCCTGGGAATCCGGTTCGACGTTGTCGGCGTCGACATCTCCGCCGACGCCTGCGCCACCGCCCGCGCCGCCGGACACCGCCGTATCTGCGCCGACATCACCACCCTCGACCCCGAGCACCCCGCCCTCCACGCCACCAGCGGCGTCATCATCAGCCCGCCGTGCCCGTCGTTCTCGACGTCCGGCAAGCGCGCCGGACTCCTCCAGGCCAACGTCGACCTGCTGGCCGAGGTCATCGCCTACTGCGGAGAGGCCGCCGGGCTCATCCGCCTCGACGAAGTGTGCTGCGACGAGCTGTACCCGGACCTCGACGACTGCCCCATGTGCGAAGAGTTCGGCTACCACTCGGGCTACGCCCCCCGTACCGGCGCGACGTGGGCGGAGGTCCGCGCCATGCTCGACGGGCTCACCGACCCCCGTATCGGCCTCATGGCCGAGGTCGCGATCTGGCCCCTGGGCCTCCAAGCAGGCGGAGCGCCCGTCGAGTTCGTCGCGATGGAACAGTCCGCGAACCTTCCCCAGCAGGTCATCGACGAGCTCCAGACCGAGTTCTACAGCGCGGACTGGGCCATGACCGACTACGAGATCCTGGAGGCCACGCACTTCGGGGTCGCATCCCGCCGCGAACGCGTCTTCCTGATCGCCAGCCGCCACGACTGCGTCTCCCTCCTCAGCGCGAAGAAGACCCCGGCGTACCCCACCACGACCATGGCGCAGGCCCTGGGCTGGGGGGACGGCGAGCGCATGAACACCCGGGGCAACCGGCCCGTGGACCCGACCACGGGGCGCGCCAAGGGCGGCAACTGCTTCTCCGCCGACCGCCCGTCCTGGTGCCTCACCGGCAAGGCTCGTACCTGGGTCCGGGAGAGCGACGGCTACCGCCTCAACCCCGCCGAGGCCGGAGCCCTGGTCGGCTTCCGCACCACCTACCCGTGGGCAGGGTCCCGCTCCAGCGCCTTCCAGCAGTCCGCAGACGTCGTCTGCCCGCCGATGGCCGCCGTCGTCCTCGGGAGCCTCCTTAAGGTCCCGTGGAACCACCTGGTGCGCGACTACGTAGCCCACCTGTACCGCTACGACCTGGCCGCCTGACCGGCTGCGCCCCGCCCCGCCCTCCGGCCGGAGGGCGGGGCACTGTCGTACCAGCCGTTTACCGTTCGATTCATGAACGACGCACCACCGCACGACAAACCCGAGTCCCCGTTTCCGGACGACCTGATCGCCGCTGAACGGGAACGCCAGACCACCCTCGCCGAGTACCTGGCGTTCGCCAGCCAGCACACGGGCCCCGTCACCCCCGAACAGGACGAGGCCCTCGACCGCTTCCGCAAGCGCCTTCAAGCGCTGTCGGTCACCACCGCGACCCACAGCTACTGGACGTACAAGGGCGGCGAAGGCCTGGTAGCGGCCCGCATGGCGCTCAAGCAGTACGCGGCGAAGCCCCCGCAGCCCTAGGCGCGCCCGGCCTCTCCGCGCGCTCCTCTTGGCCCCGCTGCGCCCCGCCCCGGTTGAAGCCAGGGTGGGGCGCAGCGCTGTACGGGCAGCGCGCGCCATAAGGGGGGGTGGTGGTGCACAGTCCGGCGACTCACTCCCCACCGGAAAGGCCTACCCACATGACCGACCCCGCCCCCTGCCCGACCGATCTCCCGTGCAAGACCCCGCCCAAGTCCCGCTGTAACGCCTGCTTCGCGCCGTTCCTCCTGAGCGTGGTGGCGCTCTTCCTGGCGCTCGGGCTCAGCGTGACCGCCCTGGTGGTGGCCAGCACTGCGAACCCGGCCCCCGCGCCGGAGACCCCCGCGCCCACCCAGACGGCCACCAAGCCGCCGTGTACGGGCTCCGGGTGCGGTGGGGCGGTCGGCGGCACAGACCCCGGTCCGGGCCCGGGTACCACCGACGGCAATGCGAACGCGGGCACCGACCCGGGCGGGCCCGGCGGCGGCCCTGGTGGTGGGAGCGCCGGCACCGACCCCGGGGGCTCCCCCGGTGGTGCGGTGGCCGGAGCCGATGCAGGCCCCATGCCGTAACCGACTCCCCTCTCCGCGCACCCCGGACGGCGTACCCCGCCGACCGGGGTGCGCCGCTTTGTCAGTGCCCGCTGCCACAGTGGCGGGCATGACCACCACGGCCGCGCCCGACGCTCGCCCGCACCCCGCCGACGACTTCGCGGAGCGGCTGAGACTGCCGGTGTGGCACTGCCTGAGCAGGCGCGCCGACGCGATCCGCCGGGCCCTCCCGCCGCGACCGGACGACAGCCCCGGGCGGTGCACGTGGTGGCGGAGCCTGACGGAGCAGCAGGCCCGGCAAGCCGCCCTCCTCGACCGCCTGAACGCACTGTGCGGGCACCTGACGGGACGGCCCGCGCTCGGGTACGCCCCGGACGACAGGCTGCCGCTCGCGGCGCTCGAAGAGGCCGAAGGGTTCGTGAGCCGCCCGGTGTCCGCCCTGATCTCCGCGTACGCGCTCACGCGGCGGCCACCAGCGCGGCGAGCGCCAACGCCGTGACGTGCGCCGTCTGATCCACGAACGGTGCGCCACCCGCCCGGTAGAAACTCCGGCTGCCGGTGTTCTCCATCCACCACCGCACCGGCCACCGGCGGTCGATCGCGCCGTGGGACAGGCCCACCCACACGAGCACGGCGCTTGCGGCGGGCAGCGTCAGCGGCAGCGCCAGCAGGGCCGTGCCCGCGCCGAGCGCGACGGCCGAGACGATGACGTGCGTGCCCGCGTGGGAGAGCAGCGCCCGCCAGCCCGCCGCCGTGCGCAGGGCCTTCCGGTCGGATTGTTGATCGGTCTGAAGCGCGTAGTCGGATACGAGGTGCGCCACGTACAGCAGGATGAACAACGTTGCGAACATGGGAAATCGACCCTCCGGTCGTGATCGTGGAATGCACGCGTAGAACCCCGCGCACCGGCTTCTCAGCCCTGGTTCCGCGGGGTTCTCGAAAGTGGCCTGGAGTGGCAAGAACAGGCTTGGACGGCGTTTTTGAGGCGCACGGGGTCTGTGGGACAGACGGGGCGCCGCACTGCCCTATCCGATCTTGAGGCGACACAAGCGCGGGTGCAGGGCACCGTGCACGGCTCGCCCGCGCCGCGCTCCCTGTGGCCCCTCCCCTGACGGCCACCGCGCCGCGGGCCGAACGGAGGCTTCATGCAGCCACACGTCACCCGCGCACTTCACGACTGGAGTGCCGCCTGGACGGTTCACGAGCGCGCCGCCCAGACGGCGTTCACCGCGGCGTTCCCTGCTCTCAGCGACTCCGACAAGGCGTGCCAGTGCTTCGGCAAGACCCTGCGCTACGACACCCCTGGTGAAGGGAAGGGCAAGGTGTGCCTCGACGACCACGGGCGCGCCACGATCGACTTCGACCGCGTCCCGAAGGCGGCACTCGGCGCCGCCGTGGCGGAGCTCTTCGGGCCCGACTGGTTCGACGAGGGGCCCGGCGGGTTCGCCGAGGCGAAGCCCGGCAACTACCACTACGAGGACGAGGTGTCGTATGCCGAGTACGAGATCGACATCGACGCCGACGGCTACGCCACCTTCGCGATCTCCTACCTGAAGATCGAGGACATCGTGATCATCCTCGACGGCCTGGAGAGCGCGCTCGCCGAGTACCGCACCACCGCCTGACCCGGCGCCGGGCCCCCGCCGCCGGACGCCGGGGGCAGGGGCCCACGCCTTGCCGAACGCCCGACCACGGGTACCTCGGACGGGCGTGTCATCGTTGGCGTCATATGGACCGGAACATCACGCCCGCGGAGACCCGCGCCGAAGCTGTTGTCGTCGCGGTGAGCAATCTGGCCGACACCACCGGCCCGTGGGCGCCCGAGGCCGTTGATGACGCCCTCACAGCAGCAGAGGCCTTGGTCGAGGCGCTCTCTGCCCACGTCCCGAGCGGGCAGGCCGCCCGCACAGTTGCCGCTCTTGCCGCGCTTCGGGTGCGCCTGGAGCAGCCCGACCCCGGCACGGACGCCCTCCGCGCGTTCGTGAACGATCCCGGCCCCGTCCGGTCGGGTACGGCCACGGCGGCGGCCGCACTCCCGCCGCGCGCACCGGCCATGCGGCCGCGGGGCCTGTCGCCGGCGCAGGAGCTGCGGGCGTTCCTGGGCGCCGATGCCGCGCCCGCGGTGTCCCCGGGTACTGCACTTCTCGGCTCGCTGCCCGCGCAGGACAGCAGGCGGCGGGCGCTCGGGCTTGGTCCCGGGGCGCGCAGCGTGCTGTCCGCTCTGCCGGGTGCAGCGGGGACGTAAGGGGGGCCGGGCGTTCATCGTTCCGTGGTGCTTCTGCCGCCTCCTCATGGTCCTTGCTGACGGGCCAGGGCGTGCAGAGCGGGATGGAGAAGGCCGTGGTGCGGCTGCGCGTACGGAAGCAAAACGTGTGGTGGGTCGATCCGGTCCGGGACGACCGAACGGTCTCCCGCTGGGACCTAACAGGCCTGCCGACCCTCTGGTCCGTCGAGGTCTGGCGCCAGACCCGGGAGGCGTTCAATGCGGACCGGCTCCGATCCCGAAGGCGTCCGTGGCTCACGGCTGTCCATGCCGGGAAGCTGTGGGCGGCCCTGTGCCCGGACGTCCCCCCGTACTGCGGAGGCATCCAGGTGACCGCCCACCGGGTCTCGCTCATCCTGCTCTGGGATACCCCGTACCGGCGGAAGGCGGCGGAGGCCCACGCACGGAGGCCGTGCGAGGCGTGTTCCGCCGCCGTGCACCGGCACTTCAGCAGCAGGTCGGGAGGGCACGGCAAGACGTAAGGGGCGGGCTTCCTCCACTGTCCCCTCTCGCCCTGACCTCCTGATGCGGTTCGCGACTCAGCGACCCGGCGGGCGGGGCAGAAGTGGAGAGCCATCTCGTGGCCCGACGTCGTACTGGTCCGACCGACACCGTCCGCTCGCTCGTCTACCTCCGGGACGGTGGGAAGTGCGTCCGGTGCGGGACCGCAGAGTCCCTGACGATTCATCACCGGGTGAACCGGGGCATGGGGGGCGCCCGGGAGGCGTGGATCAACCAGGCGCACAACCTGCTGTGCGTGTGCACGGTCTGCAACTCGTGGTTCGAGGACAACCCGCGGGAGTCGTACGAGGCGGGGTGGAAGGTGCGGCGACCGCAGCTCCCCGAGGAGATCGAGGTGCGGTACGTCGACGGGTTCCGGTACCGGCTCACCCCGGACGGCGCCCGTACCGCCCTGGCCGGGGCGGCGCGATGAGCCGGGAGCGAGGGATGCACATGCTCGGGGAGCTCTTGGTGCTCGGGGCGTGCACGGGCTTCGTTGGATTCCTGGCGGGTCCGGCCGCGGCCGCCGCGTTCGTGCTGATCTACCTGCTGCTGACGCTGTTCTAGCCCGGTGCGGGCGACCCGTTCGCCGGCACACCAGACCCGAACTCGGGTTGCTGTACCATTTCGGCCGTGGGGGTATGGGGATGCCCCAACCCCGCGCCGGCGCACCACGCGCCACGGTTGAGATGGAGCACGCTATGCCTCGTAAGGGCACGTACTCGAACACGAAAGCATCGGGCAGCACGATAGAGGTGTCCGACTTCGCCACCATCCGGCAGGAGGCGAAGGAATCAGTCGAGAGTGAGCTGGGCAAGCTCGCTCGCCCGGACGACCGGGTGGCGCGCGCCGCGGAAATCATCCGCCAGGCCGACGTCGAGATCGCCACCGACGGCCCCGACCGCGAGAAGGCCACCGCCAGCCTCTGGTTCTACGAGCAGGCGATGGGTCTGCCGAAGGTGCTGGGCATCTACCCCACCGCGTACCGGGAGATCCTGAGCAAGGCCCTGTACGGCGACCCGAAGAAGAAGCTGCCCTCCGCCGGTCCGGAAGAGCTCAAGAAGCTCGCCGAAGCGGCCAACGTGCCCCACGTCCCCGACGCTCGGGAGAAGCTGCCCAAGCTGGCCCGGATCGTGGCCGCGGCCCAGGCCCGCCGTCACGCCGCCGTGCCGTTCATGCAGGATGCCGCTCTGGCCCTGTCCCAAGAGCCGTACGGCTGGGACGCCGCCCGCATCGCCGAGCACGCCGACGTCCAGAAGGCGATCATCTACCAGCACTGGAGGGCGGCCAAGAACCGCCGCTGACCCCCTGCACTGCCCTCTGAATCACCGGGGCCTGGTTTTCCAGGCCCCGGTGACCGGGGCCTGGAAAACCAGGCCCCGGTTTCACGGGTCCCGGCGTACCGGGTCCCGGTTCTCCAGGCCCCTTTAGTAACACCATGAAGCACCACCATGAAGTAGTTCCGGGTGCCCTCGCTCCGCTCAGGCACCCGGCGCGAGTCTGCGTACGCAACCCGCCCCGGCCCCAGGTCGTTACCGCGGCATGAGCCACCCCACGCCCGAAGTCCTGACTGCCCTGCTCGCTCACGCCCTGGCCGACATGGAGCGCCGAGGGCACCGAAAGCACCGCCGTAACAACGTGCCCCTGCTGTACGCGTTCCGCAGTCCCACCCTCATCCCCGGCCAGGAGGCGATCGTCGCGGCGCCCGTCCCGGCGAAGGCCTGGAGAGCCCAGGATCCGCAGGGAACGTACTTGGAGAACCCCGTCGACGACCTGGAGACGCTGGGAACTGGTCTGGCGGCCGCCGAACCGCCGGTCAACGCGTTCGGCATGACTGTCACCCTTGAGCGCACAGACGTCGTGGCCTGCGCCATGTGGGGCCGGATCTGGACGCTGCCGAAGCAGTCGGTCATGGACGAGGAGCGGGCGCTGCGCAGCATGAAGGGCGAGCGCGTACTTCACGACGACGCCCGGCGCGTCGGCGGGAGCCTCCTCCAGGTCCATGACGTGTACGGCACGCAGTACCAGGTCCTGCGCCGCGACGGCGACGCCCCGGAGTACGCCGCCACCCGCCCCGTCGACCAGTGGAAGACGCTTCCCGACCAGACCGCGACGCGTCTGGGCTTCGGGCTCGCCCAGGTCACGGCTGCGCTCGCTTCGGGCCGCCTGCCACTGCCGTAGCCGCCCGAACCGCGCCTCGGACTGGCTGAGTCGGCCGCACCGGTGTTCTCCGGGGCCACCCTCCCCAGCAGGGGGTGTCACAGAATTCGGCCGTCGACGTTCCCCCGGTATGACGACCATGCCCCCGCTGCAAGTCCTGGCCCGCCACTACTACGAGACCCGGCGCCTGGTCCTGGAGGAAGCCGGTACAGAGGTCACCCCCTGGTACCGGCTCAGCGAGGAAGAACGGAACGTCGCCCGCGTCGAAGCGCAGATCATCCAGGAGGCGTGGCGGCGCGCCCTCGAAGAGCAGGACGCCCACACCACGATGATGCTCCGCAAGGTCGTGGACATCCCGCCCGCCGCCGAGCTGCCCCCGACCGCCGCGGCCGCGGGGGTGTAACAAAAATCGGCGGCCGACGTACTACTAGTGAGCACGCGCCCCGAACTCGCCGAAACCCCCACCCACGGCGAACCGCGTGTTCCCGCAGCCGGGGTGAAGCCCCGAAGCCCCACTCCCCAGGGGCGGCTTCACCCCGGCACTCGTCCGGCCCAGGCTGACCTGCCGCCCGTGCCGGTCCCCCCGCGGTCTGGCCGGTCCTGGGCATGGGACCGGCCAGACCGCGACACAAGATCCCTGCGGCCCGCACCGTACGGCCCATGCCCCGTACGCAGTCCCAACCGCTCCCACGCACCCCGGTCGCCCCGCCGGCGTCGACGCTGCACCACTCCCGCCCCGGAATCGTCTCCAGCGACGCCTCCAACGTCGCCGACATCCTGCTGCGCCTCCCCGTCCAGGAGCGGCGCCGCGCGTTCCGCGACGTGATCACCGCCCGGGAGCGCCCCCACGTCATGGCGGAGGTCGAGCGGGCCACCGGATCCCTGTACGGCCTGTGGCGGGACACCCCGTCGGGGTTCGTCGAGGACGTACTGGGCGAGAGCCTGTGGTCCCTGCAGCGCGACGTCCTGGACGCGGTCGTCGACCACAAAAGAACCGCCGTTCCCGCAGGGTTCGGCGTCGGCAAGACCCACCTGGCCGCCCGCGCAGCCGTCTGGTTCGTGAACGTCTACCCCGTCGGCACGGCGCTCTGCATCACCACCGCGACACGGTTCCGGCAGGTCCAGCGGCAGCTCTGGCCCCACATCCGCAAGGTCGTTCCCCGCGCAGGCCTGCCCGGGTACTGCGACACCGTCCAGTACAAGATGCCCGACGCCTACGGACAGGACGTCGTCGTCGCGTACGGATTCAGCGCCCCCGCGAACGACGAAGCGGCCATGCAGGGCATCCATATGCCGCACCTGCTGCTCATCGTCGACGAGGCCGGCGGTATCGCCCCCATGATCGGCCACGGTACGAACAACCTGCTCACCGGCGGGCACGCCGCGATGCTCGCGATCGGCAACCCCGCCATGGACGACCCCTCCTCCTGGTTCGAGAGCCTGTGTCTCGAAGGCGACGACCCCGACGAGCCGACCACGACGACCCTGCCGATCTCCTCCCTCGACTCCCCCGCCATCACCGGCGAGCGAGTGCCGTACTGCAACGACTGCCCCCAGGGCGTGGCCCGGCACTCCCTCGCCGAGCACATGCCCGACCAGGACTGGGTCGACCGCACGATCCGCTCCTACGGCGAAGACCACCCCTACGTCATCGCGAAGGTCTTTGCCCGGTTCCCCAAGGGCGGAGGAGGGATCGTCGTCCCCCCGACCTGGATCGAGGACGCCCTGGCCGAAGAAGACCCGCAGGAACCCGGCTGGCACCGCCTGTGTGACCTCGGACTCGACGGGGAGACCGCCTCCCACACCGTCCGGGAAGGCGCCTGGGTACGCCTGGGCGTCGACGTCGCCGCGGACGGTGGCGACGAGTTCACGATCTACCGCTGTACCGGCGACATGGTCGAGTTCCGGCACGCCTCCGCGGGCGCCGCCAACGACAATCAGGTGACCGTCGCGGAGAAGGTCCTCGAAGAGATCCACGCCGCGCAGCGCCTGGCCGACGCCCTCGGCTCCCACCACCCCGTACGCGTCAAAGTGGACCAGAACGGCATCGGCCACGGCGTCGTCAGCATGCTGCAGCGGTGGGCGGAGACCGGCCGCCACCAGGCGAAGATCGTCGGCGTCATGGTCTCGGAATCCCCCACCCAGGACGACCCCGGCGCCGTCATGCGCCCCTACCGCAAACGCGACGAAATGTGGCTGGCGACCAGAAGCCTCCTCCAACCCGATCCGTCCACGGGCCGCGGACGCCTCCGCCTGCGCGTCGACAAGAAGGCCTCCGCCCAGCTCGCCACCCCCAAGCTCCTGTTCCGCACCAACGGTTACACCGAGGTCGAGTCGAAGAAGGCCATGAGGGCGCGCGGCATGAAGTCACCCGACCGTGCCGAAGCGATCCTCCTGGCCCTGTACGAGCCCGAACCCCTGGCCCCGCCGCGCCGCCGCGGCCTCCTGAACTAGCGCTGGCCCAGGGCAACATCGGATTGTTGTTGGTGCGCTGCCTGGCGCAAGACCCCAGCCCGGCAGCCACCGGATCGGGCCCTCACGATGCGGAAGGGAGCCCGGCCGTGCATCCTTCGGCCGGGCTCACCGTGTGAGCGGCCACCGCACGGAGCGCATGGGGAATGCACAAAACCGGCTGGAGGCGGCAAACTCAGGGGCATGAGCTCGACGGCCCCCGATATCAGCACCGGTCACCGCCCGACGCCGGCGGTCACCCTCACCGCAGTCCCCTCCCCGCCCGCCGCGATGGTCGAGCTGGAGCGGGTCCTCGCCGTGTTCCGCGTGGTGAACCGGTCGGCGAAGGACATGATCTCCGACGCACGTCTGCAGCAGCTCGAATGGGTGGCCTCCGAACTCCGCATAGCGCTGCCCCTGGGCCTCACCGAGACCGCGGGGGACTCCCTCGCCGAGCTCCTCGCCCCCGAAGCCGTGTACGCCTACCTGCTGCTCGGACGCCGCGGTTTCCTGCGCACCATGCCGATGGTGTCCACCGACCCGACCAGCGTCGACTCCAGCGAGCGCATCCGCATCTTCTGCCTGGAGTTCATCGCCCGTCAGGCCCACATCCCGTTCGCAACGCCCGACCTGCCTCCCTGGGTGCTGCGTCCGACGGTCTCCCCCCGCTACGCCGACCTGATCACCGACCAGATCGAAGGCGAAGCCCAGAAGTGGACCGAGGCCGACCGCCCCGACACCATCGTCCGCAGCCGCGCCATGTGGGCCGTGATGCGGGACGTCCTGCCCCGCCTTGGCGAGCTGGAGGAGATGCGGATCCACGACCTCAACGACTCGGGTGCCCCCCGCACCCTCACCATCGTGCGGCGCCCCCAGGGCGGATTCCGCGGCAAGATGCCCGAACCGGAGCCCGTCCCGCTCGCAGAGAGCACCGTGTCGCTCCTGGACGACTGGCTGGAACGGCGCACACGCCTGACCGAACGCCTTACCGGCGGCACCCCCACCCACCTGTGGCTCTCCACCCCGCCCCACCCGGACGCAGGCGTACCGATCCACGCCCGCGGCATCAGCCGCTGGTACAAGAAGGTCGCCGACGCCGTCCAGATCCAGCAGGACAAGGACGGCGTACCGGAGAGCGACCTCGTCCCGACCCGCTGGGAGAGGATGCGCCGCACCCTCCTCGCCGAGCGCCAGGCCCACGAGTCGACCGCCTGAACGGCTACTCGCCCGCGGGCGCGCCCAACGTCGTACGGGCCCTGCACACGTCGCAGAGCTCAGGTGCGTCCGTCTGGCCCGCCGACAGCTTCAGCCACTTCAGCGCCTCCTCGGTTCCGAGCGTCCCCCCGGTCTTCCCGTTGATCGCCCAACAGTCCGGTTCGTGGAGGCGTACCCCCGGCACTCGGGACGGCCGGTGACGCGGCTGGACGTGTTCCGCAAGCCACCCCACGGGCTGCCCGTCCGGCTTAGGCAGGTCTTCAGCAGCAGGCTCCGCGGCCGGGCGGACGATCCGCAGCGTGTCCACGCTCTCGTACGACGCCCCGGGTACCGGCCGCACGTGCGTGGCCGGCACCGGGAGCTCCAACCACTCCTCGATGAGATCCCGGCCCGTACTTGCCGCGCGCGCCGCCCACGCCCGGATCGCCACGTCGTAGATCCAGGAGCCCGCAGCGGTCTGGCGGCGCCGGACCAGGCGGCCGACCACCGGGCCGTCCGGGAAGAGAACGCGGACCGGCGGCCCCGGCTGCGGCTGGGCAGCTACCGACCGCACCGCGGCCCTCTGGTCTGCAATCATCCACCAAGAATCGAACATGGGTTCTCATCTGGGCAAATGGATCACGACAGGGGCGGTCGTCCGGGCCACCGCACTCACCGCATGCTTCTCAGGAGCCATCCTCCGGATGCTTGATGCCGAGCGCCCGTAGCCGCTCCCACTTCAGGGCGGCCTCCGCCTCCACCAGCGTGTAGTACCCCCGCAGCGCCGGATTCTCGACGGCCGCCTCCTGGAGCAGCTTCTCCACCGTCGGCATCAGCGGGGCATCCGGATCACCCTCGTACCCCAGCACCAGACGCCCCACGAGCAGCGCATTGTGGTCGCACATCTTGCACATGCACCCAGCGTAGCCGTACCGGCACGCTCAACTCGCCCTGAAACCAACCGGTTTATGGGTTCTCAGACCCCCGATGGCTCACCGCGTCCAGCGCTTCCTCCAGCTCCAGGAGCGCCGCCCGCAGCACGAACACCGCACCGCCCAGCGCGAGGGCGTCCCCGCCCAGCGGGATCATGTCCATCGGGGTCGCGGTGAACGCCTCCGACACCCGGCGCGCGGCAGGCTCCTCCTCGTCGACGAACTCCGACCGCCCCAGCGCCCGGACCGCGTACGGCAGATCCTCGGTGCCCAGCGGCCCCAGATCCACCCCGGCCGCCATCTCCACGACCTGCCCGCCGACCGCCTCCAGGTTCTTGCGGGCCTCGGCGATCCGTACGTACTCCGGGCCCAGGTCTTCCAGCTTCACGCGGTGGTGTCCTTCCCCGGGGGCGGGCAGTCGTCCGCAAGGCGACGGAGCAGCGGGTCGTGGGCGAGCTCCATCGCGGCCTGGTGCGTCATCTCCAGCCCGGACGAGCGCCTGCCGCGCGGCGCGCACGCGTCCAGCGCCAGGCCCTCGCCGATCCGGGACAGAGGTACGCCCACCTTTGCCAGGACCTGCACAGCGAGGCGGCGCTGCCTGTGCCGCTCCTCCAGCAGGTCCGAGGGCGCCGGCGCAGCCATGTCGAACCGCTCCACGGGCAGTCCCTCCACCTGGTCGGCGAGCTTTCGCAGCAACCGCACCAAACCGCCCTGCACCTGCTCCGGGGACGGCAGCACTTCGGCCTCACTCACTGACCTGGGCCCCGTTCAGACGGTCCTCGTACACGCCGGACGGATAGTCGACCGCCAGCGTCAGGTGCTCCTCCCGGTGCTGCTCCCCGGTGGGCAGGGTCCACTCCAGGAACCGGGCCCCGGTCAGCACGAAGGTGTTCTCGTAGCTGACCGCGTCGAAGGACGACGGCTCGTCCGGCACCGACACCCGCAGCACCGTGTCGTCGGCCAGGCCCTCCAGGGCGTGCCGCAGCTCCCCCACGGTCATCGGGTCGACCCGGTGCTCGTAGGTGCGCACCGGCGCGTCCCCGCCGTCCTCCCGGGCCCCCAAGGTCAGCACGAAGCGCCCTGATTCAGGTTCGGTCATTTGCTCTCTCCATCGTCGTACATGCTGTTCAGCAGGACATTCAGCTCGGCGAGGTCCGGGTGCGTCGCCACGTCCCGCGCCACTGCCCCGTCGAGCATGTCCAGGAATCCGCGCATCTTGCCCGCCGTCGTCAGCATGGAGGCCTCCATGTCGCAGGCGTGTGCCTGGGCTCGCAGCAGGGACGCCTTCAGCCGCAGCGCCGCGACGCGTTGTTCCTGCGGCGGCAGCGCGGCGAACTGGGCAGCGGCCCGCTTCGTCTGCGCCTGGATGATCTCGCGGTGGCACTCCGCGCACACCCGCACCAGAGTCTCCCCCGGCTTCCCCGCCTTCAGGGTGAGGCCGGGTACGGCAGGACGCCCCAGGCACGCCCCGACGCCGCCGTGGTTCAACGCGCACGGGCAGTCGCACGTCTCCTGATCGTCCATGTGCGCAGTCTGCCGTACGCGGAAGGACAGTTGGGCCGGTTCCAGAGACTGTCGCCCGGACGTGCGCCGGGCCCCCGTAGGCTCCCGGCATGGACCGTGACCGCACCCCCGCCCAGCACGCCGGCGACGCCTACGAGGCGATCCGCGCGATCAACCACCTCACGATGGGCGACGCCCTCAAGTACCCCGCCGACGCGTACGAGACCGTCGGCGGCCTCCACGCCGCCGTGTCCGCGCTCCCGCAGGCCTTCCGGCAGATCCGGGCCCGCATGAACGAGCTGGAGACCGCCGACCGCCTGCGGAACGTGCACAGCGACGACCCGGATGTGCTCGCCGCGCTTGTCGGGAACATGCACGCGATGCTCCTCGCCGCGGAGGACTCCGCGAGGACGCTGGAGGGCCAGCTCTCCGAGGCGCACAGCGCCCTGTCCCCGCTCGCCTACGTCGAAGACCCGGTCGACGTCCCAAAGGAGGCGCCCGCCCGCGTGCGCCCCCCGGTACCCGAGGACGATGGCGAGGACATGCCGGAGGGGCTGAAGGACGCGCTGCGCAGGATGAGCGAGCGCGGCCCCGTGATCAACATGGGCACCGGCGAGCGGGTCGCCGAGGACGGACGGCTCCTCGACGACGAGGACTAGTCGCCGTACATCGCGTCCGGCCCCGACACGATCAGCGTCCGCATAGTGCTGACGAGCAGGAAATCCAGCCACCGTGGGAGCGGCGCGACCGGGGCGGCCGCCGCGGTGTACGGCTTCCCGTCCACGACCGATCCCGGGCCCACCACGTACCCGCCCTGCGTCAGCCCTGGCCCGCGTACGTCGATACCGGGCCGCAGGACGCTCGACCCGGACCCGATCGTGCACTCCTCCCCCACCCGGAAGTAGCGGTGCTCGCCTCCCGACGGCGTGCTCACGGTGAACGTGGGCGGGAGCTCCTGCCGGTACTGCGTGCACAGCAGCTCCAGCGAGGCGACGCCGTCGGGCATGTCCAGGTCGAGGACGACGACCCGCGAAGCCCTGCACCCGATGCCCAGGTTGGAGCCCGCGGGGAACTGCGCGGGGTCGGGGGCGAGGGTTACGGCCCGCTGCCACCCTCGCTCGGGAACGCGCCCGCCGGGCGGCAGCGGGAACACCGCCCAGCCGAGGCTGGCGAGCATATCCAGCGTCTGAGCTTCCATCAGTTCTCCTCCACGGGCCAGATGAGCCGCAGGAACCGCATCGGGCCCCCGGCATAGCTGACATCGACGTCGGCGTTCCTCACCTCGTACGGGGTCTTACCGGGCCGCTCGATCCGTACGGACTTCGCGGTGGGCCACGGTCCCTCGTACTCGGCGTACTCGATGTAGCCCTGGAACTCCTCGTACCGGGCGCCGCCGCTCATGGGCAAGGCCGGACTGAAGAGTTGCGGCCCGTACACGGTCAGGGTGTAGCCGGTCGAGAACGTCACGGTGGCCGGGAGCGGGGGGAGCTTGTCGATGCCGCGCAGCCACTGCTCGGCGGCCTCCCGGGGGAACAGGGGGAATTGGTCGGTGCCGCCGGTCGCGTTGAGCCCGCCGTGGCGACGCCGCCAGTGGACGACGGCAGCACGGCCCACTCCAGCCATGCGGGCAATCGCGGTGAGCGTGACCTGCCCCTCTGCGGGCTGGGGCATCGTCACTGGGACCCCCAGCCGCCGGCCGGTACGGCGTCCTGCTCCTGGTCGTCGTAGTAGTCGTCGGGGGGTTCGGGGTCGTTGCGCGGCGGGAACTTGTCGTAGTCCTCGTCGTCGGCCGCCCCCGCCGCCGACTCCTGGTCGTCCTCGTAGTAGCAGGTGCACTCGCCGTACGGGTCGCCCGAGCCCCCGGCGCCGCACTCGTAGCAGTCGGCGTTCCGGTCCGGGTCGTCGCACGAGCAGTTCTCGTACTCCTCGTCGGCCCCGCACTCCGGGCACCCGCTCGGGCACCCGCTCACGTGGATCGGCACGGGGGCGTTTTGCAGCTCGGTGAGGAGAGCGACGGCGTCCGCGTACGTCCGGACGTCCACGTACTCGGCAAGGAAGTGCAGCAGGTACCGGCGTTCCTCGTCGTCAGGGTGGGTGAGAAACTTCAGGGCTTCGCGGTGCTTGAGCCCGTACGGGGGCCGCTTCAGGCAAGCGAGGTCGTCGCGGCGGGCGGCCTTGCGGGCGTGCTGGATGGGCATGGGGCTGCTCCTCAAGGGGTGATCTGCGACTCACCAGAGAAGCGGCCAGCAACATGTGGCACGGCATCAGAATGGGGGGGGGCGGCTCGGCGCGTAGCACCTGGGGACACATGCCGTTGTGGTCGCAGCCACACGACGTCCGGGCCTTGAGCCGGGCCCACGCCCACTGAAGTGCGCGCGTCCACAGTAGCGAAACGCGCTCGCGGATACCAGAAGAGACATGCTGAACAGAGGCGCCAACGCCCGGAATTCGCGCCGCCCTGCCGGGGTGCGGTCAACCTTGCTAGTTTTACCGCCATGCCTACGCAAGTGACGACCGACGTCCCGCCGGGAACCTGGGAGCTGCTGACCCGAATCGCCGAGGTGGAGGCGGAGCGGGAAGCGCAGTGGCTGCGCGAACGCCGCGACGCGCTCAAGGAATTCCGGCGCGAACTTCCCAGCCCGGCCGGGAACACCAACGACGCCCGGCAGGCATCCCGCCTGGCCCACATGGAAGAAGTCCGCGCCCGCCAGGACCAGATCCGCCGCGACCGGGCGCGGCTGCGCGCCGAGGGTGAACTGCGAGGCACGAAGGACCTCCTGATCGCGCACGGCCTGCGGGAGGTTCTGCGAGCACGGGGCCTGGACAAGCAGTGGCCCGCCCCCCCGCCGGATCAGGTCGGTGTCCCCGGCCGGCCGGTCGGCACCGGTAACGGGCGAGTGGCGGAGATCGGCGAGGTGCCCGAACGGCTGGCCGTCCGCCTGCCGGACGATCTCGTGGCACAGGCGCGCGCCGCCTGCTACTGGACCTCGAAAGAGGCCGTAGAGGGGCTGCGGGCATGGGCGGCCCAGTGGGGTGATGGCCCCCGCGCAGTCTCCCGGGCCCTGGTCCGGGTGATGCGCGAAGGATCGGACGAACACATCGACGCGGACTTCCTGTACTTGCACTCCGCCGACGGTGACGCACTGGCGGAGCGTGACGCGCTGCGAGCCCGTGTCCTTACACTCGGGGATCTGGTCCGCGAAGCCGTCCACCTCGTGACGACAGGAGAGCTGCCGGAAACCGGTCTACCTACCTCGTTTCGCGGTTAACCTTGCAAGTTTCACCGCGCGGTCTCGGGTATCCAGCCAGGGCGACGAGCCGGAGTTATTTCACGGGGTGCTGGTCGAGCCACCGGGACAGGTTGTGCGCGGACCCGAGGACGTCCGGCCGATTGGTGTACTTGTCCGACCCGACCTTCATACCCCGCTCCATGGTGTCGATCAGCACGTACGCCTCCGACCAGAACGCGGGCCCGGTCCCCTTGTGGCCGTTCATCGCCGTACGGAGCTTGCGCGCGGGCTCCATGACCGCGGTCATCTCGTCCCAGCACTCCCCCACGGTCCTGGGGCACCCGTCCGTCAAATCGAACTTCGTCACCGCATCCTGAAATGCGGTCGTTGCCGCAGCCAAGTCGGCGCTCTTCGGCTTCGTCGTCGGTTTCGGCTCTGCCTCGGCCGGTGTCCCGCCGCACCCGCTCACCGTCACGATGGCCGCGGCCGCCAGCAGCGCGCCGGCGAGTCCCTGTCCCCACTGATGTCTCCCCATGACGGACGATCATGCCACCTGCTGGTCCGGAGCGTTCTACATCGGGCCCGGACGGGAAGCGGCACGCCCTTCGTGGCGCATGGCGGCGTCGTACCCACGCTTGAACGCGGCCTCGATGTCCCGCGGCGAGGCGCCCGCGAGCCACGGCACCAGGACCCGGGCGAGTTCCCGGTAGGCCACCGCCTGCACGGGCGCGTCCCGGTCGAGCTCCGTTATGCCCGCGCCGAGTTCGGCGTGCCGGCTGATGAAGTCCGCGAGAACCTCCTCTCGCGGGTCCCCCATCCCCCGGTGGGGCTCCGGCGGGGGCACCGACAGTGAGATCCGAGACAGGTCGGGGTGCTGCTCGGACGGGCCGATCCCGTCGAGCTGCGCGTCCACCGACAGCGAGATCCACCCCTCCAGCGGCAGCTCTCCCAGGTACGAGAACAGCGGGTGCAGACCGCGGAACTCCCCAGCCGGGCTCATCGGACTTCCTCCTCTACAGCGAGGTGGATCTGCTCGGCCTTGGCCACACAGTCCGCGCAGGACCCGCCGCGCACGGCACCGCATATGGCCGCCGCGAGGGCGTCCAGCGCCCCCGTACGGGCGATGCGCAGCAGCCCGTGCCCCTTGGCGGCGTGGGCCCTGCACGCGGCGGTCTTGCCTTCGCGGGCGCCGCACGCGATCAACGCGACAACGGCTTCCAGGGCGGTGGTGTCCTTCGGGGCCAGAACCAGGGCAGTGCTCATCGGCGGAAGTCCTTCGGTGCGCGGGAGGTGTGGCGGCTGATGGTCTTCAGGTCGTGGCCGACCTGCTCGTAGGCGGTCATGTCCTGGCAGGCGCTGCACCGGTAGGCGACGTATCGGCGCAGCGGGTTCGTGCGGGAGAGCGGGTTGCCCTGGCGGCCCCCGGCCATCTCCCCAGAAGTCGAATCCCCGCACCATTCGCAGGCGTTCGAGATGCAGTGGAGCTGTGGCGCCTTCGTCCACACAGACCAGGCGATCGGACGGCCGCCGTGCTCGCGGGGCAGCGGCGCCTCGGCGTATGTCTGCAGTGCCGGAACCACCCACAGCCGCCGGCTGCCACGGTCCGGCTCGGGGTCGGGCAGTACCGGCGCCGCGCTCGCCGCGGCAGCAACGAGTCGTGGCGGGGCGGGCTCTGGCTCCCCGCGCAGCGACCGCAGGCATGACGGGCACACCCGCGCTTCGTCAACTGGCCCGTTCCAAGGCCGTACGCCGGGCGCCTGCTCCTGATCGGAGCAGCACTCCAGCGGCACGGTGAACATCGCCGCGACGGGCGCCGCGGCACCAGCGGCACCGATGTGCAGGAGGAGGGGCCGCCCGGCCGCCCGGACTACGAGTCGACCCGCCCACAGCGGTGTGACAGGCGCTTCCGCGGCCAGGATGCTCATCAGGCCGTTCCGTCCGTGGGAGCGGCCTCGTGCTGCTTGCGGGCCTTGGCGAAGAGCTCGACCGCGGTACACGACGGATCGAACCCGAGTACGTCGCGCAGAGCAGCAACAGCGGTGAGGAGATCGCAGTATGCGGCGGCCGGGAAGTCTGGCTTCCACTGATCCCGGACCAGGGAGCCGGCGGCCTTCTCGGCGATCTCGGCGAGGTGCTCGTCCAGGACCTCGGCGTCGAGGTGGTAGCCGCTGCGTGCGAACGCGGCCAGGACTTGGCCGGTGGGTGTGGGTGGAGTGGCGGTAGTGCTCACGGAGGGGCATCTCCTGTGCGTAAGGGGGTGGGAGAGCGTGACGCCCTCAACCCCTCTTACGCAGAAGTGTCCATTCCTGTTACGGTCCGCGCGTTCGTGCTGGTCAGCGCTCTTCACTCTCCAGCAGGTCGACTACCAGGTTCCGTCGGTCGTCCAGCTCGCGCAGGACCAACCGCAGCCACAGCACCGCGGTCCCGAAGGCCAGCGCGTCGATCCCCTGGCCGTAGAGGTACGCGGGGTTGATCGTGAAGGACGCCGACAACTGCCGTGCCCATTCCTCCTGTTGACGCGGGGTCCCGCCCCGCGGGTTGAACAGGGCGTCCACCGCTGTCACGAGGTCCGGGGTACCCAGGTCGGGCCACAAGGCGGGAGGGATGTGGCCGAAGGTTCGCCGGATGTCTTCGATCGCCTCGTCCAAGGCGTCCCGGGCCTCGACCACCCGCAGGTGGTCGGCCATCGTTGTGCGGCTCGTCATGCGGGCAGTCTGCCGCACGGCGGAGCCCAGCGGCTGCGAAATCGGAGGGCGAAGAAGAAGTTGGGCCTGGGGTGTAACAGGGCGGGGGGTGCGGTCGTCTGGGGGGTGAAGGGGGCGGGCCGGGGGGCGGCGTGCCGACATGAGGGCCTCGGGCCGGGGAACGACGACGGGAGTCGACGGTAGTGAGTGAGCATCCAGCGGAGGGGCGTGTGGAGCCCGGCGGAGGGGAAAGGGGGTGGCTCGTATATGAAGAATTCTTCACCCCCATTGCCAAGGATATCCACTACCGGTTCGGATTCCCGCTCGATGTGGCCGAGGTCATCACGGATAAGGCATTCCAGGAACTGCAAAAGAAGCACGATAAATGGACCGAGCGTGATTCCCCGGGCCGCTTCTGGTGGTGGCGGGCCGAAAAGCGGGCCATGGATCACGCAAGAACCGAGAAACGCGGCAGGCTGGCCTTCGAGGGCTACGCCCGCCTCTTGGAAGGGTGGGAGGCCGAGCGCCCCAGCTTCGAGGACGTGGCTGAGCGGAATGACTTGATCCGCCAACTCCACTGCTGTCTCGCCCGGTTGTCGCCCCGGGACCGGAGGCTGCTCGAACTCGACCTGCAGGGCCGCACCTCGGAGGAGCGGGCTGCGCTGCTGGGAGTATTACCCGGGACGGAACGGGTCGCCTATCACCGGGCCAAACTGCGGTTGCGGGAATTGATGGAACAGGAAGGAGCGGGGCATGCGTAGGGAGAACCCCGAGGAGTACGGCAGCGCGCCACCGGATTTCGACGCCTTCTATGAGCAGGAATACGCGGAGTGGAAGTCTCTCCACTGCCCCGCCGAAGTGGAAGATCCTGCGCACATGGACGAGACGTCGGCAGACGATCTTACGCCTGTCGAAGACATGGTTGCCCGCTGGCGGAACATGCTGGAAGCCCGTGACCCTGCACCGCAGCGCAGTCGCGAAGAATTGCGTGCACGGTACGAGCGGATTATGTCTGAGCTGTCCGAGGAATACTCCGGCCCTCCTGTTTCCATTCCCGGGGAGGAAACCGTGCCGGACTTTCCGAGCTCGGCGAGTGAAACTTCGTGGCCTACGGAGAGAATTCACCTTGAATTTAAGTCCCTGAACGGCGGTGCGGTGGGGAACGGCATGGGGGGGCATGTGCTGAACGCCTTCCGGGTCCACTCCCTGCGGCTGTTCGACGAGCAGCGGGGTACCCCTTCGGCCAGGCGGCAGGAGGATCGGGGGGTAGACGTCGCGGCGGTGGAAGGCGGCACCCGACATCACGTCGTGCAGGCCAAGCAGCACCGTTCGGCGACGGACTCGGAATGCGCGGACCGGGTGGCCCGGCGCATGGCGCAGGCCTGGACGGTACGGCGGGCGCACTGGGAAGCGGCCGAGCCGCACGAGCCTCTGCCGTCGCTCCGTGAGCGGGAGCCGGCGGGCAGCATGGCCCAGCCCGGTCGCCTTCTGGTGCTGTGGGAGCTGTCGGACCTCCGCCGGCACATCTTCAGCGGGCCGACGGAGCACGAGAAGTGGCTGAGCGAGAAGGCCGACCAGGAACGTCGGGAGCGGGAAGCGTTCGTGCAGGAGCTCTTGGAGAGCTACGAGCAGTCCCGGCGCGGGGAAGCCGTCCGCGGTGCACGGTGGGTGCCGGGTCTGGTGGCGCTGCTGGTGCAGCAGTCTCAGGTGACGTCCTCGCCGCATGAAGCACCAGTCGTGGAGGCGTGGCTGCTGAGTGTGCCGAGGGAGGCCACGGCGTTCGGGCCCGAGGGATTACGGCGCTTCTGGGAATCAACCTTGCGCGACCAGCTAAGGGATGCCATAGATCATAGGAGAACCTGAGTCCCCTTTTTCCGCGCCACCGGCCAGTTGCTGTAATCCAGTAAAGGAGGAATTCGGTTCATCAAGTTCGTGGAATTCATGAACTTGTTTTGGGGCAACGCCGCATTGATTCCCCGGTCGCCGGGAAATGTAATGGAGTAATTCGCGAGGAATTTGCATGCCGCCGCTGTGCGGCCCTTTTCGCGTGCCCGCACTCCGGCCTCTCTCCCCCGACTGGCCGGGCCCGCCACCCTCCGACAGAGGTACGGCTGGCATTTTTCGCAGACCGGGCAAAAACCGGCCGCCAGAACGGCCCCGTGCGCGGCCGTTCGCACTCCCCCGTGGGTGATCGCCCCCGAGCGGGCACGGGAGGCCGTCAGGGGGCCGCACAGCCGTTTTCGCCCCCACCGGGGCCCTTCCCGCGTGTTACTAGCTGGTAGCCGCCAACAAATCTAATTGTTGGCGGTAACCTTCTTCCGGGCCTCCGGCGGCGACCGGCCGTCAGAACACCGCGCGTCTGCAAGATTTGAGGGGGAAACAGTGAGTGGCGATCCTGGTGGTACCGCGGGCGACGGCCCGGCGCCCGAGCCGGAGCAGGGGAAGAAGCGGAGCGAGGCGCCGAAGGTCGACTTCCCGCCGGTGGCCAACGGGCTCGACTACCTGCTGAGCGTCACCGAGCACCTCACCGCCGCCGACCCACCCACTCCCCGCCACCTCAAATACGCGGTTGTTCACCTCCAGGCCGCAGTCGAGGTCCTGCTCAAGGCCCGGCTGCAACAGGAGCACTGGACCTTGGTGGTCGCGGAGAACGTCGACCAGATGAACACCACCCGCACCGCCTTCGACAGCGGCAACTTCGTGAGCTGCACCATCGAGCAGGCCCTCGCACGGCTGACGAAGGCCGCCGGCACCCACGCCACGGACGATCAGGCGAAAGCTCTCCGGAGCCTGACCCTCTCGCGGAACGCGCTGCAGCACTACGGGCTACGCCTGAATGCCCATCAGGTGGAGGCGAACGCCGCCGAGGTCCTGGACTTCCTCATGAGCTTCGTGCACTCCGAGCTGCTGCCCGCCCTGTCCGCCACCGAAGTGGCCCAGGCCCGGCGCGACCTATGGCACATCCGCCAACGGCTGGGCACCATCCGGTCCTTCGTAAAGAAGCGCCACCAGCAGATCCGTACCGATCTCGCCCCTCATCAGAGCACAACGGTCCAGTGCCCCCAGTGCTCCCAACCCGCCGTGGTGATCGGCACCCCTCTCCCGGCCTGCCTGTTCTGCCACGCCACTTGGCCCGACGCCATGGACCTGGCGTATTCCCACGTCAGCGCGACCGGCGACTACGAGGCGGGCGTGGAGACTTGCCCGGACTGTGCCGAATACGCTGTGATACCGAACGCCACCGTGGCAGCGCGCCCCAAGCACGTTCACGCGCGATGCTTCGCCTGTGCCGCCTCCCCGGACCTCCGCGAGACCTGCGAGAAGTGCGGCACCCGCTACCCGGCGATGGACGACTCAGTGGCAGAGCACTTCGGACAGATTTGCGGGCAATGCATCGTCCGGTTCCTCGAAGAAGCCTGATCTCCCGTGCTCCCGTAGAGAACGGATGCCATGAACATCGGCCCCGCCCGACTACACCCCCAAGGACTGGATGCCGTGAACCGGACCTGGAGCAGCTTCGGCGGCTGGCTCGCCGCGTACGCCGCCGACGAGCAGAGCCCCGTCGGCGACCTGGCGCGGCACGCCGCCGAGCACCCCGGCTGGCCGTGGGACGAGCCGGAATCCGACCACCTCTTCCAGGCCCACCTGGAAGAGGTCGGTGCGGAGGAACCCCTGCTCGATGCCCTCGACGAGGCGTGGCCGCAGTACGTCGCAGACCGCACCTACCGCTGACACCGACCCGGCCCCGACGCCGCGCCACGCGATGAAAGAACGTCCCGTGAATCCCGTAACCGCTGCACAGTGGAACACCGTCCATCCGCCGGGTACCCCCGTGACCGCCTACCCCGGCGCCCGCCCCGAGCAGGTGCCCAGCGGCCCCCGGCTGGACACCCGGACCCGCTCCGCAGCCTGGACGCTCCCGCACGGTCGTGCCGTCGTCCTGGTCGACGGCCGCGCGGGCGCGATCGCGCTCACCCACGTCGCCCCCCGCCCAGCCTCCGGAGAACCTGCATGAACACCGAACCCACCCCGGCACTCCCGCCCTCCCTGTCGCTGTGGCCCGAGGACTACGTCCCTGCCCCCCAGGAC
>NZ_JBIUXN010000026.1:0-128504 GCF_044744005.1 Streptomyces sp. NPDC087440 | reverse complement strand
TCGCAAACCCGTCCCGCACTCGGCACCACCCCGCTACACTCCCCACACCCAAGCCGTTGACCAGGCAGTACATCAAAGTCCGGCTGGAGTACTAGGGCGCGTCGCTGTCGCGGTTCCCGGCCACCACCTCGGCGGCCAGCTCCGGCAGCGGTCTGCCGCTCGCGAAGGCCCTGGCCCGCAGTCGGGCCAGGGCCTCCTGCGCGTCGACGCCCCACTGCTCCATCAGCATTCCGACGGCCCGGTGGGTGGTGCCCCAGTGCGCGTCGAGCACGTCCTCCGGCTCCCACTGGGGGAGCCGGTCCACGTCGGTGTGGGTACGGCTGGACTCCAGCAGCACTTCCAGTACGGTCGCGGACGCCCGGAGCGCGCGGGCGACGGCCCGTCCGCTCAGCCGCCGGGGTGCGTAGGCGAACAGGTCGATCGACCCCACGGCGGGCGCCGTCCCCAGCGGGAACCCGTGCACGGACCCGATCTGCGGCAGCTCCTCGCGCAGCCGCGACCCGAAGACCGGCCACCGGCCCGTCTCCTCGCGCACGTCGTTCCACAGCATCGGCACGCCCTCCGCGCAGGCCGACACGCACGGCCCCTCGGCGCTCTCGAACTGCAGCTCCTCCAGCCGCACGGCCACCGGCCCCGAGGCCGCCAGCAGTTGGCGTTCCGGGGTGTCGGTGGCGAGGGACAACGTCACCCCGTTCACCCCCAGCACCCCGCACAACGCGGCCGCGAGCCGCTGCGGCAGCCGTGCGAAGTCCCCCTCGGCCGCCGCCCGCACCCTGCGTGCCACTCGCGATTCCGGCATGACCGACACCCCGCTGCTCACCTCCCGCGCTGGGTGCGCGGGGTCACCGTGCGCGTACCCCTCATCCGCCGCACCACCCGCGACGCGGGGCCCGCCGGCCCGGATGGCAGTGCGGCGCGGGTCAGTTCGGGCCGGGGCGGCCGTCGAGCCAGTGGGCGCGGCCGAGGCTGATCAGGCGGAGTTGGCGGCGGGCGTGTTCCGCAGCCGGCTCCTCGCCGTCCGGGCCCGCTTCGAGGAAGGCGGAGGCGGTCATCACCATGTGGTCGACGTAGACGCCTCCCAGCATCTCCAGGTCCTCCCTCGACCAGCCCGCCGATTCCGGCAGCGCCCCCAGCGCGTCGGCCACCTCCGATGCGAACAGGTGCAGTTGGGCGCCGATCGCCTCCCGTACCGGCCGCACTCCCCCGTGCCGCTCGCGCGCGATGAACCGTACGTGCGCGGGCGCCGACCGCACCAGGTCGGCGATCAGCCCCACCGTCAGGGCGATACGGGCCGCGCTGTCGTCGGCGTCCGGCGCGGTGAGGCTGGCCCGGATCGCGGTGTGCAGGCCGTCCAGCGACTCGTCGACGAGGGCGACACCGAGTTCGGCGGTGTCCTTGAAGTGGCGGTAGAACGCGGTCGGCGCGACCCCCACCTCCCGGGTCACCTCGCGCAGGCCGAGGCTGCTCAGGCTCTGGTGCTCCAGGAGCCCGAGGGCGGCGTCCATCAGGGCCTGGCGGGTCTTCAGCTTCTGTGCCTGCCGGACTCCGAAGGGCCCGGCGGTCTGCGTGGTGTGACTCATGTCATCCAGTAAACAGTCGTTCTCCGAAGAACGGAAGCATGGGGGTGTGGTTCAGTGGACAACTGTAAGTACAGATGTTCACTGAAAGTCGGAACTCCTGCTCCCCCGTGAGGTGTTGAGACCGTGATCGCGCTCGTCGCCGTCCTCCTGCTCCTGGGCCTCCTGCTGGGCCCGGTCGCCCATGTCCCGCTGTCCGTCAGCCTGATCGCGGCTGCCGTGATCGGCGCCTGGCTGCTGATCTTCGCCGTCAAGGAACGCCGGCACCGCTGAGCCCCTTCCCTCAGGTACGCCCCGGAAAGGAACCGCCATGCAGCTCACCGCCCCCACCACCCGCACCGACACCCGCCCCCGTACCCGCCCCGTCGGCCTGCGCGACGCCGACGGGATGGCCGTCGCCGCCTTTGTGCTCGGCCTCGTCGGGCTGCTCGTCATGAACGTCCTGCTGGGCCCGGCCGCGATCCTGCTCGCCACCCTCGCCCTGCGACGCGGCACCGCCCGCCGCTTCCGCGCCTGGCTCGGCCTGGGGCTCGGCGTCGCGGACCTCGCCGTGCTCGCGCTCGTCGTCGACATGAGCAACTCGGTTTCCTGGAGCCTGGCCTGATGATCCGTCAGTCGAGCAGCGCCGCCGGAGGCGGGCCCAGCAGCCAGTTGCCGGGGGCGTCGGGCGCGTTGCTGGTGAAGTACTCCAGTACCGCCGCGTGGATCTCGTTGTGCTCCAGCGTCCCGCTGCCGTCCCGGTCGAGCATCCGGTAGGCCGCCGTCAGGTCCCGCTCCGAGGTGAGTCCGAAGGCCGCCGAGAGCAGCACCCGGTACTCGCGTTCGGACACCTGGTCGTCGCCGTCGGTGTCCGCGATGTCGACCAGCGCGCAGCACAGCCGGTTCAGCGAGGCCCGGAAGGGGCGGGCGCGGTCCCGTCCCGCCGCGAGGAGTTGCTCGGTGAAGGCGTCCCGGTCCAGTTCGCCGCGGCCGCCGGGGTCGTGCAGCGCCCAGAGCTTCCGGTACCTGGCGAGCAGCCGCCGGTGTTCGCGCTGTCCCGGCCGGTGGTTGAAGGCACGGGCCAGCCGGGCCGCCGCCAGGTCGTAGTCCTCGCTGGTCAGCCGGCCGTCGCGGTCGGTGTCCAGGCAGGCGAACCACCGGTGCAGCTTCCAGCGCAGGAGCGGCAGGTCGTCGTCGGCGGCGCCGGACGCGCCCGGAACCGTACGCCCGCGAACCGGAACCGTACGCCCGCGAAGTCGGGAAAGCACTCTCACATCTCCAGGTTCTGCATACTCGCCACCACCGACTCGAAGGCGTCAGGACCGATCCCCGCATCCCCGCCGAACGGCTTCTCCAGCGAGGCCACCAGGAACACCGACAGGGCGACCACCGTGGCCAGCACCGACACCACCAGACGCTGCACCCAGTCCCTGCGGACGCCGAAGAAGTAGACCATCACCACCGAGAGCACGCCGCCGCAGTAGAGCATCAGCCACACCACCGTCGGCACTTCGGAGCGCGCCGCCAGCAGGCGCAGACGGCGGTTGTCGCCGAGGGAGTTCATCCGCTCGATGGACGGCTGGTAGAGGGGGCTGGCCTTGCCGTCGGGGCCCATGTCCGTGTAGACGGTCCAGAGTTCGGTGAGGGCGGCGTGCGCGCGGGGGTCGGCACCGGACGCGGTCATCGCGTCCCACTCGTCACCGATCACGATCGTCGCGTACGTACGGGACGCCTCCTGCACCTGTCTGCGCACCGGCACCGCGAACCCCCGGGACATCCGCTCCAGGTCCGCGAGGGCGTTGGCCTCCTGGGCGACGGTCGACTCGGCGTCGGCGTAGTTCTCCCAGACCACCACCACCGCGAAGGCCACCAGGGTGGCGAAGACCGTGCCGATCATGGCGAAGACGGCGGCCTGCGACGCACTGTTCTGCGTCATCGCCACGTTGCGGACGCAGTAACGGGCCAGCGGCAGGCCCGCGTTGACCAGCAGGACCGACAGTCCGACGAGCAGCACGCAGGACGCCCACAGGGGAAGCGTGGCCCGCTTGACGAGGATCAGGCCCAGCGCGGACCCGAGGAAGAGCAGCCAGTGCACCCACAAACGGTGGAACCTCACAGCCCCGCCTCCCCCAGCACGTCGTTCGGCAGCACCTGTCCGCCGGGCGGCCGGTCCCACCGGCCGCCCCAGCCCTCGTACAGGCCCTTGAGCAGGTCGTCCCAGTCCTGTCTGCGGCGGAACGGGCTGTAGGGGACGGGGTGGATGACCGTCTCCGACTCCCACACCACGTCCATCTGGCCGTCGGCGCGGATGCGGCCGAGGCGGGCGGTCTTCCAGAGGTGGAGGTTCTCGCGGTCGACGAAGACGGTGCCGCCGGGACTGCGCCAGCGCGCCCCGCGCAGGGCCCCGGTGACCGCTGCCGGGTCGGCGCTTCCCGCTTCCCGTACCGCCTGGGCCCAGAGCATGACGCTGCTGTACGAGGCCTCGGCGGGGTCGGAGATCACGGCGTCGGGCCCGTAACGGGCCTTGTAGCGGCGGACGAAGGCGGCGTTCTCGGCGGTGCGCACGGACTGGAAGTAGTTCATCGCGACGTAGTTGCCCGCCATGCGGCGGGCGTCCATGGCCCGGAGTTCGGACTCGTTGAGGACGAGGGAGAGGACGGGGAGGGTGCGGGAGGTCGCTCCGGCGTCGAGGAGGGCCTTGAAGAAGGGGATGTTGGTGTCGCCGACGACGGTGGACACGATCGCGTCGGGCCGGGCGCGCAGGATGCGGGCGGTGGCGTCCTGGACGGCCTGCGGGCGCGTCTCACCGAGCGGGAGGTAGTGCTCGCCCGCCACCGTGCCGCCGGTGGCGGCGAGTTGGGCCTTGATCACGGCGTTGGTGGCGCGCGGGTAGATGTAGTCGGAGCCGACGAGGAAGAGGCGTTTGCCCCGGTTGTCGAGGAACCACTTCACGGCGGGCGCGACGACCTGGTTGGGGGTGGCGCCGGTGTACACGACGTGCGGGGTGCGTTCCATGCCCTCGTAGAAGGTGGGGAAGAAGAGGAGCCCGTCGTACTTCTCGACCAGGGGGATCATGGTGCGCCGGCTCGCGGAGGTGTAGCCGCCGAAGACCGCCCGCACTCCGTCGGTGGTCAGCATGCGGCGGACGGAGGCGGCGAAGACGGTGTTGTCGGAGCGGGTGTCGACGGTGACGGGTTCGACGCGATGCCCCAACACCCCTCCCTGGTCGTTGAGTTCGCGCACCGCCAGCAGGACCGCGTCGGTGAGCGGCCGCTCCGCCATGGCGAGGCCGCCGGTGGCGGAGTGCAGCACGCCGACCTTGACGGGGGCGGTGTCGCCCGTGTCGCCGGGCGCCGTGCAGGCGGACGTGAGCAGCGCGGCCCCGAGGAGGGCGGCGACTGCCGCGCTGCCCCGGGGGCGTCGCGTCCTGGTCATCGCTTGCGGCCCCCGTCGTTCCGTCACCGTACGCACTGTGCGGTGACGCAGCGTACGCCGTGCGGGGGTGGCGGGGTGAACGGATGAGGGGGGCGCGTCACCCGGACGGCCCAAGCGCGGGCCCGCCCCGCGCGGTGTGCGTCCGCCCCCGTTCCGTGGCGGAGACGGGGGTGGACGACCGTACGTACGGGGTCAGCCGTTGGGCAGGAGCACCGCGCGGCCGTTGATGCGGCCCGCGTGCAGGCGCTCGTACACCTCGGGCGCCGCGTCCAGCGGGTACGTCTCCACGTGGACGTCGAGGACGCCCGAGCGCGCCAGGTCCAGGACCTCGATCAGCTCCGCGCGCGAACCCCAGTACGGTGCGCGGAAGGCCGCGTCGTACGGTACGACGCCGAAGCCGACGGGGGCCGCGCCGCCGCCGATGCCGACGATCGTCACGTCGGCCTCCACTCCGGCGCAGGCCGAGGCGGTGGCGACGGTGGGCGGGGCGCCGACGAAGTCGAACACGGCCTGCGCGCCCAGTCCGCCGGTGATTTCACGGACCTTCGCGGCCGCGTGCTCGTCGGACAGGACGGTCTCGTGCGCGCCGACCTCGCGGGCCAGGCCGAGCTTCTCCTCGGTGACGTCCAGGGCGATCACCCGGGCCGGGGTGAGCGCGCGCAGCAGCTGGATGGCGACGTGGCCGAGTCCGCCGGTGCCGATGACGACGGCGGTGCTGCCGGGGGTCAGCTTCGGCAGCGACGTCTTGATCGCGTGGTACGGGGTCAGGCCCGCGTCCGTGAGGGGCACGGCGGTGACCGGGTCGAGGTCGCCGAGCGGGACCAGGTGCCGGGGGTCGTCCACGATCATGTACTCGGCGAGCGCGCCCGGGGCGCCCAGCCCGGGCGGGCGGATGCCGAGTTCGGCGGCGCGCAGGCAGTAGTTCTCCTTGCCCTGTGCGCACATCAGGCAGCTGCCGCAGCCCCACGGCCCGTACACCGCGACGGAGTCGCCGATCTCGAAGCCGGTGACGCCCTCGCCGAGCGCGGCGACCCTGCCCGCGCCCTCGTGACCGAGGGTGAGCGGCAGCGGGAAGGGCAGGGCCTCGGCGGGCCAGCTCATCACGGCGATGTCGGAGTGGCAGACGCCTGCGGCGGTCACCTTCAGCAGCACCTGGCCGGGGCCCGGCTCGGGGCGGTCGACGGTGACGACCTCGGGGGCCTTGCCGACGGTGCGGTACTGGACTGCCTTCATCTGGGCGGACATGGGGTGCTTCTTTCTCGCAGCCTGGTGGAGTGGAGGGTCGTACGGGGTCAGCGGGCCGCGTAGCCGCCGTCGACGAGGTGGTAGCTGCCGTTGACGAACGAGGCGCGGTCGGAGAGCAGGAACAGGGTCAGCTCGGCGACCTCCTCGGCGGTGCCGAGGCGGCCCTGCGGGTGGAGGGAGACCAGGTGGTCGCGGGTGGCCTGGTCGCCGCCCTGGATCAGCGGGGTGTCGATGAAGCCGGGGGCGACGGCGTTGACGCGGACGCCCTGGGCGGCGTACTCGACGGCGGCGGTCTTGGTCAGGCCGACGACCGCGTGCTTGGCGGCGGAGTAGGCGGGCGACCCGGCGAAGCCGTTGGTGCCGAGGATGGAGGACATGTTGACGACAGAGCCGCCGCCGGAGGCGAGGATCAGGGGGAGTTCGTAGCGCAGGGAGTAGAAGACGCCGTTGAGGTTGGTGTCGATGACGCGCTGCCAGTCCTCGATGCCGTACTCGCCGGTGGGGGCGGAGGCTCCGGCGATCCCGGCGTTGTTGACGGCCAGGTGCAGGCCGCCGAAGGTCTGGAAGGTGAAGTCGACGGCGGCGCGCACCGATGCGGGGTCGGTGACGTCCACGCGGACCGCTGCGGCCCTGCCGCCCGCCGCGACGAGGGCCTCGGCGGCCTCCTTCGCGCCCTGCTCGTTGTGGTCGGCGACGACGACCGCCGCTCCGGCCTCGGCGAGGCGGCGGGCGACGGCGAGGCCGATGCCGGAGGCGGCACCGGTGACGAGGGCGGTCTTGCGGGCGAATTCGGGGGTGCTGGTGGTCATGGTGGTACCTGGTTTCACTTGCTGGGGGTGGTGCTGGGTGCGGGTTCGGCGGCCAGGGCCGTGAACGCCGCGTCGATCAGCTCGGGGAGGGGGGTGGTCGCGCCGGGGGCGATCCAGAACTGGACGGCCGTGCCGAACGCCCCGACGGCGAGCGCGATGGCGAGGGCGGGGCGCAGGTCGTGCTCCGGGTCCTGCCCGAGGCGCTCGGCGACGATCCGTACGGACTCGTTCCGCGCCTCGTCCTCGACGTGCCCGTAGGCGGCCCGCAGCGCCGGCTCGGCGTGCAGCAGGTGCAGCAGTTCACCGGCGCGGGGGCGGCGGGGCCAGGCCTGCGGGTCGTTGTCGAGCCAGTCGTGCAGGGCGCGGTGGTAGGCGGTGAGGGGGTTCTCGTCGGCGGGCCGGGCGGCGAGGGCCTCGTTGATCCGGGCGTAGTCGGCACGCAGGGCGTCGACGACGGCGTCCTCCTTGCCGGAGAAGTACCGGGTGAAGGTGCGCCGGGAGACGTCCACGCGGTCGCTGATGGCTTCGACGGTGACGCCGTCGAGGCCCCTTTCGAGCACCAGGTCCACGGCGGCCGCCGCCATGGCCTCGCGGCTCTCCTGGACTTTGCGGACCCTGCGGCCCTGTGGGGTGCTCATGGCGTCGACTGTACTCCTCAAAATGTCCCAGTGAGACACTTGGCGCGATGAGACAGGAGGAGTGCGTCACCTTTCGGGCGTGGCCCTGGCCGCTGCGGCTCCGAGTTCCTGCGTCCCCACGACGGAGAGGAGCGAGAGGCGGTCGGCGTCCGGGGTGCCGGGCCGGGCGGACAGCCAGAGCAGGCGTTGGCGGCCGTCCTCGCTGAAGAGGTTGTGGCAGTCCAGCTCCATCGCGCCGACCACCGGGTGCAGGAACCGCTTGCGGGCCTGGCGGCGCACGGCGACGTCCCGCCGCTCCCAGAGTTCCGCGAACTCCTCACTCCGGGCGCGGAGTTGGGCGATCATGCGCCGGACGTCGGCGTCGTCTCGGCGGGCGGCGACCGCGCGCAGGTCGGCCACGAAGTCGTACGAGTGCCGGGCGTGGTCCTCGGCCGGATAGAGGTCGCGGATCTCGGGGCGGGTGAACCAGAGGTGGACGTGGCTGTCGGTGCCCGGGCCCCGGGAGGCGGTGGGGAGGGGGCCGAGGAGGGCGGCGGCGAGCGCGTTCTGGGTGAGCGGCTCGTGGAGGTCGGTCATGATGCGGGCCGGGGTGTCGGCCAGCCGGTCCAGGAGCGCGAGCATGCCCGGGTCGATGTGGCCGAGGGGGCCGCGCGGGGGCGGGGAGGGGTGTCCGGCCAAATGGAAGAGGTGGTCGCGTTCGTCGCTGGTCAGGCGCAGGGCGCGGGCCAGGGCCGTGAGCATCTGCTCGGAGGGGCGGGCGCTGCCGCCGCGCTCCAGTTCCGTGTAGTAGTCCACGGAGGCCCCGGCGAGCAGGGCGACCTCCTCGCGCCGCAGCCCCGGCACCCGGCGGCGCGGGCCCGCGGTCAGCCCGACCTCGGCGGGGCGGATGCGGTCGCGCCGCGTCTTGAGGAAGGTGCCGAGCTCGGTGAGGTCCATGCCTCCATGGTCGCCGGTCGGGCGGGGCCGGGCGAGGGGCGAGCCAGGGGGTGGCAACCCCGGGGTGAGCGCCCCCGTGGCTGTCGCGCGGCATCGGCGTGAGGGTGGGGGTGAGCCAGATTCCGTACCGGAAGGAAACGTTCATGAGCACCATGCCGAACACCATGCGAGCCGTCCAGACCGTCGCCGCGGGAGCCCCCTTCGAGCTGCGCGAGATCCCCGTGCCCGAGGCCGGCCCCGGCCAGGTCCGGGTCCGGGTGCGGGCCTGCGGGGTGTGCGGCGGCGAGAACATCGCCCGCTTCGGCGCCCTCGGCACCCCGTTCCCCCGCGTGCCGGGACACGAGATCGCCGGTGAGGTAGACGCGGTCGGCGCGGGCGTCACCGCCTGGCGGGTCGGCGACCGGGTCGGCGTCGGCTGGCACGGCGGGTCCTGCTTCACCTGCGAACACTGCCGCCGGGGCGACTTCGTGAACTGTGTCGAGCGGAAGATCGTCGGGGCGTCGTACGACGGCGGGTATGCGGAGTACGTCAGCGTCCCGCAGGACGCCGTGGCGCGCGTCCCGGACGGCCTGTCCTTCACGGAGGCGGCCCCGCTGATGTGTGCCGGGCTGACCGTGTTCAACGCGCTGCGCAACAGCGGGGCCCGCGCCGGTGACACCGTCGCCGTGCACGGCATCGGCGGGCTCGGGCACCTCGGGGTGCAGTTCGCCGACAGGATGGGCTTCCGTACGGTCGCCATCAGCCGGGGGCGGGGGAAGGAGAAGCTGGCCCGGGAGCTGGGGGCGGACGCGTACGTGGACTCGACGGAGGGCAGCGCCGGCGAGGCGCTGGCCGCGCTGGGCGGGGCGGACGTCGTCCTCACCACGGTCGGGGTGAGCCCGGCACAGGCGGACCTGGTGCAGGGGCTGCGGCCCAACGGGCGCATGATCGTGGCGGCCACGGACCACCAGCCTGTGGAGGTGGACCCGGAGCTGCTGGTCTTCGGCCGCCGGGAGGTCACCGGCTGGTACAGCGGGCATGCGCGGGACGCGGAGGAGACGTTGGCGTTCGCCGCGTTGAAGGGGGTGCGGCCGATCACGCAGGAGTTCGCACTGGAGCGGGCGGAGGAGGCCTTCCAGGGGATGGCGCGGGCCGAGTACCGGAACGTACTGGTGCCGTAGGGGCGGCGGGTTCCTCCCGTGCCGCCACCCCACTACGGGCGGGGGGGGTCGGATCAGGGCGTGCGGCCCGTCCACGCCACCAGGCGCTCGATGGCCGGGGCGTCGGCGGGCACCTCCACCACGGGACCGAACGGCACCGGGCCGCCCCGGCGTTCGGCGGGGATCGCGCGCCGGGCGGTGGTGATGCCGAGGGCGACGACCTCCGGGTCCCAGGCGGGGGACTGTCCGGTCGCGACGGCCAGGTCCCAGGTGTGGACGGTGAACTCCACGGTGAAGGCAAGGGCCGCGGCCGCGCCGGGGAGCGTGCCGAAGGGGAGGGTGAGGGAGCGGGTGAGGACCGACGGGTCGGCCCAGGCGTCCTGGGCGTCGCGGAAGGCCTCCTCCCAGGCCTTCAAGAGGCCCTCGTCCGTGACGTCCTCGGCGATGCCGGGCACGCTCAGGGGGTCGCCGCCGCTGCCCGCGAGGGCGATCCGGCGCAGCACGGCGACGAGGTGACGCCCGAGGCGGCCGACGGTGAAGTCGGAACAGGGGGTGGGGGCGTCGAGCTGGTCGGGGTGGGCGGCGGAGAGGGTGTGGGCGGCGAGGGTGACGGCGGACCAGAGGGTGTGGCGGGGGTCGGACTGGGGGGTGTCGCTCTCGGAAAGGTTCATGGCTTCCATGCTGGGGGCTGAAGTGGCCATCTCCTGGCCACTTTCGCAGGGGGTGCGGGGTGAGGCGGTGGGGGCGTTGTACGTGCGGGTGCGTCGTGGCTGGTCGCGCAGTTCCCCGCGCCCCTGGACGGCATGCCCTTCGGGCAGCCATATCCCCCGCCACAATGGCCGTATGACGCCCACCCCCCGCCCCCTCCCGTGAAGGCCGATCGGCTCGTTGCCGTGTTGCTGTACCTCCAGACGCGCCCCCGCGTCACCATCGCCGAAGTGGCCGCCGAGCTCGAAGTCTCCGAGCGGACCGCCCGCCGTGATCTGGAGGCCCTGGCCACCGCCGGTGTCCCCGTCTACTCCCAGCGCGGGCGCGGCGGCGGCTGGTCGCTCGTCGGCGGGGCCCGCACCGACCTCACCGGGCTCACCAGCGACGAGGTCCGCGCACTGTTCCTGCTGGCCGGACCGGCCGCGACCTCGCCCGAACTCCGTACCGTGGTGCGGAAGTTGATACGGGCACTGCCCGCGCCCCTGCGGTCCGCCGCCGAGGCCGCCTCCCAGGCGAACGTCCACGACGGCACCGACTGGGCCCACGCTCCCGTCACCGCCGAACGACCCCACCTCACCGCCCTCCAACGTGCCGTGGTCGACGGCGTCCAGGTCCGGCTCGGCTACGCGGGGCCCGGCAAGCCCGCCTCCCTGCGCACCGTCCACCCCCTCGGCCTCGCCTCCAAGGCCGGTGCCGACTACCTCCTCGCCGACACCGCCCACGGCCTGCGGACCTTCCGGCTCAGCCGGGTCACCTCCGTCGAGCCGACCGGGGAGCCGGTGGTGCGGCCGGAGGGATTCGACCTGGCGACCGCGTGGCGCTCCCGCACCGCCCGCATGGAGGAGCGCATGCACGCGCAGACCGTGCACGCCCTCGCCGAGCCCGCCTCCCGGGCCGTCCTGGAGCGTGTCCTCGGCGCACGGCTGCGCATCACCGGCACGCACCCGGACGGCCGGCTGGAGATCGAGGTGGACGGGCCCACCGTGGAGGTCGTCGCCGAACGCCTCGCCGGGCTCGGGCGGCGTGTGGAGGTCGTGGCGCCGCCGCAGGCCCGCACGCGACTGGCCGCCCTGGCGCAGGAGTTGGCAGCTCTGTACGGGTCCCCCTGACGCTCCCCCGCCCGCGCCGCCTCACACGTGCACGCCCCGGGCCGCCGCCTCCCGGTAGCGGCCCGGCGTGGTGCCGAACTCGCGGGTGAAGGCGTGCGAGAGGGCGTACGGAGTGGCGTAACCGACCTGGCGGGCGACGGCGGCCAGCGGCTCCTGCGTGTCGCGGAGCCTGGTGGCCGCCAGCGTGAGCCGCCACCAGGTGAGGTACGTCATCGGGGGCCGGCCGACCAGCGTGGTGAAACGGCGGGCCAACGTCGGGCGGGAGACGCCCGTGCGGGCCGCCAGGGTGTCATTGGTCCAGGGGGCGGCCGGATCGGAGTGGAGTGCGCGCAGGGCCTCGGCCGTCACCGGGTCGTCGAGCACGGCCGACCAGGTCCCGGCCCCGCCCTCGGCGCTCCAGGCACGCACCATGTAGACGAGGAGGAGGTCGAGGAGGCTCGGTACGGCGAGGCAGGACCCGGGTCCCCTGAAGTGCAGCTCGCGGCCCAACAGGTCGATGGCCGAACGGAGTTCGGTGTTCTCCCCCACCCGGTTCGGGAGGTGGACGACCTCCGGCAGCTCCGCGAGGAGCGGATGCGTCCGGCTGCGGTCGAGGCGGTACTTGCCGCACAGCATCTCCACTTCCGGGCCGCGGGCCCCCGCCGCATCGTGGCCACCCGCCGCAGCGTGGTCACCCACCGCGCCCTGGTCACCCACCGCGTCCTGGTCGCCCCTCGCACCGTGGGCGCCGAGCCCCGCCAACCACCGGTCGACCGGCACCGCGGCCGCCGCCGTCGCCGGGTCGTCGACCCGGGAGTCGGACAGTACGTGCCCGGTGCCCTGCGGCAGCAGCACCGCATCGCCCGTACGCAGCAGGACGGGATCACCGCCGTCGGGCAGCAGCCAGCAGACGCCCTCCAGCACGACGTGGAACGCGGCGCCGCCGTGCCCCTCGATGCGCGTGCACCAACTCCCGTACGCGCTCAGCCGGTCGGAGGAGGGCTGCCCGACCCGTACGACGGCTATCGCGTCACTCACCACATCCATGCGGGCAGCCTAGCCGTACGCCTCCGCGATGAGACGGCTGCGTATCTGGATGAGCAGATCAGGCATTGAACGGCTCAGCATGGCTTCCTAGGTTGGAGATCATGAAGAGCGAGAGCGCGCCGAGCATGTTCCTGGGTGACGTCGAAGTCATCCGTGTCGTCGAGTGGCGGGCCCCCATCGGGCCCGCGCGCGACCTGGTCCCCCGGGCGCCGGCCGAGCTGTGGGAGAGCAACCGGGAGTGGCTGACGCCCGATCACTGGGAGCCCGAGACCGACCGGGCGCTGGGCGCACTCCAGTCGTGGGTGCTGCGCAGCGGGGGCAGGACCGTGGTGGTCGACACGGGGGTGGGCGACGGGCGCGAGCGCCCGCAGTCGCCGATGTTCCACCGCAGGCAGGACGACTTCCTGGGCGCGCTGGCCCGGGCCGGGGTCCGCCCGGAGGAGGTCGACGTCGTCGTCAACACCCATCTGCACAGTGACCACGTCGGCTGGAACACCCGGGCGAGCGGGGACGCGGCGGAGCCCTGGGTCCCCACCTTCCCGAACGCCCAGTACCTGATTCCGGCCGCCGACGACTTCCACTACGGCCCGCGGAACGCGTACGCGCAGGGCGCGCGGGAGGAGGACCGGCTGATCCACGAGGACAGCGTCGCGCCCGTGCACCGGGCCGGACTGAGCGTGCTGTGGGACGGTTCGTACCGCATCGACGAGCACCTCACCCTGGAGTCCGCCCCGGGGCACACGCCCGGCTCCTCCGTGCTGCGGCTCGCGTCCGGGGGCGACCGGGCGGTCTTTGTCGGCGATCTGCTCCACAGCCCGGTGCAGATCCTCGCCCCCGACTGCAACAGCGGCTTCTGCCTGGACCCGGAGCAGGCGGCCGCCAGTCGCCACCGGATACTCCAAAGGGCCGCCGACGAGCGGGAGTTGGTGTTTCCCGCACACTTCGGCGGGGACGGTGCGGTGGAGGTCCGGCGGGCGGGCGGCGGATTCGCCCTCGGCGAGTGGGCGGCGCTGTCGTCGGTTCGACCGGCGGCCTCGCGAGCGTAGATCGCCGGAGTCGGACCTCGCGGCCCGTCTCACATCCGCTGCGCTCCCTCCTTGACGGCCTCCCGGATGCGTGCGTACGTCCCGCAGCGGCAGATGTTGCGGATGCCGTCCAGGTCCGCCTCCGTGACCTCGCGGCCCTCCTCGCGCACCCGGCGCACCAGCGCCACCGCCGCCATGATCTGGCCCGGCTGGCAGTAGCCGCACTGGGCCACGTCCCGGTCGAGCCAGGCCTCCTGCATGGGGTGCAGGTCCGCGCCGACGGTGCCCGGGAGGCCCTCGATGGTGGTGACCTCGTCGGTGGGCTTCAGGGCCTTCACGGGGATCGCGCAGGGGTTGGCGGCCTTGCCGTTGAGGTGACTCGTACAGGCCTTGCAGACGTTGATGCCGCAGCCGTACTTGGGGCCGGTGATGCCGAGGAGGTCGCGCAGCACCCACAGCAGGCGTTCGTCGTCGGCCGCGTCGACGGTGACCTGTTCGCCGTTGACGCGGAAGGTGTGTTCAGGCACGGGACTCTCATCTCTCAGCGGGCTGGTGCGGATCTCAAGGGAGGTGCACGGAAGGTGCGTTGGGGCGGCTCAGCGGACGTGGTCGAGGCCGTCCGTCGGGGACGCCGGAATCGGCGGCACCGTCGGCTTCGGCTCGAAGGAGAGCGTGCCGTGGTTGATCGGGAAGCTGGTCGGCAGGGTGCCGGTGGCCCTGCCGTACGCACAGGCGACGGCCGCCGCCGAGGCCGCCACCGCCAACTCCCCGGCGCCGCCCGGCTTTCCGGTGGTGGGCGGCATGACGACGACCTTCAGCTCGGGCGGGGTGTTCCACTGCCGGGTGTAGAAGTAGTTGTCCCAGCTCGCCTCGAGGAAGTACCCGTCGCGCAGGTGCAGGGACGCGGTGAGGGTCTGGGCGATGCCGTCCATGAGGCCGCCCATCATCTGCGCCTCCAGGCCGCGCGGGTTGACTGCCAGGCCCGCGTCGACCACGCAGACCGCCCGGGTGACGCGCGGTCCGGCGACTCCGTCCCGTACCGGACGGTTGACGGTCTCGGGACGGCAGTCGATCTCGACGAGGACCGCGCTGACCGAGTGGTACTCGTTGTGCAGGGCGATTCCCTGGGCGACGCCCTGCGGCAACTCCCGTCCCCACTCCCCCACTTCGGCCGCTTTGTCGAGCACCGCCCGGGCCCGCTCGTCGCGCAGGAAGTCGCGGCGGAAGCGGAGCGCGTCCTTGCCCATCTTCGCCGCGAGTTGGTCCACGATCAGTTCGCGGGCGCAGACGACATCGGGCGAGTAGACCCCGCGCATGCTGCCGGTGTTGAAGCCCTTGTCGGTCTCGGCGAGGAGCCTGCTGTAGATCCCGAAGTCGTACGGCATGGACTGGGAGAGCTGGAAGAAGGTCTCCGAGAAGCCGATGTCGCCGACCGGCAGCTTCGCCGCGAACGCGGTGATCACCTCGCCGAGCCCGTGGCCGAGGTCGGTGGCGACGCTGGTGTGCCGCTGCTTGTAGCCGAGTACGGAATTGCCCAGGTAGGCGGCGCGCACCCGCGAGGTGGCCATGGGGTGCACGCGGCCCTGGCGGGAGTCGTCGGCGCGGTGCCACATCAGCTTGACGGGCTTGCCGAACGCCTTGGAGATCTCGGCGGCCTCCAGCGCCGCGTCGAAGAACAGCCTGCGGCCGAAGGAGCCGCCGCTCTCGGTGACATGCACGGTGACCTTGTCGCGGGGCAGGCCGACCCGCTGGGCGATGGCCTGCTGGGCGACGATCGGTGACTTGAGCCCGGACCAGACCTCGGCGCGGTCGGGGCGCACGTCGGCGATGGCGCAGTTGGTCTCCAGCGCGCTGTTGCTGCGGAAGTGGAAGGTGAAGGTGGCCTCCACGGTGGGCGTCACGGCGGGCAGGCCGAGCCAGATCTCGGCGTCCTTGAGCTCCTTGCGTACGCTCTCGTCGGACTTGCCTTCGGCGGTGCCTGGCTTCCACGCGACCTTGAGCGCGCGTACGGCGTCGATGCACTGGCCGAAGGTCTTGGCCCGTACGGCGACTCCCGTGGAAACAGCCGCCACATGCGTGACCCCGGGCATCGCCCGTACCGCGTCGAGGTTGGCGATCGCGCCCGGCTTGCCGTTGAGCGTGGGCGGGCGGCACACCATGGTCGGCAGGGCGTCGGGGACCTGGAGGTCCATGGTGAACTTCTTGCGGCCGGTGACGGCTTCGAGTGCGTCGATACGGTTCTGGGGCGTGCCGATGACACGGAACTCGGCGCGCTCCTTGAGGACCACGGACACCTTCCGCACCTCGGTGCTGGCGGCCTTCTCGGCGAACGCGCCGATGCCGATGCTCCTGCCGAGGGGTCCGGTGACGACTCCGGCCTTGAGGGTGAGTTCGCCGACCGCCGCGCCGAGCGCCACGGCGGCGGCGTCGAGGAGCCGTCCCCGGGCGACGGCGGCGGCGACCCGGACCGGGGTGAAGGTGGAGATGGTGGTGTTGGAGGCGCCGGTGAACTGGTTGAAGGCGAGTTCGGGGCGGGCGTCGGCCAGCGTGACCTTCACCTTGTCCAGCGGTACGTCCAGTTCCTCCGCGATCAGCATCGCGGTGGAGGTGGTGATGCCCTGGCCGACCTCGGCGCGCGGGAGGGCGAAGGAGACCGTGCCGTCCGTGTTCACCACGATGGTGATGCGGTGGGCGGTGGGGAGGGAGGCGACGGTCAGCAGGTCGTTGAGGTCGACGATGTCGGTGATGTCGAGGGAGGGGACGGCTGTGGCCCCGGCCCCCGCCGGTTCGGCGGCAACCGCCTTCCGGTCGTCCAGCCCCAGTTCGGCGGCGACGGCGAGGGTGGGTGCGGCGAGGACGTACCCGAGGAAACGCCGCCTGCCGACACCGGGTCCGGCCCCTGTCCCGGCCCCGGCCCGCGCTGACGCGCCCCCGTCCTCATCCATCTCACGCACACCCAACGGCATCTGATGCCCCCTCAGTAACTTCGACCCGGCCCCTGAGTGTGCCCCGGAAGCCCGTGGCGATCAAGGAGTTCTCGGGGCGGCAGACCTCCCGCCCCTCCCCGGTCGGGTGATGTTCCCGCACCGGGGGAACCGTCCCGTACGCCGCACTCGTACTCCGTACAGCACAGGTCCCCCACGATCACGATTCACGAGCACGACGGCCGGAAGCCCCCTCCTCCGGCCGCAGCGGAGCGGAGCAGGCGTGACGACATCGGCCCATGGAAACCGCGGTGGTACGTCCCCACAGCCCGGATCGGGCACGGAGGCCGTCGCGATCGGCTGCGCGGTCGTCGTCGCCCTGATCCTGGTCGCAGGGGTGATCGCCCTCGTCGTCTGGGGGGTCAACGCCCTCGTGGACCGGCTGCGGGCGGCGCCCTTCGAGGACGCGTCCGTGGTGAGGCTGACGGACCGCATCCCCTTCGACGACGGGCTGCCGCCGCGCCAACGCGGCCCGGAGAGCACGGAGCGCAAGCAGGACATGGACAAGGTGAAGGACACGATCCGCGAGGTCTTCCTGCCGCTGCTCGGCCGCCCGACGGCGGAGGTGACCGTCGACTGCGGCCGGGCCACGCTCAGCTCCTCCCCCTTCCCGTGCACGACGCGCGAACTGGCCCCCGTGGGCCGCCGGGCACTCACCGCCACCTACACGGTCCGCATCACGAACCTGCGCGAAACCCGCCGCTACCTGGGCACGGGCACGGACTTCCTGGTGGAACGAAGCTGGCAGCAGGACGTGCGCCCGCAGAAGGCGCCGGTGCTGCGGGCGGCGGTGCACAGGGAGGCGTACGGCCAGGCGTTCAACACGTACACGAAGGATCACGAGACCCGAGCCGCAGCATGCGACAACACCATCCCGCCCCTGATGCTGCTCGCCCCGGGCACCCGCACCCGGTACCGGTGCTACGTGCAGGGCGAACTGGGCTGGACGACGTACCGCGTGGACGTGGGCGAGCAGGGCGAGGCGACCCTGACCGCCCTCTCCGACGAGGAGGAGAGGGCGTGGCCCTCCGCCCCCGCCCCTTCGGCATGATGTCCGCATGACACACCCCACCGCCATACCGGGCTACGAGGGCGGCCCCCTCACCCACCGGCCCGAACTCCTGGACGACCCCTTGTTCTGGCTGGGACACCTCGTCTCCTGCGCGCAGCACGAGGACGCGCAGGAACTGCTCCTCGGCGCGGACGACGACGCCGCCCAGGAATTCCACTCACGACTGTGGGAACGGGCCGACTGGCCGACCTTCACCGTGCCACTCAACGGCGGCCACCGCCTGCACGTCGTCTACCGTACGTTCCCCGACGACACCGGCGTCGACTACCTGCTCGACCACCCCGACTGGGCGACGGCCGACCAACTCGCCCAGGACGACGGCCACTTCATGGGCCCGGGCCTGTCCTGGCCCGAACTGGCGGCCGCCGCCGACCGCACACCCCCCGGCGGCAGCACCGACGACCCGCATGCCCGGCTGCTCCTCCTGCTGCCCGCCCTCGGCGACAAGGCACTGCCCGACAGCGCCACGCCCCGCCTCGCGGAGGCCCTCGACGCACGCACCGCCGTGGACGACCCGCTGCGCCTGGCCACCGTCCTCCTGGACCACCAGGGCGCCCCGGGCCCCGCCCACTGGACGCACCTCACCTCCTCCCACGCCGTCAACGACGGCCCCCTCTCCTTCCGCAACCCGGCCAACCCCTTCGCCCTGCCCCCGTCCCACCTGGCCAGGGTCTCGACGGCACTGGCTCCGTGACGGACGAGGCGGGCGGGCTGCTGCGGGTGTGTGCGGCCCGCTCCACGACAATGCGGGCATGACGACACCCGAACCCTTCTCCCGCGTCAAGATCCGCGTCGGTGCGGTGCTCTTCTGCGGCACCGAGGTCGCGCTCATCCGGCGCGAGCGCCGCGGTGCCGTGCACTACAGCCCGCCGGGCGGGAACGTCGAGCCCGGCGAGGACCTTCTCGGCGCGCTGCGGCGCGAGTTGGCGGAGGAGCTGCGGCTGGACGCCGGGCGGGCCACGGTGCCCGAGCTGCTGTGGGTGGTCGACCAGCGGGTCTCGCGGCCCGGGCCGAATCCGCCACCGCGGAAGCTGCACCTGCTGTACCGGCTGCACGTCTCCCCCGAGGTCCGGGCCGCTCTCGCCACCGAGGAGTACGACGAGTTGCCCGACGGGACGCACGACGTCGGCAGCATCGTGTGGATCGACCACCGCGAGGCCGCCGGGCTGCCGGTGTTCCCGCCCGTCGGTGCGGCCCTCGCCGCCCTCGCCCACCCGGAGGCCCCGGCTGCGAGCACCGCGCTGCCCGCAGTCACCGACGACAACTACACGTGGGTGTAGGGGGCCGCCCACCGGGCTGGTTCCCGGTTCACTCCGCCAGCTTGGCCAGGGCCAGTTCATGGGCGCGGGTGAGGGCGTCGGCGGCGGTGCACGGGATGTCCGGGTGGACGCCGGTGCCCTCCCAGTTCGTACCGGAGACGGGGTTGACCGCGCGGCCGAAGGGGACGGTGACCTCCAGGTTCGGGTGGACGGTCCAGCCCTCGCACGGGTGCGCGCCGCCCCGGGTGACTTCGCCGACGACCACGGCACGGCCCAACTGCTGGAGGTCGTACGCCAGTTCCTCGGCGGCCGAGAAGGTGTCGGGGCCGGTCAGTACGTACAGCGGCTTGCTGCCGCCGAAGCGTGCGCCGGGGACGTGCGAGGGGGTCCAGGACTGCTCGGTGCGGGTGCCGCCGCGCCAGTGCATGGTGTTGAGGTGGGTGCGGCCGTCCAGAAGGTGGGCGCAGACGTAGGCGACGGCGTCCGGGTCGCCGCCCTTGTTGCCGCGCAGGTCCAGCACGAGTGCCTGGGCGCGCGAGACCAGGGTGAGGGCGGCGCCCAGCGGTTCGGCGGACCAGTCCAGCGGGTAGAGCATCGGGCCCAGTTCCAGCAGGGCGACGCCGCCGTCGAGCAGTTCCAGCCGGGGCACGCCGCCGAGCGAGTCCTCGAACTGCCCGCGTATGGAGGCCAGGACGGCCTCCCCGCGCCCCGGCGGCACCTCCTCGGCGTGGTACTTCAGGCGCAGGTGGCGGTCGCCGTTGACGGACTGGAGGTCCTCGGTGACCAGGCGGGACAGTTCCTCGGCGGTGTCCACGTCGTAGGCGCCTTCGGCGAGGCGTCGTCGCAGCAGGTCCGCGAGCTGCTCGGCGACCTCGGGGAACACGTAGTTCTCGGTCAGATGGCGGGTCGCCTCGTCGATGACGGGCGCGGGGAGGAGCTGCGTCAGGGTTGTCATGGCAGTGAGTAGACACCCTCCGAGCGAAAGCGTCAAAGAAATTAGACGCTTTCTTGTGAACGGCCTCCCCGCAGGGTCCGGTATGCACGATCATGTGGGGATGAGCGATCAGCCTTCCCCCTCCCAGCCTTCCGAGGACGTCCTGGAGATCGGCGCACCCGAACAGTTCGCGGCGCTCGCCCACCCCTTGCGGCAGCGGCTGCTCTTCGCCCTGGGCCACCGCCCCGCCGCGGCGAACGCCCTCGCAGCGCAGCTCGGCGCGAAGAAGGGCACGGTGGCCCACCACCTCAAGGTGCTCCGCGAGGCCGGGCTCGTCCGGGTCGCCGAGACCCGTCCGGTGCGCGGCGGCACCGAGCTGTACTACCAGCGCACGGCACGCCGGATGCTCGTCACGGAGCCCCGGGCGGAGGGCACGGCGGCGATGTTCGCCGCGGTCGCGCAGGAGCTGGACCTCTCGCCCGTAGAGCACGTCCTGTCGCTGCGTCATCTGCGGCTCAGCCCGGCGAAGGCGCGGGAACTCGGGGAGACCCTCGCCCGGTTGGTCGACGAGGCGGAGGATGAGGACGAGGACGAGGCGGCGGCGGAGGCCGAGGCGTCCGCCCAGGAGGAGGTGGAGGGCCGGCCGGTGCACGGGGTGCTGGTGGCGCTCTACCAGCAGCCGTCAGCGGCCGACCCCTCCGATCCCGCTTAGCCCACGTCCCGATCCCGCTCAGCCCACGTCCCGGCTCACGCGGCGCTGCGGCGCACGCACTCCGCGACGGTACGGCGCAGGCTGCCCGACTCCTTGAGCAGGCCGCGCTGGACCTCGGCACCCGTTCCGCCCTTCAGCAGTTCGGCGGCGGCGCGGCGGGCGTCCCCGGCGTCGCCCGCGTCCTCCAGGGCCGGGGTCACATGGGCGAGCAGGGCCTCGACCACGTCGGCCGCCGGTTCCGGGCGCAGGGTCTCGGGGTGGACCAGCCGGTCGGTCAGGCCGGAACGGGCGGCCCGCCACTGGGCGAGGCGCAGGGGGCCGACGCCGTGCGGGGCGGGCGGCTCTCCGGCGCGGTGCTCGCGGGCGGCGGTCTCGACCAGGCCGCGCGCCAGGGTGGCGAGGAGCACGGTCGTCGACGCCTCCAGGCAGACGTCCGCCACCCGGATCTCCACCGTGGGGAAGTTGTGGGAGAGCCGGGCGTCGAAGTAGACCATGCCCTTGTCCTTCAGGACACCGGTCTCCAGGAGGTCGGCGACCTGCCGGTGGTAGTTCTCGGCGGAGCCGAAGACCTCCACGGGCCCGGCGGACGGCCAACGCCCCCACACGCGGTTGCGGTAGCTGCCGTATCCGGTGTCGGACCCTTGCCAGAACGGCGAGTTGGCGCTCATGGCGGTGAGGACCGGCAGCCAGGGCCGGATGCGGTCGAGGACCTGCACACCCTCCTCGTCGGACTCCACGGAGACGTGGACGTGACAGCCGCAGGTCAACTGCTCCTGCACGGGCATGCCGAACTGCTTCTCGATCCAGCGGTGCCGCTCACCGGAGTTGAGGGAGGGACTGACGGTGAGCGGGGAGGTCGCCAGGGCCACGGCCGCCGCGCCCACCTCCTGGGCCCGCCGCCCCGCCTCCTCGCGCCAGCGCCGGATCTCCTCCCCCAGATCACCCATCGAGAACTGCGGCCGGGTCGCGAACTCCAGCTGTTCGCCGTGGAGCTCCTTCTCGAAGACGTCCTCCGCGTCGGCGTCCTCGGCGGGCACCGCCAGTACGGCCGAGGACACCGCCCGCGACTCCCCCGACTCGGGATCGACGAGGAGGAGTTCCTCCTCCACTCCCACACTGCGCACGATGCGGTCCTCCAGATCTCGCTGCACCGCGCCGACCAGGAGCGGGAGCGTTCGAGCGACGCGGACCGGTCGTCCGCGGTACGGGCACGCAGTCACCGGTTCCCGAACCCCCGCCCCGCATGCCTCTCGACCCTGGCACACCACACGTACGGGTGCGGGGGACGGTGGAGGTGTGATGGGCTTCCGGCCATGGAGCCGTGGAACAGCGAGGACAGAGCGGGGCGGGGGCACGGGGGCGGATCGGGGCGAGTGCCGTGGTCGGGGTCGGAGTCGGAGTCGGAGTCGGGGTCGGGGTCGGGGTCGGGGTCGACAGAGGGACCGACACCCGGGCCGGGGGCGGGGCAGGGCTGCGGGGGTTCGCCGGTGCCTGCGCTCGATCCGGAACTGGCTCTCGTACGGGCGGACTTGGGCCGTATCGAACCGCTCACCCCGCACAACCTCGCCGCGCGGCAGCAGCGGGATGCCACGTCACGGCCCCGGCCGACGGCCCTGGAGCTGGGCGCGGACGGCCGCTTCGAGGTCCGCGAGGTGCGGGTGCCGGGTCCGCCCGGCGCCCCGGAGGTCGTGCTGGTGAGCGCGCGTCCGGCCAGGCTCACCGGCCCGCTCCCGCTCCTCCACTACCTGCACGGCGGTGCGATGGTCATGGGCAACGCGTGGTCGGTCCTCCCGACGGTCCTGCGCGAGTGGGCCGGGCCGCTCGGCCTGGCCGTCCACTCGGTCGAATACCGGCTCGCCCCGGGCACGCGGTACCCGGGGGCGCTGGAGGACTGCTGGGCGGGACTCGCCTGGGCGGTCGCGCACGCCGACGCCCTCGGCATCGACCCGGGGCGCATCGTGCTGGGCGGCAAGAGCGCGGGCGGCGGGCTGGCGGCGGGCCTGGCCCTGCTGAACCGGGACCGGGGCGGTCCGGCCCCGCTGGGCCAGCTCCTCCTCTCGCCCATGCTGGACGACCGCAACGACACCTTCTCCGCACACCAGATGTCGGGCCGGGACGTCTGGGACCGGACGTCCAACTGCACGGCGTGGCAAGCGGTGTTGGGCGACCTGTACGGCGCTGCGGACCCGCCGCCGTACGCCGCCCCCGCCCGCGCCACGGACCTCTCCGGGCTGCCTGCGGCCTACGTCGAGGTGGGGTCGGCGGAGGTCTTCCGGGACGAGGGCATGGCGTACGCGAACGCGATCTGGCGGGCAGGCGGGGACGCCGAACTCCATGTGTGGCCGGGAGCCTGCCACGGCTTCGACGGTCTGGCGCCGGGGGCGGCCCTCACGCGGGACGCCCGCGACACCCGCACCCGCTGGCTGCGCCGCCGCCTCGCCGCCAGCCTTCCGCCGGGGTGACCTCCCCGACGGAGCCCACCTCACAGCCCCCCCATCGGTCAGCCGAGCAGGGTGAGGAGGCGGTGGCGCACCGCGCCGAGGGTCCGGCGGCCTCGGGTGCCGTGCAGGCGGCGGGCCGTACGCCGGGACCACCCCAGCATCACCGCTCCCGCCAGGAGGAGGCAGGCCAAGTGGGCCACGCCGACGGTCCCTTGACGTACCGTCAGAAGCAGGCAGGGCGCGGCGAGCGCCACCGCACCCACCACCCCCCGCCCGTACCACAGCACCGCCTGCAGCGGCCCCGTGTTCCCCATCGGGGTCTCTCCGCCGATCAGCACCTCCACCGGCATCGCACCCCGGTACGCACTGACCAGCGCCCCGCCCACCAGTACCGGCACCGAACCCAGCAGGGCGAAGTGGCCCGGTGTCCCGAGGGCGAGCGCGCCCGCGCCCGTCCCCAGGAGCAGCAGCGCGCCCGGCACCACCGCGTGCCACAGCGCCAACGCCCCGAAGGTGTACGGGAGTCCGGCCGCCCGGCGGTGGTCGTCGCTCTCCAGGCGTGCGGGTTCGACGAGTTGAGCCGCGGCCAGATACCCGGCGCCGAGCACGAGCGCGCTCAGGGCGACCTGCCCGCGCCCCGCGTCCTGCACCAGCCCGCACAGCCACACCGCGACCGCCGCCCACAGCGCGCCCCACACCAGCCGCCCCGGTGCGCGCAGCAGCCCGGTCGCGTCGCGCCACGGTACGAGCAGCCACCGTCGGCGCGGCATCGGCAGCCGCACCCGGGCACGCCCGCGCCGGGGCCCGCGCACCGCGGCACGCGTCTGCCGCAGGTCCAGCGCGAAGAGCGAGGCCGTGACCTGCGAGGCGAGCGTCGCGCGCGAACGCAGTTCCGCGACCGGGATCAGCGGCGCCGACCGCCACGCCACCACCAGCGCGCCCGCCGCGCACACCGCCGACAGCCCCGCCCCGGCCGCCCAGGCCTCCCCCGGCTCCCCGTGCCCGGCCGCCGCGAGCAGGGGCTGCACCGCCCACCCCCACGGCCCCGACCACAGCGGCAGGACGCCGACCCCGACGGCCACCGCCAGGCAGCACACCCAGAAGGAACGGCCGTACCCCCACCGCTCGACCAGCACCCCGGCCCCGACGCCGGTCAGCCCCGTGACCAGTCCGGCCCACGCCCCGGCCACCGCGAGCGGCACCGGGCCGCCCGCCCCGGCGACGTACAGGACGTAACCCAGTACGGCTCCCACGACCGGTCCGACGAGCGCGGAGCGGAGCACGGCCGCCCGCAGCCGGGGCAGCAGCAGCGGTCCCCGCGCGATCGGCAGCGGGAGGAGCCAGTGGAGGGTGGGGAGGTCCACGCGCACGGGCCCGCGCCAGGCCGCGTTGCGTGCGGTGAGCAGCAGGACGAGGGCGAGCAGCGTCGGAGCGGACCACGGCAGGGTCGCGGTCACCTGCCGAGCGGTCTCCCCGTGCCAGTCGCCCCGGCTGCCGGTGCGGGCGGCGGCGGCCAGGAGGGGTGCGGCCCAGAACACCGCGAACAGGGCGACGAGGTAGACCACGTACGCACTGTTCTTGCGGCGCTCCTGCCGGGACGACGCGCGCGCTTCCCGGAGGAAGGCGAGCACCCGGCCGGAGTCCGCCGCACGCGCCTCCCGGAGGTCGGCGGACACCCGGCCGGAGATCTCCGCACGCGCCCCGTCGAGGTCGGCGGACACCCGGCCGGAGTCCGGGGGGCCCGTCGCCGCGCCGCCTGCATCCGCAACCATCAGTGCCCCGCCCCCACCGGTGTCCCGTCCTCCAGGGCGAGCACCCGGTCGGCCACCGCGTCTGCCAGCGCCTCGTGGTGGGTGGCGAGCAGGATCGCCGTGCCGCGCTCCTTGTGCGCGGCGAGGCGTCGGCCCAGTTCCTTGCGGGCGCGGGCGTCCAGGCGCTGTTCGGGTTCGTCGAGGATCAGCAGGTCGTGCGGCCGTACGAAGGCCGAGGCGAGCAGCATCGCCTGCGTCTGCCCGGAGGACAGGGCCGACGGCAGGGCGTGCGCGTGCTCGGCGAGGCGGTGCTCGGCGAGGGCGCGGTCGACGGCGGCCCCGGCCGCCGCCTCCGGGCCGTGCGCCAGCGCGACCAGCATGAGGTGTTCGCGCACCGTCAGGTCCGGGTAGTGCGCGCCGGGGTCCATGACGGTGGCGACGCGGGCCCGGAGGGCGGGGTCGTCCTCACCGACCGGGCCGCCCGCGAAGGAGACCTGCCCCTCCGTCGGCTCCTCACGGCCCGCGGCGAGGCGCAACAGGGTCGATTTTCCCGCACCGTTGCCGCCCACCAGGGCCACGCATTCGGCGGGGGCCAGGTCGAGGGTGACAGCGCGGACGACCCATCTCTCGCCGTAGCGGCGGCCGACGTCGGTCAGTTGGAGGAGCGGGGTCGTGCGTGTCACGTGAGGGTGCCTTCGTTCGTACGGGCTCGGAGCGCTTGCCTCGTACAAGTATCCGAAACACCCTCGGCACGTGATCGACAGGCCCTCGGCGAGCCCGCGGCAGCTCAGCCGAACTGTGCCGCCACCAGCTCCGCGAACTCCTCCGGCGTCAGCACCTCCGCCCCCGTCTCCGCCGCCTTGACCGCCTTCGAGCTGGGCTTTCCGCCTTCTCGGCGAGCGGGCCGTCGACCGCTCCCGCCTCCACCGGTTCCGTCATGTTCACGCCTGCGGCGATCAGCTTGTCGACGACCGGTGCGAGGTCCGCGAGCCGCTGCACGATGACCGGCGCGACCGCCACCTGCTCGTGGGTGAGCATGCACAGGTCGGCGATGTCGGTCACTCCGCCGGAGTCGACGAGGGCGTTGACGTACGTCGCGCCCAGGCCGTCGATGTCGAGCATGTCGCGCCCGGCCGCGTACCCGATGAGCGCGGGCAGTCGGCAGGCCGCGCCCTTGACGCACGGTCCGTCCGCTCACAGGAGCAGTGCGGGGCGGTGCGTGCGCAGCCACTGGTCCAGGTCGAGTACGAATTCCAGGCCCTCGCGCGGGAACCTGTCCGCCCCTTCCGGCTCCAGCAGCAGCGTGCGTACGGCACGCGCGTCGAGCAGGTCCAGGGCCGGGCCGCCGGTGTCCAGGAGGCCGCGGACCTGGGCGGTGAGCGCGGCCCGGTAGGCGGGGTCGCGGACCATGGGGCAGGGGCTCTTGCGCCGGGCCAGGACCTCCGCGGGCAGCAGGTCGGCGACGGCGGCGCGCAGCAGGCTCTTCTCGCGCCCGTCGAAGGTCTTGTACGCCCAGGGCGCGTGGAAGACGTACTCGACGAGGCGGTGGTCCAGGAACGGCACCCGCACCTCCAGCCCCACGCCCATGCTGAGCCGGTCGGCACGGTCCAGGAGGCAGGGCAGGAAGCGGGTCAGGTTGAGGTGGCTGTCGCGGCGCAGGGCCGCCTCGGCGGCGTCGGTGCCGGGCGGGTGCGCGAGTTCGGCGACCGCGCTCGCGTACAGGGCGGCGCGGTGGGCGGGCAGGTCGAGTGCGGCGGCGAGTGCCGGGTCGAGGAGGCGGGTGAGGTCGGCGCGGCCGAGGACGGTGTCCCACGGGAAGGTCGGTGCGGCGGCGGCCTCGGGGGTGAACCAGCGGTAGCCGCCGAAGAGTTCGTCGGCACCGTCGCCGGCGAGGGTCACCGTGAAGTGCTCGCGCACGGCCGTGAACAGCTGGAGCAGCGAGGCGTCGAAGTCCCCCAGGGTCAGGCCGTCGCGCAAGTGACCGGTGCGGGCCCGCAGTTCGGGATCGGCGAGATCGCCCACGGCGGGCCGTACCGTACGGTGCGCGGTGCCGAGGTGACGGACCATCAACTCCGCGTACGGGCGGTCCGGGTCGCGCCCCATGGCGTCCTCGGCGGAGGCGTGGGAGCCGAGGTCGACGGAGAGCGTGTGCAGGGGATCGGCGGCGGGGCGGGCCAGTGCCGCGATGGCGCTGGAGTCCAGGCCGCCGGAGAGCAGGACGCTCACCGGGACGTCGGCGGCGAGCTGGGCGGTGACGGACTCCGCGAGCAGGTGGCGTACGCGGGCGACGGTCTCGGGCAGGGAGTCCGGGTGCTCGACGGGGGTGGCGAGGGACCAGTAGCGGTGGGTGCGGGTGGCGTCGGCGGTGAAGGTGACGACGGTGCCGGGCTCGACCTCGTGCAGCCCGGCGAAGGCGGTGCGCCCGGGGGTCTTGATCATGGGGTGGGAAGAGAGCAGTAGGTGGCGCAGGCCGTCGTGGTCGAGGGCGGTGCGGACGCCCGGGTGGGCGAGGACCGCCTTGGGCTCGGAGCCGAAGACGATGCCCGCAGGCCTCTCGACCCGCGCGTAGTACAGGGGTTTGACGCCCAGTCGGTCGCGGGCGAGCGTCAGCCGTCGACGGCCGGGCTCCCAGGCCGCGTACGCGAACATGCCCGCAAGCCGGGACGGGGCCCCCTCGCCCCAGGCCGCGACGGCACGGAGCACCACCTCGCTGTCGCTGCGGGTGGTGAACGGCTCGGAGCCGTGGGCCGCAGAGGTCAGTTCCGCGCGCAGGTCGGCGTGGTTGTAGACCTCGCCCGCGAAGGCGACGACGAGTTCGGTGCTGTCGCCGCGCACCAGCGTCTTGGGCTGCCGTCCGCCGTCCGGGTCGACGACGCTCAGCCGGGTGTGACCGAGGCCCGCGACCCCGTCGTACCAGCGCCCGAAGGCGTCCGGCCCCCGGCACCCCAGGGCCCGCGTCATCGTCTCCAGCGAGGAGCCCACGGTCCCCTCGGGAGCGCGGCCCTCCCATCCGGCAATGCCCGCCAGACCACACATCGCAGCCGTCCCTCTGTCCGCTCGACACTCTCCGGCCCGGTCACCGGCGATACGGGAGAACGAGTGACACGGGAATCGAGTGACACGGGAATCGAGTGACGCGGGAACCGAGTGACGCGAGCCGCGCGGACCGGGACAGGAAGCGGGTGGACGGGGCGGGGGCGCGCCTAGGCTCGGGCCGACAAGAACCCTTCGGAGAGTGGAGTGCGCGATGCGGGAGATGACCGGGGCCCAGTGGCGGGAGTTCGTGCTCGGCGGTACGCGTACCGGGAAGCTGGCGACCAACCGCAAGGACGGGCGGCCGCACGTGACGCCCGTGTGGTTCCTGCTGGACGAGGAGGAGGGTGAGGAGCAGGTTCGGGTGGTCTTCAACACCGGGCAGGAGTCGTTGAAGTTCAAGGCGCTCAGCCGGGAGCCCCGGTTCTCGCTGTGCGTGGACGACCAGGAGCCGCCGTTCGCCTTCGTGATGCTGGAGTGCACGGCGGAGTTCACGGACGATCCCGAACTGATGCGCCAGTGGGCCACCCGGATCGGCGGCCGGTACATGGGGGCCGAGAACGCCGAGGCGTACGGGAAGCGGAACTCCGTGCCGGGCGAGTATCTGGTACGGGCCCGGGTCGACCGGGTGGTGGCCTTCGCCGGTATCGCGGAGTAGGGACGCAGGGGGCGGGTGTGGCCCCTGCGGTACGACTTCTCACCGGCACGGGTGATCTTGCGCATGGCCGCGCGGTACGGGTGGAAGTCCGCCCGTATGCGCCTTCCTGCCCTTCTGTTGACCGCCGCCGCGCTGCTCGTCGCCGCACCGTCCGCGACCGCGCAGCCCCTCGTCCGTACGACATCCGCCCCCGCCGTCGAAGCCCGGGCCGCCCTGCCGGGGTACGTCTGCTTCTGGTCCGAGCCGGAGGAGCACGGCGCCGGGGGCGGCTGGTGCTACAACGGCACCGGCTACGCCGAGGCCGAGACCCGCGTGAAGCGGCACGCGAAGTCCTTCAGCAACCAGACCCAGGACACCTTCTACGCCCTGCACTTCCAGCGGGACGGCGGCTGCCTGTACCGGACGATCTACGGCGGCGACTACTCCGCGAACTGGGAGTGGTGGGAGAAGTTCGACGGGGTGCAGCGTGGTAAGCCCACCGACTGCCAGCCCGGCTGAGCCGGCGCGTCGGACGGGTGGGATGCGTCGGATGGTTGAGATGAGTCGACGGGGCCTCACCGCCTGCCTGTTGGCGGTGGTGCTGAGTGGGTGTGCGGGGCGTGGGGCTCCGCCCGTCGTGCTCGGTCCCGACGACACCGTCAAGGCCGCCCAGCAGTTGCTCACCGACCGCTGTCTTGCCCGCCAGGGGCTCGTTCCGCCCCGGCCCGGGGCCGCCGCTCCGCCGCCGGAGCAGGCGGGGCGCGTCGTGGGCGCGCTCTTCGGGACCGGGCGGGCCGAACTCTCGCTCACCCTGCCCGGCGGCCAGGTGATCCGCCAGCACTCCGACGGGTGCCTGGCCGCCGCCCAACGCCGGTTGTACGGGGACCAGAAACGCTGGTTCCTGGTCTCGACCCGCGTCAACAACCTCCGCTCCGCCGCCCCCGCCGCCGACCGCGCCGAACACCGGCGGCTGCGCGAGCGGGCCCTGGAGCGTTCCCGAGCGCTGCTCGCCGCATCCGGAGCCGGAGCCGAGGCCAGAGCCGCAGCCCGAACCGAAGCCGCCCAGGCGCATGCCTGAGCCTGTCACCCGATCCCGTACCGGAAAGGCCCGTTCATGACACCGACCCGCCGCAAGCGCCTCGTGGCCCTCCTCACCGCCGCCCTCTTCGCGACGGGCGGTGCCTTCGCCGTGCCCGCGTCCGCCGCCCCCTGCCCGAGCGGTTCCTTCTGCGTCTGGCCGGACGCCGACTTCAAGGGCTCCGTCTTCGCCTCGTCCGGCGACGACGAGTGGTGGGATTCCTGGATCTCCGACAACGACTCCTCGTGGGCCAACCACGGGATCTCGGGCCCCGGTGTGAAGGACCACGTCGTGGTGTACGAGAGCGCCATCCAGTTCCCGTCCGACGGCGGCGAGCGCACCATCTGTCTGGCGCCCGGCCAGGAGGTCGCGTCGAACGCCAACGCCAATGACCGCGGCGACGCGCATGTGTGGGCCATGCAGTGCTGACCGGATAGCGGTCAGCCGGGTAGCGGTCAGCCGGGTAGCGGTCAGCCGGGTTCCCGGCCGACCGTCCGCGCGCCGATCGACACCGTACGGCCCGGGTCCCCCGCCGTTCCTCCCGGCGGAGGACCCGGGCCGTACTGCTGGACCGGACCCGTAGGACGGATTCAGGGGACCAAGTGCCCTGCGGATTGGGGACCAACGGCCCCCGCGCGTGCGGCGGCGGGCGCGCAGGATGGCCAGGTTAGGTCGCGTTACGTCACCCGGGTCAGGTACCGCATGCCCTCGTCCACTCCCCCGTTGCAGAGCGCCGCCGCCCGCGAACGGTGGCGGACCCGGGCGCAGGAATGGCTGCCCTGGGTGGTGTGGGTGGTCGCGGTGATCGCCGAGTTCCTGACAGGCAGTGACATCCGGCTCGGTCCGGTCCTGTCCGCGGTGCCGCCGCTGGTGGCGGTCGCGCACGGCTGGCGGGCGGTGCTGGTGTCGGGGGTGGTCGCGGGGCTGACCCAGCAGGCGTTCCTCCAGCTGGTGCGGTCGGGGGAGTCGGGGGCCTGGACCACCGCCGTGACGGCCGTGACGGGTGTGACGCTGGCGAGTGCGCTGTCCGCCGCCGCGCGGGTGCGCCGGGAGCGGCAGGTGGAGGAGCTGCACGATGTCGTCGGCGGGATGCAGCGCGCCCTGCTGCATCCGCTGCCGCCGGAGCTGGGCGGGTACCGGATCGCCGGGTTCTACCAGGCCGCGCACTCCGACGCCCGGGTCGGCGGCGACTTCTACGAGGCGCTGGAGACTCCGTACGGGGTGCGGATGGTGCTCGGTGACGTCTCCGGCAAGGGGCTTCCGGCGGTCGACGCGACGGTCACGCTGCTCGGGGCGTTCCGCGAGGCCGCGTACGAGGAGGACCTCGGCCGGGTGGCGCTGGTGATGGACCGCGCGCTGCGGCGCAGGCAGCTCATCTCGGACGACCACCGGTTCGCGACGGCGCTGATCGTCGAGGCGGGGGCGGACGGGCGGCTGCGCATGGTCAACTGCGGGCACGTCCGCCCGTACCTGGTGGACGCGGGCGGGGCCCGCGAGGTCGACCTGCCCGCGTACGGGCTGCTGGGTCTGTTCCACCTGGTGCCGGACCGGCGGCCGGAGCCGGTCGCGCACACGCTCGCGCCCGGCGAGTCGCTCCTCGTGGTCACCGACGGCGTGACCGAGGCGCGGGACGCACGGCGGGACTTCTTCGACCTGGACGCGTTCCTCGCCGGGCCGCTCCCGACGGAATGTCCGGTCGCGCTGAAGGAGGCCCTGCTCGCCGCGCTCGCCCGGCACACGCGCGGCCTCCTGTCGGACGACGCGGCGGCGCTGGTGCTGGCGCGGGGGCAGGGGTGAGCGTCCTCGGGTCCCGGTACGGGTTCAGCCTGCCGCTTCGGTGTCCTCGGGCCTCGCCGGTCGGGTGATCCCCTCCAGTGCGGCGAGGTGGTCGCCGAAGCCGCCCCGGGCGCGGGGGCGGGTGCGGGCGGAGGTGGTGACGGGACAGTCGGCGGTACGGAGGAGGCGTGCGCCGGTGCGTTCCAGGGCGTCGACCAGGCCGTGGTCCTCGCTCAGCGGCAGTGGCGGGAAGCCTCCGGCGGCGGTGTACGCGCGGGCGTCGACGCCGAGGTTCGCGCCGTGCACGTGCGGGTGCTGCCAGGGTCGGCCCGCGGGTGGGCGGGACACCTCGTAGAGGCGGTGGTGGCGGGCGGCCAGCCGGGGTTGGTGCGCGGGCCACCGGTCGACGGTCACGGTGCCGACGACGGCGTCCCAGCCCTCGGCGGCGCGGGCCAGCTGGAAGGCGAGCCAGTCGGGCGGGACCGTGCTGTCGGCGTCGGTGGACGCGAGCCAGAGGGGGTCCGCGCCACCGAGGGCGTCGAGCGCCGCGCTCACTCCTGCCGCCCGTGCCCGCCCGACGTTGCGGAGACTCACGGGGACGACGAGGGCGCCCGCCGCCCGGGCGAGCGCGGCGGTGCCGTCGGTGCAGCGGTCGGCGACGACCACGGTGAGCACCCGCACCCCGTCGAGCGCCGGGTGCCCGGCGGCCACCCGTACGGCGTCCAACGCGGCGGGGAGCAGGGCCTGTTCGTCGCAGGCGGGGATCACGACGGCGACGGCCGGCCGAGCGGTCATACCAGACCTTCGCGGGCGGCGGGCGAGGGTGCGGGCGAACCGTCGAGCCAGGTCCTGGCGTACACCTGGAGCACGAAGTCGGGCTCGCGGTGGTCGGCCACGGGTGTCAGCCCCGGTACAGAGGCGAGGGTCCGGGCGAGCGTGCTGCCGGTGCCCCGGTGGTCGGGGACGGGGTGGTTCCAGTGCACGGTGACGAGGGTGCCGCCGGGGTCGAGGGCGGCGGTGGTGCGGGTCAGGAGGTCGTGGAGGGTGGCCGCGTCGAAGTAGTAGAGGAACTCCGACAGGACGATCAGGTCGAAGGAGCCGTCCGGCCACTCCTCGGGGAGGGTGAGGCGGCGTACGTCGACGTGCGGGAGGTGGGCGGTGCGCTTGCGGGCGGTGGCGACGGCGGACTCGACCCGGTCGCAGGCCACCAGCTCGTCGCAGCGCTCGGCGAGGCGGACGGTCAACTCCCCGACGGAACAGGCGGGTTCGAAGGCGCGCCGGTAGCGCGGGAGCGGGAGGCTCGCGGCGGTGAGGTCGTACTTGCGGCGCTCGTAGAAGCGGTCGGCGAGGCGCCAGGGGTCGGGGGAGTCGCGGTACATCTCGTCGAAGTAGGAGGCGGGGGTGGGGCCTTGGGGGCGGGGGTCGGCGTGGTCGCCGTCGCGGGTGTGGTCGCCGTCGCGGGTGTGGTTCATCTCGCTCATGTCATTCATGTCGTGCGTGTCGTTCACTGGAACACCACCTCCATGTGCCGTGTGTGGTGGGCGAGTTCGTCGGGAGGGAGGATCGCCGCGTCGCTCGGGCCGGGGCCCAGCGGGGTGATCTGGCTGACGAAGCGGTCGATCGCGGCGCGTTTGCGGGTCCGGGCCTGCGGCGGCAAGGTGATCCGCGAGGCCCGGTCCCAGGGGACGCGGGGGTCGCCGGGGGTGGCCCAGTGCCACATCCACACGGGGTAGAGCCAGCAGGCGCTGCGGGTCTCGGCCGCCGCGCGCAGGGCCGCGCGGCCCGCCGCCTCGTGGTCGCCGTGCACGTCGCCGGTCCAGGGGGCGACGATCAGATCGGCGCCCTCGGCGATCTCCGCGAGGCGCGCCGCGACGTGGTCCTCGTGGGCGGCGACCTTGGTGTCGGGGACGTGGAGGGGGACGACGGTGGCCTCGGCCGCACCCAGTTCGGCGAGGGCTGCTCGGGTTTCGGCGGCCCGGACGCGTACGAGATCGTCGGGGGTCAGCACCGTGCTCTCGGGGTGCGAGGCCTCTCCGTCGGTGACGGTCACGACGGTGAGCCGGGTACCGGCGGCGGCGAGCAGGGCGATGGCGCCGCCGAAGCCCAGCACCTCGTCGTCGGGGTGCGCCGCGACGACGACCACGTGGGCGAAGGGGCCGACGGGGATCTCGGGCAGTTCCGCCCAGCCCGGCCAGGCCCGCCAGGCGGCCTCGTCGGTGCCGGGGGCCTGGATGGGGTCGGCGAAGGGGCGGGCGGGGACGGCGCCGGTGCCGGAGTCCGTGCCGGTATCGGTGCTGGAGTCCGTGCCGGTGCCGGTCATCGGGCACCCTCCGGGCGGGCGAGGAGTGAGCCCAGTGCGGCGAGGTCGCGTTCGGCGTGGTGTTGGCGGATGTAAACGGCCAGGTCGGCTGCCGCGCGGGCATGGCGGGCGTCGTGGCAGAGAGGGCCTGCACCGGTGGCACGGCCCACGTGGTCGAGGACCGCCGCGCAGGCCGATTCCACGAAGGCGCGTACACGCATGGCCCGCAGCTGCGCTCCGCCGTGCGCGTCGAAGGGGTCCGCGTCGATCTCGGCGGCGGCCCGTTCGAGCAGGGCCTCGGCGGCCTGGAGCTGGATGTCGACCGCCCCGAGGTGGGCGTCCGTGTGCGGTTCGGGGCGGCGGGCGGCGGCTTCCCCGAGCACCCGGGAGACGGCCACCGCTCCCCCGTACCAGCAGGCGGCGACGCCGATGCCGCCGTGCCAGAAGCCGGGCCGTCGGACGTACGCCTCCGGGCCGCCGATCGCGCGGGCCGGTACGTCGGTGAAGCGGACATCGGGGGTGTCGCTGCCCGCCATGCCGACCGCGGGCCAGGTGCCCTCGACCGGGCGGCAGTCGTCGCCGTCGGCCCGTACCGCGAAGAGCCTGCGCTCGTCACCGGCACGGGCGGTGACCAGGGCGTGGGTGCAGGAGTGCGCGCCGGAGCAGTACTGCTTCAGCCCGCTGATCACCCAGCCGGAGCCGTCGTCGGCATCGGCGTCGACGTTCTTGCGGAGCGCGGTCAGCCCCTCGCCGGGCGGCTCGGCCGCCCAGACGCCCCACCGCTCGCCGGGGCCGGGCGGCGGTGCACCCAGTTCGGCGAGGATCGCGGCCGCGTCGACGTGCCCCTCCACCAGGCGGGCCGTGCACAGGTCGACCTCGGCGACGGCCCGCAGCGCGGCGAACCGGTGGCCGGTGCGTCCGGACCCGGGCAGCGGGAACTCCTCCCGCTCCCCCGCCTCGACGGACGCGAGTACGGAGCGGAAGCCCTCGGCTGCCGCCCGCTGTGCCGTCGGCGGTCCGGCGTCGGTGCCCGCAGCCTCGGGGGCGGCGGAGCAGGACAGGTCTTCAGGCATGGAACGAACTCCCTCGGGCGGCACGGAGGGAACCGCCAGGGTTCCCCGGAACGCCTCCGCCGAGGCCCGCAGCTCCTCGTCATCCACCTGCTCCGGCGGAAGCGAACTCTCCAGTGCCCCTCGTAGCCGCGAGAAAACACCGGATTCACCCACGCCACAGGGGGTGGCGGGCCCGAATCGGGGTAAGGCGTTCCGGTCGGCGGAAGCCCATGTTTGACATCGGACAAGACCGGCTACACGCACTCAATGGTGCAAATTGGCTACACGATGATGACCGAACAGGCGGGCCCCCGCACGCTCGTCGACGACGTGGTGGCCGCCGAGCGGGCCGGATTCGACTTCTCCGTCACGTCCGACCACTACTCCCCCTGGCTGGACTCGCAGGGCCACGCCCCCTACGCGTGGAGCGTGCTGGGCGCGGCGGCGCAGGCCACCGAGCGGATTCCGCTGATGACGTACGTGACCTGCCCCACCGTCCGCTACCACCCGGCCGTGATCGCCCAGAAGGCGGCGACGATGCAGCTCCTCTCCGAGGGGCGGTTCCGCCTGGGGCTCGGTTCCGGCGAGAACCTCAACGAGCATGTGGTGGGAACCGGTTGGCCCTCCGCCGGAGTGCGGCTGGAGATGCTGGAAGAGGCGGTGGAGATCATCCGCGCCCTCTTCGGAGGCGACAACGTCAACCACCGGGGCACCCACTTCGACGTCGCGAACGCAAAGCTCTGGGACCTGCCGGACGAGCTGCCGCCGATCGGCGTGGCGGTCTCGGGCGAGCGGTCCTGCGAGCTGGCCGGACGCCTCGCCGACCTGGTGATCGCGACCGAGCCGAAGGCGGAGCTGATCGAGTCCTTCGAGCGGCACGGCGGCACGGGCAAACCCCGCGTGGGCCAGCTGCCCGTCTGCTTCGACCTCGACCGCGACGCGGCGATCGCCCGCGCGCACGACCAGTTCCGCTGGTTCGCGGGCGGCTGGCCGGTGAACGCCGAGCTGCCGGGACCGGCGAGCTTTGCCGGGGCGACGCAGTTCGTCACCGAGAAGGACGTCGCGCAGGCCCTTCCCTGCGGCGCGGACGTGGACGATTTCGTCGAGGCGGTGCGGCCGTACGCCGAGGCCGGATTCACCGAGGTCGCCCTCATCCAGGTGGGCGGCGAGCACCAGCGCCCCTTCATCTCCTGGGCGGAGAAGGAGCTGCTGCCCGCCCTGCGCGAACTCTGACCCGCAGAAGTATTTACGTAAGCGAACAGAAAGGCATCCCGTGAACGACTCCTCCCGCCCCGCCCCCGCCGACCTGGTGCAGGTGGTCCTCAGCGACTGCGCCCCCGACGACGCGATCGCCGTCCTGACCGCGCTGGGCTCCGGGTTCACCTCCGGCCGCTCCTCGGACACCCCCGGCGAAAGCCCGGACACCGGCTCCGACACCTGGACGGAGTCCTTCGTGGCCGCCGACCACTCCCCCGGCTCCCTGTCCGGTACGGCGCTGAAGGGCGCCGTGACGGTGGAGCTTCAGGGCGCCCCGGTGGCCGTGGACCGCCTGCGCAAGGCCCTCGACTCGGCATTCGCCGTGGAGGAGCAGGGTTCGGCCTCCGGCGACCAGGAGGTCGAGCTCCAGCTCCGGCTGACGTCGCGGGATGCCTGACGCGTGACGTGCGTAACTCACCTTCTCAGAAAGGACGTTGAGCCGTGCCACGAGGATCGAACGCCAAGCGCGAGCGGCAGTACGAACACATCAGGGACAGCGTCCGCAAACGCGGCGAGAGCAAGGAGCGCGCCGAGGAGATCGCGGCGCGCACGGTGAACAAGGAGCGGGCCAGGAGCGGGGAGGCCAAGGAGGCGAGCAAGACCTCCACCCAGGACATCTCGTCCTCCCGCCGGGGCGGCCTGAACTCCCACAAGGGCCCGCAGGGTCCGACCAGGGACCAGCTCTACGCGGAGGCCAGGTCCCGCAACATCAAGGGCCGTTCGACGATGACGAAGGCCCAGCTCGCCAAGGCCCTGGGCCGCTGACCTCCTTGGGAAGGGACGATTCCATGACCCGCGCGGCGCTCTTCGACGTCGACGGCACCCTGGCCGACACCAATCACCTGCACGTCGTCACCTGGTGGGAGGCCTTCCGCCAGGCCGGTCACGAGGTGCGCACGCACGACGTCCACCGGGCGATCGGCCTGGGCTCCAAGGACCTGATCGCGCACCTGCTGGGCGAGGATCACGACCGGGGCGAGGACGACGGGCTGAGCGCCGCGCACTCCACGCTGTACGGCACGTACTGCGACCGGCTGTCCGCCCTGCCGAAGGCGGGCGACCTGCTGCGCACCCTGCACTCCCGGGGCTGGCGCATCGTCCTCGCGACCTCGGCCGGCGGGCCCGAACTCACAGCTCTGCGCCGGGCGATCGACGCGGACGACGTGATCGCGGGCGTCGCGAGCGCGGACGACGTGGCGCGGGGCAAGCCCGCCCCGGACCCGGTGCACCGCGCCCTGGAGATCGCCGGGTGCGCACCCGAGGACGCGGTGTTCGTCGGGGACACGGTGTGGGACATGCGGGCGGGCGCGAAGGCGGGGGTGCGCACGGTGGCCGTGCTCGCGGGCGGCATCCCGCGCGCGGATCTGGAGGAGGCGGGGGCGACGGAGGTCTACGCGGACCCGGCGGAGCTGCTGGCCGGGCTGGACGGGAGCGTGCTGGGGAGGATGGAGCGCGGGGAGTAGGCGGGCTACTGCCGTTGCGGGGAGCCCAGGTGGTCGGTCGGTCCGGCGAAGGTCAGGAAGGTGCCGCGCCGGGCGAGGAGCCACCGCCCGTCGACGCGGCGGAAGGCGTCCTCGTAGTACCCGACCTGCGTGGGCGGGCGCGGCGGCACCATGCCGCCGGTGTGGCCGTCGACGCGGTAGATGGTGAAGTAGCTGGTCGCGGTGGCCGTGGTGGCGGAGGTACGGGTGACCCTGATGTTCGTCGTGACGCGCCGGGAGAGCCGGTCGGCGGGGCGGGCCCCGAAGTAGGCCCGCAGCGCCTCGCGGCCCCGGACGGTCCGGTCGCCCTCGGCCCATTCCCAGACGCCGTCGGGCGTGAACAGCTCGGCGACCGAACCGGGGTCGCCGAGGTCGAGCCGGTGGACGAAGTCGAGGACGAGCCGCTCGCAGGCACGCTCGGCCAGGAGGTCGTCGAGTGGGTCGCCCGGCGGGTCGCCCAGTGGGAAGGGGAGTTGACCAGGGGCGGCGGTACCGTCGTCCGATTCTGCGATCATGCCCCATCCTCACACCCTGAACGGGCCTGCCGCACAAGGATCGTTGGTGGGTTCAGCGGGTGAACGCGCCCGCCGACGCCGCGAGTACGGCGGTCCGTGCCGCCCGGTCGGGGAGTTCGGGGTCCGGGGCGGAGCGCAGCAGGACCAGGTGGTGGTAGAGCGGGGCGGTCGCGGCGACGAGGAGGGCGCGGGCGTCGGTTTCCGCCGGGAGTTCGCCCCGTACGACAGCCCTCTCGACGACGGTCTCGCACTGAACGTACCGCTCCTCCCAGAAGTCGCGCAGGGCGTCGGCCGCCTGGGCGGAGCGGAAGGAGACCGCGATCAGGGCGGCGGCGACGGAGGGCTGCTCGGTGAGGGTGGTGTGCACCTCGTGGTTGAGGGCGGCCAGGTCGCCGAGCAGGGTGCCGGTGTCGGCGGGCCGCCAGTCGTCGTCCGCGCCGAGGGTCAGGACGTCGGCGAGGAGACCGCCGACGTCCTGCCAGCGGCGGTAGACGGTGGTGCGGTGGACACCGGCACGGTCGGCGACCGCGTCGACGGTGAGCCCGTCGTACCCGTGCTCGACCAACAGGGCACGAACGGCGTCGAGCACGAGGGCCCGCGTGCGGGCGGTACGTCCACCGGGGCGGCGAAGGCGGGCGGCCGCGGGCTCGGGTGCCGGGGCGTCCGCGTCCGCGTCCGCGTCCGCGGGCACGGGCTCCTGGACGTCCGCCGACGCGGACGTGCGGACGGCCGTCGCGGGTGGGGCGTCCGTCTCGGGTGGGATACCCGTTGCCCTCCTCGGTGACTTCATGCCATGATCTTAACGCAACTGCTGTCGCACTAACGGAGTCGTCGATGCTCATCCGAAGCCTTCCCCAGACCTCGCGGACCGTACGTCACCCCGTACCGGCCGCTCCGTCCCCGAATGCTTCGGAGCCCACGCATGCCCACGCAGATCGCCGCTCTCTCCGTCACTAAGTCCTTCAACGGCCGCACCGTCCTCGACGCGGTCACCTGCTCCCTCTCCCCCGGCGAGCGCACCGGCATCGTCGGTGAGAACGGCTCCGGCAAGACCACCCTCCTGCGCCTGTTCGCGGGTGTCGTACAGCCCGACGAGGGCGAGATCGTCGTCCACGCGGACGCCGGCGTCGGCTACCTCGCCCAGGACGAGGAGCTGCCTCCCCAGGCCACCGTGCAGGACATCATCGACCGTGCGCTCGGTGAACTCCTCACCATGGAAAGGGAGTTGCGCCGCCTGGAAGCGGTGATGGCGGACGGTGACGACGCATCGACGTCCGCGACCTCTGCCATGTCCGCGTACGGAACGCTGCTGACCGCCTTCGAACTGCGCGGCGGCTACGACGCCGACGCCCGCGTCGAGCGCGCCCTGCACGGGCTGGGCCTCGGCCTGCTCGCCCGCGACCGCACCGCCGGCACCCTCTCCGGCGGCGAACAGGTGCGGCTGCGCCTGGCCGCACTGCTCGCGGCCTCCCCCGAGGTGCTCCTCCTCGACGAACCCACCAACCACCTCGACGCGGACGCCCTGCACTGGCTGGAGGAGCACCTCCGCGCCCGGCGCGGCACCACGGTCGCCGTCTCGCACGACCGCGTCTTCCTGGAGCGCGTCTCCACGACCCTCCTGGAGGTCGACGCCGACCGTCGCACGGTGGTCCGCTACGGCAACGGCTACGCGGGCTACCTCACCGAGAAGGCGGCGGCCCGGCAACGCTGGATCCGGAACCACGCCCAGTGGGTGACCGACGTCGAGGACGCCCGTACGTCACTGGCGACGACCGCGCACCAGGTGGTGCCGGGCCGCGCCATGAAGGACCGGAACAAGATGGCGTACGGCATGGCGGGCAACCGGGTGCAGGCGTCGGAGGCCAGCCGGGTGCGGCAGGCGGAGGAACGCCTGCGCCGCCTGCTCGCCCGTCGGGTGCCCACGCCACCCGAGCCGTTGCACTTCTCCCCGGTGCTCAGCGGTGTGCGCCTGGAGGGCGCGGTCGTCGACGCGTCCGGCATCCGGGTGGCGGACCGGCTGGCCCCGACCGACCTCACGCTGCGTTCCGGCGAGCGGCTGCTGGTGACGGGGCCGAACGGGGCGGGCAAGACGACGCTCCTCCGCGTCCTCGCCGGTGAACTCACCCCCACGGGAGGCGAGTTGATCCGTCACGGCCGCATCGGCTACCTCCCGCAGGAGCCCCGGTTCGCCGTCCCCCGGATGCCGCTGCTGGCCGCCTTCGGCAACGGCCGCCCCGGGCAGCCGGAGGAGCACGCGGAACGGCTGCTGAAGCTGGGGCTGTTCGGCGAGGAGATGTTCGAGGTGCCGGTGGGCAGGCTGTCCACCGGCCAGCAGCAGCGACTGGCCCTGGCCCGCCTGGTCACCGCCCCGCTGGACATGCTCCTCCTGGACGAGCCGACGAACCACCTGTCCCCCGTCCTGGTGGAGGAACTGGAGCAGGCACTCGCCTCCTACGAGGGGGCGTTGGTGGTCGTCAGCCACGACCGGAGGCTGCGGGCACGCTGGGAGGGGGCCCGCCTGGACCTGGGGGCGGGGGCGGGGTCCCAGCAGCGGCCCTAGCGGTGGGACCACTCCTTCGCCAGCAGCTCGTACGACCTCACGCGCGCCGCATGGTCGTGCGTGATCGTCGTGATCAGCAGCTCGTCCGCCCCCGTCGCCTCCCGCAGCCGCTCCAGTTCGTCCGCGACCCGCTCCGCCGTCCCGACGAAGCGGGTCTCCACCCGGTCCCGGACCAGCTCCCGGTCCTCGTCGGTCCAGACGTGGGCGGCCGCCTCCTCCGGCGTCGGGTACGGAATCGCCCCCTCCGCCGTACGGATGCTGCGCACCCACAGGTCGTACCCGGCGGCCAGCTCCCGCGCGGTCGCGTCGTCCTCGGCGACCACGACGTCCGCCGACACCGTGACGTACGGCTTGTCGAGGACGTCGGAGGGCTGGAAGGCGGCCCGGTACCCTTCCGCCGCCTCCAGCACCGTGCCCGGGCTGACGTGGTAGTTCGCGGCGAAGCGCAACCCGTTGCGGCCCGCGACCTCGGCGCTCTGGCCGCCGCTGCTGCCGAGTATCCAGAGTTGGAGGTCCGCCCCCTCGCCGGGAACGGCCCGGGCGGCGATGCCGTCGGCGGAACGGTAGGTTCCGGCCAGTAGGGCGAGGATGTCGTCGATCTGCTCGGCGTAGTCCTGGGACTCGGCGTTCGGCTGCTGGAGCAGGGCCCGCTGGAGGGCCACCCGGGGCGAGCCGAGGAGGTGTTCGAAGGAGAACCGGGGCGGGATGCGCAGCCCGCCCGGGGTGCGCCCGTCCACGACGGGGGTCGTCGTGGACACCGGGGCGGTGGACGCGGGCGGTCGCCCGCCGGAGCGCCCGAGGCCCAGGTCGAGCCGCCCCGGGTGCAGCGCGTCGATCAGCCCGAACTCCTCGACCGTGGACAGCGCGGTGCGGTGGCCGAGCTGGACCGCGCCGGAGCCGATCCGGATCGTACGGGTGGCGGAGGCGGTGAGGGCGAGGACGACGGCGGGTGAGGTTCCGGCGACGCCCGGGTTGAGGTGGTGTTCGGCGAACCAGTAGCGGGCGTATCCGAAGCGCTCGGCCTGTTGGGCCAGGTCGACGGACCGGTGCAGTGCCTCGGCGGCGGTGGACCCGGACGCGATCGGCACCAGGTCGAGGACGCCGAGAGGGGTGGCGGGCATGGGTGGTACTCCTCGGTGGTGGGTCAGGGACGGGCGGGCACGGGAGCGTCGGGTACGGGAGTCTCCTGTCGTACGTTCACGGGTTCGGCGGAGTCCGCGAACACGGGCCCCCAGGCGAACGGCGGGTCCGGGATCTCCCGGCGCAGCACGGGCGCGACGTCCGACTGGAAGAGGGTCAGCGAGTCCTTGTGCTGACGGTCCGTCAATCCGGCGGCGTCGGCGTGCAGATGCAGCGCCGAGTGACCGAACTGCTCGTGGTACCGGTGCACCTTCTCCACGATCTGCTGCGGACTGCCCACCAGCGCCGAACTACGCTCCACGAAGTCCTCCAGCGTGGTGAACACCGGGGTCAGCCCCTGCCGCCGCTGCACGGCGAGGTTTCCCTCGAAGACCGGGCGGTACGCGGCCAGCGCCTCCTGCGAGGTGCGCGCCGCGTAGAAGCCCGCACTGCCCGCGCCGACCGCGATGCGGGCCGGGTCGTGCCCGTAGTGCTCCCAGCGCTCGCGGTAGTACCGGATCAACTCGGCGTACGGCTCGATGGTGTTGGTGACGTTGGCGGAGAAGAGCGGGTCGCCGTACCGGGCGGCGAGGTCGACCGACTCCCGGCTGGTCGCGCTGCCGTGCCAGATCCGCACCGGCTGCTGGTACGGCCTCGGCCAGACCTCCGCCTCCTTCAGCGGGGGCCTGAACCGGGTGTCGGCGGTGACCTTGTCCTGGCGCCAGATCCGGCGGAACACCTCGTAGCTCTCGGCGTTGCGCTCCCACTGGTCCTCGGTGGTGACCTGGAAGAGGTCGCGCTGGGCGCTCCCGTTGCCCTTGCCGACGATCAACTCCAGCCGCCCGCCGGAGAGATGGTCGAGCGTCGCGTAGTCCTCGTACGCCCGCACCGGGTCGAGCAGGCTCAGCGTGGTCACGGCCGTGAACAGCCGGATGCGCGACGTGAGCGCGGCGATGTGGCTCAGTACGACGGTCGGGGACGAGGAGATGAACGGCCGCTCGTGCCGCTCGCCCACCCCGAACCCGTCGAAGCCCAGCTCCTCGGCCAGCAGGGCGTTGTCGAGGACTTCCCGGAAGCGTTCCTGCGTCGACTTCTGCACGCCGGTCACCGGGTTCGGCGCGTGCACGATCAGGGTGATGGCCAGGAACTTCACGACGCCACCCGCTGGTCGTCGCCGGTGTCCGCACGGTGGGCGTCCGGGTGGTGGAGGCCGAGGTGGTCGCGCAGGGTGGTCCCCTCGTACTCCGTGCGGAAGACGCCGCGCTCCTGGAGCAGCGGAACGACCTTGTCGGCGAAGGGGGCGAGGCCGCCGGGGGTGATGTGCGGGACGAGGATGAAGCCGTCGGACGCGTCGCCCTGCACGAGGTCGTTGATCTCGGTCGCCACGGTCTCGGGGGTGCCGACGAAGGACTGCCGGTTGCCGGTCTCGATGACGAGGTCGCGGATGGACCAGTTGTTGGCCTCGGCCTTCTCCCGCCACTCGCGGGCGATCGCCAACGGGTCGCGGTACATGCGCACTTGAGCCCGTCCCTTGGCGACGGTGTGCTCGCCGGGGTCCGGGTCGACGTCCGGGAGGGGTCCGTCCGGGTCGTACGAGGACAGGTCGCGGTTCCAGACGAACTCCAGGTGCTTGATGGCGGTGGCCCCGCTCACCTGGAGCCGCCGCACCTCGCGGGCCGCCTCCTGCGCCTCCTGGTCGGTGTCGCCGAGGACGAAGGTCGCGGCGGGCAGGATGAGCAGCTGGTCGTGCGCGCGCCCGTACCGGGCGAGACGTCCCTTGACGTCGGCGTAGAAGGCCTGCCCCTCCGTGAGCGTGGCGTACCGGCTGAAGATGGCGTCGGCGCTCGACGCGGCGAACTCGCGGCCCTCCTCCGAATCCCCGGCCTGGAAGATCACCGGCCGCCCCTGCGGGCTGCGCGGTACGTTGAACTGCCCCTGGATGTCGAAGTGTTGCCCCCGGTGCTCGAAGGCCCCGGCCTTGGCGTCCGCCAGGAACTGCCCGCTCTCCCGGTCGGCGACGACCTCGTCCCCCCGCCACGAGTCGAACAGCTCGTGCGCGGTCGCCAGGAACTCCTTGGCCCGCGAGTACCGCTCCTCCTGCGGGAGGAACCCGCCCCGCCGGAAGTTCTCACCGGTGAAGGCGTCCCAGGAGGTGACCACGTTCCAGGCGGCCCGACCGTCGGAGAGGTGGTCGAGGGAGGCGAACTGGCGGGCCACCTCGTAGGGCTCGTTGAAGGTGGAGTTGATGGTGCCGGTCAGCCCGAGCCGCTCCGTGACGGCGGCGAGCGCGGTGAGGATCGTGAAGGTGTCCGGCCTCCCCACCACGTCCAAGTCGTATATCTTCCCGCCCTGTTCGCGCAGTCGGAGCCCCTCCGCGAGGAACAGGAAGTCGAACTTCGCCCGCTCCGCGATCTGCGCGAACTCCACGAACGAACGGAACTCGATATGACTCCCGGCCGCCGGGTCGCTCCACACGGTGGTGTTGTTGACGCCGGGGAAGTGGGCCGCGAGGTGAATCTGCTTGAGCGGCTTGCTCATGACTACAACCTTCTTGTCCTGTTACGAGGATGATGTGACGGTCGGTCAGGCGCTCGCGGTGGCGTAGCGGCTGGCGGGACGGGGCAGCCCGAGGTGCCCGCGCAGGGTGTCCGCGGTGTACGAGGTCCGGAAGGCCCCCCGGCGCTGGAGTTCGGGCACGAGCCCACGGGTGATCGCCGGAAGGTCCTCGGCCACGCTGCCGGGCCGCAGCCGGAATCCGGTGAGCCCGCCACCCTGCAACTCCTGCACCAGGTCCGCGAGTTCTCCTGTCGTCCCGGCGAAGATCCGCGCATCGCTCGTGTACGCCTCGCCCGCGAGCTCGTCGAGCCGCTCCAGCCGGGCCCGGGCGGCACCGGGCTCGTCGTCGACGAAGACGACCAGGTCCCCAAAAACATGCACGGTGTCGTCGGCCCGCCCGGCGGCGGCCTGCTCCTCCCGGATCTCCGCCACCACGGCACGCGCCTGGTCGACGTCGTGCGGGGTGACGAATCCGACATCCGTGGACCGGGCGATGAGCCCGTACGGAACGGAGGAGTGTCCGAGCGCGGCGACCACGGGCTGCCCCTGCGGGGGCCTCGGCGTGATCGAAGGCCCCTTCACGCTGAAGTGCTCGCCCTCGAAGTCGATGTAGTGCAGCTTCTCCCGGTCGATGAACCGTCCGGTCGCCACGTCACGGATCTCGGCGTCGTCCTCCCAGCTGTCCCAGAGCCGCCGGACGACCTCGACGTAGTCTGCGGCCTCCTCGAACAGCCCGCGGACGGCCTCCTGCCCGGCGGGTGTGTTGTAGTCCCCGTCGGGCAGCCGCTGCACCGTGCGCCGCCCGAAGTGGTCGGCCTCGTTCGGCCGGGCGGTGACCTGCACGCGCAGTCCGGCGCGCCCGCTGCTGACGTAGTCGAGGGTGGCGAGGGCCTTGGAGAGGTGGAAGGGCTCGGTGTGCGTGGTGACCGCGGTCGGGACGATGCCGATGTGGCGGGTGAGGGGAGCGATGCGGGCCGCGATCAGTACGGCATCCAGGCGGCCCCGGACCTGGTCGGTGCGGTCGTCGGGGTCGAGGAGACGGGAGGACTGAAGCCCGAGGCCGTCCTCGACGGTGACGAAGTCGAGGAGCCCGCGCTCGGCTTCGGCGACGAGGTCGTGCCAGTAGGTGGCGGTGAGGAGGTCGCGGGGGCGGGCACCGGTCGTCCGCCAGGAGGCGGGGTGCCAGCCGGTGCCGTCGAGGGCGACGGAGAGGTGGAGGTGCGGGGCGGTACTCATGATGTTCCTTCCAGAACTAAACAAAGCGAAGCTCAACCTGCGGCCCCACCGCGGGGGCCGTACTCGACGTGCGGCTCCGCCGCGCGGGGCGCCCCTTCAGGGGCGCGGGGAACTGCGCGACCAGCCACCCACCCACCCGCACGGGAACCGTGCACAGCCGCGCGGCGAGCGCTTTAGGTGGAGGGGCGGGTCTGGGGCCTCTCTGCCTGAGCAGCCCGGGGCTGCACTCGTCCGGTACGGGCCTGGGCCGGGGCCCTGGCGGTGACGTGCACCCAGCACCGCGCTTGGCCAGGGCCGGTGCCGGGCCGACCCGGCGGCGAGAGGGCCGGTACGGGGGTGGCCCGGAGTCGGGCGGGCCGCCCCCTTGCCCGCCCGTTCCGCCCCCTTGGGGCGGCCCCGTCGCCCAAGGGAGCGGGGCGGCAAGAGGCGAAGCCAAGGGGACGGGGCGGCACAGGGCGGAGCCCAAGGGGGCGGGGGCGGAAGAGGGCGGAGTCCAAGGGAGCGAAGGGGAGAAGCCGGGCCCACGGGGGCGGCGGGAAGAGGCCAGGGCGGAAGCGTCGGGGTGGCCAACCGACCGCGGCGGAACCCTGCGTCGGCCGAACGCATCATGCACCCGGCGTGCGAACCAGCAGAAAGCGCACGTTGCGCCGAAGCCGAAACCCCAAGGACTCGTACAGCCGGATCGCGTTCACGTTGTGCGCCCCCGTGTGCAGGAACGGCACATCCCCCCGCTCCCGAATCCCCGCCGCCACCGCCCGCACCAGCCGCGTCGCCAGCCCCCTCCCCCGGTACTCCGGATGCGTGCACACCGCGCTGATCTCCGTCCACCCGGGCACCCGCAGCCGCTCCCCGGCCAGCGCGACGAGCCTGCCGTCCTCGTCCCGCACCCCGAGGTACGTCCCCAGCTCGACGGTCCTCGGCAGGAACGGCCCCGGCTGCGTCAGCGCGATGAGCTCCAGCACCTCGGGCACGTCCGCCGCCCCGATCCGTACCGCCTCCGGCGCGTGCTCGGCCCGCAGTCCGGCATCGACCAGCTGCACCCCTGCGATGCTCTGCTCGATCCCCCACCCCTCGGGCACCTCCACCACCCCGCTCACCGGGGTCACCACACCGGGTCCCCCGACCAGCCGGGCCAGGTCGTCCCAGGCCCTGGGGTCCGCCGGGTCCTCCAGCGCGGTGAACGGCGAGACCCCCGCCGGATACCGCGCCGCCCTCCCGAACCGCTCCGCGAGGTGCGCGTGCGGCCCGGTCAGCGCGGCCCACGCCGCGTTGTCCAGCACATGCACGTCACCGGAGACTTCCACACTCGTCGACATGGTCATTCCACCGTTCACCCTTCGCTTCGTCGCGTACGCATCCGGCTCACGAGTTGTCCAGCGGCAGCCCGGGCGGGTCGATCTGGGAGGTGGTCAGCGCCTCGTTCGAGAGGTTCCAGGCGCCGAGCGTCTTCGGGTACTGGCCGTTCTTGATCAGGTGGTTGATCGCGTCGGCGAGCGGCTTCGAGAGCCCGCTGCCCTTCTTCGCCGTCGCCGCGATGAGCCCCTGGAGCGTCTCGCCCGCGCCCGAGAAGGTGCCCGCGCTGCGCGTCGGCTTCGGCGTCTTGGCGGTGGAGGCGATGTGGTAGGAGATCGCCGGGTTCGGCCCGAAGTAGGCGTCGATCTTCCCGCTGGACAGCGCCAGGTGGGTGGCGTTCAGGTCCTGGAAGTACTTGACGTTGAGCTGCTTGCCCTCCTTGGCCAGCTTGGCCTTCCACTCCAGGAGGATCTTCTCCTGGTTGGTGCCGTTGCTGACGGAGACGGTGCGGCCCGCGAGCTTGCGGTAGTCGTTGCCGAAGTTCCAGGTGCTGGACTTCTGCACCTCGAAGCCGAGGTTGTCCTTGCGGTACGAGGCGAACTCGTACTTCTTCTTGCGCTCCTCGGTGACGGTGACGTTGGAGATCGCCACGTCGACCTTGCCGCTGTCGACGCCGACGAACATGTTCTCCCAGGTCGAGTTCTTGACCTCGACCTCCAGGCCGAGGACCGCGCCGATCAGCCGGGCGAGGTCGGGCTCGGCGCCGGTGAGGGTCTTCTGGTCCTCGCCGACGAAGGACAGCGGCGGGAATCCGGCGGGCAGCGCGCCCACTCCGACGACCAGCTTGCCGCTGTCGGCGATCTTCTTGGGCAGCTTGGCGCTGATCTCCTTCACCTCGGAGACCTTGACCGTGGTCTCCTTCGCTGCGCCGTTGGAGAGCCGTCCGACGGTGAGGGTCCCGTTCTGGGCGTTGTCCGGCTTCGTCACGGCGCCGCTCTCGCCGCCGCACGAGGTGAGGGAGACCGCGAGGGCGGCGACGGCCGCGGTGGCGGTGGCGCCTCGGAGGAAGGTGCTGCGGAGACTGAGGGTGCGCATGGCTGTCCTTGTCGGAGTCGTGTGACGGACGTACGAGGTCTGGGTCGTACGGGAGGGAAGGCGATACGAAGAAGGCGGCACGGATAGGGCGGCCCGGATAAGGCGGTACGGAGCAGGCGAACCGGGGAGCGCGAAGCTCAGAGCACCTTGCTCAGGAAGTCCCTGGTCCTGTCGTGTTCGGGGTGGTCCAACACCTGGGCGGGCGGCCCCTGTTCGACGATGCGGCCCGCGTCCATGAAGACCACCCGGTCGGCGATCTCACGGGCGAAGCCGATCTCGTGGGTGACGATGACGAGCGTGGTGCCGCTCCGCGCGAGGTCCTTGATGACCTCCAGCACCTCCCCGACCAGTTCCGGGTCGAGCGCGGAGGTCGGTTCGTCGAAGAGGATCACGCCGGGCCGCAGGGCGAGCGCGCGGGCGATGGCGACGCGCTGCTGCTGCCCGCCGGAGAGCTGACGCGGGTACGCGGCGGCCTTGTCGGCGAGTCCCACCCTCCCGAGCAGGTCGCGGGCGAGCGCCTGTGCCTCGGGTTTGCCCAGTTTGCCGGTGGCGACCGGGGCGGCGGCGACGTTGTCGAGGACGGTCAGGTGCGGGAAGAGGTTGAAGTTCTGGAAGACGAAGCCGATGCGGCTGCGCTGGGCGAGGATGACCCGCTCGCTCAGCTCCTTGAGCCGTTCGCCGTGCCGGCGCACCCCGATGGGTTCGCCGTTGAGGCTGACGTGTCCGGCCTCGGGTTTCTCCAGGTGGTTGATCACCCGCAGCAGCGTGGACTTCCCCGAGCCGGAGGGCCCGATGACGACCGTCACCTCTCCGGGGCGTACGGTCAACTCCACTCCGTCCAGGACGTGTTGGGCACCGAACCACTTGTGCACCCCGTGCACTTCGACGGCGGCGGGACGTACCTCCGCACGCACCTCCGCCACTTCGGCGATCTCGGCCGTGGTCATGTCGCGGTCTCCCTCCGGGCCCGGGCCCGCAGTTCGGTCAGGCCGGTGCGCACCTTCTGGAACGGGGTGGGCGGCAGGGTGCGCAGGGCGCCGCGCGAGTAGTGGCGTTCGACGTAGAACTGGATGACGGAGACGACGCTGGTGAGGATCAGGTACCAGGTGGTGGCGACCAGGAGCAGCGGGACGATGTCGCCGGGGTAGGTGCTGCCCATGCTCTGCACCGAGCCGAACAGGTCCAGCAGCGAGACGTAGAAGACCAGTGAGGTGGCCTTGACCAGGCCGATCAGCTGGTTGACGTAGTTCGGCACGATGGAGCGCAGGGCCTGCGGGAAGACGATCCTGGCGAACTGGTAGCGCTTGGGCAGGCCGAGTGCGGAGGCCGCCTCGTGCTGGCCCTGGTCGACGGAGAGCAGCCCGCCGCGCACCACTTCGGCCGCGTACGCCGCTTCGTTGAGGCTGAGTCCGACGACGGCGACGACCATGTCGGTGGCGAGCCGGTTCTCGTCGAAGGTGAAGAAGGCGGGACCGAAGGGGATGCCCAGGCTGAGGGTCTGGTAGAGCGCGCTGAAGTTGTAGAGGAAGAGCAGGACGACGATCAGCGGCACCGACCGGAACAGCCAGGTGTACACCCAGCTGACGGTGCGCAGCACGGGGCTGTCGGAGAGCCGGGCCACGGCGAGCACGATGCCGCCGAGGAGTCCCAACACCGCGCTGTAGACGGTGACTTCGAGGGTGATGAGCAGCCCGTCGAGGATGGTGGGGCGCAGGAACCAGTACTGGAAGCGGTCCCACTGGTAGAAGGGGTTGGTGATCAGGCCGTGCACGAACTGTGCGGCGAGGACGAGCACGATCGCCGTGGCTATCCACTGGCCGGGCCGCCGCAGCGGCAGCACGCGCTGCGCCTTCGGGGGCAGGGCCGGGGCCGCCGCCCCCTTCGGGGGTTCGGGGGGTGGTGGTGCGGACGCGGACGGATCGGGTCGGGGGATCGTCTCGGCGGTCGCTGCCGTGCCGGAGGACACAGCGACACCGGGAGAGTCACTCATGGAGGGCTCCAGCGGATTCGGCCCCCGGGCCGCACACATCGCCGCAGGTCACCGCCGGGCCGGGGGCGGCGCGACGGAGCACGGCGTGCGGGAGTGTGCGGGGGCGGGGACGGGGAGGAGAGGGACGTACGACCGTCGGGGCGGTGACGTCGGAGGGCACGGCCGTCGGGCGGACGGGTGCGGAACAGGAGAGGGCCGGTACGTCACACGGGACGGGAGAGTCCCCGTACGTCACCGGACCTGACGATGCGTCACAGTCCGGCCCGCAGCGGCGTGTCGGGCGAGTCACGCACCCCCGGCGGGGTGTCGGACCAGGCCGTCAGCCGACGAGCGGGCTCAGTGACCGGCGGTGCGGCACACGGCCGTACACAGTGCGCTGCTGACGCGCAGGAGGTCGACGGAGCGGTCCGCGCACAGCGGGACACGGCCGTGGGAGCGCCACACGGCCAACCCCTCAGCTGCGTCCATCTCGCTCACCGTCACCATTCCGCCCCCGAGGGGCTTCGCTTCCGCCGATGCGCCGCAACTTAGCCACGGCCGGATTCGAATGTCAACGGCGCCGCCCAGCACGTGAGATGGCGCGAACGGCCTCCTTGACGGGTCTCGGAGGGGCCCGGACACTGGCCGGGACGGTCACGATTGTCAGCGCCTTCCGGGCGGGTTCGAGCATCCCGTCCGGCGGTCATCGGCCCCGGCCCGCTGGCAGGCAACCCTTCCTCCGCGACGGGGTGCCCCGGGTGACGACCGGGTTCCGCCGGTGCGGCGGGGCAAGCGTGGTTCCGTGTCGCGCGGACCCGGAGGTGGGACCGGTGGACATGCCCTGGAACGGACTGACGAGGCGACTGCACATCGATCTGCAGCGGGTCTCCAGCGCGTATTAGTGCGCTCGGGCGGGTTCGAGAGTTCACATGTCCGACACGCGACGACACAGGGGGACACGTGTGCCCCCGAGGAGAGTCATGCCCGAGACCACTGCCCGCAGCTCCCTTCCCTGTACGCCCGACACCCCCCGTCCCGTGCCGCTGGTGCGCGGCCGGATCGGCGTCGACCGCGCCGGGGGCTTCTACCCCGCGCCGCACCGCTACGAGCTGTTCCTGACCGAGGGGTGCCCCGCGTCGCGGGCCCTGCTGAGCGCCGTCGCCCTGCTCGGCCTGAAGGGTTCGGTGTACGCCACCACCCTCCCGGCGTGCCCCGCCGACGCCCCCGAGGCGTACGCGGCGCTGCTCAGCGCGTACGAGGCGACCGTGCACCCCTTCACGGGCACCCCCAGCGTGCCGGCACTGGTCGACCGGTGGAGCGGCCGCCTGGTCAGCAACCACACCGCCGACATCCTGGACGACCTCACGGGCCCGCTGTCGGAGCGGATCGCCTGACCTCAGCCCTGCTCGGCCGACTGTGGACGCGGGGACATGCGCCTGCGCCTCTCACGCATGTCCCCTGCGTCCCCGGGGCTGTTGACTGACCCCCATGACAACGAAGCACACGGCAAACGGAATTGTCCTCGGCGCGGCGACGGTGTTCGCGGGACTGGTGGCGGGCGTCTGGTACGCGTTCGCCTGCGGGGTGATGCCCGCGCTGGCCCGCTCCGAGGACCGGGTCTACGTGGAGGTGATGCAGAACATCAACGTGGTGATCGAAAACCCGGTGTTCTTCGCCGGGCTGTTCGGCGCACTGGTCCTGATCGGCGTGTCCGCCTGGCAGCAGCGCAAGACCCCGGCGGGCCGGTGGGTGCTCGCCGCGCTGGTGCTGTACGTCCTGGTGATCGCGGTGACCTCGGCGGCGAACGTGCCCCTGAACAACGAGCTGGCCGCCGCCGGGGCCCCGGCCCGGATCAGCGATCCGGCGTCCGTGCGCGAGCGCTTCGAGGACCCGTGGGTGGTGTGGAACATCGTGCGGGGCGTGCTCGGAACCGCGGCCGTGTACTGCCTGTGGCACGCCACCACCCGGCTGCGCGCCCCGCAGCCTTCCGCGACGACGCCTGCGGGCGTCCGAGCATGACACCGGTCAACACCAGTGCCAGGCCAGCCATTTGGCGTACGGTCAGCGACTCGGCGGCGAGCACCGTGCCGAGCAGCACACCGGTGACGGGATTGAGCAGCCCGATCAACCCGACGGTCCCGGCGGGCAGTTGGCGCAGCCCGGCGAACCAGACGGTGAAGGCCAGCGCGGTCGCGACCAGGGTGACGTACGCGAACGCCAGCAGCGCCGGGACGGAGAGCGCGGGCGGCTGACCCTCCACGAGGACGGCGGCCGGGAGCAGGAAGAGGCCTCCGGCGACGAGCTGCCAGGCGGTCGAGGCGAGGACGTCGGTGCCGTCGTTCCAGCGCTTGGCCAGGATGTAGCCGAAGGACGACACCACCATGGCGACGGCGGAGGCGAGGACCCCGGGCAGGCTCACCCGTTCCGCCCCCGTGAGCAGCATCAGACAGACCCCGCCCAGCCCGAGCACGGCCCCGGCCAGGTGGGGCACCGCGGGCCGCTCCGAGACCAGCGGCCAGGCCATGAGCATCATCGCCAGCGGGGCCACGGCCATGACGGTCGCGGCGACGCTGGTCGGCAGGAGCTGGGAGGCGACGTACACGAGGACGAAGAACACGCTGACGTTGAGCACCCCCAGCACGGCCGACCGCCACCACCACGCCCCGCGCGGCCGTTTCCGGCACAGGAGCAGGAGGACGAGTCCGGCGGGGAGGGCGCGCAGGGCGGCCCCGTAGAGGGGGTGGTCGGCGGGGAGGAACTCGTGCGTGACGAAGTAGTTGGTCCCCCAGGCGACCGGTGCGATCGCGGTGAGCACCACACCTCGCAGTTTGGCTTCCATGAACCCAATGTAGCTTCCCGGGAAGTTATTGTGGGATACATGAACGCATCTTCCGTGCCGGACCGGCCCTCCCCGGACCACGTCGCCCGCATCCAGGCTGAGTGGCGCCGCGAACGACCGGACCTCGACGTGTCCCCGCAGGGCGTGATCGGCCGCCTGCACCGCCTCGCGGACCGGCTCACCCAGGAGCTGTACCAGGTCTACGACCAACACGGCCTGCACGAGGGCGAGTTCGACGTGCTGTGCGCCCTGCGCCGCGCGGGTGAGCCCTTCGAGCGGGCGCCGCGCGAACTCGCCGCGCACACCATGGTGACGACCGGCGCGATGACCAAGCGCCTCGACCGGCTGGAGCGCGCGGGGCTCGTCGTCCGCCGTGACGCGACCGTCGACCGGCGCGGCCGGATCGTGGCCCTCACCCCGCAGGGGCGCGAGCTGATCGACCGCGCGTTCACCGACCACATGCGCAACGAACGCCGCCTGCTGGACCTGCTGGGCGCCGAGGCGGAGGGCCTGGAGCAGACGCTCACGACATGGCTGGCCCGCCTCGACGCCCCTCCCGCGACACACACGCCCCCCGCCTCGCCCCGGCCCGCCTGAGTATCTGAGCACCACCCACCTGAGTACCCGCACCGATCCACCGGCCCGCCCACTCCGGTGAAATGCCGTCATGACCTCAACAACCGCCTCCGCCGCGCACCGCACTCACCTGCGCCACGTGACCGTCGCCGGGTCGGCGATCGCGGTCGCGCTCGTCCCGCTGCTGGTCGGGGTCCTCGTCGCGAAGGGGATGGCCGCCGACCCGCACTCCTCGGTCAACGCCCTGATGACCGGCGGCGGCCAGCGCGCGGGCCTCCCCCGCACGGAGTGGAGACGCCGCCGCCACGCCACCCTGCACCGCCTGCGCACCGTCCGCCGCGACGCGGCCCGCCGCTGCGCACACGTCTGCGGCCGACGGGACCGTACGGCCTGACCGCACCGGCGGCCCCCGGTCACCCTCGGGTGCGCCTGCGGGCCACCGGGATCGGGACCGGGTCAGGGCCGGGGACGACCGTGTTGGAGATCGCGCCGAGGACCTCCGCCGTGAGGGTGACCGTGTCACCGGGGCGCAGTGGGGGCGGGGTGCGCGTGATGAACTGGCCGGGCCCGTAAACGTACACAAGACGGCAGGAACCCCCCCCATGCCCGATCACGACACCGATCACCACGACACCGACCACCACGGCACCCCGGACTCCGGCTACCTGCTCGACAACCAGCAGTCCGAGGCGGGCATCCGCTTCGGCGCGCTGTCGGAGCTGTTCGACCCGGTGACGTTCCGGCACGTCGACGCCGTCGGCCTCACCGAGGGCATGCGGGTCTGGGAGGTCGGGGCGGGCGGCCCGTCCGTCCCGCTGGGGCTGGCCGAGCGGGTGGGGGCCACGGGGGAGGTGCTGTGCACGGACATCGACGTGTCGTGGGTACGGGACCTCGGCCCGGGCAACGTCGAAGTGCGGCAGCACGACGTGGCGGCCGATCCCCCGCCCCCGGGCGGCTTCGACCTGGTGCACGCCCGGCTGGTGCTGGTGCACGTGGTGGACCGGGCCGAGGCGTTGCGCCGGATGGTCCGGGCCCTGCGCCCCGGCGGCGTACTGCTGCTGGAGGACGCCGACCCGGGCTTGCAGCCACTGCTCTGCCCGGAGGAGTACGGCCCCGAACAGCGCCTCGCCAACCGCCTGCGCAACGGCTTCCGCGAGCTGATGGCGGCGCGGGGCGCGGATCTCGCGTACGGCAGGACGCTTCCCCGCCTGCTGCGGGAGGCGGGACTCGACGACGTACAGGCGGACGCGTACTTCCCGATCACGTCCCCGGCCTGCACGGTCCTGGAAGCGGCGACGGTACGTCAGATCCGGGACCGGTTGGTGGCGGCGGGCATCGCCACCGACGCGGACATCGACCGGCACCTGGCGAACGTGGCCACCGGCCGCCTCGATCTGGCCACGTCACCGCTGGTCTCTGCCTGGGGACATCGGCGGCACTGAGTACCCGTCAGGTGCGGCACTCAGTGCTGCTGTTGCTCTCGTGGCTGCCGCTGCCGCCGCTCAGTCGCGGTCATCCGTCAGCGCGGACTCGACCTGCTGGACCACCCGCCACAGCGGGGCGCCCTTGCGCGCCACCATCACGATGACCTCGTCCCCTGCGGGCTCCCCCGCCGGGGCACGGCCGCCCGCCCACACCTCGCGCACCGTGGCCAGCGCGTGTTCGACGGCCGCGTCGGCGTCGCCCTCGCCGCCCGTGCGCAGCCAGGTGCGCAGGGCGTTGTTGTGGGCGGCGACCACGGCGGCGGCGACCACTTCGGCGCGCAGGGCGCCGTCCGGGGTGCCGTTCCACCGGGTACGGAGGTAGGCGGCGAGGGTGCGTTCGTAACGGCGTACGACGGAGAGTTCGTAGGTGCGCAGACCGGGGACCTCGCGGGTCAACCGGTAGCGCTGGACGGAGAATTCGGGTTTCGCGGCGTACATCCGCATGACCAGGTGGGCGGCGTCGCACACGGCGCCGACGGGTTCCGCGTCGCCCGCGGCCTCCAGAAAGGCCGTCATGTCGGCGAGACAGCGGTCGTGGTCGGGGAAGACCGCGTCCTCCTTGGACGGAAAGTACCGGAAGAAGGAGCGGCGTCCCACTCCGGCCCTCGCGACGATGTCGTCCACGGTCGTCCGCTCGAAACCGCGCTCCAGGAAGAGCGCGAACGCGGATTCGGCCAGCACTTCGCGCATGGGCGTCTTGGGCACGTCCCCCGTCGAGGCCTCCTGTGAGGCTGCACTTTCGGGGGCCTCTCCCGCCGGCTTGCGCCGCCTACGCACCTCGGTCATGCGGCGAACGTAACACCGGAACCCGCAAATGTGGCACTCAATGCATTTACAGAGGGTACTCAGTGCCATATGTTCGAGACATCCATCGTGCGCGTTCTGCGACCGCTTCGTGTGCGACACCCGTATGTGTAAGGAGACTCGGCGTGAGCTTGAGGATCGTTGTCTGTGTGAAGTACGTGCCCGACGCCACTGGTGACCGGCACTTCGCCGATGACCTGACGGTCGACCGGGACGATGTCGACGGTCTGCTGTCGGAGCTGGACGAGTACGCGGTCGAGCAGGCGTTGCAGATCGCGGAGGCGGCCGACGACGCGGAGATCACCGTGCTGACGGTGGGTCCGGAGGACGCGAAGGACGCGCTGCGCAAGGCGTTGTCGATGGGTGCGGACAAGGCGGTGCACGTCGAGGACGACGATCTGCACGGCTCGGACGTGATGGCGACCTCGCTGGTGCTCGCCAAGGCGATCGAGAAGACCGGCTACGACCTGGTGATCGCGGGTATGGCGTCGACGGACGGCACGATGGGTGTGCTCCCGGCGATCCTGGCCGAGCGCCTGGGGGTGCCGCAGGTGACACTGCTGTCGGAGGTCAAGGTCGAGGACGGGGTGGTCACCGGCCGCCGCGACGGCGATGCTGCCTCCGAGCAGCTCGAAGCCTCTCTGCCGGCCGTGGTGTCGGTGACGGACCAGTCGGGTGAGGCCCGCTACCCGTCGTTCAAGGGGATCATGGCGGCGAAGAAGAAGCCGGTGGAGTCGCTGGACCTGGACGATCTGGACCTGGAGGCCGAGCTGGTGGGCCTGGAGGGCTCCTGGACGAAGGTCGACTCGGCGGACAAGCGTCCGGAGCGTACGGCGGGCACGATCGTCAAGGACGAGGGCGAGGGCGGCAAGCAGCTCGCCGAGTTCCTCGCGGGCCAGAAGTTCATCTAAGAACCCGGCCCCTTCACCCCACCCCCCTTCGTCTGTTGCAGGAGAGCATTTCTCATGGCTGAAGTTCTCGTCTACGTCGATCACGTCGACGGTGCCGTCCGCAAGCCCACCCTCGAACTGCTGACCCTGGCCCGCCGGATCGGCGAGCCCGTCGCGGTCTTCCTCGGCGCTGGTGGCGACGCCGCCGCCTCCCTGCTCGGTGAGCACGGCGCCACCCGCGTGCTGACCGCCGACGCCCCGGAGTTCGCCGACTACCTCGTCGTCCCGAAGGTCGAGGCGCTCCAGGCCGCGTACGAGGCGGTGTCCCCGGTCGCCGTGCTGGTGCCGTCCTCGGCGGAGGGCAAGGAGATCGCCGCGCGTCTCGCGGTGCGGATCACGTCCGGCATCATCACCGACGCCGTCGACCTGGAGGCCGGTGCTGAGGGTCCGGTGGCGACGCAGGCCGTGTTCGCCGCCTCCTACACCACCAAGTCGCGGGTCTCGACCGGCACCCCGGTCATCACCGTCAAGCCGAACTCCGCCCCCGTCGAGGCCGCCCCGGCCGCCGGTGCGGTCGAAGCCCTCACCGTGTCCTTCTCGGACGCGGCGAAGGGCACGAAGGTCGTGGCGCGGACCCCGCGTGAGTCCACCGGGCGTCCTGAGCTGACCGAGGCCGCGATCGTGGTCTCCGGCGGCCGCGGGGTGAACGGTGCGGAGAACTTCTCCATCATCGAGAAGCTCGCCGACTCCCTCGGTGCGGCCGTCGGCGCCTCCCGCGCCGCGGTGGACGCGGGCTGGTACCCGCACTCCAACCAGGTCGGCCAGACCGGCAAGTCCGTCTCCCCGCAGCTGTACATCGCCTCCGGTATCTCCGGTGCGATCCAGCACCGGGCCGGTATGCAGACCTCGAAGACGATCGTGGCGATCAACAAGGACGCCGAGGCCCCGATCTTCGAGCTCGTCGACTACGGCGTCGTCGGCGACCTCTTCGAGGTCGTCCCCCAGCTCACCACCGAGGTCGAAACCCGCAAGGACTGACCCGCATCAGCGCCCGGAGGGCCCGCCGCGAACGTCGCGGCGGGCTCTCCGCGTCCCGGCTCCCCCTGCCAACCCTCAGGACGACACCGCCCACCCGTACGGCAACTCCGCGCCGTTGGACCGCTCAGCCCCGACCCACCGCCTTCTCCAGCAGGGTGAAGGACTTCGGGGTTCCACCCGGCTGCGGCTTGCCCTCCTTGCTGCCCACGATCCGGTACCCGGCGTCGACGTAGAACGCGGTGAGTCGTTCGTTTCCGGCCAGGCAGTCCAGCCGTACCCACTCCCGGCCACTCTCCGCCACCCGGCGTTCCGCCGCGCTCAGCAACTCCCGGCCCGTACCGCGCGGGGCCCTGGCGTGATCGACCATCAGCCGGTGCACGTAACCGGCGTTCGGCGGCTGCGGTCCCCAGGCGCCCTCGTCCTCCCACCACAGCTCCCAGGCGCCGACGATGCCTTCGGTGTCCTCCGCCACCCAGACCTCGCCACTCTTCATGACCCTGCGGAAGTGGTCGCCGTCCAGCTCACCCGGCTTCCACTGCCCCGTGACCCCCTGAGCGAGCATCCAGCGGGCCGCGTCGTCACGCAGCCCGACGAGAGCGGCGAGGTCGGATTCCACGGCGGGCCGAAGCTGAAGATCGTTCATGGCTGGGATCTTCGCACGATCGGCCGGAAGCAGCCTTGACCCGTCGGCGGCATGCGCCTGGCCCGTTGCGGCGGGATCTGGAGCCGGTACGCCGCAGGCGAGCACCTACGATCACCCTCCGGCCGGACTCCCTCCCCACTCACCGACGGCAGAAGCTCAGATCACGTCCTGCGCCGACTGCGGGTAGCCGATGTCGGCGAGGTCCTCGGCCAGGTCTGCGAGGACGACCTCCGCGTTCAGCGATGACACCAGCTTCTGGCTCAGCGGTCGCAAGGCATACACGTCGCGTACCGCTTCCAGGTCCACAGGGACCTCGTAATAATCCTCGGCGAAGCGCCGGAACGCTTCCGGCGAGCGGTCGACCAGGAGCTCGAACAGGCCCGTTGCCCCGTCCGGGTCGGAACACCCGACGGGGAAGTCGATCGCGCCGTGCCGCCACCGATCGTCCGTTGCCTCCCGCCATGGGCAGGCCGTCACGACGGGGACGTCCTCCTCGTCGGTGAACGCCGGCTCTTCGACGAAGGGCTGGAAGACCTCCGGAACCTCGTCGATCACTCCCCGCCAGGGCTCGCCGTCGTTGCCGTACGGGCTCATCGGTGCTTCGTGGTCGAAGCCACGGACGTAGGCTCCGGCCGCCGAGAACACGATGGAGTACTCGTTCCCCGACCCGTTGCACATCGATGCCATCTCCTCGTCGTCGGCCCAGCCGACGTTGAAGGAGTGATACCGGCCTTCCCGGTCCGGGCTCAGAACCGCGTCGAGCATCGCCAGCGTGCGGCACAGGTTCCGCAGGTCAGCGATCGAAGGGAAGTGGCGAGCTACGTCATAGACAGTCACCTGCTCATCCAACAGGTAGTTCCTCGCTTCCTGGAATGCCTTGGAAAGTCGCCTGATGCCCTGGAGGACGGGGTTCGCCTCGGTGCGTTCGAGGGCCGAGCAGGCCGGTCTACTCCGGGATGATCAGCCCGCGTTCGCGCAGTTGCGGCAGGCACTGCTTCAGGCAGGACTCCACCGACACGGCATCCGTCCGGACCAGAAGATCCGCATGGAACGGGTTGCCGCTCGCGACGAAGGTCCACGGCTTCCTGCCCTCACGCATCCGCTCGGCATCGGCCTTGAACAGCACCGTGACCCCCTGTTCGGCCAGGGCTTCCATGACCCGCACGACATCCACCGATATGCCCCCTTGCGCTGCTCATCGAACAGTCAGCCAAGCTACCGGCAGGTTCGGGCCGTTCAGACACCGGTGGCTACGGGGTGGGGGCCTCGGCCCGTACGCCCGCTTCAGCGCATCCAGCACGCTGGCCGGGTCCGCCCCTGCGGCGTCGGCCGCGCCGTCGGCGAGACCTTCCCGCATACGGCTGGCGCAGTGTTCGATCACCGCGACGAACAGAGCCTGCTTGTCGGGGAAGAGCCGGTACACGTACGCCTGCGAGATACCGGCGGCCTTGGCGGCCTCGGTCGTGGTGGTGCCGTAGTAGCCGCGCGCCGCGAACGCACGGATCGCGGTGCGCAGGACCGTGTCCCGGGTCGGGACCCTGCACAAGGGAAGCTGAGATCCCTCCGTACTCGGGTCGGAAGTGAGTACGCGTACCGATGCCGTCCGCGCCGCGAGCGGGAAGGCTTGGAGCATGCACCCGTACCCCGCACGCCCTCGCCCCCGCGCACCGCTGTCCGAGCTGTTCGTGGGGCTCGCCCTCGCCCTGACCGCCGCCGCGCTCTGGGCCGCCTGGCTCGGCTGGGATCACGTACGCGACGTACATCCGGACGGGTCGACGACAGGACCGTACGAGCCGTGGCAGGTGCTCGGCCTGGTGCTGACGCTGTTGCCGCCGGTGTGCTGGGCGGTCTTCCGGCGCTTCCGGGTCGGCCCCGTCGTGGGTGTCGCGGCCGGTCTCACGGTCGCCTCCTTCTACGACTGGTCCGCGCACGACGCCAGCGGCCTCTACGGGGTCGGCGTGATCATGGTCGCCATCGGCAGTGTCATGGCCACGGGCGGCGTGGTGGCGGTCGTGGGCGGGCTGGCGGAGGGCAGGGCGCGGCGGCGCACCCGCGCCGTCAGTCGCTGAACCGCGCCGGAGCCAGCCGCGTCCTGTCCACCCGTACGTCGAAGACGTCGCCGCGCGCGTAGTGGCCGACCGGATCGAAGTTGTGCCGCTCGGCCCGCACCACGGCAGGGTCGATGTCCGCCGTGACCAGCATCTCCTTCCCCGACACCGGGGCGACGATCCACTGCCCGTCCGGGCCCGCGACCGCCGAGCCGCCGTCGCACCCCGAGACGTGGTCCGCGAGGCGGTCCCGGAAGGGGAAGTCTGCGGGGATGTCCGCGTACGAGAAGAGCGCCCCGGCGGCGAGGGAGTAGACCCGCCCCTCCTGCGCGATGAAACGCGTGATGTCCGTGGTGTTACGAGTGGACCCCGGCCAGACGGAGACGTGCAGGTCCTCGCCCTGGGCGTACAGGGCGTGCCGGGCCAACGGCATCCAATTTTCCCAGCAGTTGAGGCCGCCGACCCGGATGTCCTCGACCTGGTGGACGCGCAGCCCGTGGCCGTCGCCGGTGCCCCAGACGAGGCGTTCCTCGTAGGTGGGCATCAGCTTGCGGTGGGCGCTGACGATTCCGGCGTTCGGGGAGATCGCCAGGAGCGTGCAGTAGACGGTTCCGTGGACGCGTTCCGTGATGCCGAGGTACGTGAAGACGCCCAGGTCGCGGACGGCTTCGGTGATGCGGGCGAGCTGCGGTCCGGTCAGCTCGACGGCGGCGTCGAGGTAGGCGGCGTAGGCCCGTTTCTGCTCGGGGTCGTCGAAGCGCGAGGCGTCGGTCTCGTTCAGCCAGAACGGGTAGCCCGACAGGAAGGTCTCGGGGAACGCGACCAGCCCGACGTCGTCGGCCGCCGCCTTCTCCAGGTACTCCACCACCTTGGCCGTACCTGCGGTGGGATCGAGCCAGGGGCAACGGAGTTGAGCTGCGGCAACACGCATGGCGGGATCTTCGCACCGGGTGCGGCAGGGGACAAGGGCCGCCCGCCTCAAGCGACTTCAGAGGGCTGAAACCCGGTTGAAGCCGCGCTGAATGCGCCCTGCCGCACGCTCTGCGGCATGACGGCACCCACACCCACACCCACATCCACATCCACACCCACCGAACGCCCCGGCCCCGCCATCCTGGCCAGGGGCCTGCGCAAGTCGTACGGGGACGCGACCGTCCTCGACGGCATCGACCTGACCGTGCCCGCCGGGAGCGTCTTCGCCCTGCTCGGGCCCAACGGGGCGGGCAAGACGACCGCCGTGAAGATCCTCTCGACCCTCATCGGCGCCGACGGCGGCCGGGCGAGCGTCGGCGGCCACGACCTTGCCGCCGAACCGCAGGCCGTACGTGCCGCGATCGGCGTCACGGGGCAGTTCTCCGCAGTGGACGGGCTGATCACCGGGGAGGAGAACATGCTCCTGATGGCGGACCTGCACCACCTCCCGCGCCCCGAGGGCCGCCGCATCTCCGCCGAACTCCTGGAGCGCTTCGACCTGGTGGACGCGGCGAAGCGGCCCGCCGTCGGGTACTCCGGCGGCATGCGGCGGCGGCTCGACCTCGCCATGACGCTGGTCGGCGCACCGCGCATCCTCTTCCTGGACGAGCCGACCACCGGTCTCGACCCGCGCTCCCGGCGCCGGACCTGGGAGATCGTCCGGGAACTGGTCGCGGGCGGCGTGACGGTGTTCCTCACCACCCAGTACCTGGAGGAGGCCGATCAACTGGCCGACCGGATCGCCGTGTTGAGCGGGGGAAGGATCGCCGCCGAGGGCAGCGCGGACGAGCTGAAGCGGCTGGTGCCGGGCGGTCACGTGCGGCTGCGGTTCACCGGGCCGGACGCCTACCGGTCGGGCGTCCTCGCCCTGCCGGAAGCCGTGCGCGACGACGAGGGGGCGGCGCTCCACGTCCCGTACGACGGAAGCCAGCGCGCGCTGCGGCTCCTGCTCGACCGGTTGGACGCGGCCGGGATCGAGGCGGACGGACTGACCGTGCACACACCCGACCTCGACGACGTCTTCTTCGCCCTGACCACGGGCCCCGCCCGCGTCCCCGCCAGCACCCGTACCGAGGAGACCGTCCGATGAGCAGTGCCCTCGCCCTCGCCGCACGCGACTCGTCCACCATGCTGCGCCGCAACCTCCTGCACGCGCGCCGCTACCCCTCCCTCACCCTGAACGTCCTGCTCACGCCGATCGTCCTGCTGCTGCTGTTCGTGTACGTCTTCGGTGACGTGATGAGCGCGGGCATCGGCGGGGCGGGCGCGGACCGGGCCGACTACGTCGCCTACCTCGTGCCCGGCATCCTGCTGATGACCATCGGTGCCACCCCGGCGGGCACGGCGGTGTCCGTGTCCATGGACATGACCGAGGGGATCATCGCCCGGTTCCGGACCATGGCGATCCATCGCGGGTCCGTGCTGGTCGGGCATGTCGTCGGCAGCGTGATCCAGTCGGTGGCGAGTGTGCTGCTGGTCGGGGCGGTCGCCGTGGCCATCGGGTTCCGGGCAACGGACGCGTCGCCACTGGAGTGGCTGGCCGCCTTCGGGCTGCTGGTGCTGGTCGCGACGGCGTTCACGTGGATCGCGGTCGGGATGGGCATGGCGAGCCCGAGCCCGGAGGCGGCCAGCAACAACGCGCTGCCGCTGATGATCCTGCCGCTGGTCTCCAGTGCGTTCGTGCCGGTCGAGCAGATGCCGGGCTGGTTCCGGCCGCTCGCCGAGTACCAGCCGTTCACGCCTGCCATCGAAACCTTGCGGGGTCTGCTGCTGGGCAGCGACATCGGCTCCAGCGGGTGGCTCGCGGTGGGGTGGTGTGTGGGACTGACCGTGGTCGGCTACCTCTGGTCGACGTCGCTCTTCCACCGCGACCCGAAGTAGTCGGTTCCACCGCGACCCGAAGTAGGCAGAGAGCTGCGGAGCGGGCAGCTCAGCCGCGTGCCCTCTCATCAGCCGTCAGCTCCCGTGCCTCCGCCCACAGTTCGTCCCGGTCCAGGGCGGCGTAGCGCGACTCCGCCTCCGTGTACGCCGTTCCGGCCGCGCGTCGGGCCCGGGCGGCCGACATCGTCGGCTGGAACTCGCGCAGCACCCGCAGCCGGTCCGCGAGCGCGATCAGCCGTACGGCGGAGGCGTCGCCGCTCGCCAGGCCCGCCACGCCCAGCGCGTGCAGCATCGTCCCGCACATGCGCAGCTCCAGGGGCGAGCGGGACGGGTCGTCGAGGAGTGTGCGCAGGCGTCGCCGCAGGCGGTCGAGCGGTTCGGTGATCCGGTCGGTGCGGCCCTCGTAGGCGTGCGCGGTCACCGCCGCCGACTGGATCTGGAGTGCCCAGGGGTCGAGCCAGTGGTCGCCTCCGTCGTACAGCGAGCCGTGTGCCGTCGGCCGGGACGCGGAGATCTCCGCCAGCCGGTCCACCGCCTCGCGCCACAGCCGCAGCCCCTCCTCCGTGTGTCCGCGTACGAGCGCGATCTCGGCGCGCGCGCCGACCGCCGGGTTGTAGAAGGCGTCCTGCTGCGCGGCGTGCCCGACCTCCGCGAGACCGAGCCAGTGCTCGGCCTCGTCGGGTTCGCCCCGCTGGAGGCAGGCCAGGGCCAGGCCCTGCCGGATGCCGATGTAGTCGTAGGCGTTGCCGAGCCCCGGGAGCACCTCCAGCGCCGCCCGCAGGTGTGCGTACGCCGACTCGCCCTCACCCACCTGGAGGCACAGTTCGCTGCGCCGGGAGTGGCACATGAGCAGGAGCGAGGTGGTGCCCAGCGGTGCCAGGGCGGTGATCGCCCGCCGGGCCGAGGCGAGCGCCCGCCCGGTGTCGTACGCGTACTCCCACACGTACGTCGCCACGCACTCGGCGACGCCCGCGACCAGGGGCCGCTCGTCGGCGCACAGTACGCGCAGCGCCTCGTGGCCGGGCGGCCGCGACGCCGGGACCGCGCCGAGCACGACCGCGACGGCCCGCAGCAGGGTGTCCGGCGGGGCCTGCGGCAGTCGGCGCAGGGTCACCAGATGGCGTACGAGATGGGGGCCGAAGCCCATGAACAGGCCCACCGTGCACAGGACGGCCGCGGCCCGCGCCACCTCCACGTACTCCGGCTGCGGCCGGTAGTGCGACAGCGGCGGGCCGGTCTCGGCGCCGAGCGCGGCGAGCCGGGGGTAGTGGGCGTCGGAGGCCCACAGGGCGGCGAGGACGGCGGTCAGCGCGGCCAGGGCGGGGCCGTCCTCGCGGGCGAGCGCGAGCCGCAGCGCGGGGACGAGGTTGTCCTGCTCGGCCCGCACCCGGTCCCAGGTGGCCAGCACGTCGGGGCCGAACAGCACGTCGTGGTGGGCCACCCCGAAGTCCCGCGCCCAGCGCAGGAACCGGCCGACGGCTGCCTCCCGCTCCTCCTCGCCCCCGGTCGCACCGAACTCCCGTACCGTCTCCAGCATCCGGAACCGCACCCCGGCCGGGGTGTCGGCGACGGTGAGCAGCGACTGGCCGGACAGCTGCTCCAGGACGGGGAGCGGGTCCTCGCCGAGGACGTGTTCGGCGGCCTGTGCCGTGAAGCCGCCGGGGAAGGCGGACAGCGTCCGCATCGCCGCCCGTGCATCGTCGTTGAGCAGGTTCCAGCTCCACTCCACGACGGCGTGCAGCGTGCGATGCCTCTCGGGTGCGTCCCGCGCGCCGCCCCGCAGCAGCGCGAACCGGTCCTTCAGGCGGTCCGCGATCTCCCGTACGGACAGTGCCCGCACCCGGGCGGCGGCCAGTTCCACGGCGAGCGGCAGCCCGTCGAGGTGGCGGCAGAGCCCGGCCACCTCGTCCGGCGGCAGGTCGGCGCCGGGCCGTGCGGCCCGCGCCCGCTGGCCGAACAGCTCGACGGCGCTGTCGAGCCCGAGCTCGGGCAGTGCGTACACCGCCTCGGAGGTGAGCCCGAGCGGTGCGCGGCTGGTGGCGAGCACCCGTACCTCGGGAGCTGCCGCGACGAGGTCCCCGACCAGGCCGGCGACGCCCGCGACGACCTGCTCGCAGTTGTCCAGCACGAGCAGGGCGGGCCCGGGTCCGAGGACCGCGAGGATGCCGGGGAGATCGGGTCCCCCGGCTCCGGGGCCGGAGGGTTCCGGGGCGGGCCCGCCCGCCTGGCCCTGGCGGGCACGTCCTTCACCCGCACCCAGTGCGGAGGCCACCTGCGCGGCGACGTCCGCGTCCGCCGCGACGGCGGCGAGCGGCACGAAGTGCACCACGGGCTGCACAGCGTCGCGGCTCACCGCATGGGCCAGCCGGGTCTTGCCGAGCCCGCCGGGGCCGACGACGGTGACGCACCGGAAGTCCCGCAGCAGGTCGTGCACCGCCGCCAGGTCGGCGTCCCGGCCCAGCAGCGGGTTCGGCTCGTGCGGCACGCCGTGGCGGACCACGGGCGGCTCGTCGCGCAGCAACTCCCTTTGTACGTCGCGCAGTCCGGCCCCCGGTTCGGAGCCCAGGGTCTCGCGCAGGGTGCGGCGGTACGTCTCGTACCGGGCCAGCGCGGCGGAGGGGCCCGCCGTGGCGGCCTCCCCGCGCAGGATCGCGGCGAGCAGCTCCTCGTCGCGGGGCTGCCGGGCGGCAGCCTCCGCCAGGGGTCCGGCGGCGGCCGCGTGCCGCCCGAGGCGGGCCAGGGCCAGCGCCCGGTCCCGTACGAGGGCCTGCCGGACGGGGGCGCGGGCGGCGCGCAGGGCGGACACCGGGTCGCCGGAACCGGCGTCCGCAGTGCCCTCCCACAGGGCGAGCCCGGCCTCGGCGGCGGCCAGTGCGGCCGGGTGGTCACCGGCCCCGGCGTGCCGGGCGCACTCCTCGGCGTACCGGAGCAGCGCGGAGCTGTCGACCTGCTCCTCGGCGAGGGCGAGCCGGTAGCCGGTGGGGGTGCTGACCAGGAGGTCGGCTCCCCACTGGGCCCTGGCCCGGGACACCAGCACCTGCACCGCCTTGGCCGGGCGCTCGGGCAACTCCCCGTCCCACCAGAGCCCTTGGACGAGCCGGTCGGTGCTGCACCCGGTGCGCAGGTCGCCCGCGAGCAGGGCGAGCAGGCCCCGCAGCCGGGGCGCGGTGACCTCCGCGCCCCGGCAGGCGACACGCGGCAGGAGGGTCAGCTCGACGGTCATCCGTGCAGCGTAATCAAGCCCGCTCGCGCGCCGTACCGAAGGGGCTCAGCCGATCTGCTGCGGGGTGACCGTCAGCCAGTTCCGGTCGGCGGTCGGCTGCTGGCCGAGTTCCTTCTGCCGCTTCACGCCCGCGGCCTTCATGCCGTTGAGCTCCTTCATGTACGTGTCCTTGCGGTTGACCCACACCCGCAGACCGCCCTTGGCGACGTCCGTGGAGCGCAGCAGCATGGGGCCGTCGCTCTTGGGGGTGTCCCCGGCGGCGAGGATCGGCTTCCGCCACGGGTCGATGTAGGTGCTGATCGCGGCGGGCTTGCCCTCGTACCAGGTGGCGGGGGCCCAGAGGGTCGGGGTCAGCTCGTACGTGTTGAGCCTGTTCTGGTCGAAGCGTCCGGCCGCGATCTCCTTGCGGGTGCTGGTGACGTCGCCGGTGCGGCGGTCCTTGAGGAGGGTCGAGACGCCGAGGACGTTCTCGGGCTTGACCGCGTAGCCGTGCTTCGGGTCGGCGAGGACCATGCGGACGAGGTCCTCGTGCGCGGCGCTGACGACGTACACCGTGATGCCGTGCTTGGTCAGGCTGCGGTACAGCTCCTGCATGCCCTTCGAGAACTTCGGGGCCTTCACACCGCCGGGCAACGGCTTGTCGTACGCGAGGAGTTCGTCGACGTACCCCTTGAGCTGCTTCAGGGTGAAGCCGGAGAAGATCTGGGCGGCCCAGGGGTAGGAGACCTGGTCGTCGATCTCGCAGAGCCGGGCGTAGTACTCGGCGAGGGTCTCCTTGTGGGTGGCCGTGTCCTGGAAGGGGACGATCTTCAGGGAGGGGTCCATGGTGTCGCGGGTGAGGACGCCCTTCATCTCCAGGAAGGGGAGGAGGGATTCTTCGAGGTCGTTCTGGTACGTGGTGTTGTCGGCGTCGAAGACCGCGTAGGCGCCCTTGTTCTCCTGGGCGGCGATGAGCTGGGCCAGCTTCTTCGCGACGGGTGCGGGCCAGTGCTTCAGTTCGGCGGCCACGGCGTGCTGCTGTGCTCCGTCCCCGGCGGAGGCGGCCGCCGGGGCGTGGGGCCAGAGGGCGCCGGTGGCGCACACGGCGGCGGTGAGGGCCGCGGCGGTGCCGAGGAGGAGGGGCTTCTTGCGCTGGGGGCTCGCGGGGGGTGTCGTCACGGCGGATCACCCTAGGCTGACCTGCACTTCTTTCCCATGATCGACGTCATACCGGCCTCCTGGAGTGGGCGTGCGGGCCGGGGGTAGGAGCATCCCCCGGCCCGCACCCCGGTCTCTACTCGCCGCCGGTCAACGTCCGCCACAGGAAGGTGTATTTCAGCGCGTACACGTCGGCAACCTGCCCGTTGTCGTTCGCGCCCGCGTGGCCGCCGCCCGAGGTCTCGTGGAAGTACACCTCGTGCCCCTGCTCGCGCAGCCGCGCCGCCGCCTTGCGGGCGTGGCCCGGGTGGACGCGGTCGTCGCTGGTGGAGGTGAGCAGCAGCACCGGCGGGTACGTCCGGTCCGCGCGGAAGCCGTGGTACGGGGAGATCTCCTCCAGGTGCGGCCGGTCCGCCGGGTCGTCGGGATCGCCGTACTCGGCCGTCCAGGACGCGCCCGCGAGGAGCTTGTGGAAGCGCAGCATGTCCAGGAGCGGCCAGCCGATGACACACGCGCCGAACAGGTCCGGGTAGCGGGCGAGCATCGCCCCGGTGAGGAGGCCGCCGTTGCTGCGGCCGTCGACGGCCAGCCGGTCGGGGGTGGTGAGGCCGCGGGCGACGAGGTCGCGGGCCACGGCGGCGAAGTCCTCGAAGGCGCGCGGCCGGTCGGCCTTCAGGGCCGCCTTGTGCCAGGCGGGGCCGTACTCGCCGCCGCCGCGGATGCCCGCGAGGACGTACCGGCCGCCGCGGGCGAGCCAGCCCCGGCCGTGCAGGGCGCTGTAGCCGGGGAGGAGGGTGTGCTCGAAGCCGCCGTAGCCGTGCAGGAGGGTGGGGGCCGGGTCGTCGTGATCGGGGCCGGTGACGAAGTAGGGGACGCGGGTGCCGTCGTCGGACACCGCGAAGTACTGCCGTACGGACAGCCCTTGGGTGTCGAAGAGCGCCGGGGCCTGCTTGAGGACCTCGGTGCCGCCGGTGGCGTCGCCCCGGTGCAGGGTCGGGGGCTGGAGGAAACCGTCGGTCTCCAGGAAGTACTCGTCGGAGTCCGGGTCGGTGCCGACGACGCCCGCGGAGGCCAGCGGCGGGACTTCGGCGAGGGGGCGCCGCTTCCAGTTCTCGCTTCCGGGGAGAGGTGTCAGCACGTCGACGCTCGTCGCCACGTCCGTGATCGTCTCCAGGATCAGGTGGTCGCGCGTCCACGCGTACCCGACGAGCGCGGCCCGCTCGGTCGGGGCGAACAGCACCACCGGCTCGCGCCCGCCCGCCAGGAAGTCGTCGAAGCCGAAGGCGAGAAGGGAGCCCGCGGGCTGCCCCAGCCACTCCGACTTCGGCTCCACCACCAGCCACGCGCGGTGCGTGTGCGCGGAGGCGTCGCCCGGCACGTCGATCCGTACCCACTCGCCGTCCGCGCCCAGCACGTGCGTCTCGGAGTTCCAGAAGTCGCGCTGGACGTGGAGGAAGTCGCGGGCGTACCCCTCGGTCGGGTCGTGCCAGGCGGACACGGACAGGTCGTCGGCCCCCACCTCGTGCACCGACTCGGCTTCCTCCAGGGGCGTTCCGCGCCGCCAGCGGCGTACGGTGCGCGGGTATCCGGAGGCGGTGAGGTCGTCGGGACCGAGGTCGGCACCGAGGTAGACGGTGTCGTCGTCGATCCATCCGATACGGGTCTTGCCCTCCGGCACCCGGAACCCGTCCGCCACGAACTCCTTGGCCGCCAGGTCGAACTCGCGCACGACCACGGCGTCCGAGCCGGACGGGGAGAGCCGCACCAGGGCGCGCCGGAAGTCGGGGCGGCGGACGGGCGCGCCCGCCCAGACCCAGTCGGTGCCCTCCGCCTCGGCGAGGGCGTCGACGTCGAGGAGGGTCTCCCAGACGGGTTCGTCGGTGCGGTACGAGTCGAGGGTGGTGCGCCGCCAGATGCCGCGCACGTGGTCGGCGTCGCGGCGGAAGTTGTAGAGGTGGGGGCCGCGGCGGGTGACGTAGGGGATGCGCCGGGCGTCGTCCAGGACCTCGCGCAGCTCCGCCGCGAGGGCGGTGCGGGCGGGCGAGCCGAGTGCCTGCTCGGCCTCGGCGGTGCGCTCGCGCACCCAGGCGAGCGCTGCGGGGCCTTCGAGGTCTTCGAGCCAGAGGTGGGGGTCGTCAGTGATCACAGGGTGAGTATGCCGAGGGGCGGGGGTGGGGGTGGGATCCGGCGGTTCTCCCGGCTGGTGGTTCCCCCCTCCCACTTCGGTCCCCCGCTTCGACCCGTCACGCGGTATTTCGTGCGGACAACACCCCACATCCACCCCGTTGTTGTCCGCGGACAACAACTCCATGGGGCCCACACGTACCCTCGTCGCCTCCGGAGCTCACCCCTCCGCCTTCCCCAAATACCCCGCCCACCTGGGCAATTCCCCCTCCCGCCGCCTCCCGGGCCTCCCCCAGTGGTGGTGGGCGGCCCCCGTCCGCCCGGTGCAGGATCACCTCATCGAGGACTGAGCAGACAGAACTCATTGCCCTCGGGATCGGCCAGAACCCGCCAGGAGATCGCCGACCCGTCGAACCCGGAGTCGGCGCCGGGGCCGATGGCACCCAGACTCCGCAGCCGGGCTTCCTCCGCTGCCGGCTCACCGCCCGGATAGGGAGCGACATCCAGATGGACCCGGTTCCACACGCTCTTGGTGTCGGGGCTACGGACGAACTCGAGGTAGGGACCGACCCCCTTGGCGGAGCGCAGGGTCGCGGTGTCGTCCGTGACCTCGTGCACCGTCCAGTCCATCGCCCGGCCCCAGAACCGGGCCATCTCCCGCGGATCGGCGCAGTCGACCACCACGGCGGCGATCAGCCCGGTGTCCTGGTACATGGGCCGGGGCTCCAGGACACAGAACTCGTTGCCCTCCGGGTCTGCCATGACCGTCCAGGGGACGTCGCCCTGCCCCACGTCGGCGAGCGTCGCGCCGAGCTCCTTCAAACGCTCGACCACGTCGGCCTGATGGGCGGTCGACCTGGTGGCCAGATCCAGATGCACCCGGTTCTTGACGGTCTTGACCTCCGGGCGCGCAACGAGGTCGATGCAGACGACGGAAGGGTCGGGGTAGTCGAACCCCACGGGTTCGAGGTTGGTCACACCCGGCCCTTCACTGTCGACCCCCCAACCGAGCGCCTCCGCCCAGAACTGCCCGAGCGCGGAGTCGTCCTGGGCCTTCATATTGATCTGTACGAGCCTTGTTGACATGCGCAAATCCTAAAACGCGCGGCTCCGCGCACCCCTACGGCATCCTCTTCAACGGGTGGGACGGACACGCCGCCCTCGTCATCGCCCCGCCAGCCACTCCGTGATCGCCTCGAAGTCCCGGTCCGTGAGACCCACTTCGGGGGCGACATGGTGCAGCAGCGCCCCGCCGGGATGGTGTCGATGGTGTCCTGCGACCCATGTGCGATCCGCGTCCGTGATGCCGTCGTCGACCCACACGAAGTCCCGCCCCGCCGCCCAGTGCACCAGCGTCCGCGTCTTCCAGTGGACCGCGTCCCGTACGAACTCCTCCGCCTGCTCCTCGTTCAGCTCCGGCCACTCCACCACGGGCAGCTTCGGCAGCCCGAGCCACGGCCCGATGCAGTCGTTGGCATCGGACGACCACGTCGTGGCCCACACCAGGGTGCAGGGCAGGCCCAGGAGCCGTGGCCCGAAGGCGGGGTTGATCCGCCGGATCAGTGGATTTCCCCCGGTCCCGGGCGCACCGCCCCGGTTCGCGTACGTCGGGTACCCGCCCGGAAGCTGCTGCGCCGTGGCCCCGAAGGGAACGAGCGGGCCGTCGACGTCCAGGAACAGCAGCGGCAGGTCGGAAGTGGTCACGGCTGAACGGTAGCGGCGGGAGGGGGAAACGGTCCGCAATTCCCCTTCCCTCTCGCACAGGCCACCGCTCAGGACCCCTGAGGGGTGGGCGGTGTCTTGCTGACGCCGTCCTTGCAGCCCTGGACCCAGGCGGGGCGGGCCCCTTCCGGTACTCCTGCCGCGAGCGCTCGGTCGACGCAGCCGCCCCCGACGATTTCCTTGACGGCGGCGCCCTTGCCCGAGGTGTCGTACACCTTCTCGCCCACCTCGTAACCCGCCCGGTAGGCGGATTGGTGCGGGGGTTCGCCCGTGGTGGAACCCGTTGAAGGGGACACGGGGTCCGGGCTTCCGGTTCCGCAGGCGGAAAGGGCGAGTGCCGCTGCCGCCGCCAGGAACGCCCCTCGGGCCGAACGCACCATTCCCACTCCCCTCCGGGACACCGCGATGTGTCTTGGTGAAGAGGGTGGAGTCGCCTCTCCGGTTGGGCGCGTTCCGGTCGGCCACCGGCCGTGTTCAGGCCTCCCCGAGCACCTCGTCGCGCTTCTCGGCCCAGCGCAGCGAGTCCCGGATGCCGTCCTCGACGGAGAGCGTGGGCCGCCAGCCCAGCAGGTCGTGGGCGAGGGTGCTGCTCGTGTACGCGCCCGCCGCGTCGCCGGGACGCTGTCCTGCCTCCGCCACCTTGAGCGGCTCGCCCGTCACCTGCTCGAAGGCGGTGACCAGTTCACGGACCGTGGTGCCGTTTCCGGTGCCGAGGTTGATGACCCGGTACGGGTCGGTCCCGGTGACCGTGTCGAACTGGCGCAGGGCCGCCACATGCGCCAGGGCCAGGTCCCAGACGTGGACGTAGTCGCGGATGCCGGAGCCGTCACGGGTCGGCCAGTCGGTGCCGGTGATCCGGAAGGTGCCCCCGCCGCGGTGGGTGTCGATCATCGCCCCGAGCGCGTGGCTCGGCTTGCGGAGCTGAAGTCCGGTGCGGAGCTGCGGGTCGGCGCCGATGGGGTTGAAGTAGCGCAGCGAGACCACCTTGGTGGGTCCCGCCACGGCCACGTCGGCAAGGATCGACTCGAAGACGGCCTTGGTGTTGGCGTACGGACTGAGCGTCTCGACCGGCGAGTTCTCGTCGACCTTGCCGTCCTCGGCCGCCCGGTAGATCGACGCCGAGGAGGAGAAGAGCAGCCGGGTGCACTTGTTGCGGGCCAGGTGCTGGAGGAACTCGATGCCCTTGGACACGTTCTCGCGGTAGTAGCCGAGCGGGTTCGCCACGGAGTCCGGTACGACGATGAGCGCGGCGGCGTGCACGGCGGCGTCGATGTCCGGGTGTTCGGCGAAGATGCGGTCGATGAGCTCGCCGTCGCGGATGTCCCCCTCGTAGGCAATGCGGCCCTTCGTGAACTCGGCGCGGCCCGTGACGTAGTTGTCCAGGATCACGGTGTCGATGCCGTGGTCGGCGCACGCGGAGACGATGGTGGAGCCGATGAATCCGGCGCCGCCGGCGATGAGAACCTTCATGGTCGTGACCCTTACCTGGTGGTGCTGAACCTGATCGTGCTGTGCCTGGTGGCCGCGCCCGGCGGGGCCGGGCCGTGAGCCGTCCGGGCAGGCGGGCACTGTAACGCCGTCACTCCGCCGGCCCCGGTCCCGGGGTCACAGGGGCAGCCTTGCTACGAGCCCCCTGCGGGCCTGCATGCCGACTGCAACGCCAAGCCCGCAGCACCCGAGTCCACCCCCGTCGGATGAACTGCTGACTCAGCAGGGCGCGCAGCAAGTGGACTGGCAGCTGCACGGTCTAATTCAGGCACCAATCGAGTACGGCCATCGCACTGGCCAGCTTCATCTGCGCCTGGTCCCAGGCCAGCGACCGGGGTCCGTCGAGTACGCCGCTCGTGACCTCCTCGCCCCGGCGGGCCGGCAGGTCGTGCATGAAGAAGGCATCCGGCCACCGAGCCATCAGGCGCTCGTCGACGGCGAACGGCGCGAATGCCGTCCGCCAGTCCGGATCGCTCTTGCTGGTCCCGGTGGTCTGCCATTGAGTCGTGTAGACGACGTCCACGTCGCCGTCGATGTCATCGACCCGGTGCACCTCGACGACCTTGCTGCCGCATTCCTTCGCCGTCTGCTGGGCTCGGACGAGGATCGCGGGGTCGAGCCCGTACCCGTGGGGAGTCGCCAGGGTGAGGGTGGCTCCGGGGACCAGCGCGAGGCCCTGTGCCAGGGCCGCGGCCGTGTTGTTCCCCTCGCCGAGATAGGCGAGATGGAGCCCCCGCAGCGAACCGAAGCGCTGGGAGAGCAGGGCGATGTCCGTGAGCCCCTGGGTCGGGTGTTCTTCGCGGACCATCGCGTTGATGACGGGTATCGAGGCCGTGTCGGCGAGCTCGCGCAGATCGTGCTCACCGACAGAGCTCCTCACGACGAGGGCGTCGAGCATTCCCCCCAGGATGCGGCCGGTGTCCGACAGCGGCTCACCCGTGGCGAGTTGCAGGTCGTTCGGCCCGAAGGCGATCACGCTGGCGCCGAGCCGTACCGCACCGCTGGTGAAGGACGTCCGGGTACGCGTCGAGGTCTGGCTGAACAGCGTGCCCACCACGAGATCCCGCAGGGGGCGCTCCCGGGGGCGCCTGTTCTCGTACCAGGCACAGGAGCGACCGACGAGCGTCTGCAACTCCTCTGGTGTCAGGTCGTGCAGGGAGATGAAACTGCGCGGAGGGCGCAGCCCGTCAGCCCGAGCGGCCGTCTGGTCTGTCATCGTTTCGCCTCTGGTTTCTTCGATGTCCGGCTCCGGCTGGCACAGGTTCACGCGTCTGCCCGTTCTCGGTCACCCATGAGATCGACGACTGTCCCCAGACCGGCTGCCTCCGCCCGCGTGGCCACCTCCTGGCAGACGGCCACGTCGAGGATCGCCATGCCGAAGGGGTTGCTCACGACCAGGCCGTCCCGCGGGCGCACCGCTTCTTCGCGGCCGAGCAGTACCTCTCCGTACCGCCGTGCCCGGGCGTGTCCCTGCCCGGAGGAGGATTCGGTGTCGGCCACCACGTCGCCGGCCCGCATCACCGATCCGAGGACGCGACGAGGGTTGTCCCGCACGAGGTCGATGTCGTCGACGTAGATCGCCTCGGCCTCCAGGAACACGGCCGGCATCACGTCGTCGAGCGACACGTGCGCGATGAAGGTCCCCGGAGTGAACCAGCCGGGCGGAATGTACGGTTCGGACGATACGGTCAGGGTGACCACCACGCGGCTCGCCCTCACGCACGATTCGGCGTCCGGGTGCTCGGTGACCTTCAGATCCGGGCAGTGCGTCGCGAGGTCCCGGACGAGCGCGGCCGTCCGGGCGGGGGCGATGTCGTACAGGTGGAGCTCTCGGACCGCCGGGAAATACTGGACGAGCAGCTTCGCGTGCATGGCCGCGAGGGTGCCGCATCCCACGATGCTCACCGCGTCGAAGTCCGTGGGGCCGAGCGTGCGCAGGCTGGACATCGTGTAGGCGGCGGTGCGCACAGCGCTGACGTGTCCGGCCTCGACCAGAGTGGCCGGCCGGGCGGTCTCCGGATCGAAGAGCACCGTGAAGCCGCCGGCGCGCTCGATGCCCAAGGCAGGGTTGGTCACCGAGGCGTTGATCAGCTTCATGCCGTACGCCATGCTCTGGCCCTGCTGGACGCTTCCGAGCATCGCGACCGAGCGGGTGTACGCACCGGCGGAGTTCTCCCAGGCCATGTAGCCCTCCGCGGGCAGGTCAGAGCGGCCCAGGGCGTGCTCGCGCACCGTGGACTCGACCACACTGACGGGGTCGATCTCGGCCAGGCAGCGCATCACCGTGGCGCGGTCGAGAATCCTGATTCGGTCTGGCTTCACTTGAGCCCTTCCCGCTGGTGGTACGTCAAGGCGCAGTGCGCCGCGGTGTCTTGCTGTTCGAGAACCCGTTGAGGAAGGTCAGCCGGCGTCGGGCCGGTCATGAACCCGGCCTTGCGCATGAACCCGGCCTCGCGCCGGAGAGGGAATCGCCGCCTTCGGCCGGCACCCCGGCGAGCAGGCCCTCGGAGGCCGGCGCGCCGTAGACCAGGCCGATGTACCGGTCTCCTCGGTCGGGGAAGAGGGTGACGACGGAGGACGCGGGGCGCAGGGAAGGGAGGATCTTCCGGATGGCCGCGACGACCGATCCGGAGGACCCGCCGGCGAAAATCGCCTCTGTGGACAACAAGTCGTGGCAGGCCTCGATGGATTCGTCGTCCGTCACCTCCACGACACGGTCGACGAGGCTCTCGTCGAGCAACTCCGGCACCCGGCCGGAGCCGATGCCGGGAAGCCGGCGCGGTCCGGGAGGATTGCCGAACACCACCGATCCGACGGCGTCCACGGCGATCACCTGGAGCCCTGGGGAGTATCTCTTCAGTCGGCGCGCCAGGCCGTTCAACGTGCCGGTCGTACTCACCGCGACCACCAGGTAGTCAGGGGGGTTCGGCAAGTCCTTGGCTATTTCCTCCGCGGTGTTCCGGTAATGCGCCTCAGGTCCCAGGGAGTTGGCGTACTGGTTGATCCAGACTGCCGCGGGATCGGCGGCCAGTATGTCCTTCACGCGCGCGATACGTGCGGGCAGGTAGCTGCCTCCGGTCGCCGCGACGTCGATCATCTCGACCTGCGCGCCGTAGCTCTTCAGAATTGCGTGATTGCTGGACGTGATGTGCGGATCGACCACGAGGGTGAGGCGCAGGTCATGGACCCGGGACATCATGGCCAGGGCGACACCGAAATTCCCCGAAGTGCTCTCGACGATGTGCGCCCCGGGACGAATGAAGCCCTCACGCATACCGGTCTCGATGATGTGCCGCGCAGTACGGTCCTTGACGCTTCCTGCGGGATTGAGCATTTCAAGTTTGGCGAATACCTGCGGTCCCGTCGGGAAAAGGCGTCTCAAGTGGACCATCGGGGTGCTTCCGATACAGTCCACAATAGAGTCGTGCAGCAAGAATTCCCCTCAGATCATTACTTGCCCGTCCGATTCTTCGACGATTCCCCCTTCGTTCCGGGTCAGGCGTACTCGACCTCCACCCGGGAAAGGTATTCCTCTGCGACGGCCAGCGAGGTATCGAATTCATCGGCCCAGGAGATGACATGGCCGAGGCGGTCGCCGTTGTCGACCACCCCGTCGATCTGCCTGGTTCCCGCGGGGAAGGTGCTGCGGACGATTCCGGCAGGCAGGTCGGGCGGAGGCGTCACGGACGTGATCAGTCCGGTGCGCCGGGGCGTCAGATAGAGGCTCGTCGCGTAGCCGCCGCGGGCTTCGCCGACCGATTCGCCGGAGGGAAGGCCGAGATGCAGCCGCGTGTACAAGTCCACGGCGTCCTGCCCGGTGGTGAGCCGCATCAGCTCACGGATCTGGTCGCCGCCCAGCCGCGGGTTGATCTCGATCAGTGCCGGCACACCATCGACGATCTTGAACTCGACGTGGGCGGCTCCCCGGCGGTGTCCCACCGCGGTGAGCCAGTCGACGACCACGCGCGCTATGTGGGCGTCCTCATCGGCCGTCCCGAAGTGATACGGAAACATGGCCCCGAGTTCGACCCGGAAGGGGAGCTCGGCCATCAGCTTCTTGGTGAATCCGAGGATCCGCCAGCCGTCCGCGCTGTCGTCCCACATCAACTCGGCCGTGAACTCCGGCCCATCGATGAACTCCTCCACCAGGGCGTATCCCGCCCGGCGGTAGCCTCGGAGGTTGACCGGGTGGGCGGCGATGGTCCGCAGAGCCGTGCGGTACTCGTCGTCGGACGTACAGACCCGTACCCCGGAACTGCCGCTGTCGTCCACGGGTTTCACCACGCACGGGTACCCGAGCGGAGACGTGTCGCCCGGCTCGTCCAGCGATACGCGTACGGCCGCCACGGAGCGTCCGATGCCCTTCGTCAAGCTGCGGGAACGGTCCTTGAAGTGGCAGTTGAGCAAGCCGTCCACCGGGGCGTGCGGCAGGCCGAGCCGCTCCGCGATCACGGCCGCCTGCACCAGCCGGTAGTCGTCGAACGCGATCACGGCGTCCGGCGCGTGGTCGGTGAAGAAGTGCATGAGCTTCACCAGGTCATGGGTGTCGACCACGCTGTGGGCATCGGCGATGCCGACCGGGTTCGGAGAGAACTTCTCGTACTCCGACGGATCGCGGGCGACGAAATGAGTTAGATAACCCTTTTCCTTGGTGAGTCGCATGCCTTCGGGACCGTAGTCCAACATGTTGCTCTCGATAAAGAATGCCGTCTTCAATCAGGGTCACCAATTTCGGGGTATTTTGCGTTCGAAAATCAGTGGGCAGTACCTTTTATTCCTGTAATGCGACTGGCGGGGCTCAATCTAACACCGCGATCACACCCGCGAAATACGCCTCCATGTGACGGTCGTCACGTTGGATGTTGCGGTGGATATGTTGATGCATATCCGCCTTCCCTGCGTATTTCCGCCACAGGTTTGCGGGCATTTGCCGTCCGCGGCACGCTGCGGGTGGCGCGGCCGGGATCTGGCCGGCAACACCTGCGGAGACCGTGCGGTTGACAGCATCTGTTAGCTTGTGGCCTCCGCGGACCGGATGCCCGTAAGCCCGCATCGCCGCCTGAGTCGCTCACGCATCCGCCTGATCCTGGGGGACCCATGCCGCTCGCCGCTCGGAGACGCGCCGTCCGGGAATCCGTCTCCGGTCTGCCTCGGGAGTTCTGGTGGCTGTGGACCAGCACCCTCGTGAACCGGCTCGGCTCCTTCGTCGTCACGTTCATGGCCCTCTACCTCACGGTCGGCCGCGGCTATTCGGCCTTGTACGCCGGTCTCGTCATCTCCCTGCACGGGCTCGGCGGGGTCGTGTCCGCGCTGGGAAGCGGAGTCATGGCCGACCGTCTCGGCAGGCGGCCGACCCTTCTCATCGCCCAGTCCGCCACCGCCGGATCCATCGTGCTGCTCGGCTTCATGCAGGGCCCCGTGGCCATCGCCGCCGTCGCCTTCTTCGTCGGCATGGCCTCCAACGCCTCCCGGCCCGCCATGCAGGCGATGGTGGCCGACATCGTCGGGCCCCAGGACCGGGCGCGGGCCTTCGCGCTGCTCTACTGGGCCGTCAACCTCGGCTTCGCCGTCTCCTCCACGGCCGCCGGGTACATCGCCGAGTCCAGCTACCGTGCCGGCTTCGTCATCGAGGCGGGGATGACGCTGGCGTGCGCAGTCATCGTCTTCCTCAAGGTGCCCGAGTCCCGGCCGCTGCCCAAGGCCGAACAGACAGAGGCCGGAGTCAGTCTCGGGACCGTGCTGCGGGACGGGCGGTACATGGCCGTCGTCGGGCTGTCCTGCCTCATCGCCGTCCTCTTCCAGCAGGGCAACGTCGGCCTGCCGGTCGCGATGGGCCGCGCCGGGTTCTCGCCCGCCGACTACGGTCTGACCATCGCCGTCAACGGCATCCTGATCGTCGCCCTGCAACTCCCGCTCATGCGCTTCATCGAGCACCGCGATCCGCGCACGTTGATGATCTTCTGCTCGCTCCTCGCGGGATACGGCTTCGGACTCACCGCGTTCGCCGGGTCGGTCGGCGCCTTCGCGCTCACCGTGGGCGTGTGGACGCTCGCCGAGATCGGCTACACGGCGACGCAGGCGGGGCTCGTCGCCCGGCTTGCGCCCGCGCACGGGCGCGGACGGTACCAAGGCATGGACACGCTGGCGTGGTCGGCCGCCATCCTGATCGCTCCGCTCATGTCCGGCGCCGTCATCGACCGCTTCGGCCCGGAGTGGTTGTGGGGGTTGTGCGCGGTCGTGGGGACCTTTGCCGGGATCGGGTTCGGCCTCCTCATGCGGCGGCTGCCGGAGGAGTCCACGCCGGCCGCGGCGGTTCCGGACGAGGCCGGGCCGGAGGTCCAAAGGGCCTGAGGTCCAAAGGGCCTGAGGTCCAAAAGGCCTCAGGCCCAAAGGCCCTGAGGTTCCAAGGGGCTGAGGTTCCACAAGGCCTCAGTGCGGGGCCCGGCGCGCGCGCCCGGCTCCTCAGCGCCCCCGCGCGACGAGGCGCACGGTCGCGTACGCCGGTCCGTTCACCGCGATCGACCGCAGCGGCTCCGTCTCTCCGGCCGGCTCGATGACGGCGACCGACTCCACGAGTGTCTCCAGGAGCATCCGCATCTGGTGGCGGGCCACGGAGCCCCCGATGCAGACGTGCTCGCCCATGCCCAGGGCCAGATGGCGATTGGGCTGCCGGCCGAGGTCGAACCAGTCGGGTTCCGTGAACACCGACGCGTCGCGGTTGGCCGAGGGGATCCAGAGCACGACGCGGTCCCCGGCCGCGATGCGCCGGCCTCGGACGACCGTGTCCACGGTGGCCGTCCGCATGCTGTGCGTGGCGCTGCTCGTCCACCGCAACACCTCCTCCACCGCGGTTCTGACAAGCCCGCTGTCACGCTCCCGTACCAGCCGCTGCCACTGCTGTGGATGAGAGCCGAGGGCGAGGACTCCCGCGGCGATCGACAGACCGGCGTTCTCCGACGCTCCGACGAGGTTCTCGACGCCCAGCAGGATCTCGGTCTCGGTCAGCAGATCGCCGTGCACCTCGTTGTTGACGAACATGCCCATCGCGTCGTCCGCAGGGACCTCCATCCGCGCGTACATCATGTCGATGAAATACCGCATGAGCGCTACGTGGCTGGTGAGGGGCTTGCCGGACTCGAACGCCTCCATGCTCCACCGGAACAGCTGCTCGCGGTCGTCCGGCTCCACGCCGAGCAGCCTGGCGATGTTGTGGCTGGAGAGCCGGGCGCCGATGTCGCGCACCACGTCGCAGGTGCCCTTCTCGATGGCGCGGGTCACCACCGAGCGGATCTCGGCGCGCACCTCGTCCGCCAGAGAACGGGCACACCGTTCGGTGAACCGGTCGGCCACCTGCCCGCGCAGGGCACGGTGCCTGGGCGGATCGGTCAGGGCCATGGTCAGCCCGCTGCCGGGGTCCTCCCCCAGAGCGGTCGGCCGCAACAGGACGCCCCTCGCCGAGCTGAAGACGGCCGGATTCTGGTACGCGTGCCGGATGTCGTCGTACCGGGTGAGGGACCAGAAGCCCGGTAGGTCGCCCGGCTCGTGCCAGTGCACCGGGGCGTGCTGTCGCATCCAGCGCCACACCTGGTGCACCTCCCCGGAGGCATGCAGTTCCGGGTCGCTGAGGTCGACGGGGGTGTACGCGGATACGGTCACGAGGTGGCTCCCGCGGCGATCAGGGCAAGACGGTCGTGGAAACCCTTGAGCAGCGTCAGCGCGGTGGCCTCGGTGACGGCCTCGCGCCGGAACGAGACCACCGCGTCGAGCGCACCGCTCTCGTCCGGCCACACCTCAAGGTGCAGCTCCAGCGGGAGGGCGGCGTAGGGCTGGCGCAGATGCGTGGCGGCGACACCAGGCAGGTCGAGCCGGGGTGGAGCGTTGTCCTGCAGGGCGAAGAGGGACTGAAAGGCCGGTGGCCGCCCGGGAGTTGCCGACCTGAGGCCCTGTGCGAGGTGGGCGAAGGGGACCTCGCTGCGGCCGAAGGCCTGGTGGACCAGCCGACCGACCTCGCGGATGCCGTCGCTGCCTCCGGCCACCGCATCGCCGCGCAGGCGCACCGGCACCATGTTGATGAGGCAGCCGATGGCCTGCTCCAGTTCCGGGACGGTGCGCTCGGCGACGGGCACGCCCACCGCGAAGTCCCGCTGCCCGCAGACCTCGGCCAGGGTGGCCGCCCAGGCCGAGAGGAGCACCACGAATGGGCTCCCGCCGAGCGCAGCGCCCCGCGCATCGAGCCCGGCCGTCACCGCCGCGGGAACGGTCACGGAGAGATGTCCGGTTCCGGTCTCTCCCGGGACGGGCCGTTCCGGCCAGTGGATGTCGGGGACGTCCTGGAACTCCGCCCGTATCCGCTCCGTGCGCCCCGCCGAGTCCGTCACGGCCGCGGCTTCCGTCATCAGTCGGGCCCGCTCGGCCAGGGCGGGCGGGGCGGGGTGCGGCGCACGTCCGGCACCGGCGTCGGAGAGGGCACGCGCCAGGACTGATTCCGACCGGCCGTCGAAGGCGATGTGGTGGACCAACACCCCGAACAGCCAGCCACCCGTTTCGGTCACCGGCACCAGCGCGGTGCGCCACAGATCGGCGTCCTGTGGTTCGAGGGGCTCGTCGAAGAGCTGCCGCAGCGCGCCTGCCGCGTCGTCCACGGTCGGCTGGGCGGCCACGAGTTCCAGGGGCGGGGCGGGGATGTCGGTGACCTCGGCATGAGGAGTGGGGTCCACCCGGAAAGCCGTACGCAGCACCTCGTGCCGATCGTGGACGGCGGCGATGGCTGCCTCCAGGGCGTCCTGATCCAGTCCGCCTTCCAGGTGCCACGTCATCAGGCAGTATCCGGAGCGGTCCTGCGGCGCCGTCAGATGACGGGTGAGGAAGACCAGTTCCATGGCGGTCAGCGGGATGCCGCCGGTGGACGTCGGCACGGCATCCGTGCTCGGCGAGCCGGTGGACGTCGGCACGGCATCCGTGCTCGGCGCCGACCGGAGCCAGGCCCCCAGTTCCTCGGCCGACGACCGCTCGTACAGGACCGACAGGGGTACGGGCCGCCCCACCCGCTGGACGATGCGTGTACAGGCACGGGCGGCTTGCAGCGAGGACCCGCCCAACGCGAAGAACGGCGTGTGCGGGGAAACGGTTCGGCTGCCCAGTACGACGGCGAACTCCTCGGCGACCAGCCGGACCAGCGGGTCGTCGACGGGGGCGTGGCCGTTCTCGGCAGGCGCTTCGGGCACGCGCGCCAGCAGGGCGCGGTCGTCCAGCTTGCCGGTGCCGGTCAGCGGGAAGGAGTCCACGAAGACCACGGAGACGGGGCGTTGGTACGCGGGCAGGTGCTGGGCGAGGATCGCCGGTACGTCCGGGGGCGCACCGCCGGACCGGCCCGGCACGCAGAAGGCCACCAGTTCGAGGACGCCGTCGGGTTCCGTGCGGCGTGGGAGCAGGCGGCAGTCGGCCACGTACGGAACCAGGCGCTCGATCTGCCGCTCCACCTCGGCCGGTTCGACGCGGTGGCCGCGGATCTTCACCTGCCGGTCGATCCGCCCGCGGTATTCCAGGAGCCCGTCCTCGTCCTGGACGCCCAGGTCGCCGGTGCGGTACAGCCGAATCTGCTCGCCGTCGATGTCGATGGGGGCGAACTTCTCGGCGGTGAGGGCCGGTTCGCCGAGGTAGCCGAGGGCAAGGCCGTCGCCCGCGACGCAGATCTCCCCCGGTTCGCCGGGGGTGCAGGGGCGGTTGCCCCGGAGGACGAAGACGGAGGTGCCGGGTACCGGTCGGCCCAGCGGGATGCCGCCGTCCCGGGTGCAGTCCGTGGGGGTGACGCGGTGCGTGGTGGTGAACACCGTGCTCTCGACCGGACCGTAGCCATTGATCAGGGCGGTGTCCGGGAACCGGTCGAGGAAGCGGCCCACGTGCCGCTCGGACAGGCGCTCACCGCCGATCATGACCTGGGACAGGCCGCTCAGCGCCGGCAGGTCCTCGTCGACGATCAGGTTGAACAGACTGCTGGTCAGCCACGCCGTGTTCACCCCGTGCCCGGCCACCACCGCGCGCAGGGCCTCGGCCGTCAGGAACGGCTCGTCGATCAGGACGCAGGTACCGCCGTTGTACAGGGCGGCCCAGAGTTCGAGGGAGAACGCGTCCCACGGGAGCGCCGCCGCAAGGGGGATGACCGTGTCCCGGTCGAATCGCGCGAAGGTGTCCTCCCGGAACAGCCGTGCCGTCGCCCGGTGCGGAGTGACCACCCCTTTGGGCTGCCCCGTGGTGCCCGAGGTGAAGAACACGGAGCAGGCGTCGGAGCCCCGCACCGTCACCGCCGGGCGGGCCGGGCCTTCCCCCGTACCGCCCTCGCCCGGTGTCCACAGCGGCGCCGGCAGCCCGGCGGCAGGGCCCGGCCGGGCGACGACGAGAGGCGGCCGGAGCTGGTCGATCACCGCCTTGAGCCGGGTGGGCGGCCAGTCCGCGTCGAGCAGCGCGTAGGCGGCGCCCAGCCTGAGAACGGCCAGCAGTGTGACGACCAGGTCGACGGAGCGCGGCAGCAGAATCGGGACGAGATGCCCCTGCCGGACGCCGGCGGCGGCGAGCCGGCGGGCCGATTCCCCGACGAGGGCGTCCAGTTCGCCGTACGAGAGCCGTGCGTCCGGGGACAGAAGGGCTGTGTGCCGCGGCCGGGCGTGGGCTTGGGCGGCGAAGGCGTCGTGGACTCCTTCTCCCGGTGTGCCCTCGGTAACCTCTGCGGCCTTCGGGGCAGTCGACTGCGGCACCACGAATCCCTTCGGAATTCGATAAATGAGGAGGGACGGAGTGCGACATCAAGAGCATGTGATGGTGCCACGCACGATCGCGTTGTGCCAGCCTCCTCTTTCGCAAAAGGGATGTAGGGGGTCCTTTTATGCGCCGCAACTGCCCGTGGCCCGCACGCGAACCTCGAAATCCGTGCCCCCCGAAAGGGACGGCGGATAATCCCTCCGCCGGGACAGCGCCCTGTGCCATCATCGCGGGGCGGTCCGAGGAAACACCTGCGGCCGCTCACGTGTCACCCGCACGACATCGGGTGACATATCCGTTTCCAGTGGAATGATGAGGAGACGTTGTGACGAGCCGGGATCGCTCCTTGGATATCGCGGTTACTGGCGTGGCAGCGCTTTTCCCCGGCCCCCGTGATCTCGACGCCTGGTGGGATTCCCAGCTCCACGGGAATGTGCACAGCAAGCGGTTCAGCCAGGAGGAACTGCGCGCTGCCGGAGTTCCCGCCGCATTGGCCGCCGACCCGGACTATGTACCCGTACGCGGCCATCTCGACGCCTGGGACCGCTTCGACCACGACCTCTTCCAGATCCGCAAGCGCGAGGCCGAGTTGATGGACCCGCAGCACCGCTGGATGCTGGAGGTGGCCTGGAACGCGCTCGCGGACGCGGGGGTCGCGCCTCACGACGACGACACGACGACGACCAGTGTCTACGCGTCGATGACGGGCAGCGCCTACCTGCGCGCGATGGTCCGCGGCACGAACGTTGATCCGGGCCTGCTGGACGATCTGATCCATGGCAGCGAGCCGGACTTCATGGCGAGCCGTGTCGCGTACAAACTCGGGCTGAAGGGGCCTGCCTTCGCCGTTCAGACAGCGTGCTCCTCCTCGCTGGTGGCCGTCCATCTGGCAGTGCAGGCCCTGCTCAGCGGCGACTGCGACCAGGCCCTGGTGGTGGGGGCCGGGTTCGACTACCCCCAGGCGGGTTATCTGCACACGCCGGGCGGGGTCCTGTCCGCCGCGGGTGTGTGCCGGACGTTCGACCGGGAGGCGGACGGGGTGATCCCCGGGTCCGGTGCGGGTGCCGTGGTGCTGCGCAGGCTGTCGGACATCACCGAGGACGACCCTGAGCCGTACGGCGTCATCCTGGGCTCCGCGATCAACAACGACGGGAATGCGAAAGCGGGTTACTACGCGCCTTCCGCTGCAGGGCAGGAGCGCGTCATCGGCGCTGCCCTGAGCGCGGCCGAGGTCGACGGCGAGTCCATCGGCTATCTGGAGGCCCACGGCACCGGCACCCGCATCGGCGATCCGATCGAGTGGGCGGCGGCCGCCACCGCACTGCGCAGGGCCGGAGCCCGGCCGGGCAGCGTGGCGGTGGGCGCTCTCAAGGCCAACATCGGCCATCTCGACGCCGCCGCGGGGGTCGCCGCACTGATCAGGGCACTCCTCGTGGTGCGCAGCGGCATGATCCCGCCCGTAGCGGGGTTCACCGAGCACAATCCGCTGCTGGAGACGGACAACTGCCCGCTGTACATACCCACCGAGGCCGTCCCGTGGACGGGTGGGCTGCCGCGGCGCGCCGGCGTGAGCGCCTTCGGCATCGGCGGCACCAACGCCCACGTCCTGATCGAGCAGGCGCCGCCGAGGGAACCGGCTGCCGTAGCGGCGCGGGCCCCGCGCGAGCGCCTGGTCCTGCTGTCCGCAGCCGATCCCGAGGCGCTCGACCGCATGGCCGACGAACTGGCGGCCCGTCTCCAGTCGCACGACCCGGACCTCGGCGAGGTCTGCGCCACCCTGGCCCACGGCCGCCCGGCCCTGAGCGAACGCCTCACGATCACCGGCCGGACGAGTGCCGAGGTCGCCGAGCGTCTCGCCGCCCGGTCCGGGGTGTCCCGGGGCACCGCGCGGGACACGGGCCCCGCCCCTGTGCTCTTCCTCTTCCCCGGCGGGGGTACACAGCGCCCCGGCATGGCCGAGCCGTTCACCACTCTCCCCGGGTTCCGCCGAGCGCTCGACCGGTGCCTCGCGGCCTTCGCCGCCCCGCAGGCGGAACGACTGCGGCAGGCGCTGTACGACCGGGACTTCCCCGCCACCGAGCTCAATCGGCCCGCGCTGGCCCAGCCGGCCCTCTTCGCAGTCGGCTACGCGGCAGCAACAGCCCTCCAGGACCTGGGAGTTCGGCCGGCCGCGGTCTGCGGGCACAGCTCCGGCGAGATCACCGCGGCCGCTGTGGCCGGCATCTTCGGCCTGGAGGACGCGGCCGCGTTCATCACAGCGCGCGGCCGGTCCATGCAGGACTGCCCGGAGGGCGTGATGCTGGCCATCGGTACGGACGTGACGTCGGCTGTGGCACTCGCCGAGGAGTGGGGTCTCAAGCTCGACGTGGCCGCGGTCAACGGCCCGGACTCCTGCGTGCTGGGCGGCCCGGCCGACGAGGTCGACGAGTATCGCGTACGCCTCGGCGACACCTTCTTCGCACGACGCCTGCGCTACAGCCACGCGGGCCACTCCCGGCTGATCGAGCCCGCGCTGCCCGCGCTCGCCGAGGCGATGGCCCGGATCGAGCTCCGGGCGGCGACCCTGCCGATCGCGCTCAACGTCTCCGGCCGGGTCGTCGCGGCCGGTACCGAACTGCCCCGCGACATGTTCGTGACGCAGGTGCGGCAGCCCGTACTGTTCGGCGCCGCGCTCGACGCGTTGGCCGCGCACCTGCCGGGTGCCCTGGCCGTGGAGATCGGTCCCGGGCGACCCCTCTCGCCGATGGCGGAGGCGGCCGGAATCCCCACGGTCGCCCTGGACCAGGTCAAGGGCGCGTCGCAGTCCACAGCGCTCAGGGGCGTCGGCGCCCTGTGGACCCTGGGGCAGCCGGTCGCCCTGGCCGACCTGACCGGCAGCGGCCGCAGGACCAGGCTGCCCGGCTACCCCTTCGCGGGACCTTCCTCGGTGGCCCCGGAGGCACTGACAGCCCCGGAGGCACTGCCGGCCCCGGCCGCTCCAGCGCTCGCCCCGCGCACGCCGGACCCGAAGAGCCCTCCGGCCCGCACGCCGCTGCCCGAGCAGCCGGAACCCGAGAACCGGGCCCCGGTCGATCCGGCGGAGGGAGTGACCCGGATCTGGGCGGAACTGCTCGGCCGTGACGATGTCCCGGTGGACGCCGACTTCTTCGCCCAGGGCGGCGACTCCCTGCTGATCACCCGGCTCATCCGCAGAGTGAACAGCGAATTCGGGATCCGCGTCCCGGTACGCGAGATGTTGGCCCAGCGGACGCTGAGCGGGCATGTCGCGGTGGTCCGCCGGGTTTGCGGCGAAGCAATAGGCGGACTCGCCACGGAGTCCATCATCCCTGGGACCCCCTGACACCTTTGAGGAGTTTCTCTTCATGTCGGCCTCACAACACGTGAATTCCACTCCGACCAGGCCATCCAGGCCAACGGAGAGCGCCGGAGCGACCCCGGAGGCGACCGCACCGGCCATCGGCGAAGCACTGCCGGAAGCCCCCTGCGTTCCCGTTCACGAAGTGGTGGCCCTGCTGGCCGCCGACCGCCCCGCGGCGACCGCCGTGCGATGCGGCAACGTCACCGTCACCTACGGCGAGTTGGTCTCCGGGGCGAGGCGGTTGTCCCACCGCCTCGCCGCGGCCGGGGTCGGCGCCGGAGACCGGATCGCCATCCTGGCCGAGCCCTCCGCCGCGATGATCGTGTCCATGCTCGGCATCCTGGGCACGGGCGCCGCCTACGTGCCCGTCGATCCCGCCCAGCCGCCCGCCCGGCGCGCGACGATCCTTCAGGACGCGCAGGTGAAGGCCGTGGTGGCCACGGCGGAAGTGACCGACCTTCCGGTGCCCGTCGTGACGGTCACGAACACCTCGGACGCCGACCCGTCCGACCCCTCCGCCTCCTCCGACTCCTTCGCCGCCGCGGCCGGCGCGGTCGGCGCGGACGATCCGGCGTACCTCATCTACACGTCGGGCAGCACGGGCGAGCCCAAGGGCGTCATCGTCGGGCACGGCAACCTCGCCGCCTCGACACAGGCCCGCCTCATGGTCTACCCGGGCATCCCGACGTTCCTGCTGCTGTCCCCGCCGGCCTTCGACTCGTCGGTCGCCGGTATATGGGGGACGCTCCTCGCGGGCGGCTGCCTGGTCGTGGCAACCGCGGACGAACTGCGCGACTCCGAACAGCTGGTCTCCCTCGTCAGCCGGCACCGGGTGGACCGCGTCCTGTGTGTTCCCACGCTGTACGAGTTGCTGCTCGATGCCGCCGAACGCGTCGGGACAGCGCCACTGGCCTCGCTGCGGGAGGTGATCGTGGCGGGCGAAGCCCTCCCGCAGGCCCTGGCCGACCGGCACTTCGCGGTTCAGTCCTCCGGGGTGGATCTGGTCAACGAGTACGGCCCGACCGAGACGACCGTGTGGGCCACGTTCCACCGCCTCACCGGCATCGGACCGGTCAGCATCGGGGGCCCGGTCCCAGGCGCTCGGCTCTACGTGCTCGACGGCGATCTCAAGGTCGTACCGCCGGGCGCGGAAGGCGAGTTGTTCATCGGCGGGGCCGGGGTGACACGCGGTTACTTCGGCCGTCCCGAGGCCACGGCGGCGGCCTTCCTCTACGACCCCTTCGCCCCCGAACCCGGCGTACGCATGTACCGGACCGGTGACATCGTGCGCTGGAACGCGGAGCACCGGCTGGACTTCATCGGCCGGAAGGACGACCAGCTCAAGATCCGCGGCCACCGTGTCGAACTCGGTGCGGTTGAGGAGACGCTGCGCCTGCTGGCCGACGTCCAGGAAGCGGTCGTCCTGCCCGACGCACAGGGGACGGGCCTGATCGGCTTCGTCGCCTCGGCGCAGGACGCGGACCCGGTCGCGCTGCGCAGCGCCCTCGCGGAGAAGCTGCCCCCGGTGATGGTGCCGGGCGAGCTGCGGGTGCTCCCGGAGCTGCCGCGCAACCTCAACGGAAAGCTCGACCGCGCGCTGCTGCGGACGCTCGCCGCGGAGCCGCCCACGGCCCGGCCCGCGGCCGAGGCCCCGCCCGTCACCGACGATCCGCTCACCGCCCAGGTGGCGGCCGCCTGGGCGGAGGTCCTCGGTGTGGATGCAGTGCCGTCGAACGTCAACTTCTTTGACCTCGGGGGCCATTCGCTGACCATGTTCACCTTGCAGGACGCGCTGGAGCGACACTGCGGGCTGCGGCCGACGATCGTCTCCCTGTACCAGGAACCCACCGTGTCGGCACAGGCCGCGTTCATCCGCGCCAGTCGTGAGCAAGGGGAGGACGCGGAAGCCTCCGGCTCTGCCGAAGCCGTCCGCAGAGCCCGTACGGCCAGACTGCGCCAGCAGCGCGCACGCAAGGGAGCCGCACAGTGACCACAGAAACCTCGCGCTGGCTCGTGTGCGACACCGCCCGGCCCGACGCGCATGTCCGTCTGGTGTGCTTCCCGCACGCCGGTGGGTCGGCCTCCTTCTTCCGCGCCTGGGGTCAGTCGCTGACCGAGGTGGAGGTGCACGCCGTCCAGTACCCGGGGCGCGCCGACCGCTGGGACGAGGATCCCCCGAACGACCTCGTCCGGCTCGCCACCGACATCGCCGACGCGCTGGAACCACTGGCGGATCTCCCGCTGGCCTTCTTCGGGCACAGCCTGGGCGCTCCCGTGGCCCTGGAGACGGCGCGGGCGCTGCAACACCGGGGCATCCACATCGAGCACCTCTTCGCCTCCGGCTCCCGTGACGCCCCGCTGCCCCATCTCCCCGGCCCCGAGGAAGACCCCGCCCAACTGCTCGCGGACCTGGTGAGGATGGGCGGCACCGACGCGGAGATGGCGGCCGACCCGATCTTCCAGGAGGTGGTCATGCCGTATCTGATCGCCGACGGCCGCATGTTCCACAGCTACGCCATGCAGCCCGAGCCGCTGCTCAGCTGTCCGGTCACCACCCTCGTCGGCGACCAGGACGACGACACGGACCTCCGCCCGTGGAGCACGCTGAGCACGGCCCCCGTCCAGGAGGTCGGCGTCGCCGGGAATCACTTCTACCTCATCGACACTCCCCCGTACGCCCTGCTGAAGAAGACCCTCTCCGCCCCGCGAACCGAACCCCGTTGAAGATCCGCCATCGTGATGCGTGCTGGTCGCTGGGGCTGATGTGATCGTTGAGGGTGCTGCTCGGGCTGGTCGTGCCGCAGCACGGCCAGCCCCTCCCCTGCCCGGCACCCCGTACCATCTCCAGCTCCACCGACCTCTGGAGCCTGCCCATGCCTCTGCCCCGCCCCCGCATCGGAGTCGTCGTCGTCACGATGGGCAACCGGCCCCGGGAGCTGGACGCCCTGATGGCCTCCGTGGCGCGGCAGTCGGTACCGGCCGCGCGGATCGTGCTGGTCGGGAGTGCCACACCGCTGACGGACGTTGCGTACGACGACGTGATCAAGCTGCCCCTCGCCGACAACCCCGGCTGTCCGGGCGCGCGCAACGTCGGGCTGCGGACGCTGCTCGACTCCGGCGCGGTGGACGTTGTCGTCGAGCTGGACGACGACGGGCTGCTGATCGCCGACGACGTGTTCGCCACGGTCCAGCAGCTCCACGCGTCCGATCCGGCGCTCGGCATCGTCTCGTTCCGGATCGCGGACGAGCACGGCGAGACCCAGCGCCGGCACGTGCCGCGCCTGCGCGCCTCCGATCCCCTGCGGCGCGGCCTGGTCACCGGCTTCCTGGGCGGCGGCCACTCCCTCTCCGTACCGATGCTGCGGCAGACCGGCCTCTGGGCGGGCGCATTCCGCTTCGGGCACGAGGAGTCCGACCTGGCCTGGCGGGCGCTCGACGCGGGCTGGAAGATCCTGTACGAACCCGGGCTGGTCCTGCAACACCCGAAGACCTCCCCCGCCCGGCACGCCGTCCACTACCGTTTCACCGCCCGCAACCGCGTCTGGATCGCCCGCCGCAGGCTCCCGCTCCCCCTGATCCCGGTCTATCTGGCCGTCTGGATCACCCTCACCCTGGCCCGCATCCGCTCGCTCTCCGGCCTGCGGGCCTGGTGCGCGGGCTTCTGGGAGGGGGTACGCACCCCGTGCGGCGACCGGGCCCCGATGCGGTGGAGCACGGCGGCCCGCATGACGCGGCTCGGCCGCCCCCCGATCGTCTGACACCGCCCGGAGGCCCCTCCCGGGGCCGCTCGGAGGGCTCCTGCGATCCTCGGGGCATGGTCATCGCTGCTGTGCTTTTCGACGTGGACGGCGTCCTGCTGGACTCCACCGCCGCTCACCGCCGGGTCTGGAACACCTGGGCCCTGATGCGCGGCCTCGACACCGAGACCGTCTGGCGGCTGACGTTCGGGCGGCGGCCCGAGGACACGGTGCGGGATGCCGCACCCCATCTGGACCCGGGCGCCGAACGCCGTGTCCTGGACGGCCTGTTGGCGTCCGGGACCGATCGCTTCCCTCCCGTCGACGGCGCGGCCGCGCTCCTGCGCGGGCTGCGGGCCGGGGCGTGGGCGATCGTCACCTCGGGCGACCGCGCGTCCGTCCACGCACGCTTCCGTACGGCCGGGCTGCCGCTGCCCGACGTGCAGGTGTACGCGGCGGACGTCGGGGCGGCGAAGCCCGCCCCCGACTGCTACCTGCTGGCGGCCGCCCGGCTGGGAGTCGAAGCCGCCGAGTGCCTGGTGGTGGAGGACGCCCCGGCGGGGGTCCGGGCGGGCCGCGCGGCGGGCTGTACGGTGGCGGGCCTGACGACCACCCACACCGAAGACGCCTTGCCCGAGGCGCACTTCCGGGTGGCGGCGCTCGGGGACGTCGCGGAAATCCTCACGCTGCATGGGCTGTTGGCCGGGGACGGGACCGAGGCCGGATACGGGGACGGCCCCGCGTAGGTTTGCCGAGCATGTGCCGAACCCGCAGCGCCCGAGGAGCCCGATGTCCCTGACCCCGACCGTCGAACCGGCCCCGTCCGCACCCGCGTTGATGCTCCGCCCGTGGCGGCCCGAGGACGCGCCGGGCCTGGTCGTCGCCCATGGGGACCCCCTGCTGCGGCGCTGGCTCGCCCACCACCTGCACGACGAGGAGCAGGCCCTGCACTGGATCGGCCGGCAGAGCCACGGACGGGCTTCCGGCACCCGGTTCAGCTTCGCCGTCGTGGAGGAGGGACGGCCGATCGGCCACATCGCCGTCAAGCGGGACGGGTCCCACGACTCCGCCGAAGTGGGCTACTGGACGATGGGCGCCGCCCGGGGCAGGGGCGTCGCATCCCGCGCGCTGGAGGCACTGTCCCGGTGGGCGCTCGGACCGGAAAGTCCGCTTCCGGTCACGCGTCTGGAACTCCTGCACACCGTCGCCAACGAGGGGTCCTGCCGGGTGGCGCAGAAGTGCGGGTACACGCTGGATTCCGTACTGCCGCCGTTGCCGCCCGCGTATCCGGGCGAGGGGCATCTGCACGTCAGAGCGGCATGAGCCCTGCGCGTCGGCTCAGGTGCGGGGGTTGTGGGGCGGCCGGTTGTGCCCGCACTCGACGGGGTTGCCGTCCTCGTCGGTCACTTCGGCCTCGAAGCCGCCGCCCTCGACCCACACGGTGAGGTTCTCGATCCCCCCGGACCGTTCCTCGCCGTTCACCCAGCCCGTGACGGAGAAGGCCAGCTCGTCGCCGGTGTAGTCGGTCCGGATGCGGAAGGTCTCGCCGGGCTTCATCCAGCGGTCCTCGCCGAGCGGCTCCAGCCACAGGACGAGCCACCCGTTCGCGTCGTTGCGCACGTCCATGACAGCCATGGCCGCACCTTACGTGTCGCTCGTGTCCCCGTGGGAGGGGGTGCGGGTTGTGGGGACGGGAGGGTCGCCGGTCAGGCCTGGGGCAGCAGTTGGCGGAGCATCTGCTCGTACGTGTCCACCGTCGGCGGCTCGTCCGCGAGCAGCCCCTGGAGCAGCAGCCCGTCGTAGGCGTGCGCGAAGAGGTCGACGCGCAGGGGGTCGTCGGTGAGGCGGCGGGCGAAGGCGCGCAGGGACTCGGTCCAGCGGCGGTTGGGGCCGCGCAGTTCGGGGCGGCGGGCGGCGCGCAGGCAGAGTTCGAACTCGGCGTGCAGGCGGCCCCGGTCCCTGACGCATTCGGCCATGAGGGCGGCGAGCGCCCGGTGCGGGTTCTCGTCGGGTGCTTCGGCGAGGGCGTCGATCCGGTCGGCGTCCTGATTGGTGCTGGTGGCCAGGGCCTCGTTGAGGAGGGCGTCGATGGACTCGAAGTAGTACGTGCTGGCCGTCGACGGCAGTCCGGCCTCGCGGGCGACGGTGCGGTGGGTGACCCCGGAGGCGCCGTCGCGTTCGACGACGCGCAGGGTCGCCTCGATCAGGGCGCGGCGGCGGCGTTCGCCCTTGAGGCGGCGGCCGTCGGTGATCGGCACGCCCTCACCGGAGTCAGACCCGGCGGGCGACCCGCTCTCGCCCAAGGCGCCCGGTGCGGGCGGTGCCGTCGGCGCACCCTGGCCGAGGCCGCTCGCCGCGGTCGGCGTGCTCTCGCCAGAAGCGGTCGCCGCGGGCGGTGCCGTCGGGTCCTGCGACGCGCTCACTGTCTTCGGCTCGCTCACGTGCGGTCGGCTCCTGTCCGGGACGGGTCACCGCGACCCTACCGGGCCCGGGGGCGGCCCCGGAGTGGAGGCCGCCCTGGTCAGGGGCTCAGTGGCAGTCGGCCGGCTGCCGCCGCACCGCGCCCGCCACCGCGGCCTCGGGTGCGGCGGACCGCGCCGCCGCCCCGCGCAGGTCCGCCGTCACGCGCCGGACGCCGCCCAGTGCCAGCAGCAGTGCCAGCGCGCCGAAGCCGACCGCCACCGCGAAGCCCGCGTCGATCCCGTACGCGTCCACCACCTGCCCGGACAGCGCCGCACCCAGCGCGATCCCGATGTTGAGGCCCGCGATCATCCAGGTCATGCCCTCGGTGAGCCGGGCCGCCGGGGTCACCTTCTCGACGATGCCCATCATCACGACGGTGGTCGGCGCGAAGAACACGCCCGCGAAGAACACCGTCGCCGCCAGTGCCGCCACGCTGTTCACGAACAGGAACGGCACCGTGGTCAGCGCCATCCCCGCGACGCCGACGAGCATCATGCGCGGCAGCGGGGGCCGCCACTGCCGCACCCCGAAGGTCAGCCCGGACAGGGCCGACCCGACGGCGTACATGGTGAAGACGATGCCCGCGGAGCCCTTCTCACCGTTGGCCTGGGCGAAGGCCAGGGCCATCGTGTCGACGGTCCCCACGATCGCGCCCCCGGACAGCAGCGTGAGCGCCAGGATCAGCACGGTCGGCGACCGCAGCACGGATCGCTGCCGCCCGCCGTCGGCGGACGGCGGCTGGATCGCCGGTTCCGTCGCCTTCTGCGGTACGAACAACAGCACCCCGACCAGCAGCAGGACCAGCGCCACCACCGGCCCCGCCTCGGGGAAGAGGCTCGTGCCGAGCAGGACGGCGAAGGCGGGTCCGACGATGTAGGTCAGTTCGTCGACGACCGCTTCCAGGGAGTACGCGACGTTCAGCCGCGGCGTCCCCCGGTAGATCTCGGTCCAGCGGGCCCGCACCATCGCCCCCATGCTCGGCATGAACCCGGCGAAGAAGGCGAGCACGAACAGGGTCCAGACCGGGGCGCCGTTGCTCGCGCAGAGCACCAGTCCGCCCAGCGCGGCCACGCTGATGCCGGTGGCGGGGAGCAGGACGCGCCCCTGGCCCAGCCGGTCGACCAGGCGGGAGGTCTGAGGGGCGATCAGGGCCATGGAGAGGGTGAACGTTCCGGCGACGGCGCCCGCGAGCGCGTACTCGCCGCGCAGCTCCGAGAGCATCGTGAGGATGCCCATGTGGGTGATGGGGAGGGGCAGTCGGGCGAGCAGTCCCGCGCCGGAGAACGCCGTGGAGCCGCGCGCGGAGAAGAGTTCACCGTACGGATTGGGCATGAGCTCCCCTTGATCGGTTCCGGGCGTGCGGCAACCGGGGCATGCGGGACCCCTGCTCAGCACTCCCGCTCGACAAAACAACCTGAACGGTTGACCCATTTTCTATCACGCCACGCCACTCCACCGAACGTGTGAGCTGCATCACCCACTTCGCCGCACAGGCAACGAGGGAACCCCTACCCCCATCAGAGACTGCAAGCGGCACTGCCGCCTTCCGCCCGACGACCCACGAGAATCCATGAGCTTCAGATGACCCAGGCCGTACCCGCAACAGCCTCCGCTCCTCCTGTCGCCACGCCCGCATCGCCCCCGGCCCCCGCGCGCTCCGCCGCCGCCCGCCTCCCCGGCGTGGACGTGGCACGCGCCGTGGCCGTGCTCGCCATGTTCGCGGCACACGTCGGACCCGACCCCGAGTTCAAGGGGACGGGCTGGCTGATGGTCGCGGCGGACGGCCGGGCCCCGGCCGTCTTCACCCTCATAGCGGGGTTCTCGCTCGCCCTGGCGCACGGCGGCCGCGAGCCGCGCCCGGCCCCCGGCGGCTTCCGGGCCGTCGCGCTGCGCTGCGCGGTACTGGCCCTGCTCGGCCTCGGCCTCGCCGCGCCGAGGTACGGAATCTTCGTCATCCTCACCTTCTACGCGGCCTACTTCCTGGCCGCCGACCCCTTCACCCGGCTGCGCACCCGCACCCTCACCGCGCTCGCGGCGCTCGGCATCGTCCTGGGTCCGGTCCTGTCGTACGTCGCCGGGCCGCTGACCGGCCACCGCGTCGGGGGCCGCGGCAAGACGCCGGAGTTCACCGACTTCACCAGCGTCTTTGGCGTGCTGGACTTCCTCGACAAGCTGGTGATCAGCGGCGCGTATCCGTTCCTGACCTACTTCCCGTACGTCGTCGTGGGCCTGGCACTCGGCCGGCTCGTGGACGTGCACCGGCGGCGGCACGTGCTGCTCCTCACACTCGGGGGGACGGTGGCCGCGGTCGTCGGGTACGGCACCTCCTGGCTCGCCGTGGAACACGGCGGCGGCCGCCGGGCGATCCTCGGGGCCATCGCCCGCCACCACGCCTGGGCCCTGGACAGGCCCGATCCGATACGGTCCGTCCTCGGCCGCCAGTTCGGCGCGATCCCCTCGACCGACTGGCACTGGCTGCTGCTCTCCGGGCCGTACAGCCAGACCCCCTTCGAGACGCTGGGCAACGTGGGCGTCGGTGCCGTCCTGATAGGGCTGTGCCTGCTGGCCTGCCGCAGCCGCGCGCTGACCGTGCTGCTGGGTCCGCTGGCCGTGATGGGCACCATGGCCCTGTCCGTCTACACGGTCCACTCGCTCGCGCTCTCCAGCTTCGCCCAGGGTGCGTCCGGCTGGGGCGCGCTGATGTGGTTCAGCGTGGTGGCGGTGGCGGGCTGCTGGATCTGGCGCCGCGCCTTCGCCCGTACCGCGCTGCGCTTCGGTCCGCTGGAGTCGGCGCTGCGGGCGCTGACGACCCGCGTTACGGGTCGTGAGCCGACCCGTAACGCCCCCGAAGCCGCTACCCGTTCCGCACCATGAACACGTCCACCGGGTCCTCGCTCTCCCAGGTGAACCCGAAGCGTTCGTAGAGCCGTCGGGCGGGACTGCCCTGGAGCACGTTCAGGCGGACCGGCCGCCCGTCCCGGTCCGCCCGCTCCAGCAGCTCCCGCAGCACGGCCGAGCCGATGCCGCTGCCCTGGAGGTGCGGCGGCAGGTAGAAGTGCTCCAGCCAGTACGCGTCCGGGGCCGGGCGCAGCGCCACGCAGCCCGCGAGCGTCCCGGCCACCTCGATCACCCAGGTGTGCCCCGGCTCGTACGCGTCCCGCATCCGTTGACGGACCCGATGGGCGTCGTACCGCCCGAGCCGCTCCAGATCCGGCCGCATCGCCACGGCCCGTACCTCGACCAGCGGTTCGAGGTCCGCCGCCGTCGCCCGTCGTATCTCCCAGTCCGCCATGATCGCCAGGCTAGGGCAGGCCGGGACCGGCGGGACGGCCCCCCTCACGAAGCGAGCGCGCGCAGGGCGAGCACGGTCAGCCAGAGGCAGCCGATGCCGAGCGAGACCCGCTGGAGCAGCCCGCCGACGCCGCGCAGACGCCCGGACGTGACGAACGCGGCGTTCGACCACGCCATGACCCCGGCGAAGGACAGACCGGAGGCGATGGAGTACACGGCCCATCCCGGCCCGCCGGAGAACGCGTACACGAAGCAGGCGGCGGTGAGCCCGAGGAACGCGAGCAGGGAGAGCAGGTCGTGCAACGCCCCTGTCCCGCTGGGGTGTTCGACCCGCTCCGGCGTGCCGGACGGGTACCCGCGGACCGGGTCCGTCCGGAAGACCCCGGCGCCCAGCAGGCCGATCCCCCAGACGCCGACCAGCGCCGCGCCCCAACGCGAGGAGCCTTCCTGCCAGAGCCCCGCGGCGAAGGCGAGGGACAGCACGGCCGCACAGAGGAAGTTGGCGACCTGGACCCGTCTCCCCGCGCCGAGTCCCAGTGAACTGACCGGATGGCGCAGGGAGTTGTAGTCGGTGCGGCGCGCCCCCTCCAGCAGGTGCACGGCGGTGAAGAGGGGGCCGGCGGCCGCCCCGCAGAGAAGCAGCAGGGTGTCGCTCATGGCGTCAACCTAAGTTGACCCGCGAGGGATCGTCAACCCGCATTGACGAATGTCCGTCGTCCCGGCAGCGGTGGCTCCCTTGCCGCTGCTCGCCGTCGCGGGGGTCAGACCGACGTCCACGGGCGGAGCTTCTCCGGATTGCGCATGGCCCAGAAGCGGGTGATCCGGTCGTCCTCGACGTCGAAGGCGATGACCGTCGAGGTGACACCCTCCTGCTGGACCACCAGACCGGGCCGACCGTTGACCGTGCGCTCCAGGAACTCCAGGTCCGGCACCAGGTCGAGCATCGAGACCAGGTAGCGCGCGATCCGCTCGCTGCCACCGGTGGGCGGTGCGGCGTTGACGACGCCGCCGCCGTCGGCGAGGCCCATCGCGTTCGGGTCGAGCAGGTTGATCAGGGTGGCGATGTCCTTCTCCTCCCAGGCCTGCTTGAACTGCCGTACCAGCGCTGCCTGTTGGGCGGCCGGGGTGACCTTCGCGCGCGAGGCGTCGACCCGTCGGCGGGCGGAGGAGGCGAGCTGGCGGCAGGCGGCCGGGGAGCGGCCGACGATCTCCGCCACCTCGTTGAACGAGTAGCGGAACACGTCGTGCAGGACGAACGCGACGCGCTCCGCCGGGGTCATCGCGTCGAGCACGACGAGCAGCGCCATGTTCACCGACTCGTCGAGCGTGACCCGGTCGGCCGGGTCGACCGGCCTGCGGCTGGTGCCGCCGTCGGCCCACTCCGCATGGTCCGGCAGCGGCTCCGGGAGCCATTCACCGACGTAACTCTCGCGCCGTACCCGTGCCGAGCCGAGCAGATCGAGGCAGATGCGGCTGGCGACCGTGGTGAGCCAGCCGCCCGGCGAGGCGATGGCCTCCCGCTGGGCGGGTGTCATCGCGTACCAGCGGGTGTACGCCTCCTGCACCACGTCCTCGGCGTCGGCGAGCGAGCCCAGGAGCCGGTACGCGAGGTTGATCAGCTGGCGGCGCTCGCTGATGATCGCGCCGAGCGCCACGTCGGGGGGCGCCGACTCGGCGGACTCCGGTTCCGCGGTCTCCGGTTCGGCGGTCTCCGGTTCGGGGGACTCCGGTTCGGGGGACTCCGGTGATGTGTGCATGTAGTGCTGTGCTCCCTCGGTACGTACGACAGACGCTGAGCCCACGTCCGCGCCCGGACAGCGGTCTCCACCTGTACGACGAATCGGTGCGCCGGAATGTGAGGCCCGCGCGGCCCCCGGATTTCCTCCGACTCCCCGCCTCACATTCCCCGGGGCTGCCTCGTCGTATGAGCAGGACGGAACGCAAGGCGTCCCGGACCGCGGCGCCCGCGCACCGCGACGGCGCGCCGGTCCCGGCAACCACCCCGGCACTCACAGGAGATCACCATGGAACCCCGCATCGACTTCAAGACCAACCCCGTCGGCGCCAAGGCCCTCAAGCACATCGTCTCCGCGGGCATGGCGGTCATGGACAGGATCCCGGCCGCCACCCGCGAACTGGTGGCGCTGCGGATCAGCCAGATCAACGGCTGTGCCTACTGCGTGGACATGCACACCAAGGACGCCGCGCACGCGGGTGAGACGTCCGTACGCATCAACCTGGTCGCGGTCTGGCGCGAGGCCCCGGTGTTCACCGAGGCGGAACGCGCCGCACTGGAACTGGCCGAGGAGGGCACCCGGGTCGCGGACGCGGCCGGGGGCGTGCCGGAGGACGTGTGGGCGAACGCCGCCAAGCACTACACCGAGGACGAGCTCTGCGCCCTGGTGACCGCGATCGCCGTGCTCAACGCGCTGAACCGGCTGAACATCATCACGCAGACCCCGGCGGGCGACTACCAGCCGGGCCAGTTCGCCTGAGATGCCTCCCGGGGTGGGCACCCGCCCACCCCGGCACCCCCTTTGTCCCGCAGGATGTTTCTCGCAGGAGTTGCCCCACCATGTCTGCCATTGCCCAGCTCGGCGCCCTCACCGGCGGTTACGTCGTCGACGCCGCCCGCACCCGGATCGGTTTCGTCGCCCGGCACACCATGTCCACGCGGGTGCGCGGCCGGTTCGAGGAGTACGAGGGCGGCGCGACCCTGAACGGCGAGGAGCCGGAGCGGTCGAGCGCCCGCATGACGATCCACGCCACGAGTCTCACCACCGGAAACCCCCAGCGCGACGAACTGCTGCGCACCTCGTTCCTGGACGCCGGACACCACCCGACCCTCGACTTCACCTCGACCGGGGTACGCCGCGTCGACGACACCCACTACAAGGTCTCCGGCGACCTGACCATCCGGGGCGTGACCCGGCGGATCACCCTGGACGCCGAACTCGCGGACGCCGGAGTGGACATGACCGAGGACCCGGCCGACGCGCACGGCGACTTCCGGGTCTCGGTCACGGGCGGTGTGACGGTCAACCGCAACGACTGGGAGGTGAACTGGAATTCGGTGACCTCGGTCCTGGTGGCCCCGAAGGTCCGCCTGGAATTCGACGTCACGCTGATCCGACTGTCCTGAACACCCCCCTGAACACCCCCTACCGACGGGTCAGCTGACCTTGTACATCGGGTTCGGCAGCTTGAAGGTGCGGTCCGCGTGACCGCCCGTGAAGTCCGACTCCTGGTCGCCGATGTTGGCGACCAGGTCGTACCCCTGGGACTCGATGTACTTGCGGGTGGCGGCCTTGTACTGGGCGCCGTCGCACGTCCAGGCGTCGCCCGCGCCGCAGGCCTGCTTCAGGTACGCCGGCGGGTTCACCTTGTCCTTGAGGAAGAGGTGCGTGCGGTCCAGCGGGGTCCGCACGCCGACCTTGGCGAGGTTCTTCGCGAACGGGGCGCGCACGTCCTCGGCGGAGCCGGTCAGGAAGAACACCTCGACGCCCTGGGCCTTGGCGTAGTTGACCAGCTCGGGCATGCCGTAGACGGGGCCCCGGTCGGCCTTGCTGACGTAGTCCGTGAAGGACTTGGTGCCGTAGGTGAAGTTCGTCGCCTTCTCGTAGTCGTACGTCAGGAGCATGGTGTCGTCGACGTCGAGGACCACGGCGGGCTTCTTGCCGTGCCGCGTGCCGCGCTTGCCCGCCTCGGCGAGATGCCGCTTGGCGGCCTTCTCCACGCGGTGCACGTCGTGCGCGTACGGGCTGCTCTCGGAGGCGGACCAGGTGCCGTCGGCGTTCTTCGTGCCGCCGTAGTAACGGTCGATCTGGGTGACCAGGTCGGCGATGTTCTGCGGCTCGTGGGCGCGGCTCTGCGAGGTGGCGGCGGAGGCGGGCTGGATCGGCGCGTCCTCGGCACTCGCCGCACTCGTACCGTAGGCGGCTCCTCCCGCGACGGCGACAGCGGCGGCGAAACCGGCGATACGGGTGTTCCAACGCGTCATGACTCGGGCTCCGATGAGGGTGTGGTGGGCGGGGCGTCGTGGCAGGTCGCGCCCTGTCTACGCGCATCACATGAGGGACCTCAAGGTTCTTTGCCCAGCCATTGCCCTACCTTTTCCAGGTCTACGCATCCGGGCTCGCACGGCATACGCACGCGGGGGCGCGCCTCCTGGTTCGCGGTGCGCACCGAGCCGTCACCCCCGGCACCAGAAGCCCCACGGGTCGCGCCCGGGCCGGAATCCCGCCGCCCGGGCCGTCCGCGCGGCCGCGCGGAATCCGCGTCCCGGCCCGCCCGGATCATGGGCGTCGCTGCCGAAGGCGAGGGCCCTGCCGCCCTCCTCGTACCACCACTCCAGCACCTGCCGCCCCAGCGGAACCCTCGTGTTGAGCTCCAGCACCTTGCCCGAGGCGGCCAGGCCGCGCAGGACGTGCCGGTACTCCTCCTGGAAGTCGAGCGGGTCGTACGGTGCGCCGGTCTTGGGCCAGTACCGGACCGGGTAGTCGAGGTGGGCCAGGACCTCGAAGGCGTCGAACTCCGCCACCAGCCGCGCCGTCTCTGCCAGATAGCCCCGCAGCACCTCGCCCGGTTCCTGGTCGCCGAACCTGGCGGAGACCTCGGTGAAACCGGAACCGTCGGCGGTGGGCGCGGAGTGCACGGATGCCAGCACCCGCTCGAAGCGGCCCGCGCCGAGCAGGGCCGTGGCGCGGGCGGTGTGCCAGTGGGGTTCGCTGAGTTCGACGCCGGAGAGGATGCGCAGTTCCGAGTGGCGCGCACGGCATGCCTCCAGACAGGCCAGGTACCCGTCGAGGTCGAGCGCGGGCGGGACGAGCACGCCGCCGCTCACCAACTCCCGCCACTGCGCTGGCACTTGATCAGTGTTTCCCAACGTCCACGCGGTGAAGTCCGCATGCTCCGTGAAGGCCACCGAGGGCAGCCCGAGCGCGACCGCACGCCGACAGGTGCTCTCCATCGACCCTTCGAAGGCGTCCCAGGACCACTCACTGTGCACATGCCCGTCCGACGGCAGCATGCCCCACCCCTTCCCTCGTCCTGAAGCGACTCTCAGGGCTCCCCCTGGGGCAAGGTCAACAGCGTCGGCCCGCCCCGCCGGACGTCCGGGCGGCCTGCCACCACCCGCCCCCGCTCCAGGGTCACCACCTCGTCGGCGGCTGCAAGCCACCGGCTCTCGTGGGTGACCAGCAGCGTCGTACGGCCGCGCGTGGCGTCGCGGACGTCCGCCAGCACGGCGGCGGCCGTCTCCGGGTCGAGCCCCTCGGTGGGCTCGTCCAGGACGAGTACGGGCGGGTCGGCGAGCAACGCCCTTGCCAGTAGCAGGCGTTGGCGCTGCCCACCGGACATCCCAGCCCCGTCCCCGCCGACGCGGGTGTCCCACCCGTCGGGCAGCGACTCCACCCAGTCCAGCAGCCGCGCCCGCCCCACCGCCTCCCTCAGCTGCACCTCCGTGGCATCGGGGCGGGCCAGCAGGAGGTTGGCCCGGATCGTGCCGCGGAACACGTGGGCGTCCTGCGTCATCCCGGTGACCGCCCGCCGCACGTCCGCCCCTGCGCAGTCGCGCAGCTCGCGGCCACCGACCCGGATGCTGCCGCTCTCGTACGGCAGGAAGCGCATCAACGCGGCGATGAGGGTGGACTTCCCCGATCCGCTCTCCCCCACCAGCACGACCCGCCGCCCGGCCGGCAACCGCAGGCTCACCCCGTCGAGGGCGGCTGTTCCGCCGAGCCGGTGACGTACCCGCAGATCGGTGATCTCGACGTCGAGCGGCCCGGCGGCGGGGAGCGCGACCGGTGCGGACGGGTCGACGACGGGTGGTGGCACGTCCATGACTTCCGCCAACCTCCGTGCGGAGGCCTGCACTTCGGCGAACCACCGCGCGGCCGCCGGCAACGGCCCGAGCGCCTCGAAGGACACCAGCGCGAGGACCACGAGCACCGTCAGATGCACGGCGGGCAACTCCCCGACCGTGTGTGCCCGCAGCGCGAGCCAGGCGACGCCGACCGTCGCACCTGCCTGGAGGAGCGGGGTGACGGCCGTGGCGAGCGTGCCGGTGAGGGCCTTGCGGCGTTCGAGCCGCGCGATCCGTTCGGAGGCCCGCCGCACCCGCTCCTCGGCACGCCCCAGCGCGCCGTACGCGGCGAGATCGGCGGCCCCTCGGGTCACATCGAGCCCCGCCACCGCGAGTTCGGTCCTCGCCTCCTTCTCCGCGTGTGCCGCCCGCCGTGACAGTACGAGCACGAGCACGGGTACGAGAAGGCCTGCCAGGAGGAGCATCACCCCGAGCAGGAGCCCCGCTCCCGGGAGCAGCGCGGCGGCGGTACCGGTTGCGGCCACCGCGACGGCACCGGCCGCGACGACGGGCAGGAGGACGCGGAGCAGCAGGTTCTGGGCGGCGTCGACGTCATCGACGAGCCGGGTCAGCAGGTCCCCGCTGCGGAAGGCGGGGAGGCCGGAGGGGGCGAGTGGCACCAGCGCTTCGTACACCTGGGCCCGGAACCCGGCGACGGCCCGCAGGGCGCCGTCGTGCCCGAGCAGCCGATCGGCGTACCGCAGCAGCCCCCGCCCGAGCGCGAGCACCCGCACGACGACGATCGCGAGCGCGACGGAGGTGAGCGGGGGCTGCTGGGCCGCCCGGGTGATGAGCCAGGCGGCGGTCCCCATGAGCGCGGCAGCAGCAATCTCGCTGCCGGCAGCGGCGAGGGCGGCGGGGAGGAGGCGCTGCCAGTGGGGCACGAGGTACCGGAGGAGCCGAAGGGTGGGGTGGGGCTCGGGCGACATGGCGGGGCCTTTCGGGGCGGGGGGGGTGCTTGCGTACGGAGGTGAACGGGGTCGCGGGGGGGCGGGGCCGAAGGGCATTCGTGGGCGGGGGAGACAACCACCCCCTCCCCTCCCCGGGCACCCCCTCCGGCGCTTGCCGGGGAAGGCACCCCGCCCCGCAAGGCAGGTTCACGCCCCGCGGCCGAGCGGTTCAGGTGAAGGGGCAGGGCTGGGGCCCTCTTGGCCAAGGGGCTTCCGGTCGCCGGACGAGTGCGGTCCCGGCACCCCGCCTCCTGGTGCACCCCGCCACCCGGAAGCCCCCGCAGGCCCCGCCCGCACCCCCGGCACGGACCCCCTCACGCCCACTCGGGCACCCCCATCCCACCCGGCACAGCCGCAACCGCCCCCACCCCCACCGGCGGAGCCGCCCCCACCCCCACCACCCGGTCCATCTGCGGCAGCGCCCCCGCCCGATGCGCCACGACCACCACCGTCCGCCCCCGCAGCAACTCCCCCATCGCCCGCACCACCTCCCGCTCACTCCCCACGTCCAAGTGCGCCGTCGGCTCGTCCAGGAGGAGCACGGGGGCGTCCTTCAGGAAGGCCCGGGCCAGCGCGATGCGTTGGCGCTGGCCCGCCGAGAGGCCCGCTCCGCCCTCCCCGAGCACCGTGTCGTACCCCCGTGGAAGTTCCGCCACGAAGCCCTCCGCGTGCGCCGCCCGCGCCGCCGCCCGCACCTCTTCCGGGCTCGCCCCGGGCCGCCCCAGCCGGATGTTCTCCGCGACGGTCCCCGCGAAGAGGTGCGGCCGCTGCGGCACCCACGCCACCCGCTCCCGCCACGCCTCCGCATCCAGGTCCGCCAGGTCCACGCCGCCCACCGCGACCCGCCCCTCCGCCGGCTCCACGAACCCCAGCAGCAGCGCCAGCAGCGTCGACTTCCCCGCCCCGCTGGGCCCGACCAGGGCCACGCGCTCCCCGGCCCGCACCGTCAGCGACACCCCCTCCAGCGCCGGAACCTCCCGCCCCGGATACCGCACCGACACACCCTCCAGGCTCAACGCCACCCGACCCCCGCCCGGCACCGGAAGCGTCCCCTCCGCACCCCCTGCCCCCTCCGCGTCCAGCACGGCGAACACCTTGGCCGCCACGCCCAGCCCCTCCGCGCTGTCGTGGAACGCGGCCCCCGCCGCCCGCAGCGGCAGATACGCCTCCGGGGCCAGGAACAGCACCGTCAGCGCCACGTACAGCTCGACCTCCCCACCCAGCAGTCGCAGTCCCACCGGCACAGCCACCAGCGCCACCGACAGCGTCGCGACCGTCTCCAGGACCAGGGAGGACAGGAACGCCACCCGCAGCGTGCGCATGGTCGCCCGGCGGTGCGCCTCCGCCATCTCCCGCACCACGCCCACCTGGTGCCGCTCCCGCCCGAACGCCCGCAGCGTCGGCAGCCCGGCCACCACGTCCAGGAAGTGCCCGCCCAGCCGGGACAGCAACTGCCACTGCTTCGCGGTGCGTTGAGCGGTGTGCATGCCGACCAGCGCCCCGAACACGGGGAGCAGCGGCAGCGTCACCAGCACGACGAGTGCCGAGGCCCAGTCGGTCCACGCCAGCCAGGCCAGCACCACCACCGGCACCACCGTGACGGCCGCCTTCGTCGGGAGGTGGCCGACGACGTACGGGTCGAGGGCGTCGAGGCCCCGGGTGAGCAGCGTGGCGGTCTCCCCGTGCCGCCCGCCCGCGAGCCTGAGCGGATGCGTACGCCGCAGACTGCCCGTGACGCGGTCCCGCAACGCCCGCTTGGCCTCGGCAGCCGCACGCTGGGCGAGCACCCCTCGTACCCATGCCACCAGCGCCCGCGCGCCCATGACCGCCGCCGGCACGGCCACCGCCGCCACGTCGACCCCGTACCCGGCGAATCCGTCCGCGAGGATATTCGCCAGCATCGCCGCCTGGGCGACGACGAGCCCGCCCCCGACCAGCGCGAGCACGGACGACACCAGCATATGCCGCCGCAGCAACGGCAGTTCACTCATCAGCCGCCTCTCGACCGCCTTCATCGCATTCCCTCTCGCCCGGAATCCCTCAGCATCAGAAGTAGCTCGGATGACGCACCCCGGTGCGCCCTCGGAAGGTCCGCCAGCTCCACACCTGGTACGCGAGGATCACGGGGACAAGCACCACCCCGAAGGCGGTCAGGAGCTTCAAGGTGACGTCGTCCGTGACCGCGTGACGGATCGTCAGGCCGCTTCCGGCGGAGGTGATGAGGAGGTACGGATAGTGGCCCGCGCCGATGAGCAGTACGGGCAGCAGGGCGGCGGCGCCCGTCGCGGCGAAGGCCCCGACCCGGTGCCCGCGCGTCAGGGCCCGCCAGGCGCCCCCGAGGGCGACCGCGTACAGGGCGGTGATCAGGGCGGAGGGCACGGGGTTCGTCATCCGGGCCCCCGCCCCGAAGAGGGTGAGCAGCAGCGCGAGCACCATGAAGGCACCCGCACCCCGCATCAACGCCGTACCCAACTGCCGTGCCCGTAGAACCACTTCGGGCCCCGAGCGCAGCCCCACGAAGGCCGCTCCATGCGCCGCGAAGAGGAGCGCGGTGGTCACCCCGCAGGCCAGCACGAACGGCGAGAACACGTCCCCGAACCCGATGTGGAAGCTCCCGTCGCCCCGGCGCGGCACCCCGCGCAGCAGCAGGCCCACGACGAACCCCCAGCAGACGGCGGGCAGCACCCCGCCGACGAAGATCAGGGCGTCCCAGCGCGCACGCCCCCGGGCGGTGCGCGAGCGACCCCGGAGCTGGACGGCGGCGTTGCCGGTGACCAGGCCGAGCAGGATGGCCACGATGAGGGGATGGAGGCCGGACAGGAGGGTGCCCTCCAGGTGCGGGAAGGCCCCGAAGAGGACGCCGGTGAAGGCGACGAGCCAGACCTCGTTGCCGAGGAAGAAGGGGGCCATCGCGTCGAGTGCGGCGTTCCGGGCGGGCTTCGCCTCGCCGGGGGGCCGCAGGAACGGGTGCAGCATCTGTACGCCGAGGTCGGACCCGCCGAGTACGAAGTACCCGGAGAGGAGCAGGCCGAGCAGGGCCAGCCAGAGGGTCTCCAGACTCATCAGGCTCAACTTCCTTCTCCTTCAGGGCGGTTCATCAACGAGTCATCAGCGGGACGGGGTGGTTCAGTAGGTCGCGACGGGCTGCTTCTCCTCGACGCCGGGCCCGCCGCCGCCCTCGGGCAGCGGCTCGGTGACCCCGAGCTGCGTGGCGTCCGGCCCCTTGCGGGCGAAGCGTGTGATGAGGGTCCAGTTCGTCACGGCGAGCGCGACGAAGAGCGCGATGAAGGCGACACAGGACACCAGTAGCGAGCCCCTGCTGACGTTCGAGAGGGCGTCCTCGACAGTCAACTCCCCGTAGATGAGCCAGGGTTGACGTCCCACCTCACGTACGACCCACCCTCCGACGGAGGCGAGGAAGGGGAACGGGATCATGGCCACCAGCACCCGGGCCACGGGCCGCCACCGCACCACCCGGTCCTTCCACACCAGCACGAGCGCGATCAGCGTGATCGTGGAGACGGTGTTGCCGATCAGCGACATGGCGTCCATGGAGAAGCGAATGGTCTCCTCCCAGGGCACGTAGTTCCCGGGCCCGTGCTCCTCGACCAGCTGCTCCTGGAGTTCGGCGACGCCACGGCCGCGGATCACCGCCTCCTTCATGGGCTGGGTGGCCGCGATGACGGGCCGCTGCATCTCACCGACGACCACCACGAAGAACGAGGCGATCGTCGACACCCACAGCCCCAGCCGCAGTGACTCCCGGAACAGTCGCGTCTGCGTCGTACGCCGCAGGAAGTGCCAGGCGCTGACTCCGGCGACGAAGACCCCGCCGGTCGTGAACGCGCCGAGGGCGACGTGCAGGAGCGCGACCAGGGCGCTGTCGTTGGTGAGCAGCGCACCGAAGTCGGTCAAGTAGGCCGCTCCGTCGCGTACTTGGTGGCCGACGGGGTGTTGCAGGAAGCCGTTGGCGACCATGATCCAGTACGCGGAGGCGTAGGCGGTGAGGGCGACGAGCCAGATCAGCGTGACGTGGACGCCCGTGCGCAGCCGCCCCCAGCCGAAGATCCACATCCCCAGGAAGGTGGACTCGGCGAAGAAGGCGATGAGGGTCTCCAGCGCCAACGGGGCACCGAAGACGTTGCCCGCGAACGTACTCAGTCCGCTCCAGCTCAGGCCGAATTGGAACTCCATGACGAGGCCGGTGGCGATGCCGACCGCGTAGTTGACGACGTACAGCTGCCCCCAGAAGCGGGTCATGCGCTCCCGCGTGGTGCGGAGGGCGGGGTCACGGGTGGCGGCGGCACGGGTGTGCATGATCGCGACGAGGGGGACGAGCCCCATGGTGAGGATCACGAACAGCCAGTGGATGCCGGTCGTGGCCGCGAACTGGAGTCGGGCCAGATCCGCAGCGCTCATGGGGCGGCCTTCCTGGAGGGGGACGGGGTGAGGTGCGGCTTCCCGCCCCCGCCAACACGCGGTGCGGGCCCGCCCCTTGACCGTAGGGAGAATCCCTCATGCCTTCCAAGACCACTTTCGCCATGTGAAGATGACCGCAGAGGCATCAATCAGCATCGACCTCCCCACCGCCCCACCTCCCGACCCGCCGACGCTCCGGAAGGGCGAACCGTGGACCTGCTGCAACTGCGCTACTTCCGGACCGTCGCCCGGTACGAGCACATGAGCCGCGCCGCCGAGGAACTGCACGTCGCGCAGCCCTCCCTCAGCCGCACCATCGCGCGCCTGGAGGCCGACCTCGGCACCCCTCTCTTCGACCGCGAGGGCCGCCGCATCCGGCTCAACCAGTACGGTGCGGTGTTCCTGCGCCACGTCAACCGCGCCCTGAGCGAGCTGGACGACGGCCGCAGGGCGGTGCGGGAGGCCCGGGACACGGGGCTCGGCCGGGTCGGTGTGGCCTCGGAGACCCTCCTCACGATCACCCCCGTCCTCGGCAGGTTCCGCACCGCGCACCCGCGTGCGGACGTACGGCTGTTCCAGTCCGACGCGCAGGAGATGGACCGTCAACTCCGGGCCAGGGAGGTCGACTTCTGCCTCGCCTCACAGCCCCTCACCGGTGCGCACCTGGACGCGGTGGAGCTGGCGCGCGAGGAGGTGCTGCTGGCGGTTCCGTACGGCCACCGGCTGGCCGGGCGGGAGAGCGTGACGATCCCCGAGCTGGCCGACGAGCCGTTCGTCACGACACGTCAGGGCCACTGGCAACGGGCCCTGCTCGACCGGCTGTTCGCGGCGGAGGGCCTCACCCCCCTCGTCTCTTGCGAGGGCGACGAGCCGGGAGCCAGCCAGGACATGATCAGCGCGGGCCTGGGCATCGGCATCATCCCGGCGGTGTCCCGCCAGGTGGGCGCGCACGAGCGGGTGCCGGTGGTATGGGTGCGCCTGGACGCCCCCGGCTGCGAGCGCACCCTCACGCTTGTCTGGAACCGGGACGCGCACCTCTCCGAAGCTGCCCTGAAATTCCGGGAGTTCGTGACCTCGACCCCCTTCATGGACCACCACGTGCCGCTCCCCCAGCGGGACGGCGGCGGAGCGTCCCGCGCCTGACTCACCCCTCCCGGCGCAGCAGAAGCCGCCCCTGCCGGAACCGCTCGCCCTCCCCCGAGTCGCGCAGCATCCGCGCCACTTCCACGAACCCGGCGTCGGCGGCGAGCCGTGCCATACCGTCGACCGGCCAGCGGTAGGCCGTCGTGACCTTGTGGTCGAACGGCGTCACGGAATCTCCCCCGGCCTCGAAGAACCCGATCAGCAGATGCCCACCCGGTTCGACGACCCTCCCCAACTCCTCCATGTACTGCGGGAGTTCCTCGGGCGGCGTATGAATCAGCGAGTACCACGCCAGCACTCCACTCAGCGCACCGTCGCCCGCCTCCAAGGCGCCCATGGACCCGACTTCGAACCGCAGGTCCGGGTACGCCTCACGGGCGAGGGCGATCATCGCGGGCGAGAGGTCCACCCCGAAGACGTCGAGCCCCAGGTCCCGGAGGTGCGCGGTCACCGCACCGGGCCCGCACCCCACTTCGGCGACGACCCCGCCCCGTGCCAACTCGGCGAAGGCGGCGATCATCGCCCGGTCCAGCGGGGAACCGTGCAGTGCGTCGCGGAAGAGTTCGGCGTAGAGGGAGGCGACGGAGTCGTAGGCGTCGGCGGTCACGGCGAGGTACGAGGAGTCGGCTGTCACGGGACCCGACCCTACCCCGCCCTCCGCGGCCTTGCCCTGGCCTTCCTGAGTGCCCGGGTGCCCGGCGCAGATGAGCTTCGGAGAACGGGGTGCCGCCTCTGTGCGTTGGACCGGCATGTTGATTTCGGGTCTGCTCGTGATGGCTGTCCTGGTGATGCTGCCCTTCGCGTTGGCCGTCGCCAGGCATCTTGTGCTGCGTACCGGCCGCCCTGCCTGGCTCCGCCGCACGCTGGCCCGCCGGGCCCGTCCGGGGCAGGGGGCCGGTGTCTCGGTGGCGGACGAGCTGATGGCGGCCCTGAATCCGAACAAGCGGGTCGAGCAGGAGCAGCGGCGGACCGAGCGGATCGTGAAGCATGACGCGGAGGACGGGGCTCCGCCGCGGATGGGGGTCGATCTGGAGGCCGGGAAGGTGATAGTCGGGCGACGGGCCTGACCGGCGGCTCGGCTCGGCAGGCCGGGCCGGGCCGGGCCGAGGGGCGGGATGCCTTGGCCGGTGGCGGCTTGGGTCAGCCGCCCCTTCGGGCTTTCGCGTCCGGTACCGGATGGACCGGGGCCTTGGCGGAGCGCGCACCCGGTGCGGGGGCTGGCCCAGGGCCGGTGCCGGGGCGGCCCGGCGGCGAGAGGGCCGGAACCGGGGTGGCCCGGAGTCGGGCGGGCCGCCCCCTTGCCCGCCCGTTCCGCCCCCTTGGGGCGGCCCCGTCGCCCAAGGGGGCTCGGGGGAAGGGGGGAGGTGGCTTGCACCCCCACCCCGCAGGACACCCCCCTACCCCACCCCCCTCCTCGCCCGGAAGGTCGCCGCCTTCACCCGGTTCTGGCACCCCACCGAACAGAACCTCCGCGCCCCGTTGCGTGAAACGTCCACGTACACCCGGTCGCACCGCTCCGCCGTGCACACCCCGAGCCGCTCCACCAGCGCCCCGCCCCCCACCACCATCGCCAGCGCCGTCGCACAGCTCGCCCCGACGCCCGACGCGAACGAGTCGTTCGCCCCGTGGAAGTGCAGCCGCCAGGCGCCCGCGTCCCCTCGGTCCAGCCTCGGCCGCGCGCTCGTCTCCCGCAGCAGCAGATTGACCCCGTCGGCCGCCGCGTCCAACTCCCCCGCCGCGACCGCCTCGAAGACCACCCGCATCCGCCGCGCCGTGTCCGCGAGCCGGTCCGCCGCCCCGGCCGTCTCGACCCGCGCCAACGCCGATCCCCCGTCCTGCGGAACCGCCGCCTCGACGGCGGCCCACCGCTCGGCCCCCGTGGGCACCACGTATGGACGCCCCCGCGCCTCACCCTCCGTGAGCGCGTTCACCAATGCGACGGCATGTTCCAGCCGCGTCACCACGTGACTGTCGAACACCACTTGACCAGTCACCCCTTCCGGCATAGTTTCCGTAACCGACGTTACCCGATTCGCCAGTTACGCAGAAGCCGCCCCGCCCGAAGGGAACGCCATGCTCCGCAACGCCTCGCGACGCAACTCCCCACCCCGCACCCCCCTCCCCCGCACAGTCCACCTCCTCGTCACCGCCCGCGCGATCAACCGTCTCGGCGCCTTCTCCCTCCCCTTCCTCACCGTCCTGATCAGCACCGAGTACGGCGCGAGCACCGCGACCGCCGGTGCCCTCTCCGCCGCCTTCGGGCTCGCCACCATCCCCTCCCGGCTGGCCGGCGGCCGCCTCGCCACCCGGATCGGCCGCCGCCGCACGATCGTGCTCGGCCTGACCGGCTGCGGACTCGCCCAGCTCGGCATCGCCGCCGCCGGATCACTGCTCGCCGTCGCCGTGTTCGCGATCCTCCTCGGCCTCGCCTTCGAGCTGTACGAACCGCCCAGCCAGGCCCTGATCGCCGACGTGGTCGCCCCCGCCGAGCGCGTCCGCGCGTACAGCCTCCTGAACGCCGCCCTCGCGATCGGCGGCACCGGCGCGGGCCTGATCGCCGCGGGCCTCGGCCGCTGGGACCTGCGCTGGCTCTTCGTCGCCGACGCGCTCACCTGCCTGGCCTGCGCCCTGATCCTGCGCCTCGCCCTGCCCCCGGACCGCCCCCACCCCAAGTGCCGTGCACAGCAAGAGACTTCAGTCCGCCCCTGGCGCGACCCCGCCCTCTGGGCCATGTTCGTGCCCGGCACGGCCTTCGCCCTGGTCGCCATGCAGGTCGTCATGGCCCTCCCGCTCACCCTGGAGCGGCGCGGCTTCGAACCCGCCGACGCGGGGCTCCTGTTCACCACCTCGGCGCTGACCATCGTCGCCGCGCAGCCCGCCCTGCGCCTGCGCCGCCTCGCCGCCCTCGACAACTCCCGTGCGCTGGCGCTGGGTTACGTCGTCATGGCGTGCGGCCTCGCCTGGTACGCCGTCGCCCGCGACCTGCCCTCCTTCGTGCTGGCCACCGTGCTGTGGGGCCTGGGGGACGCACTGGTGATGGGGCGGGTGTTCGGCGTGGTGGCGGGCATCGCACCGGCGCACGGCACCGACCGCTATCTCGCCGCGTACGGAATCAGCTGGGGCATCGCCACGGTCGCGGCCCCGCTCGTCGCGACGCAGCTGCTGGTCCACGCGGGCGTCACGCTCGCCTGGGCGGCCCCGGCGATCCTGTGCGCGGCACTGGCGACCGTACAACTCCTGGTCGTACGACCCCTGATCGCACGGACGGAGAAGGAGCCGGAAACGGACGAGCGGTCCCGGGAGGAAGCCTCCCGGGACCGCTCGTCGCACCGGCAGAAGCCGCGCGGGATCAGAAATTGATCATGTGCCCGGCGAGCCCGTGCACCGCTTCCTTGACGGCCTCGCCCAGCGTCGGGTGCGCGTGCACATTGCGCGCGACCTCGTGGACGGTGAGGTCCCACTGCTGAGCCAGCGTCAACTCCGGGAGCAGCTCGGTGACATCGGGACCGATCAGGTGCGCGCCGATGATCTCGCCGTGCGTGTTGTCGCTGATGAGCTTGACGAAGCCGGTCACGTCGCCGAGCCCGTGCGCCTTGCCGTTGGCGGTGAAGGGGAACTTGGCGACCTTGACGTCGAAGCCCTTCTCCTTGGCCTGCGCCTCGGTCCAGCCGAAGCTGGCGATCTGCGGCTGCGAGTAGGTGGCGCGCGGGATCATCGGGTAGTCGAGTTCCATCGTCTCGGCGTCCGCGAGGGTCTCGGCGGCGATGACACCCATGGCCTCGGCGGTGTGCGCGAGCATCAGCTTCGCCGTCACGTCGCCGATGGCGTAGATGTGCGGCACCGAGGTGCGGCAGCGGCCGTCGACGTCGATCGCACCGCGCTCGGTGACGGCGACGCCGGTCGCTTCGAGCCCGTAACCCGTGACGTTCGGCGCGAAGCCGATCGCCTGGAGGACCTTGTCGGCCTCCAGGACCTTCTGTGCGCCGTCCTTGCCGGTGACCGTCACCTTGACCTGGGCACCGGACTCGTCGATCGACTCGACGCGGGTCGAGGTGAGCACCTCGATGCCCAACTTCCGGTACTGCTTGGCCAGTTCGGCGGAGACGTCCGCGTCCTCCAGCGGGGCGATCCGGTCCAGGAACTCGACGATGGTGACCTTCACGCCGTAGTTGTGCAGGACGTACGCGAACTCGATGCCGATCGCCCCCGCGCCCGCGATGACGACGGACTGCGGCACGTCCTCGGCGAGGATCTGCTCCTCGAACGTCACGACGCGCTCGCTGCGCGCGGTGCCGGGGAGCAGCTTGGGGGTGGCACCGGTGGCGATGATGCAGTTCTCGAAGGAGATCTGCCGCGTGGTGCCGTCGCTGCCGGCGACCTGGAGGGTGTTCGCGTCCAGGAAGGTGCCCCGGCCGTCGATCTCCGTGATGCCGTTCTTCTTCATGAGGAAGTGGACGCCCTTGACCCGGCCGTCCGCGACCCGGCGGCTGCGTCGGAACGCCTCGCCGTAGTCGAAGGAGACCTCGCCGTCGACCTTGATGCCGAAGGTCTTGGCCTCGCGGGTGAAGATGTGCGCCAGCTCGGCGTTGCGCAGGAGCGCCTTGGTCGGGATGCAGCCGACGTTCAGACAGACGCCGCCCCAGTACTTCTCCTCCACCACCGCGACCTTCTTGCCCAGCTGGGCCGCGCGGACGGCGGCGACGTAGCCACCGGGTCCCGCCCCGAGGACGACGACGTCGAAGCGCTCTTGCATGGAAGTTCCCCTCTGATCAGACCACTGTGCCGCGCCCGGCCCGGGTGACGAGCCACGGTGCGTGGTGCGTGACGGGTCACGTCACGTGCTGCGCCACTCACCGCGTTACGTCCAACCGCCGCGCCCCGGAGATCATTCCGGGGCACCACGGGCACGTCACACGGTAGCGGCAACCGGAGTTGCACTTGCTGCCGCGGTGGCGAACCGCACCGTGCGCCGGGCCTGGTGGCGCAGGGGCCCCGCGCACTAGCCTGGAAGTTCCACGGCGGCGGGGGGCGAGGACGATGTCCTGGGCGACGGCCAGATGCCAGTGCGGCGACGCACGCTTCCGGCACGGCGAACCACGGTACGCGGGGCCCTGCGGAGCCTGCGGCTGCGAGGCCTTCGCGAACCCGAAGCCGCTGCCGCTCCCACCGGAGCCGCCGCCGTCGCCGCCCCTCGAAGCGCACCCGTCGTGCCCGACCCAGGAGCCCGGCTGCAACGGCATGCACCCCACGATCGGCTGGTGAACGGGGTGGGCGGTACGCACACCGCCCACCCCCTCCGGCTCCTCACCAGGACGACTTGGTGACCCCCGGCAGGAACCCCGCATGCGCCTGCTCGCGCATCCGCACCCGGGAGAGGCCGAACTTCCGCAGGTGGCCGCGCGGCCTGCCGTCCACGCTGTCCCGGTTGCGGACCCGGGTCGCGCTCGCGTCGCGCGGCTGGCGGCGCAGCTCCGCGACGGCCGCCGCGCGCTCCGCCTGAGTGGCGTCGGTCCGGCGCAGGACCCCCTTGAGTACGGCCCGGCGGGCCGCGTACCGGGCGACGGTCGCCCGCCGCTGCTCGTTCTTCGCGATCTTGCTCTTCTTCGCCATCAGACCTTCCCTCCCCGGGCCCTGATCCGGGCCACGGCCGCCTCGATGCCGATCACGTCGACTGTCTTGACCCCGCGTGCGCTGAGGGTGAGCCGGACGTTCCTGCCCTCGCCGGGCAGCCAGTAGCGCTTGTGCTGGATGTTCGGGTCGAAGCGGCGCGAGGTGCGCCGGTGGGAGTGGGAGATGCGATTGCCGAAGCCCGGTTTGGCTCCGGTCAGCTGACAGTGCGCGGACACGGTCGGTACCTGCCTCTCTCGTCTGCACGGCCGGAAATCACCGGCGGGAAGAAACCACTATTGGAAATGGTTCCCGTTTTCAGTATGATAGCGGCATGGCTCGCAACGAAGTACGCCCGATCATCAAGCTCCGCTCCACGGCGGGCACCGGCTTCACCTACGTGACCCGCAAGAACCGCCGCAACAACCCCGACCGACTGGTCCTGCGCAAGTACGACCCGAAGGTCTCCCGGCACGTCGACTTCCGCGAGGCACGCTGACCGCCCGCCCACTCTCGTCACACTCTCTCTTCGGAGGAACTCCCCATGCAGCACGGCATCCACCCCGCCTACGGCCCCGTCGTCTTCCGCGACACCGCCGCGGGCTCCGTCTTCCTCACCCGCTCCACGGCCACCAGTACCAAGACCGTGGAATGGGAGGACGGCAACACCTACCCGGTGGTCGACGTCGAGATCTCCTCGGTGAGCCACCCCTTCTACACCGGCACCGCCCGCGTCCTGGACACCGCAGGTCGCGTGGAGCGGTTCGAGCGGCGGTACGGCCGCCCCGAGGCGAAGTGATGGAGGCGTCGCCGGAGGCCCTCGGGCCTCCTCCGCTCGCGGTCGCCCTGGTCGGCGGGCTCCACGCGGACGCCCGCCGCCAGGTGGTGGACCGGCTCCTGGCGGCCGTCCCCGGCAGTGTCGCGCTGCACCACGACCTCGCGGAGGCGGCCCGCGCGCCCGGGTCGGGGGCGGTGCTGCGCACGGTCCGCGACGCCACGGGCGAACTGACCCGGGGCGAGACCCCGCTGGTCAACGACTGCGCGTGCTGTGCCCTGCGCGCCGACCTGCTGCCCGAGCTGCGGCGGATCGCCGCGCTCGGACTCACCCGGCTCGCGGTCGTGGAGCTGTGGGACTCGGTGGAGCCGCGTGCGATGGCCGAGGTCGTCGCGGCCCACGGTGGCGGGAGCCTGCGGCTGACCTCGGTGATCACCGCCGTCGACCCCGCGCTCGTACTCCCGTACCTCGGCAACGGGGACGACCTCGCGGCGGCGGGTCTCGCCGTCGCCGCGTCGGACCGGCGGGCGGTGGGCGACACGTGGGCGCGACAGCTGGAGTACGCCTCCGTGCTCGCGCTCGTCGACGACGGCCACGGGGACGCGGAGGACCACGCGCTGCTGACCCAGCTCCACCCGACGGCCCGCCACGTCCCCTCCCGTTCCGTCGATCTGGTACGGGAAGCCTTGGCCGGATTCGACGTGGAGGCCGCGGCTGCGGCTCAGCATCCCGCCTGCGCCCGGCTCCCCCAGGAGGCGGACGAGGCCGGGGTGGGCACGCTGGTGTGGCACCGGCACCGCCCCTTCCATCCCGGCAGGCTCTTCGACGCGCTGGAGGAGCTGTGCTGCGGGGCGGTGCGCAGCCGGGGCCGTTTCTGGCTCGCGGACCGCCCGGACACGCTGCTGGCCTGGGACTGCGCGGGCGGCGCACTGTGCGTGGAGGCGTCGGGGCCGTGGCTGGCGGGCCTGCCGGACGCGGCGTGGGAATTGGAGTCGCCGATCCGGCGGACGGCCGCCGCGCTGGACTGGCACCCCGAACACGGGGACTGCTGCCAGCACTTGGTGTTCACGTCGCCGGGCCTGGACCGGGAGGGGCTGAAGCGGCTGCTGGACTCCTGCCTGCTGACGGACGCGGAGTACGCGGCGGGGCGGCGCGGCTGGGAACAACTCCCGGCGCCCTTCGACGTATTCCTCGAACCGGCCCGCTGAGGAGCCCTGCGGCGACCGTGTCCCGTACCGCGCGCCCGGTGGCCGGTCGGGATTCGAAGAAATGTGCCGCGCGGGCGATGAGTTCTGGATCTCTCCGGGGTCTACCTTTCAGAAACCACGACAGCTTCCCCACCGGACATCCCCAGGAGCCCACCATGACCACCACCCCCTCCTCCCCCTCTCCCTCCTCCCCCTCCCCCGAAAGCCACACGCTGTCCGTGCCCGGGGCCACGCTCACCTACGACGTCCGCCCCGGCTCCGGCGGGGGCGCGCCCCTGCTCCTGGTCGGCTCGCCGATGAGCGCCGCCGGATTCGTCTCGCTGGCCTCGCACTTCACGGACCGTACGGTGATCACGTACGACCCCCGGGGCGTCGACCGGAGCAGCCGCACCGACGGGGCGACCGAGTTGACCCCCGAGGAGCACGCGGAGGACCTGCGCGCGGTCGTCGAGGCGGTCGGCGCGGAGGAGATCGACGTCTTCGCGAGCAGCGGCGGCGCGGTCAACGCGCTGGCCCTGGTCGCGCGGCACCCCGCCCTGATCCGTACGCTCGTCGCGCACGAGCCCCCGCTCGCGGAGGCGCTGCCGGACCGGGACATCGCCCTGCGGATCTTCGCGGACATGCGCGAGACGTATCTGCGCGACGGGTTCGGGGCCGGGATGGCGAAGTTCCTCGCGGTGGTGGCGCACAAGGGGCCGTTCCCGGAGAACTGGACGGACGGGCCCGCGCCGGACCCGGCGGCGTTCGGCCTGCCGACGGAGGACGACGGCTCGCGCGACGACGCGCTGCTGGGCCAGAACATGCGCGGCTGCACGGGCTACCGGCCGGACTTCGACGCCCTGCGGGCCGCGTCGACGCGGGTCGTGATCGCGGCCGGGCGGGAGTCGGAGAACGAGATGACGGCGCGGGCGGCGGCGGGGGTGGCGGAGCGGCTGGGGCTGGACCTGGCCTGGTTCCCGAGCCATCACGGCGGCTTCCTCGGCGGGGAATTCGGCCAGCAGGGCAAGCCCGCAGAATTCGCCAAGGCCCTGCGGGCGGCGCTGGAGTCCTGAGGCCGGGGTCCGAGCCCCTTCAGGGGCGCGGGGAACTGCGCGCCCAGCCACCCACTCACCTGCACGGACCCGTGCAATGGCCGCGCGGCGAGCGCTTTAGGTGGGGGGGCGGGTCTGGGGCCTCTCTGCCTGAGCAGCCCGGGGCTTTCGCGTCCGGCACGGGGGTGGGCCGGGGCCCCCTGGGACGCGCGTCCGGAGCAGGCGCTCGGCCAGGGGCCGGTGCCGGGCTGACCCGGCGGCGAGAGGGCCGGGAGCGGGGTGACCCGGAGTCGGGCGGGCCGCCCCCTTGCCCGCCCGTTCCGCCCCCTTGGGGCGGCCCCGTCGCCCAAGGGAGCGGGGCGGCAAGAGGCGAAGCCAAGGGGACGGGGCGGCCGAGGGCGGAGCCCAGGAAACGGGGGAACAGGGGGACGGGGCCCGCGGCCCGAAGGGGCCCGTGGGCCGAGGGGAGCCGGGTCCTCCGGTGGGGGTGGCAGGCAGGGTGGGCTGGTCAGGGACCCACAGGCCAGCTAGCGTCCGCACATGGACGAGTTCGACCCCTGGTCAGCAGATTTCCTCAACGACCCCTACCCCGCCTACACCACCCTCCGCTCCCACACCCGCGCCCACCTCTTCGAGCCCACCGGCCAGTGGCTGATCCCGCACCACGCCGACGTCTCCGCCCTCCTCCGCGACCGCCGCCTGGGACGCACGTACCAACACCGCTTCACCCACGAGGAGTTCGGCCGGACCGCCCCGCCCCCGGAGCACGAGCCCTTCCACACCCTCAACGACCACGGCCTGCTCGACCTGGAGGCCCCGGACCACACCCGCATCCGCCGCCTGGTCTCCAAGGCGTTCACCCCGCGCACGGTCACCCGGCTCACCCCGTACATCGACGAGGTGGCCGCCGGCCTCGTGGCGGGTCTCGTCGCGAACGGCGGCGGGGACCTCCTCGCCGCCGTCGCCGAGCCGCTGCCCGTGGCCGTGATCGCGCAGATGCTGGGCATCCCGGAAGCGGACCGGGCACCGCTGCGCCCCTGGTCGGCCGACATCTGCGGGATGTACGAGCTGAACCCCTCCGCGGAGACGGCCGCGCGGGCCGTCCGCGCCTCCGTCGAGTTCACGGCGTACCTCCAAGACCTGATCGCCTTCCGCCGCCGCTCCTCCGGCGACGACCTGCTGTCCGGTCTCATCGCGGCGCACGAGGACGGTGAGCACCTCACCGAGCAGGAGGTGATCTCCACCTGTGTCCTGCTTCTCAACGCCGGTCACGAGGCGACCGTGAACGCCACCACCAACGGCTGGCACGCCCTCTTCCGCCATCCCGACCAGCTCGCCGCCCTCCGGGCGAACCCGGAGGAGCTGATCCCCACCGCCGTGGAGGAGCTGATGCGGTACGACACGCCCCTCCAGCTCTTCGAACGCTGGGTGCTCGACGACATCGAGATCGACGGCGTGACGATCGCACGCGGCTCCGAGGTCGCCCTCCTCTTCGGCTCCGCCAACCACGACCCCGCCGTCTTCGCCGACCCCGAGCGCCTCGACCTGACCCGGAAGGACAACCCGCACATCTCCTTCAGCGCGGGCATCCACTACTGCATCGGCGCGCCGCTGGCCCGTATCGAACTCGCTGCGTCGATGCGCGCGTTGCTCGCCCAGGCCCCCGCCCTGCGCCCGGCCGCCGAACCCGAGCGGCGGCCGAACTTCGTGATGCGTGGGCTGCGGGAGCTGCCGGTCGAGGTCTGAGACGCGGCCGGCCCCGGAATAACCAACATGGGGAAGGGACTTGGAGCTGGACATGACCTCTTCCTCGTTCGATCCGCGTGCCCTCCTCGCCGCCAGCCGCCTCGGCGTGCTCGCCACGATCAAGGCGGACGGGCGGCCCCAGCTGTCCCCCGTCCAGCCGTTCTACGACGCGGAGACCGGCATCCTGCACGTGTCCATGACCGAGGGGCGCGCGAAGACGGCGAACCTGCGCCGCGATCCGCGCGCCACCCTGGAGGTCACGAGCCCCGACGGGGCCTCGTGGGCCACCGCCGAGGGCGTCGCGAAGCTCACCGGGCCGGGCACCGACCCGCACGGCCCGGAGGTGGAGGCCCTGGTGGACTACTACCGGCGGGCCGCCGGGGAGCACCCGGACTGGGACGAGTACCGGGCGGTGATGGTCGCCGACCGCCGCGTGCTGATGTCGGTCCCGGTGGACCACGTGTACGGGGCGACTATCCACTGAGCCGGGACGCGGGCCACCGTCAGGCCGTCGCCAGCAGCGCCTCCCAGGCTCGGGCCGTCTCCGGGAACCCGTCCAGCAGCACCGCGCCGCCGGGCGCGGCGTCGGCCGCCTGCCACGGGTCCGTGCAGCCCAGCAGGGCCGCCAGCGCGTCGCAGGTCGCCGGGTGTGCGGCGAGCAGGGCGGCACGCCCGGCCTCGGGGGCGGTCGGCTGCCCGGTGGCTGCCGGCCGCTCCTGCCACGGCGGCGTCCACGCGTCCAGGGCCGCGAGCCGTCCGGGGAAGACGCGCCCGGCCTCGCGGGTGAGGCGGGCGGCCAGGTCCGCGCCGTCCGCGCGCAGGGTGGTGATCAGGGTGGGCAGCCACGGCAGGAGCACCCGGTCGGGGAGGCGGGCGAAGGCGTTCGACACCGCTTCCACGACGAAGTCGACCAGTTGCGGGACCGGCTCCAGGGCGTGCAGCAGCCCGCTGAGGTAGCGCGGGTAGGCGGGCAGGACGAGGGGGTTGGCCAGCAGCGCGTCGCAGCGGGAGCGCAGTGCGTCGCGGGTGAGCAGGCCGAGCTGGACCTGCGCGGCCCACAGCAGGGCCGTGCGGGACTGCTCCTGCGGGTGGGACTGGGCGACGGCCAGCTCCAGTTGCGTACGGTCGCAGCCGAGCGAGAGCGCCAGGCCCTCCATGCTGAAGAGGAAGCCCAGCATCGCCGCGACCTGCCGGGCCGTGGCGTCCTCGTCGGCGAAGGCGGTCGGCAGCAGCGTGCAGTAGTGCGCGTAACCGGCCTTGACGAAGGACTCGATCCACTGCGGGAGCGAGGGCTCCGAGGTGCGGTAGTACGCGAGCAGGCGGCGGACCCTGCGCAGCACGTCGGGTGCGCCGTCGACGGTGCGTTCGGCGGCCAGGACCTCCAGGGCGCGGGTGCCGAGTTCGTCGGCGAGGCGGCGGCTGCGCAGGTACAGGGTCGCCTCCTCGACCGCCTGGAGGACGGTCGCGGTGGTGGCCTGCGGATCGTAGGCGGCGCGCCGCAGCCGCTGTTCCATGACCTGTTCGAGGCTGACGCCCTCGTAGCCGAGCTCGATGAGGGCGCGCTGGTGGGTGCCGAGGGCGAGGTCCCAGGACTCCTGGAGGGACTGTTCGCCGAGGGTGCGTTCGCCCATGATGGGGCGGGCGGCGCCGTGCGGCAGCAGGCGGCGCAGCATCCAGAGCACGTCGGAGCACTGCCGCAGCTCGGGCTGTCCGGCGAGGTCGAGCAACGCCCGCTTCACACCGCGCTGTTCGAGTTTGAGGCCGAGCGGGGCGAGCCGGTCGTGCACGTCGCGTGCCAGGGGCGGCAGCGCCTCGTACCCGACCCGGCCGATCCTGTCCCCGCCCATCATGATCTCGACGAGCCTGCGGACGTCGCGCCTGCCGGGCACGCTGTCCTTCTCGATGCAGGTGACGGCCGCGTCCTGGAAGTCGTACGGGGTGGGCCTGGCGCGCTCGCGCATCCGGGCGAGCAGGATGGACGTCTCGTACACGGCGATGGCGTCGGCGGTCGAGGCGAGGTATCCGGCCTTGCGGGCGGCGCGGACGATCTCCACGGACCAGCCGAGGAGTTCGGCCTCGTCCACGGCGTCCACGACGGGTGCGCGGTGCAGGAAGCCGGAGAGCCGGTCGGCCGGCTCCGGGGCGGGGACGGCGGCCACCGCCCGCGCCTTCGCGGGCTTCTTCGTCCCGGCCTGTCCTGCGAGCCGGTACGGCTGCACCTTCGTACGCTTCAGGTTCTTCGCCCACTGGGTGGCGGCGATCGACACCGACCCGGCGGCCAGGCCGAACTGCGCCTCGATCGCGGCGTGGCTGGACGGGATGAGCCCGTACTGCCAGGTGCTGCCGCTGGGCGGTGTGATCACGAAGCCGTCGCTGCCGTGCAGCCCGAACTCGGCGACCCGGCTGGCGGCGTGGAACGCGCCGCAGACGTACAGGGCGTCGTCCGGGTCGGTGCCGGTCTGGGCGAGGTGGGCGCGCATCCGCGTCCACATGTACCGCTCGCGGTCCTCGTCCACGTCGACGCGTCCCGGGTCTCCCGGGGCGAGCCTGCGGAACAGGCTGCCGATGAGGAACATGACCTGGCGGTACGTGTCGTGGTCGACGTCCGCCGCGCCGAGCGGCTCCTCTACGAAGAGGCTCCACCATTCCCCCCAATGACGCACCCTGCCGTGCCGCAGGAGGTGTTCCTCCAGTTCGGCGAAGCGCGGGCGCAGGTCGCCGATCTCGACGCCGACCGCGTCGCCGTGCAGCGCGGCCTCCTCCTCGGCCGGCGGGGCGTCGGGGTCGGCCGGGGTTTCGGCGGTGTCCTCGCGGGTGCGCCACTGGAAGACGTGGTCGGAGGAGCGGTCCACCAGGACGAGTTCGACACCGGGGGTGTCGAGTGCGTACGCGATGGCCTGGTACTCGGCGGAGGCCTCGGTGATCGGGGCGACGACCGACAGCGGTGCCCAGTCGGCGGGGAAGCCCTCGACCTCGGCGGCGAACGCCTGGACGGCCACCGGGAGGCGGCAGTTGCGCAGCTCGGTGAGGAGCGGCGCCATGTCCTCGCAGAGTTCGAGGTAGACGACCTTGGGCTGCTTCTCGCGCAGGCGGCGGGCCATCGCGGTGGCGGAGGCGGGCGAGTGGTGGCAGACCGGGAAGATCTCCAGGGGCTCGCGCGCGGCACGGTCGACGTCGTCCACGAGGCCGAGGAGGATGCCCTCCAGGGCGCCGGGCCCGTCGGCGAACTCGCTGGCCGCCTGCTGGAGTTGGGTGCGCAGGGCGTCGAAGTCGGCCCCGGCGGCGGAGGCCCGCTGGACGGCGGCGGTCACGACAGGGTCGCGATCGCGTCGCGGCCGCCTTCGAGGAACTCGGGCCATTCGCCGCCCTCGTCCTTGCTGCGCGGCTCGACGACGCCGTGCAGGTACTTGTTGAGGATCGCCAGGTCCTCGGGCTCGCGGCGGGCGAGAGAACCGACCAGCGAGGAGGCGAGGGTGCGGGCGGTGAGGGCGCGTTCGCCGAAGAAGTTGCTGTGCAGGATGGAGTCCTCCAGGACGCCGATCTGTTCGGCGGTGGACAGGGCCGACTCCAGCTTCTCGTCGTCGCTGCCTGCTGCTGCGGCGGAGGCGCGCAGGTCGGCGAAGCTCTGGAGGAGCACGTCGAGGAGGGTGGGCGGCACGTCGAGTTCGATCTGGTGGCGGCGCAGCAGTTCCTCGGTGCGGAAGCGGACGATGTCGGCCTCGCTCTTCTTGTTCGTGACGACCGGGATGCGGACGAAGTTGAAGCGGCGCTTGAGCGCGGAGGAGAGGTCGTTGACGCCCCGGTCGCGGCTGTTGGCGGTGGCGATGACGGAGAAGCCGGGCTTGGCGAAGACGATGCTGTCGTCGCTGTCGCTGTCCAGTTCGGGTACGGAGATGTACTTCTCGGAGAGGATCGAGATCAGCGCGTCCTGGACGTCGCTGGTGGAGCGGGTCAGCTCCTCGAAGCGGCCGATGCGGCCGGACTCCATGGCGGTCATGATCGGCGAGGGGATCATCGACTCCCGCGACTGGCCCTTGGCGATGACCATCGAGACGTTCCACGCATATTTGATGTGATCTTCGGTGGTCCCGGCTGTGCCCTGGACGACGAGGGTGGAGTTGCGGCTGATCGCGGCGGCCAGCAGTTCGGCGAGCCAGCTCTTGCCGGTGCCGGGGTCCCCGATGAGGAGGAGCCCCCGGTCGGAGGCGAGGGTGACGATGGCGCGTTCCACGATGGACCGCTCGCCGAACCACTTCTGGGAGATGTCGCGGTCCAGGCCGTCGGCCCGCTCGGAGCCGAGCACGAACAGGCGGACCATCTTGGGCGAGAGCCGCCAGGAGAACGGCTTGGGGCCGTCGTCCACGGACTCCAGCCAGTCCAGCTCCTCGGCGTACTTGATCTCGGCGGGGGCGCGCAGCAGGTCGGACATGTCGGTGCCTTTCGGTAGGAAGCGCACGGTGATGGGGCGTGCGGGAGTCAGGTGGGAGCGAACGGGGTGTGCGACGTGCGCGGGACGGCGGGCTCAGCCCAGGAACGTCTTGAGTTCGTGCACCAGCTTGCGTATGTGGCCGGAGAGGACCGGCGTACCCAGATCCTTGAAGCGCTCGCGGAACCACGGGTTGACCTCGCCGCGCCCGGCGCTGGTGACGGAGCCGACCGGGATGAACTTGGCGCCCGAGGCGTGGATCGCGGCCATGCTCGTGAAGAGCTCGGCGCACTGCCACTCGTAGAAGTCGGAGATCCACACCACGACCGTGTTGCGCGGTTCGGCGATCTTCGGCTGTACGAGGTTCATGGCGCAGGTGCCGTCGGTGCCGCCGCCGAGCTTGGTGCGCAGCAGCGTCTCGAACGGGTCATGGGCCCAGGGCGTCAGGTCGAGCGCCTGGGTGTCGTACGCGACGAGGTGGACATCGACCTTGGGGAGCCCGGCGAAGATGGATGCCAGGATGGTGCAGTTGACCATCGAGCTGACCATCGAGCCGCTCTGGTCGACGACCACGATCAGGCGCTGCGGGGTGGTCTTGCGGGCGGTCTGCTTGTAGAAGAGGCGGTCGACGTAGAGGCGCTCCTGCTCGGGGTCCCAGTTGGTGAGGTTCTTCCAGATGGTGCGGTCGAGGTCGAGGTTGCGGTAGACCCGCTTGGGCGGGACGGACCGGTCGATGGCGCCGACGCTGGCCTTCTCCACCTGGGTGCGGAGCACTTGGGCGACCTCGTCGACGAACTGCCGGATCAGCTTCTTGGCGTTGGCCAGGGCGATGCCGGAGAGATTGTTCTTGTCGCGCAGCAGTTGCTCCACGAGGGACATGCTCGGGGTGAGCTTGGCGGCGAGCGCGGGATCGGCGAGGACTTCGCGCAGGTGCATGCGCTTGACCAGGTCGGCCTCGATGGAGCCGAGTTCGGGGCCGATCTCCGGGATGAGCCGCCCGAGGTCGGGCAGCGGGCCGCCGCCTCCGCTGCCGGTCGGACCGGCCGCTCGGCCCGTGCCGCCGCCGGGCCGTCCGCCGCGCAGTTCGCCGGGGCGGCAGCCGAGGGCGCGTTCCAGCCAGCCCGCGTCGGACTGCCAGGTGGCCAGTTGGCCTGCGGAGACGTTGCCGGTCGTGGGGGCGAAGACGTTGAGCAGCACCTTGGAGACGAGCGCCGCCCGCCGTACCTCGGCGGCCCGGTCCCGGCCCTCGCCGTCCTCCTCCTCGCCCTGCGGGGTCATCAATCCGTCGAATTCGGCGGCCAGTTCGGGGTTGCGCTGTACGAGGGTGTCGACGGACTCCCGTGCGTCGAGCACGCTTGTGGGCAGCCCGAGGTCCTCGACGACGGCGAGACTCGCCGACTCCAGGTTCGGCTGCTCCTCGGGGTCGAAGAGTCGGGACAGCAGCCTCCAGTACTGGACCTGCCTGCGGCTCTCGTACGAGACGGCCTCCGCCCCGGTGCCGGCCTCGGCGCCCGCGTCGGCACCCACCGCCGTGTCCGTCCCGGCATGCGCGCCGGTGTCCGTCCTTCCGGTCGTCATTTCCGCAGCAGCCTTCCCGCTCGTTCGCGCAGTACGGCCGCCGCGTCGGTGGCCGCCTTCTCGGCCCGGGCCCCGGCCTTGTCGGTGGTCCCGCCCGCCCACGCCCCGGCGTGCACGCCGACCGGCTTCTTGCGTACGAGCGTCTCCACCGCGAGCGGTTGGAGCCGGAACTCCCCGGCGTCCCAGCGCAGCAGCCCGATGCAGGCCCGCGAGGCGGCGACCGACTTCGGGGTGAGCGGTCCGGCGGCCGGAATCCGGTCCACGTCCACACCCAGGCGCTGTCCCGCGACGTCGAACGTCACCGTGTCGCCGTCCGCCTCCGTCCCGTACCCCTCCAGGAACACGGGGACGACGAGGCGGGCCGGATGCCGGTCCAGCGGTGCGGTCCGGGGGCCGGTGGCGGCGGGCAGGGCCACCCGCGCGGTGGTGAGTGCGTCGGCGGGCTCGCCGGTCCTGGCGTGCGCGTCGTCCCAGAGGAGGTCGCCCTCGGCGGTCAGCGGCATGCCGGTGAGCTGCATCGCACGCCCCTCGCCCGCGGCGGCCAGCAGTGACATGTGCGGCCGCAGCAGTTGCCAGAGCCCCGCCCCGACGACGGTGTCCGGCTTGGGGGCCGACACGCTCGCCCGTACCAGCCGGGACGGCGACCCGTCGGCGGGCTCGAACACGGCGTGGACCTGGGCCTGCACGGCGGTGGCGTGCTCCTGGAGGTCGACGCCGAGCGGCAGCAGCCGCCCGGTGACCGGCTCGGCCCCGGCCACCGCGCCCGTCCCCGGCACGGTCAGCAGCAGCGCCCTGGCCCACAGGTCGGCCCACCTCCGTACCGGAAACTCCTCGACGGTCGCACCGGGGCAGGACGCGGCGAGTTCGGCGGCGAACCCGTCGAGCAGCGCGGCGAGTCTGCGCAGCGCGGGGTCGGCGAGGAGCGCGGAGACGACCGGTGCCGACGCGGAGACCGCTTCGTGGTCGAGCCCCCGCCAGCCCGTGCGTGCCAGGTCGGCGAGCCAGGACCGGGCGGCGGCCAGCACGTTCGCCGAGCTCCCCGCGTCCGGGGCAGGGAGGTCCTCGACGAAGGGCTCCCGCCCGGTGGCCGCCTCGACGCGTGCCGTCAGCGCGTCGTGCACGGCCCCGAGGAGGGCGGCACGGGCTGCGGCGAGCGCGAGGAAGTCGTCCTCGCCGCCGCCTCCCGCAGCGGTCTTCTCGGCGGCCTGGGCGACCCGCGCGGCCAGCGGGCTGCCGACGACGGCACGGGCCAGCTCGGCCAGCCCCTCGGCCTGTGCGGCGCCCGGCCGCAGCAGCCCGTCCACCAGTACCCGGTCGAAGGCGTCGACGGCGGCCAGCGCTTCGCCGAGCCCGGCCACGTCCTCGGTCAGCAGATCGGTACGCATCACGCCACCGCCCGGGTCGGCGGGAACCAGTGCATCTCGGGCAACGGCTCGGTGGCCGGCGCCAGTTCGAGGTAGGCGAGGTGCCGCAGGAAGCGGCTGAAGACCGATGCGGCGGCGGAACTCTCCCCGAGGGAGGGCCGGGTGGCGGTCATGGCGGTGACGAGGTCTGCGGCGACGGCCTCCGGCCCGGCGATCTCGACGCGCAGGTAGCGGGCGACGCGCTCGGCCCCGTACTGCACGACCGCCTCGGTGAGCAGCGCGCGGATGTGGTTGCAGTAGCTGGACCTGAGGCCGCCGCACGGGCGGTTGTTGTTGGTGCTGCACGTGTACGCGAAGTCCTTGGCGGCGACCGAGGACACGTACACCCGCTGGATGTCGGAACCGCTGGAGACGACCCCCTGGAGCCGTCCGTCGGCCAGTTCCACGAAGGGCACCTTGGCCAGCTTCCGGGGCCGGGCGGGAGCGAGCACGCGCACGGTGCTCGACCTCTCCCGGTCGGGCTGGGACCGGTCGGGCTGGGACGATTCGGACGGAGCCCGGTCGGGCCCGGCCCGCTCGGGCCGAACGCTTTCTGACGTCACGCCAACTCCTTTGCTCCGAGGTACGCCGAACACCGGGGCACGCCTCACCAAGGCGCCCCCGTCCGTTCGGCGGGACATGAAACGAACATAGACGCGACCACTGACAACGCCCCTCGGTGGCCGAAAACCACTCTTGCGCCGTGTGGGGAAGGCGTGAAGATTCACTCGTACTCGTTGGGGATCAACAGGCTGACAAGGGGCGGGCGTTGAACAGGAAGCACACGTGGCGTGGGGCACTTCGCGGGGCGATGACACTGGCCCTGGCCCTCACCGGAACGCTCGCCCTGACCTCATCGGCCGAGGCGGCACCCCCGACGACCACCACCGCGACCTGCGCTTCCGACCCCCAGGCACAAGGTCAGCGGGGCGCGGCCATCAGCGACCTCGTCTCCGTGCCGCGCACAGACGGCCGGGTCGAGCAGTTCCAGACCTTCAACGACCCGACCTCGATGAGCGGACTGCCGTTCGTCTGGCAGCGTTCGCAGCCCGCGCCCGGCGCCGCCTACGGGAACTGGGTCCGCGTGAGCGCGTCGACCGTCGGCCCCAAGCTGTACGGCGTCACCGGCATCGAGAACGCCGCGGGCGGCATCGAGCTCCTCTGGTCCACGTACGGCACCTTCTGCCACTCCGCCCTGTCCGCCTCCGGCACGGGCTGGTCCGCCCCCACCGGTTTCGGCCTCCAGCCCGCGGCGTACCACGGCGGGGTGACCCTGCACCGCCGCAGCAACGGCACGATCCTCGCCGTCGCCTCCTCCACCACGGCGGGCCGCGCGGCCGAGTCCCGGGCCCTGTACGCCTCCGACGCGGCGGCCGGCACCTGGCAGCCGGTCGCCCCGGCGGGCTCGATCGCCGAGCCGGGCGTCGGCCTCAGCCAGCCCGAAGTGACCGGCGAGTCCCCGGACCACCGCATCACCGTCAAGGCCCGCGAGTGGAACCGCGACCGCTACTGGACCCTGACCGAGTCGGCCCCCGACGCGGGCACCCCGTCGGGCGGCTGGAACGCCCAGTGGACCCTGTGCGCGACCCCTGCCTGCACCTGAGCAACTTGCCCCTGAGCAAGAGGCACCTGAGCAAGAGGCATCTGAGCAAGAGGCGCTCCAACGGCGTGCGCCCCTCTCCCGACGGTCCGGGAGAGGGGCGCACGCCGTGGCGGTCGGATCAGATCAGCCCCTGTGCCTGCATCGCGTCCGCGACCAGCTCGAAGCCCGCGATGTTCGCGCCGACCACGTAGTTGCCCGGCACCCCGTAGCGCTCCGCCGTGGTGAAGCAGGCCTCGTGGATGTGCCGCATGATCTCCTCCAGCCGCTCCTCGGTGTGGGCGAAGGTCCACGAGTCGCGCGAGGCGTTCTGCTGCATCTCCAGCGCGCTGGTCGCCACCCCGCCCGCGTTCGCCGCCTTCCCGGGTGCGAACGCGACGCCCGCCTCCTGGAAGATGCGTACGGCCTCCGGAGTGGTGGGCATGTTGGCGCCCTCGGCGACCGCGCGGACACCGTTCGCGACCAGGGTCCGCGCGTCGCTCTCGTCCAGCTCGTTCTGCGTGGCGCAGGGCAGCGCCACGTCGCACGGCACATTCCAGACGCCCCG
>NZ_JBIUXN010000025.1:0-135358 GCF_044744005.1 Streptomyces sp. NPDC087440 | reverse complement strand
TTGACGGGCTCCCCGTAAGCGCCACACTCCGGTCCAGAGGACGGCCCCACCAACACCCGATCCGGGCCCGCTCCAACACCGCCCCCACCCCGGCCCCCACCAACACCCGACCCGGGCCAATCCCCCCCCACCCCACCCCCCACCACCCCACCCCCCACCACTTCGCACACCGACGAGCCCCCCACCCCGCGCCGGTCTGCCCGCACACCCCCACCCCAAGGAAAGCTGACCTCATGCGAAAACTGACCTACGGCATGAACCTCTCCCTCGACGGCTACGTCGCCGCCCCCGACGGCGACATCAACTGGGGCGTTCCGAGCGACGAACTCTTCCAGTTCTGGTCCGACCAACTCCAAGCAACCGAACTCACCCTGTACGGCCGCAAGTTGTGGCAGACGATGAGCTCCCACTGGCCGACCGGCGACCAGCAACCGGACGCCACCCCGGCTCACATCGAGTTCGCACGCCGCTGGCGGGACATGCCGAAGGTCGTCTTCTCCTCCACGATCGACAAGGTCGACTGGAACTCCCGCCTGGTCACCGGCGACGCGGTCGCCGAGATCGCCCGGCTGAAGGCCGAGGACGGCGGCCCGATGGACATCGGCGGCGCGAGCCTCGCCGGGGCTGCCATGCGGGCCGGGCTGATCGACGAGTACGTACTGGCCACCGCGCCGGTCCTGGTGGGCGGCGGCACACACTTCTTCACCGCGCTGGACAGCCGGGTGAACCTGAACCTGATCGAGACGCGAACGTTTCCCGGCGGCGTGACCCTGACCCGGTACGAAACACAACGCTGAGCCCGCGCCCCGGGCGACTACTGCCCGAACGAACCAGGGCCGCCCGCCCGAGACGTCACACGGGACGCTCCCCGCCCTGCCACTCCCCGGTGTGGACGAAGCGCTCGATGTCGGCCTCGTACGGTGCCGGGTCGAGTCCTCGTGCTTCGACCCAGGTCGGGCTGAGGTGGGTGTGCAGGTACGGGCCGGCGGCGTCGCCGATGAGGGTGACGACGCTGCCCCGCACCCCCGCCTCGCGCATCCGTGCCACCAGGTGGCAGGTTCCCCAGAGGTTGGTGCCGGTCGCCGGTCCGGCATCGATCCCGGCGGTACGGAGCCACCGCAGGGCCGCGATGGATGCCACGTCCGGTACCGGAATCATCAGGTCGATCACCGTAGGCAGGAATCCGGGTTCGACGCGTGGACGGCCGATGCCGGGTATCCGCGAGGGCATCCCCGTGGCGTAGTCGCGACACCCGCTCGCCCACGCGGGAAAGTACGCGGAGTTCTCCGGATCGACCACGGCCAGCCGCGTCGTACGGCCGTGTCGACGCAGGTGACGTCCGACCGCAGCCGAGGTCGCCCCCGTTCCGGCACCGGTGACGATCCACTCCGGAATCGGGTGCTGCTCGCGGCGCAACTGACCGAAGATCTCGTCAGCGACTGTCGGCTCACCCCACCCGGCCGTCGCCCGTTCCGCGTCGGTGAAGTGGTCGAGGAAGTGGCCGCCGAGCTGCTCGGCCACCGCTCTCGCCTCCTCCTGCACGGCGGCCGGCGGCTGCTCCGCCACCTGCCAGCCGCCGCCCTCTCCCTCGACTCTGGCCAATACGTCCGCAGGGGTCCCGGCCGGTACGACGGCCGTGAAGTCCAGGCCCAGCAGCCGCGCGAAGTGGGCTCCGGCGACGGCGACCGCCCCGCTCGTGGCCGCGACGACCGGTGTGCCGGCCCGGATGGCACCGCTGGCGATCGCCTCGCCGAACATGGCCCGCACCAGGCGGTACTTCATGCTGCCGGTGGGGTGCGCGGACTCGTCCTTGAGGTAGACGTCGATGCCGGGGATCGCGGCCAGCGGAAGCCGACGGAGCGGCGTCGGTGTCGGTGTCGACTGCGTACCCCCTGCCCGTAATCGTCGGATCGCCTCGGCGGACCACGCGTTGGGGTGTTCCTCAGCCATGACCGGACCCTACTGGCACCGGCCCGAACGGGCTGCTGTCCCGTCCGTTCGAGGTGGCTGCTGGTAGGGCGATGAGTTGCCGGTGCGGGAGTCAGGAGGAAGACGAGTGGGGCGCGAACGAGGCGACTCGGCCGTGCCGGTGCCCTAAGTCCTTTGCATACCCGCCCCATTGAGGGACCTCGTGCAGGGCGGCCCCTATCGGTCGGAAGCACCCTCGTGGTCGGCCTCGGCTTCGGCGTGAAACACGTCTGCACCGGGCTCGCGGACGCTCTCGACCAAGTTCTCCCGCGAACACACCGCCAGCTCACGCCACTATGCGCGCGGCGCAGGAGGAGCACGAGAGGCTCATCCTCGCGGGCCTGAGGCCAAGCCCTGCCCCAAGCCGGCGCTGGTTCGACCGGTCCACACGGCAGTACGTCATGGCGCCGAGGGGCTGCGGCTGGAACCGGGGCGAACCCCTGGAGTTCTCCTTGCTCGACGGCATACGGATTTCCTGGCAGAAGATCCAGGGCGACTCCGGCTGGATCCGGCTGACCAGCAAGGGCCGCCGCCGCCTGGACCAACACGGATCGGCAGGAGCCCACGGGGCCGACAGCAGATTTCCCGGTGAGAAGGCGCGGGTTCACGACGAACCCGGGGTGCGGGGCCCGTTACAGAGGTCGGTAGGTGCCGTAGTTCCCGGCGAGGGAGTTGGTGGCGGCTTCGACGACATCGGATCTGGGGCCGGAGACGCACGCGGTGAGGAAGTCGTGCACTCGCTGCCCCGTCCAGCCGGCCGCGGCAACAGCGGGCCAGAAGTAGATCCCGTCGTGTGGGGACCTGGATTCGACGAAGTCGAGGACGTTGGTCACGGTTTCCTGATCCAGGACAAGCCGGAGCATGGCCACGGCCTGCAATGCTCCGCCCACAAGCGTCTCGTTACCGGTACTCAGGCACCAGCGAATCGCCTCGGTGTGGGAGTGCTCCATATAGCCCAGCCGGACGATGGCGTCGCCCCCCGCAGTGTGAACCGCATGGAGAGTTTCTCGCTGAAGGACAAGATCTCGCAGGTAGGAGAGGTCGGACGGGGAGCCGCACGTACCGAGTGCCATCGTCATCTGGTACTGGGTTTCCCAGGTCCGCGAATCCCTCAACTCATTCTTCAGGGCTTGGAGCAGGGCAGGACCAGCGGATGGGTCGCCCAGCCTTCGAAGTCGCTTCGCGGCTGAGCGGCGCTTGGCGGAACTTCGGTCTTGAAGCTGACTGATCGCCTCAACGGCGTCGAGAGCCACGGTCTCTCCTACTGGATGCGGACGGGTTCCCGGACCCTATTCGGCTTCTCTGACAGTCCCATCAGGGGTCTCACCGGGGGTCTCACCGGGCGAGGCCAGAAACGGCTGCCGGGCCGGGTCCGCATAGCGCATCGCGGTCTTCTCATCGAGCCCGAACACCTCGGCGAGGTGGAGCGGGTCCGGACCCTGAGTCATTGCTTCTTCGAGCTGCCGGTCGACGCGGAGCCGCTCCAGCGTTGCGGCCTGTTCGCGGTCTGGTTGTTGATCAGCAGGTGGAGGTTCGTCGCGTTCGGCCAGCGGGTGCGCCGGTGCTCCAGCCAGCCCAGCAGCAGCTTCAGGGCGAGGTCGTCGAGCGGCCGGACGCGGGCGGCGATGGTCAACCGTCGTTCCCGGAGGTGGCGCAGCGCCGTCTGGAGCGAGACGCATCGGAGGTCGCAACCGAAATGCAGCTCCCCGCCGACGAGCGAGAGCCGGGACGCATCACTTCAGCCCTCCAACGCACCGGAGAGGCCGGCCCTGCCCGGAATCACGGCCCTCGCCACGTCGATCGGCGAACTCACCTCGCGGCTTTGACAGGGAAGTCGTGCCGGACGCGCCGGACGAGACGTGCGCCGAGGAGCGCGGGACCGTCCGCTCGGGAGGAGGTCGGCGACTTGGCCTACGGCCTCCCGGGCGGGCGATCGGGTCCGGTCACGTGCTCGGGGACGAGCCTGTGTTCGGTGCGGCTCCCCGGGGGAAGGTGATTTCCACGCGGCGGTTCTTCTTGCGGCCCTCTTCGTCGGCGTTGTCCGCGATCGGGTAGTCCTCGCTGTACCCGCGCACCTCGTAGGTGACGTTGGAGCCGAGGGTCTTGATCAGCTCGCGGTGGACCATGTCGGCGCGGTCCTTGGACAGCTTGAGGCCGTGTTCATAGGTGCCCAGGTTGTCCGTGAAGCCGAAGACCCGGATCTTGGTGGCCTTGTTGTTCAGGGCCTCCGCGGCGACGGCCTTGATACGGGCCGCGGCTTCGGGTTGCAGCTTGTGGCTGTCCTTGGGGAAGAGGACTTCGGCCTGGAGGGCGAAGGTGACGTCGGTGTTGGTGTCTTCACGGCGTTCTTCGCCGCCGAGGTCTTCGACGACGGATTTGATGTCGAGGACGCGGGCGGGGGCGAGGGTACCGCCGTCAGGAATCTTGAGGCCAGGAGAGTTCGAGTCGACGTTGGGTGGAGCTTGAGACGTAGTACTGCCCGGCGGCCTGCTGGGACCAGGGGTGGGATCGGCGTACGCAGTAGACACACCGATGGTTCCCACCGCCAGAGCGGCAATCACACTGGACACCGAGACTAGACGCACCGGCTTGCTTCGCGTGAGTGGGAAGTTCATGACTACTGCCCCTCTGAAATTTCGATCGTCGCCGGGGGCATGTCTGCGATCTGGAAGTCAACCTTGTTGGTCGTAGCAGGAGGTGCGGGAAACTGAGCGAAGAACACCTTCTCATCGTTCGTTTTGAATCCCCCGGTGAACTTGGTGCAGAGGCACCGACCATCTGTGTCACGAAGAATGAGGTACTTCTTCTTCCCAGCCCTATCCACCAGAGAAGCCCCAGCCATGGAAGCGCCGTTCGCGGTCAGCTCTCGCTCGCTGCCACTCCAGGTACCCGGGTTCCAGAACCCGCCGCCATTCTTGACGATGCCATTAACCGTGACGTAGCCACCCGCATCACGGACAGCAGAATTGATGACCAGGGTGACATTCTTCCCCCCCTTGACCTCGGCCAGAACCGTGTCTGAAGCTGGCGGGCTGTTCGGTGTCTCCGGCTTTGCCTTATCGTCAGGCTTCTTTTGAGGCGCAAGCGTCGACGAAGAGGCGTTACTCGGCTTCTGTCCCTCCGAATCACCGCCGCACCCGGCTACCGCAAGGACCAAACCAGTCGTGATCGCCACAGCGGTCAGTGCCCTTCGGGCCTTCGTGGTGTGCCGCATGCTTGTCAACAGCTCTTCCTTTGCTCGCTACTTGACCAGGTGGACGTCAAAGAGGTCTTGGGGCTTCGGCAGCAGATCCGGGACGTTTACGATCTTCTTCGGATCGATTTCCCAGACTGCACCATCCTTGCAGTGGACGAACACCAACTTGGTGGGATCGCTCTCCGGCCCAATGAAACAGCGGGGCTTAATCACCGCTGTGGCGGACGCTTGAGCCGTCCGGGTCTCGATGCCGGGGACGACCGAGTCACCGCCTGTAAAGCGAGTCTGAATCGTCACCTCGCGCGCGGGAAAGCCGCCATCGCGCGTCGACGTCGGCCCGGCAGTGAGGTTCGACTTGTTCTCGTTGGCGAGCACCGCCGCACCGGCCGCGCCACTGGCGACTTCTCCTTGACCCTCGAGCCAGAGGACCCAGGTCGCCGGATCGATGATGTCGCGGAAGAAGTTCTCGGTGTACTCGTCTCGGGAGTCCTGTGCAGCCGCGAGTGCCGCAGCGTCGGCAGCAGACTGGCCGCCGCTGCGAGCAGAGGCGGCCTGAGCAAAGACGAAGAGCGCGAACGCGACAAAGAGCAGGATTCCCACCGACATGATGTAGATGGGGAATGCCTGCCCTCGGTCACAGTTGAAGCTGGGTACGGTCAGCCACCGCCGGTGATCTGGGCAACGGCGTTGCCAATTGCAGCAGAGATCGTGTCCTGAAGCCCCAGCCCGTTCACCGCCACCACGATCAACGCGATGATTACCACCAGACCCGCGTACTCCACCACGCTCGCACCCCTGTCGGAGCGCTCCTTCATCCTGCTGACGACGGTGTTCCGCCAGGTCGTGATCGCGAGCATTGCCTTGTCCATTCGGTGCCCCTCCGGATGTCAACGTCTCTCGGTCGGAAACGCCACCCGCAGTCCCGGTCGGCGCCTTCTGTCCGGTCCCGCTTGCGACACCTGAAAGGTATGCCCGAACGCCCCGCTCGGAAGAGGGCCCATGGGCCCAACTGCGGGCCCAAAGAACGAGTTGGGACCGTCTTGGGCATGACGTCGAATGCGTCGTCGGCTCAGGCACGGCCGATCACCCCTCCCCCGTTGCTGCCGGTGCCGGTTCGTGAGGTACCCATCCACATCGCGATCGCTTCGCTGCGGCTCGTACTGTGCAGCTTTGCGAAGATTCGGTTGATGTGGTTCTTGACCGTCTTCTCACTGATGAAGCAGGTGGCGGCGATTTGCTGGTTGTTCATGCCTGCGGCGATCAGGTCCATCACCTCCACCTCCCTCGAACTCAGCCCGAATTCCTGCCTGTTGACGTTAGCCCATGACTGCCCGAAGGGAGATGGTGTCACGGAAGGTTGCAGATGCGAAGAGGGCGGGGCGAGGTGGGGCGAAGTCTGGACGTCTGGCCTCGGATCGGGGGGGCCGGGTGTCTGGGCAGTCGCGCTGCGGCCGGTGTACGGGACGCCCGTCGTGTAGACGGAGCCGAGGCCCTCGGGCAGCGGGGGCGGTGTGGGCCCAGTGGGCGTGCCGTTGCGGAGGTGGGCCAGGAGGGCCGTTTGGGCGGAGCTGGTGAAGTAGGCCCGGCCCTGGGTCAGGTCATGGATGGCCGTTGTCAGTTGGTCGGCCGTGAATTCGCCGTGGACCACGTAGCCGCCCGCGCCCAGGCACAGTGCCTCTTGGACGATCTCGCTTTCGCTGCTGTACGTCAGCATCAGGACCGGTGCGATCTTCACCAGGTGGGGCAGGGCCGAGATGCCGTCCACGCCCGGCATCCGGACGTCCAGCAGGATCACGTCGGGGTGGAAGTGTTCGGCGAGGGCGAGGGCCTCGCGGCCGTCCGTGGCCTCGCCGACCACCTCCACGTTCTCCCGGGCGCCCAACAGCGCGGCAAGTCCTGCCCGTACGACCGGATTGTCGTCCGCGATCACCACCCGCAGGACGGGCGGCGGCGGGCCGAACGGGTCCGGGTGGGGGGACCTGTGCGGCGCGGCGTGCGAGTCCGGGTGGGGGGCGGGGGTCGGGAACGCCGCCGCCGGAGGGGGGACGGGAATCCCGTGCGGGGTCTGTTCCGAGCGGGGAACGACCGTGTGGGGCGAGGTGTGCTGCGACACGTGCGTGGAGGGTACGGACTGGGCTCCTGAGCTGTGCCTGTAGGTGTTCTCGCGGTGAGCTTCCGGCATGGTGCGGCCTCCTCTCGGGAGATGGGGATGGTGGGGACGCGCTCGGTCAGGTCCGGGGTGGGGGTGAAGTCGGGGTGGGGGTCAGGGCGGAGAGGGGGAGTTCGAGGCGCACTTCCGTGCCGTTGTCGCTGCGGCCTCGGCCGATGCGGATGCGGGCGCCGATCGCGGCCGCGCGTTCCACCATGCCGACGAGGCCGAAGTGGCCTGCCCTGCGCAAGTCGTCCAGGGAGAGGCCCGGGGGCAGGCCCGTGCCGTCGTCCAGGACGCTGAGGCGGAGCAGGCCTTCGGAGGTGCCCGACTCCACGGTGATGCGGGTGGGGTGGGCGTGGCGGTGGGCGTTCTCCATGGCCTCGGTGGCGATGGTCAGGAGCTGGCGGGCCACCGCATGGGGGACGGGCGGGAGCGGGCCGCCGTCCGGGGTGGGGTGGAGAGTGGCGGGGATGCCCGTGCGGTGGGTGAAGTCCGTGGTGCGGGCGGCGAGTTCGGGGGTTATGTCGAGGCCGCCCTCGTTCTCGTCGTACGTGGTCTGGCGGCGGAGGTCCGAGAGCAGCTCGCGGGATTCGGCCGCTGCCTTGCGGGCCGAGCGGGCGACCACCCCGGCCTGGTGTTTGACCGTGAGCGGGTCCATGCGGTCGGCGGACTGGGCCAGGCTGTCGGCGGCCAGGGCGACGCCGTGCAGGGTCTTGGCGACCGAGTCGTGCATCTCGCGGGCGAGGCGGGCGCGTTCCTCGCCGACGGCGTCGGTCACCGCGAGGCGGGCCTTCACCTCGGAGAGGGCCTGGGTGGCTTCGCCGAAGCGGAACATCAGGTTGCGCAGGGTCACGCCGACAGCGCCGGCGGCCACGCAGAAGCCGCAGATCAGGACCGTGCCGGTGGGGCCCGCGAGGCGGGTGGCCCAGGCTCCGTACGCCAGGGAGAGGAGCAGGATCTGGATGGCGGTGAAGATGCCCGCGCCGCGCCAGCCGTAGAGGAGGCCCGCGAGGAGAGGGGTGCAGACGGTGGCGTAGCCGAGGGCGGAGTCCGGGGATGCGGTGAGGAGGAGGACGGAGCCGAAGACCAGGTCGGCGGCCATCAGGGAGCGGTACTTGATGAGGAGGGGCGCGAAGGTCTCCCAGTCGCGGAGCATCGCGTAGGAGCCGACGAAGGTGACGATCACGGCTGCGCCGACGAGGGTGGTGCCGGTGGCTGTCTGGGCGCGGCTGAGGGCCAGGGGGGCGCCGATGGCGATCATCACCAGGCGGAAGGCGAAGACCTGGCGGCACAGGGCCTGGAGGGCGTTGATCTGGATCGGGAGGCTGGGGGCGGGGGCGTCGGGGGCCAGCGCTGAGGCCGCGGGGGGCGTCGGGTGGTTGTCGGTCAGGGGGGTGGGGGTGCGGCGGAGGGTGGCGGTGGTGCGGCGGAGCCAGGTGGGGGGTGGGGTGGGATTCACCGGTGGCGAGAGGGCCGGAACGGGGGTGGGCCCGGATCGGGCGGGCCGCCCCCTTGCCCGCCCGTTCCGCCCCCGGGGGGCGGCCCCGCCGCCCAAGGGGGCGCGGGAAGAGGGGAGGACGGCCCCGTCGTCCACGGGGGCGGAGAAGGTGGAACCCGCAGGGGCCGAGGGGGCGGGCGCGGAGCCCGAGGGGCCGGAGGGCGCGGAGTCGGAGGGCGCGGAGTCGGAGGGTGCGGAGCCGGAGGGCGCGGAGCCCGAAGGGGCTCGGGAAGCGGAGTCCGAAGGGGCAGGGGTGTGCTGCGGGGCGCGTGGGGTGTGGGGGGAAGGGTGAGGCATCGGGGGTCAGCCTCCGAAGATGGAGGAGAAGTCGGCGCCGGAGCCCAGGAACATGTTCGCGACGATGAGGATCAGGGTCGCCGGGACCATGAAGGTGAGCGTGACGACCGTCGTCTTCGGGATGGCCTTCGCCGCGCGGCGGCGCGAGTTCTGGGCATCCGTGCGCCGCATGTCGTTGGCGATCTGGATGAGGGTGTCGGCGATGGGGGCTCCGAGCTCCTCGCCCTGTTGGAGGGCTGTCACGAACTGGGAGACCTGCTCGGATTCGTTGCGGCGGCGCAACTCCTCGAAGGCCGTCCGGCGGCTGACGCCCATGTCCATCTGGCGCAGGGTGATGCGGAGTTCGTCGGCCCAGGGCCCCTCGTACTTCTCGGCGACGCGGTCCAGCGCCTGCCGGAAGCCGAGGCCCGCGCTGACCACCACCGCGAGGACGTCGAGGAAGTCCGGGAGCGTGCGCTCGATGATTTCCTTGCGGGCGCGCATCGCCTGCCAGATGAGGGCGTCGGCCGCGAACCATCCGTACAGCAGGCAGAAGACGGCGAAGAGCGTGAAGCCGTTGATCAAACACAGCACAGCCGCCAGGCCGCCGAACATCCCGTACGCCGCCCGCCGCGCCGCGTAACGGTCGACCGTGAGGCCGCCCGGGTTTCCGGCCTTGTCGATCTTGCGGCGTTTCTTGTCGACCAGCGTCGGGCCCATCGTCCGCAGTACCGCCGGGGCGAACCGCATGCCGATGCGGTCGATGGCGGAGTCGGCGGCCGAGACGCGGGAGGCGCCGACCTCCAGCGCGACGGCCAGGTCGCCGGGGACCTTGGCCTCGGCGCGGTACATCCGGATGCCCGCGAAGATTCCGGCGACGGCGAGGCCGCATACCAGGGCGAGGAGTAGTCCGATCATGGTGTGTTCCCGTCCCCCGCCTCAGACTTCGATCTTGCCGAGTCGGCGCATCGCCACGAAGCCGAGTGCGTACAGGCCGACGGCGACGGCCACCACAATCTGGCCGATGGGGTTGCCCGTCATCTTTTCCATGGAGTCGGGGTTCATGGAGTTGAGCATGATCATGGCGCCGAGGCCGAGCAGCGGGACCGTGTAGGCGGTCGCGTTGACCTCGGAGAGCATCGTGCGGACCTCGCGCCGGGTCTCCTTGCGTTCCTCCAGGGTCTCGGTGAGGTTCCGCAGCGAGCCGACGACGGTGCCGCCTGCCTTGTTGGAGAGGACGAGGGTGGTGACGAGGACGACGAGTTCGCGGGACGGGAGGCGTTCGGCGAGTTCACCGAGGGCGTCGTCGATGGTGCGGCCGACCGCCAACTGGCTGGCGACGGTGGACAGTTCCTCGCCTGCGGGGGCTTCCAGCTCCTCGGCCGCCATGCCGAGTGCGGTACGCAGGGCCAGGCCTGCGGCGGTGGCGTTGGCGAGGATGCGGGAGAGGTCCGGGAGCTGGTTGATGAACGCCTCGATGCGCTTCTGGCGTTGCCAGTTGAGGAAGGTGTGCGCCGCCCACACGGCCACCAGGCCCGCGATCGGGCCGAAGAAGGGGGCCAGGACGGAGATCGCGATGAGCCAGAGCGCGGCGACGCCTCCGAGGACGTACACGAAGAACTCGCCCGGTGTGACGTCCAGGCCGGTGGAGGCGATGCGCAGGTGGAGCTTCTTGCCCAGGGCGGTGCGGCGCAGGCGGCGGTCGATGCCCCGGAAGTGGCGGTGGCGGCCGGTCTCGTGGCCGGTGGTGAGGGCGAGACGGTTCTCCAGGGCGCTGCGCTGCGCCTTGCCCGAGGCGTACGTGTGCAGGCCGACGACCGCGAGCAGGCAGGTCAGCAGGGTCGCGCCCAGGGCGAGGAGGGCGTACTGCGTGAGCGTGGGCGGCGGGGCGGTCGCCGCCAGCGCGTGAGGGCTGGGAAGTGTCATGGACGGGCCTCGATGGCTTGTCGTACGTAGAGGGAGTCGTTCAGGGGGTCGTCCCGGACGCCGAAGGCCGGCGGGAGCGGTTCGTTGGCGAGGTAGAGGCGCTCGGCGATGCGGCGCGGGAGGGGGAGGTGCTCGAAGTGGCCGTGGACCAGGCGGTCCGGGCTCATCGGCTGGGCCAGGAAGCGGGACACCGGGACGATCTGGAACTTCTCGCGGCCGTGGCTGACCAGGATGACGATCTCGGTGATCTTGCGGGAGCCGTCGGCCATGCGGCTGAGCTGGACGATGACGTCGACGGCGCTGTTGATCTGGTCCTTCAGGGCCTCGAAGGGGATCTCCACCTCGGACATGGAGCCCAGGGTCTGGAGGCGCATCAGGGCGTCCTCGGCGCTGTTGGAGTGGACGGTCGCGAGGGAGCCGTCGTGGCCGGTGGACATGGCCTGGAGCATGTCGAGGGTCTCGCCGCCGCGGACCTCACCGACGATGATGCGGTCGGGGCGCATACGGAGGGAGTTGCGGACCAGGTCGCGGATGGTGATCTGGCCCTTGCCCTCGACGTTGGGGGGGCGGGTTTCCAGGCGGATGACGTGGGCCTGCTGGAGCTGGAGTTCGGCCGCGTCCTCGACGGTGATGATGCGCTCGTGGTCGGGGATGAGGCCGGAGAGGGCGTTGAGGAGGGTGGTCTTCCCCGAGCCCGTACCGCCGGAGACGATCAGGTTGAAGCGGGCGCGGACGAAGGCGGAGAGCAGCATGAGCATGTTGTGGTCGAGCGTGCCCAGGTTGATCAGCTCGTCCAGGCGGTAGGCCTTCGGGAAGCGGCGGATGGTGAGCGTCGCGCCGGTGAGGGAGAGCGGCGGGATGATCACGTTGACGCGCTCGCCGGAGGGGAGGCGGGCGTCGACCATCGGGTTCGACTCGTCCACGCGGCGGTTGACGGTGGAGACGATGCGCTCGATGGTCTGCATGAGCTGCTCGTGCGAGGCGAAGCGCATGGGGAGCTGTTCGACGCGGCCCGCGCGCTCCACGAAGATCGAGTCGGGGCCGTTCACCATGATTTCGGTGATGGAGGCGTCTTCGAGGAGGGGTTCGAGTACGCCCAGGCCGAGGGCTTCGTCGACGACGCGGCGGATCAGCTGGGAGCGCTCGGAGGTGGAGAGGACCGGGCCCTCGCGGCTGATGATGTGCCCGAGGACGCGCTCCAGGCGGGCCCTTCGCTCGGCCGCCGCGAGGGACGACATCTCGGCGAGGTCGATCTCTTCGAGCAGTTTCGCCCGGTAGGTGGCGACCAGATGGCCGTCCTCCCGCCCCCCGCCGTGCTCCTCGGGGGCGGCGATGCGTTGCCGCAGGCTCATGGGGGCTCCTTGGTACGTACTGACGTGCTTACGGGGTGGTGTCGTCGGCGGGCATTGAGACGGTGCGCCGGATCTCGCCGAAGGTGAAGCCGGGGATGATCGAGGGGACGGGGACGCGGGCGGTGGCCTGGACGATGTCGCCGCCGGTGCATTCGACGCGGGCACCTCGGCCGACGAGCCAGTCGCTCATGGCGGCGGCACCCGCCGCACCGCACTGGCCCCGGTACGCCTCCTGGGAGTCGATACGGGCCCCGGCCCGGGCTCCGGAACCGGCCTGGAGGGCCGCGTAACCCGCGATGCCGAGCTGGATGGCGGCGAGGACGACGATCAGGAGGATGGGCAGGAAACCGGTGAATTCGAGGGACGCGACGCCCCTGTCCCTGTCCTTGTCCTTGGCGGCGGGGGCGCGGAGGGCCCGGAAGGGGCGGAGGGCACGGAGGCGGGCGGCGATCATTTCTCGGCTCCTTCCAGGGCGGCACCGGCCGTGCCCGTGGAGGTCCAGTTGAAGCCGTCGGCGCCGGGGAAGAGGACCGGGACATTGAGCTTCAGCTCGGCCTTGTAGAGGTTGCCGTCGACTCCGCAGGAGGAGGTCGCGATGGTCCAGCTGGCGGGGAGGCGCTTCTCCATGGCCGCCCGGCACTCCGCCCGGCCGTCCCTGCCCGCCCCGTACGCCGCCGTCCCCTTCCGCGCCCCCTCGTCCGCCGCGTTGCCCGCCAGCGAGAAGGTGTAGCCCCACACCACGGCCTGCCACATCAGGACCATGACCAGGAGGATCAGCGGGGCCATCCCGGCGAGTTCGGCGGTGATCGCGCCCTTGTCGCCCCGGCGGCCCCGGCCGACCGAGCCCCGGTCGCCGCGCATCCGGCCGCCCCGGCCGCCGGACGCGTTCTCCGGGGTCTTGACCAGGCCCAGCTCCCCGGCCAGCGCCCAGATCGCCTGCTTGACCGTGCTGCGCGCCTCCAGGTCCTGGAGGCGGCCCGCGTCGGCGGCGGACTGGAGTTCCTTGTAGTTGGAGGGGATCGAGCCGCGGGCGACCTTCGTGCCGGTGATCCGTTCGACCAGGGGCGGCTGGATCTCGGTGTTGCGGGTGAGGCGGTTGACGACCGTGGTGGTCTCCTCCGCCTTGCGGATCTGGAGCCGGTCCCAGAGGCGGACCATGCGCTTGGCGGCGCGGACCGCGATGACGTCCGGGGTGACGACCAGGACGGCCTGGTCGGCCATCTCGATCGCAGCCGCGTTGGCGCTGTTCATCTGCGTACCGCAGTCGACGACCACGATCTCGTAGCGGTTGCGCAGGGCGCTGACGACCTGGCGGGCGACGCGGTCGGTGACCTCCTCGCCGCGCTCGCCGTCGACGGGGGCGAGGAGGAGGCCGAGGCCGGTGGCGTGGGTGTAGAGGGCGTCCTGGAGGACGCGCGGGGTGATGTCGGAGATGCCCGCGAGGTCGGCGATCGAGCGGCGGAACTGTACGTCCAGGTACGACGCCAGGTCGCCCGACTGGAGGTCCAGGTCGACGAGCGCGACCGTACGGCCGGAGGCCTTGGCGGCGAGGGCGAGCTGGACGGAGATGAGCGTGGTGCCCATGCCGCCCTTCGCGCCGGTCACCGTGACGACGGTGCCGCCGGGGCCGCTGAACACGTCCGCCCCGGCGCCCAGGTGGCGGCGTACGCCGACCGACCAGGAGGCGGCGTTCTGGACGCGGCCCGCCAACTCCTCGTAACTGAGCGGCAGTCCGATCATGCCCCGGGCGCCGGAGTCCATCGCGGCGGTGAAGAGCTGGGGGCTGGTGTCGGCGGAGATCAGGACGACGCCGACCGCCGGGAAGCGGAGGGCGACCTCACGGATGACCTCCAGGGCGGGGACGGGGCCGATCCGCTCGTGGACGAGGACCACCTCGGGCAGTTCGTCCAGGGACTCCTGCGCGAGGCGGGCGAGCGTGTCGAGCAGCGACGTCGAGTCGGGCGCGGGCGAGGCGGGTTCCGCGTCCGGGAGCTGGCTGAGCAGGGTGATGATGGCGCGGGCGGCGTCCGGGTCGCCCACCGCCGGGAGGATACGCGTCGTCATGCGGCCGTCCTCACTCGTTGTCCGCAAGTCACTGCCGTTACGGCTGGGGCTGGTGGTGCTGGTCGCACCGGTGGTGCGGGTAGTGCTGGTAGTGCTGCCGGTACGGCCAGTGCTGCTGGTGCTGCTGGTGCTCGGCGGGGTGCTGTGGCGCTGGTCCGGGGGGTGGGGAGGGTTTGTGGGGCGGGGCTGGTCCGGGTTTGTGGGGCTGGGCTGGTCCGGGTCTGTGATGCGCGGCTGGTCTGTCGTGCGGGGCAGGTCCGGGCGGCGGCGCTGGGCGGTGGTGTGACACCGGCCCGTCCGGTGGTGCCGGTCCGGGAGGTGGCGCCGGTCCGTCCGGTGGCGCCGGTCCGGGAGGTGGCGCCTGTCGGTGGCGTGACGCCGGCCCGACCGGTGGTGCCGGTCCGGACACTGGCGCCGGTCCGTGGTGTGGTGCCAGCCCATGCACCGGTGGTGGTCCGCGCGACGGCACTGGTCGGTGTACCGGTACCGGTCCGTGCGGTGGCACCAGCCCGTACACCGGTGGCGGTCCGCGCGACGGCACTCGTCCGGGCGGCGGCGCTGGGCCATGGCGTGACGCCAGCCCGCGCGGGGGCACCGGCCCGTACGGGGGCACCAGGCTGCGCGAGGGCACCGGGCCGCGCGACGGCACCAGGCTGCGCGAGGGTACCGGGCCGCGCGACGGCACTGGTCGGTGTACCGGTACCGGTCCGTGGTGTGGTGCCCGCCCGAACACCGGTGGCCGTCCGCGCAGCGGCACTGTTCCGTGTACCGGTACCGGTCCGTGCGGTGGCGCCCGCCCGTACACCGGTGGCGGTCCGCACGGCGGCACTCGTCCGGGCGGCGGCGCTGGGCCGTGGCGTGACGCCAGCCCGTGCGGGGGCACCGACCCGTGCGAGGGCACCGGGCCACGTGAGGGCACCGGACCGCGCGACGGCACCGGGCCCCGCACCCGTGCCGGGCCCCGCACCCGTGCCGCGCCGTGCACCCGTGTCCGCCCCCGCCGGGGTACGGGACGTCGTGGCCGTGCCCCCGGGCGGGCGGCCCGTGGGGGGCGGGGTCCGGGTCGGGGAGGTCACGTCCGGTCCCCGGGGAGGTCGAAGATGCGGTCGCGCGGGGTGATGTTCGGGTCGCTGCCGTCGGGGATGCGGGCCAGGCGTACGTGGACGGCGAAGGACTCGGCGTACGCGATGCGCTGGGCGTCGCGGGTGTTGACCGCGAAGGTGATCGGGACGGCGTCCTTCATCTGGCGGTTGCGGTCCTTGGCGTCGGGCTCCAGCGGGGTGATCCTGCCGACGTCGATGACGCGGGCGCCGGAGACGATGACCCAGGACTCCTCCTGCTTGTGCTTCGGGTCCAGCTTCTTGTCGGACTCGAACGTCGCGTACACATTGACCTTGGAGCCGGGCGTGATCTTGCCCGCGACGCCCGTCTCGGCGTCGATCATGATGGCGATCTCCTGCTCCCCCGCCTGGAGTTCGGGCCGCTTGACCAGCATGTCGGTCTGGAGCAGCGAGCCCTTCTTCAGCTGGGTGACGGCGATCTTGCCGCGGATCTCGGAGATGTCGGTGATCGCGTTGTCCGAGAGCCAGCGTTTGGGCATCTCCACCCGCTCGAACTGCGCCGCCGTCAGCGCCTTGTACGGGGCGACGTCCGACTTCAGGCGGTACGCGGTCACCTCCGGGCCGACCTTCGAGTTCACGTCGCGGATCACCGACAGCACTCCGACGAACGCGCCGACCGCGCACAGGACGGAGAGGATCAGCAGGATGATGCCGCGGCGCTGCCGTGAATTCATGGTGCGAGCTACCTCGATCTGATGACGTCGTGCGGCGGAACCGGAACCGTGCGAGCTGTGCGGACGAACAGGTCGATCAGGGCGGTCAGGACGATCAGTGCGGTCGGTGCGGTCGGTGCGGTCAGGACGGCCTGGGAGGTGCGAGGCCGTACGACAAGGGACGTGTTACGTCGAGCCACGGCTCAGCGCCGCATGCGGCTCCGCCGTCGCCACCGGCGCCGAACAGAATCCGCACCGGTCCCCTATCAGCTGGATGCCGCACCAGTGGCACTGCTCGATGCGCACCGAGGAGACCAGTTGGTAGAGGACGGAGACGTCGGGCAGGAAGGCCGCGAACTCGACCATCTTCGGCGTGCCCCACCACAGCGGCGAGGCCGCCGGGAGCCCGACCTCCTGGACGCCCTGCACCTGCCAGGCGGGGGCCAGGGTCTCCGTGACCCAGGAGGACGACAACTGGCCCGCGCCGACCGCGAGTTGGGTGGCGAACTCCGGGCCGGTCAGCTTCTCCTCGCCGCCGACCTTGATCAGCTGCGGCTCGGGGTTGGACAGTACGGCGAACTGCGTGCCCGGCATCCACGACTTCGCGTGCGACTTCAGGGTGACCGGAATGCGGTCCAGCTTCGCGACGGAGTTCAGGAGCGCGCCCGCGTACACGTAGTGGGAGAGCAGCCGGGCCGCCGAGGCGACGACGCCCGCGCTGAAGTCGCAGACGGAGAGCTGGCGCAGCTGGCGGGTGAGGACCGCGATGCCCAGCGGCGGGAGGTCCAGCTTGAGGAGGGCGATGCGGTCCGTCTCCAGCACCGAGCGGACCGTGTGCAGGCGGTGCTCGTGGGCGGGGGCGAGGGAGGACGGGTACAGGGCGACCAGGTAGCCGTGCCGTTCCAGCAGGACGTTCGTCTCGGCGAGGGCGGCGTCGAGGGACTGCTCGCCGGGCGGCGGGAGGACGGCGGCGGTCGGGGTCTGCCGGTCGGTCGGCGGCAGCACGAGGTCGGCGCTGGTCACGGCTATCGCTGTCGGCACGTCGATGTCCCCGCTCCCCGTTGCCCGACCGTGTTCGTCGTTGCCCGTCTCTGTTCTGCGCTGTCGCTGTGCTCGCTTCTTCCGCTCACGCGTGGTGCATCCACTCGTCACCACACGTGGTGCACCTGCACTTTAGCCACGTCATACGGGCGAGAGAACAGCTTCCAGAGATCCCGTACGCCACTCAACTTCCCCTTCTTCACCGGGAGTTGATCTTGTTCGGCGAGTATTCGCGCTCCGTTTGCCTCGGCGGAGCCGCTGCCACCCCACGTCACCTCAGCACTACCGCTTGTGATCATGCGTTCCGTTTGACGGTCGGGGGAGACGGTTTCGGGCCAAACTTCGACGCGGCGACCGGAAGCCGCCCACAATGGGCGCAGTGATCCACTTGACATCCGAAATGACCTGACCGAATCCTGGACCAATTTGGTCAGCTTGGCACGATTGCGAACACCTTCGACCGACTGGAGACAGTACGTGCGCCACGCATCCCGTATCCGCCGCTTCACCCTCGGCACGGCCGCCGCCGTTCTCGCCGCCGGGATGCTGGGAGCCTGCACGTCGGAACAGCAGGAGCCGGGCGGCGGTGTGCAGGCGGGTGGCGAGAAGTCGTCCGCGGCCGCGAAGCCGCCGAAGGCCCTGGGCGCCCCCCAGGTCCCCCGGCACGCCCTCACCGGCTACTGGCAGAACTTCCGCAACGGTGCCGCGATCGAGAAGCTGCGCGACGTCTCCGACGCGTACGACATCATCGCCGTGTCCTTCGCCGACCTCGCGGACCAGCGCGGCAAGGTCGGCTTCAAGCTGGACACCGGGGGCCTCGGCGGATACCAGGTCGCGGAGTTCAAGGCCGACATCAAGGCCAAGCAGCAGGCCGGCAAGTCGGTGATCATCTCGGTCGGCGGCGAGCACGGCAAGGTCGAGGTCGACGACGGCGAGACCGCGAAGCGCTTCGCGGACTCCGTGCACGCGCTGATCACCGAGTACGGCTTCGACGGCGTCGACATCGACACGGAGAACGACGGGTTCAGCGCCGAGTACATGACCCGCGCCCTGAAGGACCTGCACGGCCGCATCGGCCCGAAGCTGGTCGTCACCATGGCCCCGCAGACCAAGGACATGCAGTCCACGGACAGCGACTACTTCAAGACCGCCCTGAACATCAAGGACTTCCTGACCGTCGTCAACACCCAGTTCTACAACTCGGGTTCGATGAAGGGCTGCGACGGCAAGGTCTACCAGCAGGGCACGGTCGACTTCCTCACCTCGCTCGCCTGCATCCAGCTCGAAGGCGGCCTCGACCCCTCACAGGTGGGCCTGGGCCTCCCCTCCAACAAGCGCAACAAGAACGCCGGTTACGTGGAACCCGCCGTCGTGAACAAGGCCCTGGACTGCCTGACCCGCGGCACGAACTGCGGCACCTTCAAGCCCGCCAAGACCTACCCCGGCCTGCGCGGCGCGATGGCCTGGTCGACCAACTGGGACGCGAAGGACGGCCACGCCTGGTCGAAGTCGGTGGGCGCCCACGTGCGGTCGCTGCCGTAGGCGAATGCTCCTGTACGGGGAGGGGGCGCCCGGCGCCCTTGTGCGGGGGCGCGGGCGTCCGGCGCTCCTCGCGCACCGGGCGCCCCCTCCCCGTACCCCTACTCGAACAGGTCGATGACCTGCTTCACGCACAGCACCACGAACAGCAGGCCGCCCAGCGCGAGCATGACGTTGCTCAGCCACCCGTTGCGCCACTGGCCCGGTGTGCGCGTGGAGTTGAGCAGCCACAGCAGCGTCAGCGCGAGGAACGGCATGAAGAACGCGCCGAGCACGCCGTAGACGACGACCAGTCCGAACGGCTGGTCGAGGAAGAGCAGGCCGATCGGCGGGAAGGTCAGCCACAGCAGGTACGCCCGGAACGGCAGCGACTTCTCACGCTTGCCCGCCGCGACTTCCTCGACCATGCCGACGGCCGGCTGCCCGGTCCCGCGCTCCCGCTGGAAGCGCTCCACGAAGTCCGCGAACATCAGGCTCACGCCGTGCCAGACGCCGACCAGGGCGCCGAAGGACGTGGCGAAGAAGCCGATCAGGAAGAGCTTCGCGGTGACGGCCCCGAACTTGTCCTCCAGGACGCCGCCGAGGTCGACGAGGCCCTTGTCGCCCTTGCCGAGCGCGATGCCGGAGGAGTGCAGGAGTTCGGCGCCGATGATGAGCATGGCGACGACGAAGACGCCGGTGGTGATGTAGGCGACGCGGTTGTCGAGGCGCATCACCTTCATCCAGCTGGTGTCGGTCCAGCCCTTGGAGTTCACCCAGTACCCGTACGCGGCCATGGTGATGGTGCCGCCGACGCCGCCGATCAGGCCCAGGGTGTAGAAGAGGGACCCGTCCGGGAGCGTGGGCACGAGCCCCTTGACGGCGTTGCCGAGGTCGGGGGCGACGCGGATGGCGACGTACACGACCACCAGGAACTTCAGCCCGATCACCACGGTCATGAACTTCTCGAAGACCGCGTACCGGTTGAACCACACGAAGGCGAGCCCGAGCAGGCCGCACAGGACCGCCCAGAACTTCATGTCGGGGCCGTCCGGCATGAGTGCGGCGAGCGGGAGCGCGGACGAGGACATCGCGGTGGCCCCGTACACGAAGCCCCACACGACGACGTACACGGCGAAGTAGACCGAGGTCCACTGGCCCAGGCTGCGCCAGCCCTCGAAGAGGGTCTTGCCGGTGGCGAGGTGCCAGCGGCCGGTGGCCTCGGCGAGGGAGATCTTGACGACGCAGCCGATGATCGCGGCCCACAGCAGGGTGTACCCGAACTGGCTGCCCGCGATGAGGGTGGCGACGAGGTCACCGGCGCCGACGCCGGTCGCGGCGACGACGATGCCAGGGCCGATGTACTTCCAACTCGCCTTGCGCAGTGCGGGTTGGGCGAGTTCGGGGGTCGCTCCGCCGTTGCTCTTGCCGCTTGGAATGCTGTCCGACATGGGCTTTCCTGCCTCCCGTTGGCCCCCCACCATGATCTGGATCACCGTGGGGGGCGGGGGCGGGAGAACGCAAGGGGCGGGGCCCGATCGTCTCCGTATCGCAGCCGGTCAGATGACCAGGCTGAGCAGCGCGGCCACCGCGAATCCCGCCACCGACAGAACGGTCTCCAGTACGGTCCAGGACTTCAGGGTGTCGCGCTCGGAGATGCCGAAGTACTTGGCGACCATCCAGAAGCCGCCGTCGTTGACGTGCGAGGCGAAGATCGAGCCCGCCGAGATGGCCATGATGATCAGCGCGAGGTGGGCCTGCGAGACGTCCTGCCCCTGGACCATCGGGACCACGATTCCGGCGGTGGTGACGATGGCGACGGTCGCCGAGCCCTGGGCGACCCGCAGGACGACGGAGATCAGCCAGGCGAGCACGATGACCGGGAGCCCGACGTTGTCGAAGGTCTCGGCGAGGGCGGCGGCGATGCCGCTGCCCTTGAGGACCGCGCCGAAGATGCCGCCCGCGCCGACGACGAGCAGGATGTTGCCGACCGGCTTGAGCGACGAGGTCGACACCTTCTCCAGGGACTTGCGGGACCACCCGCGGCGGATGCCGAGCAGGTAGTACGCCAGGAGCAGGGCGATGGTCAGGGCGACGAACGGGTTCCCGAAGAACTCGATCACCGAGCGCAGGGTGGACGGATCGAGCGCGATCGAGGAGAAGGTCGCGCCGAGGATGAGCACCAGCGGGGTACCGATGATCGCGAGGACGGTGCCGAGCGGGACGGGGTCCTCCCTCGGCTCCACCCCGGCCGCCTGCTGCTCGGCGACCACGGCCGCCTTCGCCTCCTCGGCCGCCTCCACCATGTCCTGCGGTACGGGTACGAAGATGCGCTTGCCGATCCAGGCGGAGTAGCCCCAGGCGGCGAGCACGGCCGGGATGCCGACCGCGAGCCCCATCAGGATCACCCACCCCAGCGAAACCTTGAACAGCCCTGCGGCGGCGACCGGTCCGGGGTGCGGGGGCAGGAAGGCGTGGGTCATGGACAGCCCGGCCAGCAGCGGCATCGCGTACAGCAGGATCGACTTCCCGCTGCGCTTGGCGGCCGCGTAGACGATCGGGGCGAGGACAAAAATACCGACGTCGAAGAAGACCGGAATACCGAAGATGAGACCGGTGAGCCCCATCGCCAGCGGGGCGCGCTTCTCGCCGAAGACCCCGAGGAGCCGCTGCGAGAGCACCTCGGCCCCGCCGGACACCTCCAGGATCGCCCCGAGCATCGTGCCCAGCCCGATGATGATCGCGACGTGCCCGAGGATGCCGCCCATGCCGGACTCGATCACGGATACGGCGCTGGACTTCTGGACGGTGCCGAAGAGTTCGGTGACCGAGAGCCCGGCGGAGAGGCCGACCACGACGGACACGGCGAGCAGGGCCACGAACGGCTGAAGCCGCACCTTGATGATCAGGAAGAGCAGAAGGGCGATGCCGAGCACGGCGACGGTGAGGAGGCCGGGCGTCCCGCCGATGAGGGCCAGGAGGCCGCCGGTGTGCGGCGTGGGCGGGGGGTCGCCTGCGGCGAGCTGGGATATGTGGGCCAGGTGGGCGGCTTGTGATGCTGCGAGCTGCATGTGCGGTCAACTCCGGGCGTTCCGGGGGGACGGCGGTGTCGCCCCGTGGGGGTAGGAGAGAGCAGGGCTTCTTGCAGGGGGCGGGGGGGGACTTTCGCGGCGTGGGTGCCGTGCCCCGTCAGGGGCGCGGGGCTGTGCTGCACGTGCGGCTCCGCCGCGCTGGGCGCCCCGTCAGGGGCGCGGGGAACTGCGCGACCAGCCACCCACGCACCCGCACGGGAACCGTGCATGCCCCTGCGGGTTTAGGTGAAGGGGCGGGGCTGGGGACCCCTTGCCCCGGCGGGGCAGAGCTGCGCGCTACGGCACCGGGAGGCGGGCCCGGGGCCCCTTTGGACGCGCTTCCGGCGCAGGTGCTGGGCCAGGGGCGGCACCCGGGTGGGCCGGGAGCGGGAGGGGCCGCCCCCTTGCCCGCCCGTCCCGCCCCCGGGGGGCGGCCCCGCCGCCCAAGGCGGCTGGGGGGAGGTGGGGAAGGGCGGCCCCGCCACCCAAGGGGACTGGGGGAAGCGGGGGAAGCGGCGCCGGCGCCCACGGGGCCAGGGCGAAGGGGCGGAGCCACGGGGGCGGCTGCGAAGCAGAGGGGAAGGGGGTTCGCCCCCCCCCTGCCCCGGGGGGGGGCCACTCCCGGATCCCCCCGGGTGCTCCCGCGTCCGCCCCCGGAACGGATCAGCCCAGGACCGCGAGGGCGTCGATTTCGATGAGGAGGCCGGCCGGCAGACCCACGTACACCGTCGTCCGCGCCGACGGCACCTCCTTCAGATCAGCGAAGTACTCGTTGTAGATCGCGTTCATCTCCGCAAAGTGATCCACATCCGTGAGGTACACCCGCAGCATGATGACGTCCTCCCACGACGCCCCCCCTTCCTCCAGAATCGCCTTGACGTTGGCGAACGTCTGCAGGGTCTGCTCCCGCAGCGTCGGCCCGGCGGGCGTCGGCGCCTGCCCCTCGACCGCCGGGAGGAACCCGACCTGCCCCGCGACCTGCAGCAGGTTCCCCTTGCGCACCCCGTGCGAGAACTTCGCGGGCGGAGCCGTGTGCGTCGAGGGGGTGATCGCGGTCTTTTCGAGCTTGTCAGCCATGGGATTGCTTCCTAACCAGACGAAGGTGGGGTGGTTCGAGGACGCCGGGCGCCCTACGTGTTCTGCGGGAGGTCGCCGGTACCGGAGTACTCGCGACTGATCGCCTCCGCCGTCCGCCGCACCAGCGGCAGCAACGTCAGCAACTCCTCCCGCGTGACGACGACGTTCGGTGCGGACACCGACATCGCCGCGACGACCTTGCCGTCCGCGCCCCTGATCGGCGCGCCGACGCAGTTGATGGATTCCTCGTGCCCGCCGAGGTCGGTGGCCCAGCCCTGTTCCCGCACCAGCGCCAACTCCCGTACGAAGGCGGCGGCGTTGGGTGTGGACCGGGCCGTGTACTGCGGATACTCCAGCTTCTCGGCGATCTCCCGGCGCTCCCCCTCCGGCAGGTCCGCGAGCAGCAGTTTCGCCACCGCCGCGACCGTGATCGCGACCGGTTTGCCGATCCGCGAGTACATCCGCACGGGGTAGCGGCTCTCCACCTTGTCGATGTAGAGCACCTCCCCCTCCTCCCGCACGGCGAGGTGCACGGTGTGCCCGCACTCGGCGTTGAGCTCCTTCAGGTACGGGTGGGCGATGTCCCGCACGTCCAGGTTCTCGACCGCCTCCTGTGCGAGCGCGAACAGCCGGGCGCCGAGCCGGTAGCGCTGGTCCTGCTGCCGGTGGACGAGCCCGTGCTCGTGCAGCGTGCGCAGCAGCCGCAGCGCCGTCGACTTGTGCACGCCGAGCCGGTCCGCGACCTGCCCGAGGTCGGCGGGGCCCTGCGCGAGCAGCGGCAGAATGCTCAGCGCGCGGTCGACTGTCTGACTCATGCGGTACGTACCTCCACGTGCTCCCCCGCCCCGGTCCACCCGGGGCCGAGTCGAAGTCTCCCCCAGGCCTCTTCGTCCAGTGCGGCCAACGCGTCGGCCAGCTCCCGTGCGGGCACCTCGGCCACGTCACCGGCGACGGTCAGCGCGGCGGCCGCAGTCAGGTGCCCGTGCCGCAGCCGCAGCGGTACGTCGAGTCCGCGCAGCGTCGCGGAGAGGAACCCGGCGGCGAAGGCGTCCCCCGCCCCGACGGGCGCGACGACCTCGACCCGGGGGGCCGGTACGCGGTGCACCTCGCCCCCGGCGAAGACGGTCGCCCCGGCCGCGCCCTGCTTGACGACCAGGACGCCCGGTTCGGGCAGGGCCTCGCGCACGGCGTGCGGTCCGCCCCGTACTCCCCAGGCGGCGGCCGCCTCGTCCTCGCCGACGAAGACCAGGTCGGCCCCCCGCGCCAGCTCCAGCAGCACACCGCCACCGGTCTCGGGCGAACTCCACAGCCCGGGACGGTAGTTGACGTCGAACGACAGCAACGGCCGGCCTGCTCCCGCCGCGCACAACTCCCGCATCAGCGCCAGGCAGTCCGCCGACAGTGCGGCCGTGATGCCCGACAGGTGCAGCACCCGCCCGGCGAAGAGGGCGGACCGCGCGACCGTGTCCGGGGACATCGCGGAGGCGGCGGAACCGGCCCGGTAGTAGGCGACCTCGTGGGTGGCGTCGTCGCGGTCGTCGGCGGTGCGGAAGTAGATGCCGGTCCGGCGCCCGGGGTCGCGGACGACGTCCGTCACGTCCACCCCGTACGCACCGATCGCCTCGACCACATATGTACCGAAACCGTCCGCACCGACCCGGCTGACCCACTTCGCGGTGTGCCCGGCCAGGGCGAGCGCGCAGGCCACGTTGGACTCGGCGCCGCCGATGGTGCGCCCGAAGGACGGCACGTCGGCGAGCCGGCCGGGGCAGGAGGGGAGGAAGGTGACCATGGACTCGCCGAGGCAGACGACGTCGCTGAGCCCGCCCCGGACGCCCTCGTGGGCGTCGTCGGCGGCGACCCTGGTACCGGAACCTGACTGTTGTGCGGACACGGCTCGGATGTTAGACATCGGTGAGCGATATACGCAATGGGCGTTGCATTATCTGCAACGACCCGGAGGGAGGAGCCCCATGGGAGCCGAGCAGGAAACCCCGGCAGTACAGCAGCTCGCGCAGGAGCCCGTCACCCACCGCTTCAAGGCCCTCCCCCCGGACGCCGAGGCCGCCGGCCTGACCGTGGGCGAGCTGGCCGCCCAGCGCCGCAACGTCTTCGACGGCGGCTTCACCACCCCCCTCCTCGCCCTCTCCGCCGAGTCCCTGGAGCACAACCTCGCACTCCTGGAGACGTACGCCGAGCGCCACCGGCTCTCCTTCGCCCCGCACGGCAAGACCTCCATGTCCCCGCAGCTCTTCGAGCGCCAGCTGGCGCGAGGCGCCTGGGGCATCACCGCCGCAGTCCCCCACCAGGCCCGCGTCTACCGCGCGTACGGCATCTCCCGGATCTTCCTCGCCAACGAGCTGGTCGACGCCGCCGCCCTGCGCTGGCTCTCCGCCGAACTGGACGCCGACCCCACCTTCTCCTTCGTCTGTTACGTCGACTCCGTGCGCGGCGTCGAGCTGATGGACGCGGCACTGCGCGCGGCCCAGGGCTCCCGGCCGGTGGACGTGGTGGTGGAGCTGGGCGCGGGCGAGGGCGCCCGTACCGGGGCCCGCACCCCGGCGGACTGCGCGCGGGTCGCCGACGCGGTGGCCGCCACCGGCACGCTGCGCCTGGTGGGCGTCGCCGGGTACGAGGGCGAGGTCCCGAAGGCGGACGGCGACCGGGTGCGGTCCTGGCTGCGCGAACTGGTCACCCTGGCCGTCGAGTTCGACCGGGCCGGACGCTTCTCCCCCGGCCTCGACGAGATCGTGGTCAGCGCGGGCGGCAGCGCCTGGTTCGACGCCGTCGCGGACGTCTTCGCCGAGATCCCCGAACTCTCCCTTCCCGTCCTGAAGTTGCTGCGCTCGGGCGCGTACGTCTCGCACGACGACGGCCACTACAAGGAGCTCACCCCCTTCAACCGGGTGCCGGAGGAGGGGCAGTTGCAGCCCGCGTTCCGGCTGTGGGCGCAGGTCGTGTCCCGTCCGACGCCCGCGCAGGCCTTCGTCAACGCGGGCAAGCGGGACGCCGCGTACGACCTCCACCTCCCCGAGGCCCAGGTCGTCCGGTCCGCGCGCGACGGCCGTGTCCGGCCCGCGACCGGCATCACCGTCACCGGGCTCTCCGACCAGCACGGCTGGCTGAGCACCGACGCCACGGCCGAGCTGGAGGTCGGGGACTGGGTGGGCCTGGGCATGTCCCACCCGTGCACGATCTTCGACAAGTGGCAGCTGATCCCGGTGGTCGAGGCGGACGGCACGGTCGTCGACTTCGTCCGCACGTTCTTCTGAGAGGGCCGCCGTCATGGATCTCGTCATACGCGGCGCGCAGGTGATCGACGGCTCGGGCGGGGCGTCCTACCGCGCCGACGTCGGCATCACCGAGGGCCGGATCGCCAGCATCTCCACCACGGAGCGGCTCACCGCCGCCCGCGTCCTGGACGCCGACGGGCTGGCCCTGTCCCCCGGCTTCATCGACATGCACGCCCACTCCGACCTCGCCCTCCTGCGCGATCCCGACCACAGCGCGAAGGCCGCCCAGGGCGTCACGCTGGAGGTGCTCGGGCAGGACGGTCTCTCGTACGCGCCCGTGGACGACCGCACGCTGGCCTCGGTCCGCACGGCGATCACCGGGTGGAACGGTGACGGCTCGGACGTCGACTTCGACTGGCGCACGGTCGGCGAGTACCTGGACCGGCTGGACCGGGGCATCGCGGTCAACGCCGCCTACCTCATCCCGCAGGGCACGGTGCGGATGTACGCCGTCGGCTGGGACGACCGACCCACCACCCCCCAACAGATGGACCACATGCGGCAGTTGGTCGCCGACGGCATGGAGCAGGGCGCCGTCGGCATGTCCTCCGGGCTCACCTACACGCCCGGCATGTACGCCGACGACGCCGAGCTGACCGAGCTGTGCCGGGTGGTCGCCTCGTACGACGGCTACTACTGCCCGCACCACCGCTCCTACGGGGCCGGAGCCCTGCGGGCGTACGCGGAGATGGTGGAGCTGACCCGCAGCGCGGGCTGCGCCCTGCACCTGGCGCACGCCACCATGAACTTCGGCGTGAACAAGGGAAAGGCCCCCGACCTGCTGACCCTCCTGGACGAGGCGCTCGCCGACGGGGCCGACATCAGCCTCGACACCTACCCGTACACCCCCGGCTGCACCACACTCGTCGCGATGCTGCCGAGCTGGGCGAGCGAGGGCGGCCCCGAGGCGATCCTCCAGCGCCTCCAGGACGACGCGACGGCCGAGAAGATCCGCCACCACATGGAGGAGATCGGCGCGGACGGCTGCCACGGGGTGCCCATCGAGTGGGACACCATCGAGGTCTCCGGCGTCTCCGACCCGGGCCTGGCGGGCTGTGTCGGCAAGACGATCGCCGCCTCGGCCGCCCAGCGCGGCGAGGCCCCGTGGGTGACCGCGCGCCGGCTGCTGATCAACGACCGGCTCGGCTCCACGATCCTCCAGCACGTCGGCCACGAGGAGAACGTCCGCGCCATCATGCGCCACCGGGTGCACACGGGCGGCAGTGACGGAATCCTCCAGGGCTACAAACCCCATCCGCGCGCCTACGGCACCTTTCCGCACTATCTCGGCCATTACGCACGGGAGTTGGGCGTCCTTTCCCTGGAAGAGACCGTCGCCCATCTCACCTCTCGCCCCGCCGCCCGTCTCCGCCTTCCCGACCGGGGACTCGTACGGGAGGGATACCGGGCAGATCTCGTGCTCTTCGATCCGGCGACCGTGGCGGCCGGTTCGACCTTCGACGCACCGCGCACACTGCCGGTCGGAATTCCGCACGTACTGATTGACGGGCAATTCGTGATCGAGGACGGGAAGCGGACTCCGGTGCTGGCAGGACGGTCCGTACGAAGGGCTCCGGGGCGGCGCTGAAGCTTCCTCCCCCGAGTGGATCTCGCGGCCTGCGCCTTTTTTGCTGCCCGTTTCCGCTTTTGCCGTCCGCTTCCGCGGCGGGCGCGGCCCCGGGCGTGACGAACGCCACGTGGCCTGCGGATCGGTTGGCGGCGGGCGGCCGGGGCCCTCGTTTGGGCGGGCGGTGGCGGGGGTCCGCTTTGCGATGGAAGACGCGGGGAATCCGTTGCGGGCACTCGTTCGGGGCGGGCGTCCGTAATCGCGCGCGTCGGGTCGTACGCGCCCGTAAGCTCGCCGTCATGCAGGTGATCCAGTCAACGAAGCTCGCCAATGTCTGTTACGAGATCCGGGGTCCGGTCCTTGAGGAGGCGATGCGGCTGGAGGCGGCCGGTCACCGCATCCTCAAGCTCAACACGGGCAACCCGGCGGCCTTCGGGTTCGAGTGCCCGCCCGAGATCCTGGAGGACATCCTCCGCAACCTCGGCAGCGCGCACGGATACGGCGACGCGAAGGGCCTGCTGTCCGCGCGGCGCGCGGTGATGCAGCACTACCAGACCAAGGGCATCGACCTCGACGTCGAGGACATCTACCTCGGCAACGGCGTCTCCGAGCTGATCCAGATGTCGATGCAGGCGCTGCTCGACGACGGCGACGAGGTGCTCGTCCCGGCCCCCGACTACCCGCTGTGGACCGCGTCGGTGTCGCTCGCGGGCGGCACGGCCGTGCACTACCGGTGCGACGAGCAGGCCGACTGGATGCCCGACCTCGCCGACATCGAGCGCAAGATCACCGACCGGACGAAGGCGCTCGTCATCATCAACCCGAACAATCCGACGGGTGCGGTGTACGACGACGAGATGCTGCGGGGTCTCACCGAGATCGCCCGGCGGCACAACCTGATCGTCTGCTCGGACGAGATCTACGACCGGATCCTCTACGACGGCGCGACGCACACGCCGACCGCCGTGATCGCGCCCGACCTGATGGTCCTCACCTTCAACGGGCTCTCCAAGAACTACCGGGTGGCCGGGTACCGCAGCGGATGGCTGGCGGTGTGCGGCCCGAAGGCGCACGCGTCGTCGTACATCGAGGGCCTGACGATCCTGGCCAACATGCGGCTGTGCGCGAACATGCCCTCGCAGCACGCGGTGGCCACCGCGCTCGGCGGCCGGCAGTCGATCGACGACCTGGTGCTGCCGGGCGGGCGGATCCTGGAGCAGCGGAACACGGCGTACGAGCTGCTGACGCAGATCCCCGGCGTGACGTGCGTGAAGCCGAAGGGGGCGCTGTACCTGTTCCCGAAGCTGGACCCGAGCGTCTACAAGATCAAGGACGACCGGCAGATGGTGCTGGACCTGCTGCGGGCCGAGAAGATCATGGTGGTGCACGGGACTGGGTTCAACTGGCCCGAGCCGGACCACTTCCGGATCGTGACGCTGCCGAACTCCAAGGACCTGGCGGACGCGGTGACGCGGATCGGCAAGTTCCTGGACGGGTACGGCCAGCACTGAGCCCCGGAGAGGAGCGCTTCCCGGGGGCGTCCCCGGAGTGCTCTTCTTTAGACCGAATCTAATATAGGATGGCTTCCTGACGCTCGACGCAGGAGGCCATCCGTCATGTACGAACCGATCCGCGCCAAGTCGGTCCACTCCATGGCCGACGCCGATGCCCGCTTCCCGCACCGCTCCCGCGAGGAGGAGCTGGACATCCAGCTCGCCGGGCACCTGTCCGCCCTCCTCGCCGTGACCGACGAACTCGGCCTCGACGCCGACGCCGACCGGATCGCCGTCCAGGTGGCCCGGCTGCGCGGCGCCCCGCCCGCCCGGCACGCCGGGCACCGCCGGGAGAACGCGGCCGCCCTGCACCGCCGCGCGCACGCCCTCGCGGGCCGCGCGCTGGTGGTCGCCGCCTCGCGCGCGGACACCGCCGCCGCGATCCTCGCCGCCCAGCGCATGGACGCGCACACGGCGGCCGTCGCCGACACCTCCCCGGTCGGCCTCTGATCGGCCCCGGTCCACGGCCGCGGAGGCCCGTGGACCGGGTGCCACCAACTCCCGTACGGGTGGCGTGAGTTCCGGTTGCGTACTGCGATAGGACGTACACCCGGCGTTCACCCGAGTCCGCCCGGAATGTGGGTTTCCGGGAGCACTCTGCCCCTGTGAGACGCATCCTGGGAATCGTCCTGGCGGTGCTGCTGGTCGGCGGTGTGGCAGTTGCCGTCGCAGTGGGTCGCGAAGAACAGGGCACGGGCACAGGCCCGGGCACGGCAACGAAGACCGTGCGAGGAGTGATCGGATCGGAGAAGGCGGAGTTCTTCGCCGACCCGAAGGTGGTGGAGGCCCTTGCTGCCAAGGGCTACACCCTGCGGACGGAGACGTCCGGGTCGTGGGCGATGGAGCAACTGCCCCTGAAGGGCTACGACTTCGTCTTCCCGGCCAGCAAGTCCCCGGCCGACGAGCTGCGGAAGAAGGCGGGCGGCGCGGGTTCCGTGCTGCGGCCCTTCTACTCGCCGCTGGTCGTCGTCGCGCACACCGGCGCGGCCCGTGTGCTCGCGGACGCGGGGCTCGCGACGCTGCGCGGCCGGCACGCGGGGATGCTGCACATGAAGCCGCTGCTGGACGCCGCGCAGGCCGACCGGACCTGGCAGCAGCTCAAGGGGGCCGAGAAGTACGGGGAGTTGAGCGGTTCGCTGTTCGTCTCGACGACCGACCCCGGTGCGTCCAGCTCCGGGGCGCTCTATCTCGCGGCGGCCTCGTACGTCGCCGACGGCGGCCGGGTCGCGGACGGGGACGCGGCGGTGGCCCGCACCGCACCCCTGCTGCGGAAGCTGATCTCCGTACAGGGGGCGCAGCAGACGAGCAGCGACGCACCGTTCCGGGACTTCGTGAGCGGGGTCGGCAATCCGCTGGTGCTCGTGTACGAGTCCCAGGTGGCGTCGCTGCTGATCCGCGGCCAGGGCGTGGGCGACGACCTGGTGGTGCTGTACCCGGACACGACGGTGAGCAGTGACCACACGCTGGTCCCGGTCACCGAAGAGGGGCGCGCCGTCGGCGAGTTGCTCGTCAACGACCCCGCGCTGCGGGCCCTCGCCGTCCGCCACGGCTTCCGGCCGCAGGGCGCTCCCGCCGATTTCGCGGCGGCCGTCGCCCCGCACTCCGCCTACCTCAATCCGTCGCTGACCGGCGTCCGCCAGGCGCCCGTGCCCACCTCCGCGGTGCTGCACGCGCTGGCGCGGCGCGCACAGGGGGAATCGTCATGACCACGTCGCAGGAATCACCGCTGGTGCTCACCCCGCCGGAGCCCGCGGGCCCGGTCCGCACCGAGCAGGCGGCCGGGCTGGTGCCGGTGGGGCCCGAGGTGCGGGAGGAGATGGCGCGGCGGGCGGCCGACTACGTCGCCTCCCTCACCGGGCTCGACACCCGCTCCCCCGAGTTCGGCACCCGCATCGGGGAGATCACCGCACTCGGCTCGGGCGAGATCCGGGGGGCTGCCCAGCAGTCCAACCGGATGCTGGACCGTACGGTACGGGCCCTGTCCTCCGGGGAGGAGGACGCGCAGGGGCGGGTCGGCGGGTCGCTGCTGGAACTGCGGCGCACCGTCGAGGACCTGGACCCCCGGGACACCCCGGCGCGCGGCGCCCGCCGCCTGCTGGGGAAGCTGCCGGGCGGCAACCGCTTCCGCGACCACGTCGCCAAGTACGCCTCCGCGCAGGGCACGTTGAACCGCATCGTGGGCTCGCTGCGTGGCGGCCAGGACGAGTTGCGCCGCGACAACGCGGCCCTGCACACCGAGCGCACCCGCCTGTGGGACACCATGGGCAAGCTCCAGGAGTACGCCGTGCTGACCCAGGCCCTGGACGGGGCGGTCGAGCAGCGGATCGCCGAGGCGCAGGCCGCCGACCCGGCGCGGGCGGACGCGCTGCGGGTCGACGTGCTCTTTCCCGTACGGCAGAAGCACCAGGACCTGCTCACGCAGCTGGCGGTCTGCGCCCAGGGCTATCTGGCCATGGACGTGGTCCGGCGCAACAACGAGGAGCTGATCAAGGGGGTGGAGCGGGCCGCGACGACGACGGTCACGGCCCTGCGCATCGCGGTGATGCTGGCGTCCGCGCTGGAGAACCAGAAGAAGGTCGTCGAGCAGGTCAACGCCCTGCGCGGCACGACGGACGAGCTGATCCGGGGCAACGCGCAGATGCTGGCCACGCAGAGCGGGGAGATCCAGCAGATCGCGGCCGAGGCGGCGGTCAGCCCGGAGACGCTGCGCCAGGCGTTCCGGGAGATCTTCACGACGCTGGACGCCATCGACACGTACAAGGCGCAGGCCACGGAGGCCATGGCGACCACCGTGCAGTCGCTGACCGCCGAACTCACGGCGGCGGGCGACCACTTGGAGCGCAGCCGGTCGGCCTCGGACGGGGGTGCGCGATGACGTTCTCGCCACGCCGGGCGCTGGCGCTGCTGGGCGTGGTCCTGCTGGTCGGGGCGTGCGGAGAGACACCGAAGGAGCCCGCCGCCCCGGAGTACCGGCCGGGGACGCTGAGAGTGCTCGCCTCCAGCGAACTCGCCGACGTGGAGCCGGTGTTGGCGGACGCCCGCCGGGAAACCGGGGTCGAGGTCCGGTTCACCTGGGCGGGCACCCTGGACGCGGTCGAGCAGATCGCCTCCGGGAAGGCGGAGGGGCGGTACGACGCGGTGTGGCTGTCCTCCAACGACTACCTGCGGCTGCGCCCGGAGGCGGCGGGGCGGCTCACCTCCGAGACGCCGGTGATGACGTCGCCGGTGGCGATCGGGGTGAAGGAGGCGACCGTACGCGACCTGGGGTGGACCCCGGACCGGGTGACCTGGGCGGACGTGCACCGGGCGGTGGCGGCGGGCAGGCTGACGTACGGGATGACGGACCCGGTGCGCTCGCACTCCGGCTTCGCGGCGCTGGTGTCGGTGGCGTCGGGGCTGTCGAAGGCGCAGGGGGCGCTGACGGAGGCGGACGTGCGGGCGGCGACGCCGAGGCTGAAGGAGTTCTTCGGCGGGCAGCGGCTGACCTCGGGTTCCTCGGGCTGGCTGGCCCAGGCGTACACGCGGCGCGGAACGGTCGCGGCCCTCATCAACTACGAGTCCGTCCTGCTCTCCATGAACCGGGACGACCGTGCCGGGCTGACGGTGATCCGCCCCCGCGACGGGGTGGTGACGGCGGACTACCCCTTCTCCCTGCTCACCTCCGCGTCGGCGCGGGCGAAGGAGGACGCGGCCAAGCTGGCCGCGCATCTGCGGTCGGTGCCGGTGCAGCGCACGCTGGCGGCCACGACGTTCCGGCAGCCGGTGGTGGGGGTCCCCGGGGTTCCCGGCACCCGGGTCCGCCGCAGGGAGCTGCCCTTCCCGGGGTCGCGGGCGGTCGCCGACAGCCTGCTCTTCTCGTACGAGAACGTCCTGCGGCGGCGCTCGCGCACCGTGTACGTGCTGGACACCTCGGCGTCGATGGGCGGCGAGCGGCTCGACCGGCTGAAGTCCGCGCTGGGCCGGTTGACCGGGACGGCCGAGTCGGCGGTGGGCCGCCGCTTCCGGGACCGGGAGGAGGTGACGCTGATGCCGTTCGGTTCGGGGGTGAAGGACGTCGTACGGCAGACGGTCGACCCGGCGCGGCCCGCCGCCGCCCTGGACGCGCTGCACTCCTTCGCGGCGGGGCTGGAGGCCCAGGGGGACACGGCGATCTACACCAGCCTGCGTGCCGCCTACGACCAACTGGGGCCGCCGGGCGACGCGTTCACCAGCATCGTTTTGATGACGGACGGGCAGAACACGTCGGGCGAGGGGGCCTCCGCCTTCGAGTCCTTCCGGGCGGGGCTGCCGGTGGCGCGCCGCTCGACGCCCGTCTTCCCCGTCCTGTTCGGCGACTCCGACCGCTCGGAACTGGAGCGGATCGCATCGCTGACCGGGGGGCGGCTCTTCGACGCGACGAAGGGGTCGCTGGACGCGGCCTTCGAGGAGATCCGTGGCTACCAGTAAGTTGTTGGGCTACCTCGAATCCCGGAAGAACCTCGCCGGGTGCGGGGCAGGGCTGCTCGGCCTCGTGCTCACCTTCACCGGGGTGGCGGGGGCGTACTGGCCGCTGGTGGTGGCCGGGCTGTACGGGGCGGGGGCGCTGGTGGCGCCGCCGGAGCGGGTGGAGGTGCCGGGCTTCGGGGGCGAGGGGGCCGCACTGGACCTCCTCCGGGCGGACTTCGCCCGACTGCGCACGTACGTGACGTCGGTGACGCCCGACCTGCCGCCCGTCCCGGCCCGAAGGCTGACCGAGCTGACGGGCCTGCTGGACGCGCTGCTGTCGCACGGGGGGTGGGAGCGCGACCCGGAGTCCCTCCACATCCTGGGGCGGGCGGTCCGCGAGGACGTCCCGGAGGCGGTGGACACCTACCTGGGCGCCCGCTGGTGGACCCGCCTCACCCCGGGCGGCGACCCCCCGGAGAAGCACGTGGTCCGCCAGCTCTCCCTGATCCTGCGGGACGTGCGAACACTGGCAGCGGGCGTACGCGACGAAAAGGGCCTCCGCCAGGAATCCCTGACCCGGTACCTGGAGGACCGCGGGTGAGCACGTGCCGCGTCAGGGCTTCACGCGTCAGGGCTGCAAGGGAATGGCCCCCGGCGCCTTCTCGGGCGCCGGGGGCCGTGCCGCGGCTCGTTCGAGGGATCCCACTGGTCAGGGCGGTGTCGTGACGATCCGAGTGCGGCTCCCCCACGCTCGGCCCCCCGGGTGTTCGTGCACCCGGGGGGACCGGGCGGGGGGCTGGGCCGGAGCCGGGGAACAGGCCGGCTCCGACCACGTATCAGGGGGGACTAGCCCAGGCGCTGGACCAGCGCGCGGTACTCGTCCCACAGCTCCTTGGGCGCGTGGTCGCCGAAGGTGTTGAGGTGCTCGGGGACCAGGGCGGCCTCCTCGCGCCAGGCCTCCTTGTCGACCGTCAGCAGGAAGTCGAGGTCGGCCTCGGGGAGGTCCAGACCGTCGGTGTCGAGCGCGGCCTTCGTCGGCAGGACGCCGATCGGCGTCTCGACGCCCTCGGCCTTGCCGTCGAGGCGCTCGACGATCCACTTCAGGACGCGGCTGTTCTCGCCGAAGCCGGGCCACACGAACTTGCCCGCGTCGTTCTTGCGGAACCAGTTCACGTAGTAGATCTTCGGGAGCTTCGCCTGGTCCTTGTCCGCGCCGACCTTGACCCAGTGGTTCATGTAGTCGCCCATGTTGTAGCCGCAGAACGGCAGCATGGCGAACGGGTCGCGGCGCAGCTCGCCGACCTTGCCCTCGGCGGCGGCGGTCTTCTCGGAGGCGACGTTGGCTCCGAGGAAGACGCCGTGCTGCCAGTTGAAGGACTCCGTCACCAGCGGGACCGCGGTGGCGCGGCGGCCGCCGAAGAGGATCGCCGAGATCGGCACGCCCTTCGGGTCCTCCCACTCCGGCGCGATGATCGGGCACTGCCCGGCCGGGACGGTGAAGCGGGCGTTCGGGTGGGCGGCGGGCGTACCGGACTCGGGGGTCCAGTCGTTGCCCTTCCAGTCGGTGAGGTGGGCCGGAGCCTCCTCCGTCATGCCCTCCCACCACACGTCGTTGTCGTCGGTGAGCGCGACGTTGGTGAAGACGGAGTTGCCCCACATGGTCTTCATGGCGTTGGCGTTGGTGTGCTCGCCGGTGCCCGGCGCGACGCCGAAGAACCCGGCCTCCGGGTTGATCGCGTACAGGCGGCCGTCCTCGCCGAAGCGCATCCAGGCGATGTCGTCGCCGATGGTCTCGACGGTCCAGCCGGAGATCGTGGGCTCCAGCATGGCGAGGTTGGTCTTGCCGCACGCGCTGGGGAAGGCGGCCGCGACGTACTTCGACTCACCCTGCGGCGGCGTGAGCTTCAGGATGAGCATGTGCTCGGCCAGCCAGCCCTCGTCGCGGGCCATGACGGACGCGATGCGCAGGGCGTAGCACTTCTTGCCGAGCAGGGCGTTGCCGCCGTAGCCCGAGCCGTAGGACCAGATCTCGCGGTCCTCGGGGAAGTGCGAGATGTACTTGGTGGAGTTGCAGGGCCACGGGACGTCGGCCTCGCCCTCCTGGAGCGGAGCACCCAGCGTGTGGACGGCCTTCACGAAGAAGCCGTCGGCTCCCAGCTCGTCCAGGACGTGCTGGCCCATCCGGGTCATCGTGCGCATCGAGACGGCGACGTACGCCGAGTCGGTGATCTCGACGCCGATCGCGGACAGCGGCGAGCCGACCGGGCCCATGCAGAAGGGGACGACGTACATCGTGCGGCCGCGCATCGAGCCGCGGAAGATGCCCTCGCGGCCGTCCTTGCCCTGGAAGATCTCCCGCATCTCGGCGGGGGCCTTCCAGTGGTTCGTCGGGCCCGCGTCCTCCTCCTTCTCGGAGCAGATGAAGGTGCGGTCCTCCACCCGGGCGACGTCGGAGGGGTCGGAGGCGGCGTAGTAGGAGTTCGGGCGCTTGATCTCGTCGAGCTTCTTGAACGTGCCCTTGGCGACGAGCTCCTCGCAGAGCCGCTCGTACTCGGCCTCGGAACCGTCGCACCACACGACACGGTCGGGCTCGGTGAGGGCTGCGATCTCGTCTACCCAGGAGACGAGCTCCTGGTGGTTGGTCGGGACGGTGGTGGGAGCCGCGATGTCGCGCGCCACGATTGCTCCTTGATGAGGGGTTTTGTGGTTTGTTGCCCCGTGGGGGCTGCGACCCGGATGCTTCACACGTTTCTTTTGGAACATTTCCCTCTGGCGCTCATCCGGTGCCGACCGCACTCATTTGATCATCCCGGTGCTCCGCCCATCTGTCCAGGGGGCCGCACACGTGAGCATCGCCACTCCCCACAATCCCCTCATGCGTGAGCATCGCCACTCGTAGCCAGAACTTACGGAACCGTAGGTAGCATTCGGGTCATGACGTCGCATGCCGTGCCCGCCCAGGTCACCGAGATCGATCCACCCCCGGTCAAGCCCAGAATGCGTGGCTGGCTGCACGCCGGAATGTTCCCCGCCGTGCTGATCGCGGGCATCGCGCTGATCGCTCTCGCGGACTCCACCCGGGCCCGTGTCGCGTGCACGATCTTCGTCCTGACCGCGTGCATGCTCTTCGGCGTCAGCGGCGTCTACCACCGGGGCACCTGGGGCCGCCGGGGCGAGGCGGTGCTGCGCCGCCTCGACCACGCGAACATCTTCCTGATCATCGCGGGCACCTACACGCCGCTCACCGTCCTGCTGCTGCCCGAGTCCACCGGCACCACCCTGCTGTGGGCGATTTGGGCGGCGGCCGGTGCGGGCATCGCCTTCCGGGTCTTCTGGGTGGGCGCCCCGCGCTGGCTCTACACCCCCTGCTACATCGCGATGGGCTGGGCCGCCGTCTTCTTCCTGCCCGACTTCATGCGGGCCGGCGGCATCGCGGTGCTGGTGCTGGTGGTCGTCGGCGGGCTGCTCTACAGCGCGGGCGGCGTGATCTACGGCCTCAAGCGCCCCAACCCGTCACCGGCGTGGTTCGGCTTCCATGAGGTCTTCCACTCCCTCACCCTCGCCGCCTTCGTCGCGCACTACACGGCGATCTCGCTGGCGGCCTATTAGCCCCGGCTGCACACCCGGGCCCGGGGACGGGCCCGTGCCCCGCTGGTGCTGCCTCCGTGGCCGTGGCCTCGACGCCGCGGCCACGTGCCATGCCAGGACCCCCACGGCCACCAGCACGACACCGACGACGGCCGCCGCCCCCCAGGCCAGAAAGGCCAGCACGCACAGCACCGCCAACGCCGCGGTCAGCACGTTCACGCGTCTTCTCATGCCTCCCCCTCCCTCTATCACTCCGCACATCTGTGGTGATTTCACGGACAGTTCGGTTACCCACACCACACGGTGACATGCGGTACTGACAATGGCCCCGGCCGCCAAAGATCCGCCAAGGTGCGCGGAAGATGGCCGACAATGACGCCATGTCCGCCCCACACACCCCGTCCGTCCCTCCTGACACCCTCGACACCCGGCCCGGCCTGCGCGAACGCAAGAAGATCAAGACGCGGCTGGAGATTCGCCGGGCGACGTTCCGGCTGGTGTCGGACCAGGGGTGGGACGCCACGACGATCGACCAGATCGCCGAGGAGGCCGAGGTCTCGCCGAGCACGGTGATCCGCTACTTCCCGGTGAAGGAGGACATCGTCCTGCCCGACGAGTACGACCCGGTGATGGAGGGCGCGCTGCGGCAGCGCCCGGCGGACGAACCGCTGCTGGAGTCGGTGCGGGCCGTGGTGACCGAGGCGATGCGGCGCTCGCTGGACGAGGAGCCGGACGAGGTGCTGCTGCGCACCCGGCTCATGCTGGAAGTGCCTGCCGTACGGGCCCGGATGGTGGAGAGCGTGAGCGTCACCAGCCGGATGCTGTGCCGGGTGATCGCCGAGCGGACCGGGCGGGACGCGGGCGAGCTGGAGGTGCGGATCTTCGCCACCGGGCTGCTGGCGGCCGTACTGGAGACGACGCTGTACTGGGCCGAGCGCGGCCAGCGGGACGACCTGGTGGGGCTGATCGACCGGATGCTGCGGACGTTCGAGGGGGGCCTCGTCCGTATCGACGGCTGAGGCCCCCGGGTCGCGGGTCGCGCTGGTGGTCCCTGCTGGCGATCCCTGCTGGCGATCCCTGCTGGCGATCCCTGCTGGTGATCCCTGCTGGTGATCCCGCCAGTGGCCTGGCTGCTGATGCTGCCGACGGCCGCCATGAGGGCCTTCGGGGCGGTCGCGCCGCACGACTCCGGGCGGGAGTACGCCTTCCGGATCGGCTTCGGGGGTTACGTAAAGCCACTGATCGGCGGTTCGCTGTACGCGGTCGTCCTCGCGCCGGCGGCCCTGCGTGCGGTGGACGGCGGCGGCAAGCGAGTGCGAGGTGACCCATGACGGGGGGACGCGTGACGGGGGGACGTGTGACGGGCGAGCCGGAACCGTCGCCCTCGGACGTCGATCTCTCGATCGTCGTGCCGACCTTCAACGAGGCGGAGAACATCGCGGAGTTGTTGCGGCGGCTGGGCGCGGCCTTCGCGGAGATGCCGTCGAGCGCCGAGGTGATCTTCGCGGACGACTCCACGGACGACACCTGCGCGGTGATCGAACGGGCCGCCGCCACCTGCCCCTTGCCCGTCGTCCTGCATCACCGGGCCGTGCCGACGGCGGGGCTCGGCGGGGCCGTCGTCGAGGGCATCGGGCGGGCGCGGGCGCCGTGGATCGTCGTCATCGACGCCGACCTCCAGCATCCGCCGGAGCTGGTGCCGGAGTTGGTCGCGCGGGGTGCGGCGGCGGGCGCGGAGCTGGTGGTGGCCAGCCGGTACGCGGCGGGCGGCAGCCGGTCGGGGCTCGCGGGCGGGTACCGGCTGGCGGTGTCGGGGGCGTCGACACTGCTGGCCAAGGGGCTGTTCCCGCGTGCGCTGCGCGGGCTGAGCGACCCGATGAGCGGGTTCTTCGCTATCCGCCGGGAGGCGGTGGAGCGGGCCGGTGTCCTGGAGCCGCTGGGCTACAAGATCCTGCTGGAGCTGGCGGTACGGTGCGGGCCGCGCGGCATCGCGGAAGTCCCGTACGTCTTCGGGGAGCGGCACGCGGGTGCGTCGAAGTCGACGGTGCGGGAGGGGGTGCGGTTCCTGCGGCACCTGGTGACGCTGCGAACCTCGGACCTGCGGTCCCGGGCCGCCCCCTTCGGCCTGCTCGGCCCCCAGGGCCCGGGACCGTCCCTCCGCCGCTGACCGGCACCCGGGGCTCGGGACCGTCCCCCGCCGCTGACCGGCACCCGGGGCTCGGGACCGTCCCCCGCCGCCGATCGGCACCCAGGACCAGGAACCATCCCCCCGCCGCCGACCGGCACCCAGGACCAGGAACCATCCCCCCGCCGCCGACCGGCACCCAGGACCAGAGACCGTACCCCCGCCGCTGATCACCCCGGCCCGGGACCGTCCCTCCGCCGCCGAGGGGACGGGGCCCCTTCCCCCGCCCCCTGGGCTCCGCCCCTACCCCCGCGCCCCCACCTGCTGCCCCAGCACCCCCGCGTCCCCCGTCGGTGCCTCGCACACGAAGCCGCGGCAGACGTACGCCCCCGCCCCCGGCCGGTGGGCCAGCAGCGGGAACTCGTCGCTGCCCGCAGGCCCGTACGCGATCACCAGGCCCGGGGCCGTTCCCAGCAGCGCCGTCCGGTGGAGCGTCCGTGCCTCGGGGGAGGACGGGTCCCCCACCACGGCCACCTCCCGCGGCCCGTCCAGCGCCGCCTCCGCCACGGCGAGGCCCCAGCCGATGTGCCGCGGCGCCCGCGAGGCGAGGGCCTTGACCACGCCCAGTGCGCCTTCCGCCGCCTCCCGGTGCGCCGTGGAGCCCGTGTGCGCCGCGTAGGAGAGGAGGGCTCCGGCCGCCGCCGTCCAGCCGGACGGCGTCGCGTTGTCGGTGGGGTCCTGCGGCCTGCGGATCAGCTTCTCCGCGTCGTCGGCCGTGTCGTACAGCGAGCCGCCCTCCCCCCGGAACCGCATCAGCACGTGGTCGAGGAGAAAGCCCGCGAAGTCGAGCCACGCCCCCTCCCCCGTCACCGACGCCAGCGCGAGGAAGCCCTCCGCGACGTCCGCGTAGTCCTCCAGCACCCCCGCGTTGGGGCCCACGCGGCCGTCCCGCGACGTGCGGGCGAGCCTCGCCGCGTCGTCCAGGTGGACCCGTACGAGAAGGTCCGCGGCCTCCGTGGCGCGCTCCACCAGGTCCGGGCGGTCGAAGTACGCGCCGACCTCGGCCAGCGCCGCGATCGCCAGCCCGTTCCAGGCGGCGACGACCTTGTCGTCCCGCCCGGGAGCATGCCGCTCGCCCCGCGCGGACAGCAGCCGCGCCCGGATCTCCGCGATGCGCGTCGCGTCCGCCAACTCACCGGCATCGAGGGGGAGTTGGAGGACGGAGGAGCCCTCCTCGAAGGTTCCGTCCGGCGTCACTCCGAAGTGGGTCGCCGCCAGCTCCGCGTCCGACTCCCCCAGCACCTCCCGCAACTGCCCGGGCGTCCACACGTAGTACGCGCCCTCCACGTGCCGCCCCGCCCCGTCCTCGCTGTCCGCGTCCAGCGCGGAGGCGAACCCGCCCTCGCTCGTGCGCAGTTCACGTACGAGGAAGTCCGCGGTCTCCAGCGCCACCCGCCGCGCCAGGTCCGACCCCGTGGCCCGCCACACGTGCGCGTACACGCGGCACAGCAGCGCGTTGTCGTACAGCATCTTCTCGAAGTGGGGAACGACCCAGCCGCCGTCGACGGAGTAGCGGGCGAACCCGCCCCCCAACTGGTCGTAGATCCCACCCCGCGCCATCGCCTCGCAGGTGTCGGTGGCCATCTGGAGGGCCCCCTCGGAGCCCGTCCGTGCCGCATGCCGCAGCAGGAACTCCAGCACCATGGACGGCGGGAACTTCGGCGCACCCCCGAAACCGCCATTGCGCGCGTCGTACTCGCGGGTCAGCCCCAGCAGTGCCGCCGCGAGGTCCTCCTCGCCCGGCAGCCCGTTCGACGCGACGGCCAGCGAGCGCTCGCCGAGGTCCTTCACGATCTTCCCGGCGACCTCGTCGACCTCGCCCCGCCGGTCCGCGTACGCGGCGCGCACCCCCTCCAGCACCTCGGGGAACGACGGCATCCCGTGCCGGGGCTCCGGCGGGAAGTACGTACCGAAGTAGAAGGGCTCCGCGTCGGGGGTGAGGAAGACGGTCATCGGCCAGCCCCCCTGGCCGGTCGCCGCCTGCACGGCCTCCATGTAGACGGCGTCGACGTCGGGGCGCTCCTCGCGGTCGACCTTGATGTTCACGAAGTGCTCGTTCATGAGGGCGGCCGTCCCCTCGTCCTCGAAGGACTCGCCCGCCATGACGTGGCACCAGTGGCAACTGCTGTACCCCACGCTGAGCAGCACCGGCACCCCCCGCCGCCGCGCCTCCTCGAAGGCCTCGGGCGACCACGGCCACCAGTCGACGGGGTTGTCGGCGTGCTGGAGGAGATAGGGGGACGTCTCATGGGCCAGTCGATTCGTGGGCATTCCCCCATCCTGCCCCAGGGTCCGCCGCCCATCGTGGAACGGTGCGACGGCCTTCGACAGAACAGGGCCGGTCGGTGCGGGCCAGGAGGGCGGGGCCTGCCACCACTCCGTGTCCACCGCCCGCCACCGATCCCCGCCTTCGCCGCGCGACCCGACGCCTCGGAACAGTAGGCTGGCCGCAGCAGCGCTGAACTTGCCGAGGCTCCACGAAGGAGGTACACCGTGTCCGCCGAAATGGTGGCGCCCGCGTGGATGCACGCTCAGGTCAGCGCGGAGGAGTACGACTCCTGGACCGAGGAGCAGTGCGCCGGGATCGAGATCGTGGACGGGATGGTCGTCGTGACCCCGAGCGCCTCCAAGCGCCACAACCGGCTGGCCCGCATCCTGGCCAATGCCCTCGACGCCGCCGCGGGCCCCGACTGGAACGCCGATACCGACTTCGACGTCCGCCTGCAAGACGTTCCTCTCACCAACCGGCGTCCGGACATCGTCGTCTACCGGGCAGAGACCATCGACCTCTCGCCCACCCGCCCCGAGCACGTACTCCTGGTGGTCGAGGTGGTGTCCCCCGGTTCGGAGACCACGGACCGGGTTGTGAAGGTGGACCAGTACGCCAAAGCGGGTATCCCCTTCTACTGGCGCATCGAACAGGCCGCCACCGGTGTCCCGATCGTCTACACCTATGTCCTGGACCCCGCCACCAGGGCCTACAGGGACGGCGACATGTTCACCGGCACGGTAAAGGCCGCCGCGCCTTTCTCCATCACGGTCGATCTCGGGGTCTCGTAAGGAACTGCGAGGCAAGGGGCACCAGAGGGAAAGGCCGATTCCCACCCCGGGCAGACGGTGAGCGCTGGGCCGAGTCCCGCAGGTGAAACGAAGGCGGATCCGCCCGGCTTCACTACAGCCCGGGGCGAGCCCTCGTTGGCCTGAGCCCACACCATCACGGCCGGCGCGATGCGAGTCTCCACCGGCTTCGCGAGCCCACCGCCGCCCACCACGTGGACGACGGCAGAACAGGCGGATCCGCTCGTCTTCGGTGTACATCGCCCCCGACGGCAGGGAGGTCAGCGGCCCCTGCACCCCTATGTGACCCGGGACATCGACATCCGAGTGCGTCCCCTGATCGCCCGGCTCAGACGCACCGGCGGCTTCCTGGTCCTGACAGGCGACTCGACTGCGGGGAAGACCCGCTGCGCATTCGAAGCCATGCGGGCCGAACTCTCCGGGTGCCGGGTGTGGGCGCCCCCTCGCACCGCCGACCTGCGGCCCATCGCATCCATGGACCCTCCCTTGGCCGAAGGCTGTGTGCTCTGGCTGGACGACGTCGAGGACTACATTCGCGACGACGGACTGGAGCCCGCGCTCCTCTCCAGCCTCATTCAGCAACGAGTCGTCGTGCTCGCGACTCTGCGTGACGAACAGGTCGACCGCTTCCAGCGCCGGAGTCCCCATCAGGCGACCCTCGATGCGCCCTACACCTTCCTGGCCAACCTCGGCGCGCGGGTCCTCAACTTGGCCGAGCAGATTCATCTCGACCGAATGTGGAGCCGAGCCGAGCTGAACCGCGCCGAAGAGGTCGGTGACCCAGGGTTGGAGGAGGCAATGAGGCATCGGGGCGACTACGGGATCGCTGAGTACCTGGCTGCGGGGCCAGCGTTGCTGGACGAGATGAACCGGGCCTGCCGGGCAGGCGGCAATGCGCGAGGACATGCCTACGTCAGGGCCGCGGTCGACCTCCGCCGTGCGGGTCTGCTGGAGATTCCCTTCGCCGCCATCGAGGAGTTGCACCTCACCTACCTGAAGAAGAACCCGGGCTCACGGCCGGAACCGGCTGCGGATGCCTTCACCTGGGCCACCCGGATCCACTACGGAGCCACGGGAATGATCAACCCGGTGGGCGTCGACTCCGTCGCGTGGAAACCCTTCGACTACTTGGTCGAGCACTTTGACCGGGACGAACATCGCGTCCACCCGGACGTCTGGGCCATCGTCTGCAAGTACGTCCAGCACGACTTCCATCTGCACATCGTCGGCATGCTCGCGGCAACATTCGGGGAGGACGACGTGGCCGAGTCCATCTGGCGCCCACTGGCCGACTCCGGACACGCAGACGCCCTATTTCATCTCGCCCTCCTGGGGTCTCGACAAGGAAATCCAACGGAGCCCGAAGGACTGCTGCGCCGTGCTGCGGATCTGGGACATGAGGACGCCCCCTACGGACTGGGCCTGCTGCTTCGCGAGCAGGGACGGCTGCAGGAATGTGAGATCCAATGGCAGCGCGCCGCCATGGACGGCAATGAAGAGGCCGCGTACGCCCTCAGCATGCTCCTGCACGGCCAGGACCGGATCGTGGAAGCCGAGATGTGGCTCCGCACAGCTGCCGAACACGGTTACGGCGACGCCCTCTACACGCTCGGCGTGCTGCTGGCGCGACGGAAGCAGTACCGGGAATCCGAACGCTGGCTCTGGGAGGCGGTCGACCAACATGTCGAAGACGCCGAAGAGTTCCTGGAAGGCGTGATCCGACTACGGGAAACCGCCAGGGACGTCGAGGAGCTGAGGAACGAGGCGCAGAACAGGAACTGGGACGCGGCCTTCGCGCTGGCCGAGCTCCTAAGATCTCTCGGCGAAGTCAAAGAGGCAGAGCACTGGTGGCATCAGGCCGCTTACGCCGGCCACCCCGAAGCCACGCTGAGATACGGGTTCGTGCGATCCGTCCACCACAAGGACCACGAAGGCGGAGAGCCCTGGCTGCGCCGGGCTGCCCATGCAGGGAGTGTCGAGGCCGCCTACTGGCTCGGCCTGAGCCTCGTAATGCAAAGGAGGTGGCGCGAGTCGGACCAGCTCATTGCCTTCGCCGCGCAAGCCGGCCACCCTGCTGCCGCAGAATTTTTGAGGGACCGTTCCTCACCCTCGTAAGGACGGTTCCCGCCGCCACACCTGCCGAGTCCCGCCACCGCGGAACCCGCCCCTCCGCCGCCGGAAGCTCCTCCCGGGGACGCCCTGTGCGCACTCCCTCCGTGACCGGCGGCGCACGCCCCGTGCTCCCTGGCCGTGCTCCCTCGCGCCCGGGCCCGTCAGGCAGGACACTTGACACATCCGGGCGGCCCGAGCGGGAAAGGCCGTGCCCGGACAGCGCAGGATCGCCGCGGAGGGGGACGCAACATGCGGGAGAGCCATCGGGCTGAGGCCGAGCAGGTGTTGGTGCGGGCCGTCGAGGAGGAAGTGCGGCGGTCCGGCGGCCGGACCGATGGGCGGGCGCTGCTGGCACGCGCCCGCGGTGCGCTCGACGAACTGGCCGCCCCCGCCGCCGAGGAGTACGCCGCGTACGTCACCGCGCTCGACCGCGCGGGCGCCGGGCAGCAGCACCTGTCGGAACGATTCAGCAGGGCGAGCATCGGAACTCCCGCCCTGGTCACGGGAGTTGCCGCCGTGGCCGCCTTCGCCGCCGACCTCGCCCTGGGGACGGCGTCGGGGACCGCCCTCGCCGCCGGGGCCGTCGTCGCGGTGGCCGGGGCGACCGCGACCGTCGCCAAGGTGACCGCCACGCACTGGCCCGCCGCGCACCGCCGGGCCGGTGCGCTCGGACAGCCGGGCGGGCCGGAGCAGGTGAAGTTGCAGTGGCTGACCGCGTTCGAGGTCCGTGGGGTACGTCCCTACCTCGACCGGCAGCGCATGCTCAGCGCCGCCACCCGCACCCGGCCGCCGGTGAAGAAGGCCACCACCGAGACCACCGCGCTGCGCGGCGGCAACCGCAGCGCGGCCGCACGGCGCAGGACCGTACTGGAGCAGTCGTTCGCCCATCTCCCGCAACCCGAGGGCCCGTTCGCCGGGCGGCGCACGGAGCTGGCGCAGATCGCGCAGTGGGTGCACGCGGCCCGGGCCAGCACGCAGACCCGGCCGACCGTCGTCGTGCTGTACGGGGAGGCGGGTTCGGGGCGTTCCACGCTGGCGCTGCGGGCGACGCACGGGCTGCGGGACCAGTTCCGGGGCGCGTGCCTGGTGGAGCTGTGCAACGGGGCGCCGGGGCGGGCCGAGTCGGCGACGTCCACGCGCGACGCCCTGCTCCAGCTCCTGAACCGGCTCGGCGCACCCCGCGACCAGCTCCTCTTCCGCGAGCAGCGCACCGAACGCAGCACGCAGGAACAGCAGTTGAAGCGACTCACCGAGCTGTACCACCAGCACCTCACCGGGCTTCCGGTGACCGTCGTCCTGGAGGACGCCACCGACCCGGACCAGGTGCGCACGCTCATCCCGGAGCGCTCGGACAGTCTTGTCCTGGTCACCGCGTCCGAGCCGCTCGCCCTCCCCGAGGACACACCGGCGTGGGTGCACCAGTTGCCGGTGCAGCCGCTGGACGGGGCGGGTGCGGAGGAGCTGATGCGGGCGGTCGCGCAGGAGGAGGACGCACCGTACGACGGTGAATCGGCGGACCGCATCACGGAGTTGTGCCGGGGGCTGCCGCTGGCCCTGCGGGTGGCGGGCTCCTCGCTCGGTGCGCGCAGCCCGCGCGCGCTGGCCGCCGACCTGGCGGCGTACGGTCCCCTGGACCCGGTCGAGCGCGCCCTGTCCCTGCGTTACGCCGACCAGTCGGAGCAGGGGCGCAGGCTGCTGCGCCGCCTCTCGCTCGCGGGCCGGGCGTCGCTGGGCGGCGCGGCGGCGGCAGCCCTCCTGGCCACGGACGATCAGGAGGCGCGGCGCCGGCTGGCGGAGCTGGCGGGCGCCGGGCTGATCGAGCCGGTGGGCGGTGGCCGCTACCGCCTCCACGACCTCGTGCGCTCCTTCGCGTACACCCGGCTCCTCGACGAGGAGGAGCCCTCCGAGCGGACGGCCGCCCAGGAACGCCTCATCCAGAACTACGGCGAGCTGGCCGACTCCGTCATCCGCCTGGTCGACGGCAAGAACTCGACCCGCGCCGACCGCTTCGGACCGCACGGCTTCACCTCGCTGGACGCCGCCCTGCGCTGGCTGGACGACGAGTCCTCCTTCATCACCGCCGCCCTGCGGCACGCGGAGGGCGTGGACCAGCAGCTCGTCCTGAATCTGCTGGGCGCGCTGTGCGACTACTGCCTGCTGCGCGGCGACCTCTACCGGCTCGGCGAGATCAGCGAGCTGACGCAGGCCGTCGACCAGGGCCTTCTCGTACGTTCGGTGCAGTGGCGTACGGGTATCGCCGCCCGGCAGCTCGGTGAGCTGGACAAGGCCCGCACCACCCTGTCCTCCGTGGTGGACCTCTACTTCGAGGCCCAGCACGAGGCGGGCGCGGCGCGGGCGCTGGGCTCCCTCGGCATCACCCTGCACCACCAGGGCAACCTGACCGAGGCCGCCGCCAAGCTGCGGGAGGCCCTGGACCTCCAGTCCTCCCCCGCCCTCGCGGGCGACCGCGCGTGGAACCTGCACGCCCTGGCCGCCGTGGAACGCGACCGCGCGAACCTCGCGGAGGCCGTCGAGCTCCTCGACACCGCGCTGGCCCTGCACCGGGAGGGCGAGTCGCTGCACGGGCAGGCGTGGGCGCACTTCCAGCTCGGGCAGGTGTGCCTGCGGATGGGCGAAGTGCCGCGCGCGGAGGCCGAGTTGAACGCGGCTCTCGATCTGTACGGCCGTACCCGCGACGAGCGGGGCGAGGCCTGGGCGATGACCCAGCTGGCCCGGGCCCGCCTGGTCGCGGGCGACCCGGCCCCGGCGGTCGACGGCCTGCGCCAGGCCCTGTCCCGCCACCGCGACAACGAGGACGCGCGCGGCGAGGCCTGGACCCTGTACTACCTGGGCCAGTCCCTGGAGGAGCGGGGCGACCACGACCAGGCGGTCCGCGAACTGGAGCGCGCCCGGACGATGTTCTCGCGGATGCGGGACGTGTACGGGCTGGCGTGCGCCCGCCACCACTCGGGGCGGGTGACGCGCGACCAGCGGGCCGTCCAGACGGGCAACCTCCGCAACTCCGGCTTCGCCCGCCAGCTCCTGACGGACGCACGGCAGGACTTCCGGCGGATCGGGGTGGCGCACGGGGAGGCGTGGACGGTCCTGGAACTGGTCGTCGTCGACGCGGGCAACTCCCGCCCGGAGCAGGCCCTTTCGCTGTGCGACGAGGCGGTCGCCCTCTTCGCCTCCTACGAGGACCGCCGGGGCGGCGACTGGGCCCGCTTCCTGCGCTGCACGCTGCTGCCGTTCGCCCACCCGGGCGGGCCGGAGGCGGGCACGTCGCTGGCCGAGGAGGAGCTGGCGCTGCTGGCGTCGGAGCCGCACCCGACGCGGGACGAGCGCCTCGCGGACTGCCTGGACGCGTACCGGGTGGTGCTGGGGCGGGGGGTGGACCTGGGGGCGGGGTGGCAGGCGTGGCGACTGGGGATGGTGCCGAACAGGCATTCGCGGGAGGTGATGGGGGTGCCCACGGGGGAGGACAAGTAGGCAGGCCTCCTCGCGGACGGGTCGGCATGGCCCGGCAGGTGCCGAACCGCTTGTGGGGTGACGAGCCCTGCTGGGATGCTGACGGACCGGCCCCTGTTCACGGGTGGCGGGTGCGGAGCACGGACGGGGGCCTGCATGGTCGCATCGCTCAGGGTTCCCCTGCCGCTGCCCGAGCGGCCGGTACCGTTCGTGGGGCGCGAGGAGGAACTCGCCCTGTTCGTCCCGTGGTTGGCCCACCGGGGTGCGCGTCTCCTGTCGCTGACGGGAGCCGCCGGAGCCGGTGTCACCACCCTGGCGACCGAACTGGCCGCGCGCGCCGCGCGGGTCCGGCAGCAGCAGGTGTGCCTGCTGCGTGTGGGCGAGCTGTGGCGGGACCGGCCCGATGTCGTGCTGCTGCGGCTGCTCGGGCAGCTCGGGGCTTCGCGCAGGGACCTGCTGTCCGCCCAGTCCGCCTTGCAGGCGGACCCCGAGGCGGCCGCCGTCACGCTCGCGCGGACGCACCTTCGGGAGCACCCGGCCGTGGTGGTGCTGGACGACGTGCCGGACCGGCGCACCGGCGCGTACCTGTTGGGCGCGTTCGAGGGCACGCCCTGCGCGGTGGTGCTGACCTCGACCGCCGAATGCCCGACCGCCGGGCGCCCGGCCGCCGAATCCCCGCCCGCCGAGTCCCCGGCCACGGAGTCCTGGCCCGGTGTGCGCACGTACCGGCTGCCGCCGTTGCGCAGGAGCGACGCGGAGCGTGTGGTGCACGCCGCGCGCGAGGTGTACGGAGGCACCTCTCCGGAGACCGGGCAGGTGCCGCAGTGGGTGATCGACGGGGCCGAGGGCCTGCCCGGGTACCTCTGGCTCGCCGGCCCCCTGACCGAGGAGTCCGCCGGGGCACCGCTGCGGCCGCAGGACCTGTACGAGCGGGCGACGGCGCGCCTTCCGCCCGACGCCCTGCACCTCCTGCGTTCCCTGACCGCCGTGGACCAGGCGGAGTACCGGGCCGCCTCCCTGGAGGCGCTGATCGGCGAGGGCTTCGAGGACACGGCGGAGATCGAACCGTACGGGCCGGTGCGCACGTTGGTACGGCACGGGTTCCTGCGCCCGGTGCGGTTCCGCCGGTACCGGCGGTCGGCACACCTGCTGCCCGACGGGGCGGGCACCGGCACCGGCACCGGCACCGGCACCGGCACCGAGAACTCCTACCGGTTGATCCTGGCCGCCCGGGAGGAACTCCGGCTGCTGGCCACCGCCCTCGGCCTCACGGCGGGAAGCCGCTACGTGGACACCGAGTTCGTGGTGTCGGCCTACGCGGACGTGGTGGACGACCACATCGACCTGCTCGGCGCCCGCCCGGAAACGGCAGTGGCCCCCGGCGCCGTGCCCGCCGTAGCCGCCTACCTGCTCCTCCGCGGCGACCACCACCGGCTGGCGGTGCTGCGCCGGATCGTGCCGCCCGCCCTGATCACCGACGTGCGGGGCACCACCCCCTTCAGCCCCTGGCGGACCTCGCTCACCGCGATCAGCCGTCAGCTCGGCCACCTGGCCGTCGCCGCGCAACCGTCCACCCACCCACTGCCCGAGTACCAGCACGAGATGGCCCTGCTGCATCGGGACGCGGGTTCGCTGGCGGTCGCACTGGCCCTGGCCGACTCGGCGGAATCACCCGCCCTCGGCCCTCCCGACCTGCTGACGGACGACGCGTTGAGCCTGCGCGGGGACATCCTGGCCGACATCGGCCGGGTGCAGGACGCCGGGGCCGACTTCGCGGCGCTGGCCGAGCGCTCCCCGTCGGTCCGCGGCGGCCACCACCTGGCCTGGTCCCAGCTGCGACGCGGTCGCCTCTCCCTGCTCCGGGGCAAACGCTCGCGGGACACCCTCACCGTTCTGGCGGCGGTCCGGGCGGCCTTCGAGAATCTGGGTGACGAACGGGGTGCCGCGTGGGCGACCACCGAGCTCGCACGTCGGACGGGCGACGAGACCGCGTACGAGGAGGCGCTCACCGCCCACCGGGCGAACGAGGACCCGAGGGGCGAGTGCTGGACGCTGTACTACCGCCTGCTCGCCCGCTCGGACCGGGTCGGCGACGAGACCGCCGTCCGGGCGCTGCGCCAACTTGCGGAGCGTTTCGTGCAGTTGGGCGATGAGCTCGGCCGAGCCTGGACGCTGCACCAGTCGGCGGTGCTGGGCCTGCGGCTGGAGGACCCCGATGCCCCGCGACGGCTGCGCGTCTCACGGGACGTGTTCACCGACGCGGGCTGTCTGCGCGGCCTGGCCTGGTCCGCCCTCGAAGAAGCCCTGTACGGCATCACCCGGACCTCGATGTCCGGCAGGGAGGCCGCCGCCCTGCTGGACACGGCCCGGGAGAGCTTCCGCGCGATGGGGGACGTACGAGGGGACCCGTGGGTCGACTACGTACGGACGTACCTGACCGGCGCGTCGGACAGGACCGGACCCGCTCTGGCCCACGCGTACCGCGCGTCGTTGAGCCCGCAGCGGTTCGCCGGGCGGCACATCGAGGAGGAGGAGCTGCCGCACCACCCCGACCGGAACCTGCGGGACGTCGTCCTGACCGAGGCACCGGACGACGAGGTGGGCGACATGGAGTCCGTCGTCCAGATCGTCGATCACGTCTCCACCGTCTACTCCCCCGGCAGATCGGCCCGCAAGTGCCACGTCCGCCTCGACCTCGTGGACACCGCCCCCGGCATCCAGGTCCTCCTGCGCGTCGAGCCCGACCCCGGCCACCCCTGGGCCACCGGAGACGCACCCTGGCTGCGGGCCACCGCCACCCCCCTCACCAGGATGGGGGTCGAGCCGGTGACGGCGGGGCTGCGGGCGTCGGCCGATCCGGCGCGCGGCGCGGAGTTCACGCTCTCCCCCCGGGCCCCCGGCACGCACCGGCTCCGCTTCACCGTCGCCCACGAGGCCAGCGGCGTCGTACTCCAACAGGTGGAGACCGAGATCGACCTGCCCGACCTGCCCCCGGCCGACCTGTCGCGGCCCCTCGCACCGCGCCGCGCGGGAAGGGGCTGAGCCGCCCGTGCGCCCGCTTCCCGTCCGCGTCGTCCAGAACCCCAGCGACGACTTCACCGAGCTGGACGGCATCGACGCCCCGCCGCCCGACCTCGTCGTCTGTTTCGACCCGTGGAACGACGAGGGGATCCTCGCCCGGATGTACGGTCCCCGACTGCCGGCGCTGCGCAGCGAGCACAAGGCGCTGCTGCGCGTGCGCCCCTCCGACGTGCAGCGGGAGGCGGCCCGGCTGTGCCACCTGTGGAACGACCGGCTCGTCCACCACACACCGCTCGACGACGATCTGAATCCGGCGCCCGGACGGCACCACGCCCCGTACACGAGCCTGCTCGACCTGCGGGACGAGCCCGTCGCCGAACTGCGGCGCATCCTCGACGAACTCGCCGACGAAGGGGGCGACCTGCTCTTCGAGACGCTGCTGGGCGGCAAGGAGGAGGAGACCGGCCACTTCCGGGAGTTCCTGGCGGAGGCACTGGCCGAGGAGAACCTGCGCGTGCGCTTCGACTCCGGCCTCTTCCTCCCCTGGCCGATGCTCTGCCTGCCCCGGGAGAGCGAGGTCTCGCTGCCCGCCCATCTGACGGCGCCCGACGAACTGACTCCGGTGTTCGCCCGCTTCCTCGGCTACCGGCATCAGATGGACCAGACCGGCGGCAGCCACCCGCGCCGCCTCCGCAGGAGCGTCCTGCCCGCGCGGCCGGCCGTCAGCCTCAACCACAACGAGTCGCTGGACTTCCAGGGCAGGACCCGGGCCGCCGAGGTGGCACAGGCCCTCGCGCACGACACCACTCTGGTGGTGCGCAGGCTGCGCGACGAACTGTTCGACGCGCTGGGCAGGGCAGACCTGGACGAGCAGTTCATGTACTTCTGGTGCCACGGCACGTATCAGACGCAGCCGCCCCAACCACCGCTCCTGTCACTGGAATTGAGCGACCGGAAACCCATCGACGCCCGGACGGTGCACTCCCGGCGGCGGCTGTTCGGGCACGCGCGGTCGCCGTTCCGCCCGTTCGTCCTGCTGAACGCGTGCAACGCGGCGGGCCCCTACGACGGGGCCGACCGAGGACACCTGGGGCGGGTGCTGATCGAGGCCGGGGCGAGCGGGGTGCTGGGCCCGCAGATATCGATGCCGGGCGTCTTCGGTGCCGAGTACGCGCTGGCCTACGTCCAGCACTACCTGGACGGCCGTCGTACCGCGGGCGAGATCACCCACGCCCTCGCCCGCCACTTCGCCGACACCTACCGCAACCCCCTCGGCCTCGCCTACGCCCTCCACTGCGGCATGGACAGCCGCCTGGAGCGGGCTCCGGCAGCGGCCGCCGACCACGGCCAGGAGGTCACCGTATGAACGTCGAGACCGGCATCCGCTTCGTCGACCTCAACGACCTCGGCTGGATCGTCGAGCACACCCCCTCCGGCCCGCGCCCCGTCCCCTACCCCGCCCTCCCCGACTTCTTCGCCGAGCGGCTGACTCCCCCGCCCGGCACCACCGACCTCTTTGTGTACGTCCACGGGTGGCAGACCTCCCCCGAGTCCGCCGTGCAGGCCGCCCTGGACCTGCTGGGGCTGCTGCGCAAGCAGTACGAGGCGCGGCGGGAGCTGTACGGGCGGCTCGACCCCTTCGAGCCGTGGGTCCTGCTCGTACGGTGGCCTTCGGCCAGTTCGCCGGGGCTGCGCGGGTACCGGCGGATCCGGGACCGGGCGCACCGGATGAGCCACGGGGACGGGAAGCGCATCCTGGGGCGGTTGCTGGGGTATCTCGACGCCGGGCGCGGCGATCCGCGCGGGGCGGTGCTGGGGACCCGGGAGGGGCGGTTCCTGCACCTGGTGGGGCATTCGTTCGGGTGCAGGGTGCTGTGCGAGGCCGTGCAGTGGGCGGCGGAGGAGACTACGCTCGGGTGGTCGGCGCGGCCGGTGGACCCGCGGCGGCCGTTCACCGTGGACAGCGTGCTGCTGTTGCAGATGGCCGCGCCCCGGGACGCCTTCGAGACGACCTTCACGGCCCTGGAGAACGCCCCCGTGCGCGGTCCGGTCGTCGCCACGTACGCGCGCCGGGACTGGGCGACCGGCATGTGGCACCGCGTCGCCGAGAAGCGGGCGGGCATCGGGAACCAGGGGATCGGCCCGGCGCCCCGGCCCGTGCGCGGCATCAGGATGCGGGGTGCGGTCGAGGCGTACGACAGGGACCTGCTCGACCACTGGTTCGTCAGCGTGGACGCCTCGGCGGTGTTCACCGCCGGGCGCGGTCCCGCGGGCGCGCACTCCGACCATCTGCGGCCGGAGTCCGCGCACCTGCTGCTGACGCTGGCGGACTACTCGCGCTGAGCGGAGTCCCGGGAGGCCTGGGAACCCTTGGCGAGGGACGCCTTCTCGGGGGTCTCGGCCTCGGACGGTGCCGGAGCCGGGGCGTCCGGGTCCGGGGCCTCCTCGAAGGAGACCTTGCCCATGTGCCGGTTCATCGACTTCATCAGCGCCCACACCCCGATCGCCAGCGCCGCGAAGACGAGGAAGCCGAGGATGCCCGGAGTCACCTTGTTCTTGTCGAAGGTGTCTGCGGCGAGCGGCACGAACTGAGTCATTGCCTGGGAGACGTTCACTCAGCCATTGTCGCGGATGCCCGCGAAGAGGTCGCTCTCGGGGAGGGAGGTCGGGACGAGGGCCTTGGCGAGCTCGTAGTCCTCGGTGGGCCAGACCTCCTTCTGGATCTCCATCGGGATGCGGAACCAGCCGCCGTCCGGGTCGATCTGCGTGGCGTGCGCGAGCAGCGCCTTGTCGCGGATCTCGAAGAAGTCGGCGGCGGGCACGAAGGTGGTGAGGTTGCGCTCCTCGCGCTCGAACTCCTCCCAGCGCTTCAGCCAGTCCCCGTACGGCGACTCCATGCCGCGGGCGATCAGCGCCTCGTGCAGGGCGACCGTGCGCGGCTTGTTGAAGCCCTGGTTGTAGTAGAGCTTCAGGGGCTGCCAGACCGGGCCGAACTCCTCCTCCGGGAAGGCCGCGGGGTCGGCCGCGCCCTCGAAGGCCACCATCGTGATCTTGTGGGTCATGATGTGGTCGGGGTGCGGGTAGCCGCCGTTCTCGTCGTACGTCGTGACGACCTGCGGCCGGAAGGCGCGGATGGACTTCACCAGGCGGCCGGCGGCCTCCGTGACGTCCTCCAGGGCGAAGCAGCCCTCGGGGAGCGGGGGCAGCGGGTCGCCCTCGGGCAGGCCGGAGTCGACGAAGCCGAGCCACTCCTGCTTGACGCCGAGGATCTCGCGGGCCTCGTCCATCTCGCGGGCGCGCACCTCGTGGATGTGCTCCTCGATGTACGTGTCGCCCTGGAGCTTCGGATTGAGGATGGAGCCGCGTTCGCCGCCCGTGCAGGTCACGACGTGGACGTCCACCCCCTCGGAAACGTACTTCGCCATCGTGGCCGCACCCTTGCTCGACTCGTCGTCGGGGTGGGCGTGCACGGCCATCAAGCGCAGCTGCTCAGTCAAGATCTCGATCCTCGGTGATCCGGGCGCCCTCGGTGACGGCGGCGCAAAGTGCGACCTCTATATTGACCGAACCGGGGGCGGGAAATATTCCTGACCCCTGTGCAGCCGGAGGATCACCGCATGAATGCCGTACGTGACGGAGCCGCGAGCACCCCCGAGGGGCGCTACGGCCGGTCCGCCGACGAGCGTGCGGACCGCAAGCTGAAGATCATCGGCTCCGTGCTCGGGGTGCTGCTGCTCCTGGTCATCGGCTGGATCGGGTACGGGTACATCTCGAAGCAGGTGATCAGCGCCGAGATGATCAAGTTCGACCTGAATTCCTCGCAGACCGAGGTCAGGGTGCACCTGGAGATCCGCAAGGACGCCGACGCCACCGGCACCTGCACGGTGCGGGCCATCGCCGAGAGCGGGGCCGAGGTCGGCCGCAAGGACGTCCGGGTGGACCAGAAGGGGCAGACGCGGATCGACGAGATCTATCCGATCCGCACGACCGCGAAGGCCACCAGCGCGGAGCTGCTGAGCTGCACGGCCGACGGGCAGTAGACCTGCCCCGGCCCCCAGTGACCATGCACCCCTGACCTGCGTTGATGCAGTCGTGACGGTTTTGGTTCTCCCCCTGGGGGCATCGAATTGTTAGGCTCGTGGTTTCGCCCGCCCGTGAAGGCACATCCTTTGTGGGGAGGGCGATGCTTTGTTATCCGTAACGTCGAGGAGCACCTGTGACCCAGACCAGCGACGAAGTCACCTGGCTGACCCAGGAGTCGTACAACAAGCTCGTGGAAGAGCTGGAGTACCTGTCGGGTCCCGCGCGCGCCGAGGTCACCCAGAAGATCGCGGCTGCCCGCGAGGAGGGCGACCTCCGGGAGAACGGCGGATACCACGCGGCCAAGGAGGAGCAGGGCAAGCAGGAGCTCCGCATCCGCCAGCTCAAGCAGCTCCTGGAGCGCGCGCAGGTCGGCGAGGCCACCGCGTCCAGCGGTGAGGCCGGTCCCGGCATGGTCGTGAAGATCGCCTTCGACGGCGACGAGGACGACACGATGACCTTCCTGCTCGCCTCCCGCGAGTACCCGTCCTCGGACATCGAGACGTTCTCGCCGCAGTCCCCGCTGGGCTCGGGCGTGATCGGCAAGAAGGTCGGCGAGGACGCCGAGTACGAGCTGCCGAACGGCAAGAAGGCCAAGGTCAAGATCCTGGAGGCGACGCCCTACCAGGGCTGAGTCACGGGCGTACGTCCACGGAAGGGCCCCCGGCAGCCACTGCGCGCCGGGGGCCCTTCCGCGTGTCCGTCGACCTCGTTCGTACGGTCAGGCGGTCGCCGAGCGGTACTTGCGGACAGCGAGGGTCCGGAAGACCACGATGATCAGGACGGACCAGATCAGCGAGGCCCAGACGGGGTGTTCCATGGGCCAGGCCCCGGTGATCGAGGTCGGCATCTCGGGCATGGTGTTGCCGAAGAGCTGCCGGGCTGCCTGCACGGTGGCGCTGAACGGGTTCCATTCGGCGACGTGCTGGAGGAAGGTCGGCATTCCGGTGACCGGCACGAACGCGTTCGAGATGAAGGTCAGCGGGAAGAGCCAGATCAGGCCGCCCGAGGTGGCCGCCTCGGGAGTGCGGACCGAGAGGCCGATCAGTGCGCCGATCCAGGAGAAGGCGTAGCCGAGGAGCAGGAGGAGGGCGAAGCCCGCCAGCACCTTCAGCAGGTTCTCGTGCGTGCGCCAGCCGATCAGCAGGGCAACGCCTGCCAGCACGACCAGGGTGAGCGCGGTCTGGACGAGGTCGGCCAGGGTGCGGCCGGTGAGGACGGCGCCGCGCGCCATGGGCAGCGACCGGAAGCGGTCGATGAGCCCCTTGTGCATGTCGTCGGCGATGCCCGCTCCCGCGCCGGCGGTGGCGAAGGTGACGGTCTGGGCGAAGATGCCCGCCATCAGGAACTCTTTGTAGGCCTGGGGCGAGGTCGAGCCGCCGACCTGGATCGAGCCGCCGAACACGTAGGTGAACAGGATGACGAACATCACCGGCTGGATGATCCCGAAGAGGATCATCTCGGGGATTCGGGTCATCCGGATCAGATTGCGCTTGGCGATCGTCAGCGAGTCGGTGATCGACTGGAGGGGGCCTCCCTTGGCCACGGGCGCGAGTGACTTCACTGTCGTCACGGTGTCGGTGCTCACTTCCTCCCCACCTCCTCCTCGTCCTCGACGGACTCCTCCGCCGCGTGCCCGGTCAGCGAGATGAACACGTCGTCCAGCGTCGGGCGGCGCAGGCCGATGTCGTCGATCTCCACGCCGCGCGCGTCGAGTTCGCGGATGACCTCCGCGAGGAGCTTCGCGCCGCCGGTGACCGGGACGGTCAGCTTGCGGGTGTGGTGCTCGACCTTGGTGTCGCCCTTGCCGAAGCCGCGCAGGACCTCGTCGGCGACGGTGATGTGCTCGCGCTCGTGGACGACGACCTCGATGCGCTCGCCGCCCGTGCGGGCCTTGAGCTGGTCCGACGTACCGCGTTCGATGACCTTGCCGTGGTCGATGACGCAGATGTCGTGGGCGAGGTGGTCGGCCTCCTCCAGGTACTGGGTGGTGAGCAGGAGGGTGGTGCCGCCCGCCACCAACTCCTGGATGACTTCCCAGAGTTGCTGGCGGTTGCGCGGGTCGAGGCCGGTGGTGGGCTCGTCCATGAACATCACGGGCGGGGAGACCACGAGGGCGGCCGCGAGGTCGAGGCGGCGGCGCATTCCGCCGGAGTACGTCTTGGCCGTGCGGTCGGCGGCCTCGGCGAGGTTGAAGCGCTCCAGGAGTTCGTCCGCGCGGGCCTTGGAGGCCTTCTTGGACATCTGGTAGAGGCGGCCGACCATCTGGAGGTTCTCGCGGCCGGTGAGGTATTCGTCGACGGCGGCGAACTGGCCGGAGAGGCCGATCGAGCGCCGTACTTCGTTGGGGTGTTTGAGGACGTCGATCCCGGCGACGACGGCCTTGCCACTGTCGGGCTGGAGCAGTGTGGTCAGGACGCGGACGGCCGTGGTCTTGCCTGCACCGTTGGGCCCGAGCAGGCCGAGGACGGTGCCCTCCGGGACGTCGAGATCGACGCCTCCCAGAGCCTTCACGTCGCCGAAGGTCTTGACCAGCCCCTCGGCATAGATGGCGCCTGGCATAAGGGGTCCCCCATGTGTGTGGGTGGTTCCTACGCGAAATTTTAGGTTTGCCGGGTTCGAACCGCCCGGCGAGAGCCGTCCGGGCATCCGTCGAGAGCCGACGGGGCCGCCCGGCGAGGCAGCAGCGCGAGACACACCATAACGCGATACATCGCGTCTGGGGAAGGTTTTCCGGGGAACCGCCCCCACTGCGCGGGGGACCCGCCCCCGCCCTACGACACGACCACGTACCCCGCGTCCCTGAGCGCCTCCCGCACCTCGGTGCAGTGCTTCGGGCCCTTCGTCTCCAGCTGCAACTCCACCTCCACCTCCGTGAGTCCGAGCCTCGGGTCGGCCCGGGTGTGCCCCACGTCCACGACGTTAGCGTCCAGCACTGACAACGCCCCGAGAAGCTGCGCGAGCGCCCCCGGACGGTCCGTCAGACGCAACCTCAGTGACAGATACCGACCGGCCGCGGCCATTCCGTGCCGCAATGTGCGCTGCATCAGGAGCGGGTCCACATTGCCGCCCGACAGCACCGCCACCACCGGCCCCTCGAAGGACTCGGGGCGGCTCAGCAGTGCCGCCACCGGGCTCGCCCCGGCCGGTTCCACGACCAGCTTGGCCCGCTCCAGGCACAGCAGCAGCGCGCTCGACAGCTCGTCCTCGGAGACCGTCCGCACCTCGTCCACCAGCTCCTCGACGATCGCGAACGGTACGTCGCCGGGCCTGCCGACCTTGATCCCGTCGGCCATCGTCTGGAGCGAGTCCAGCGAGGTGGGGCGCCCGGCGGCCAGCGACGGCGGGTAGCAGGCCGCGCCCGCCGCCTGCACGCCGACGATCCTGACGTCGGGCCGCAGCGCCTTCACCGCGATCGCGACGCCCGCCGCGAGACCGCCGCCGCCGACCCCGACCACGATCGTGCGCACCTCGGGGCACTGCTCCAGGATCTCCAGCCCGACCGTGCCCTGGCCCGCGATGACGTCCGGGTGGTCGAAGGGGTGGATGAAGACCGCACCCGTGTCACGGGCGTACTCCTGGGCGGCGGCGAGCGTCTCGTCCACCACCTGCCCGTGCAGCCGCACCTCCGCGCCGTACTCCCGGGTGGCCGCCACCTTCGGCAGCGGGGCGCCGACCGGCATGAAGACGGTGGAGCGCACGCCCAGGAGGGAGGAGGCCAGCGCCACGCCCTGCGCGTGGTTGCCCGCGCTGGCGGCCACCACTCCGGCCGCACGCTCCTCGGGGCGCAGGCCCGCGATGCGGATGTAGGCGCCGCGCAGCTTGAAGGAGCCGGTGCGCTGAAGGTTCTCGCACTTGAGGTGGACGGGGGAGCCCACCAGGTGCGTGAGGTGCCTGCTGCCCTCCAGGGGTGTGCAGCGGGCCACTCCGGAGAGCATCTTCTGCGCACCGCGCACGTCGTCGAGGATCAGGCTGCGGGCGTGTTCGGGCGTGCGGAAGCTCATGGCGGCCAGTCTGGCAGCCCGGCGGGGGCGGGCGTCGCCCCGTCTCACAAGCAGGTCCGCCCGGTCCCACAGGCAGGTCCGCCCGGTCTCACACGCAGGTCCGCCCGCCACTCGGGCAGCCTTGATGACCTGCGGCGAAGCCGTCGTCACCGGTCCGTTGTCCACAGGTTTGCGCAGCGCCGGTACGTGTGTGCCCGCACCCGCGTACCCTTGCCCCACCAACCCGACCACCGCACGAAGAGAGCCCGAGCCATGCCCCCTACCCAGGACATGACGACCGACCCCGCCGCCGGTCTCCTCGATGCCCTTCAGCACCAGGTGGCCGTCTTCGCCCGGCGCGCGGAACAGACCCGCCTCGGCGGCGTCGGCCAGGTCCGCAACTCGATGGACCGTGCGGCCTACCTGCTGCTCAACCGCCTCGACCAGGAGGGCCCGATGGGCGTCAAGGCGCTCGCCGCGGGCATGGGCATCGACTCCTCGACGGTGACCCGCCAGGTCGCCCCGCTCGTGGACACCGGCCTGGTCAAGCGCACCTCGCACCCCGAGGACGGGCGTGCGGTCGTGCTCCAGCTGTCGCCGCGCGGGCAGTCCCGGCTGGACGAGGTGCGCTCCTCGCGGCGCGAGCTGATGGCGCAGGTCACGGACGGCTGGAGCGAGGACGAGCGGGAGGCGTTCACCACGCTGCTGACCCGTTTCAACTCGGCGCTCTCGGCCCGTCAGTCGGCGGCCCCGGTCGAGCCGCCCGCCACCTCCTGACAGCACGGGGACAGTGCCTCTGACGGACCGTCACGCACTCGCCGCGCCCGCCTCTTGACCTGCACCCCCGCCTGGCTTCATATGAGCAGAAGAAGCCGGACGGGGAGGAACGGTGCGAGAGCGCGAGGCGGTCCAACAGCGGCGCCGCGCAAGGGAGTTCGAGGCCTTCGTCGCGGGTGCCGCAGGCCGGCTGCTGCATGTCTCGACGCTGCTGACGGCCGAGCCCGCCGAGGCCAATCCGCGCGCCCAGAGCCTCCTCGTCGCCGCGCTGGCCAGCGCGTACGCCCGCTGGGGGTTCCTGCGCGGCGAAGACCCGTACGACCGCACCCGCCAGGAGCTGGCGGGGCGCTTCGCCCGCACCTCCTGGCACCACCGCAGGCACCGGGGCGGCCCGCTGGGGTCGCTGACGCCGCAGGAGCGGCTCGTCCTCGTACTGCGGTTGTACGAGGGGGTGCCGGAGGAGCAGACGGCGGCGCTGCTGGGGCTGCCGGTGCAGCGGGTGCGGGCGATCTGCGCCCGCGCGGTCTCGCACGTCCACAAGCTGCGGCACGCCCCGCCCGCACCGTCGCGCGAGGCGGTGGCCGCGCCATGAGCCTGCAGCGGCACAAGGACGACGAGATCCGCCTCGTCATGGAGCAGGCGGCGCGTCCCGTCGTACCGCCGGACCTGCTGGTACGGGCCACCGAGCGGGGTGCACGTCATCTGCGGCGGCGCCGGGCGCTGCGGCGGGTGTGGCTGGTGATCGCGACGATCGCGGTGGTCGCGTTCCTGGTGTGGGCGTCGATCGTGCACCCCTGGCAGGCTCCACCGGCGGACTTCACGCCGCCGGTGGAGGGGTTCTAGCCGAGGTCCGGCCCCGGCCTAGCCCAGGGCCTGCTTCAGGTCAGCGAGCAGGTCGTCGCCGGACTCGATGCCGACGGAGAGCCGCACGAGGTCGGCGGGCACCTCCAGTGCGGAACCGGCCGCCGAGGCGTGCGTCATCCGCCCGGGGTGCTCGATCAGCGACTCGACGCCGCCGAGGGACTCGCCGAGGGTGAAGAGCTGCGCCCGGTTGCAGACCTCGACCGCGGCCTCCTCGCCGCCCTTGACCCGGAAGGACACCATGCCGCCGAAGGCCTTCATCTGCTTGGCGGCGGTCTCGTGCCCGGCGTGCTCGGGCAGGCCCGGGTAGAGGACCTGGGTGACGGAGGGGTGCGCGGTGAGCATGTCGGCGATGCGGGTGGCGTTCTCGCTGTGCCGGTCCATGCGGACGGCGAGGGTCTTGATGCCGCGCAGCACCAGCCAGGCGTCGAAGGGCCCGGCGACGGCGCCCATGGCGTTCTGGTGGAACACCAGCTCCTCGGCGATTCCCGCGTCGTTGGTGATCAGCGCACCGCCGACGACGTCGGAGTGCCCGCCCATGTACTTGGTGGTCGAGTGCACGACGACGTCCGCGCCGAGCGCGATCGGCTGCTGGAGGTAGGGGCTGGCGAAGGTGTTGTCGACGACGAGCCGGGCGCCCGCCGTGTGCGCGATCTCCGCGACGGCGGCGATGTCGGTGATGCCGAGCAGCGGGTTGGACGGCGTCTCGACCCAGATCACCTTCGTACGGGGCGTGAGCGCGGCCCGGACCGCCGCCGGGTCGGAGGTGTCGGCGACCGACCACTCGACGCCCCACCGGGAGACGACCTTGGCGAAGAGGCGGAAGGTGCCGCCGTACGCGTCGTTCGGGATGACGACGTGGTCGCCGGGCGACAGGAGCGTGCGCAGCAGGCAGTCCTCGGCGGCCAGTCCCGACGCGAACGCGAGCCCGCGCCGGCCGCCCTCCAGGGCGGCGAGGTTCTCCTCCAGTGCGGTGCGGGTCGGGTTGGCGCTGCGGCTGTACTCGTAACCGCCGCGCAGCCCGCCGACGCCGTCCTGCTTGTACGTCGACACCTGGTAGATCGGCGGGACGACGGCGCCGGTCAGGGGGTCGGCGGTGTTGCCCGCGTGGATGGCGAGGGTCTCGAAGGCGCGCGCGGAGCGGCTCTGCTCATCAGTCATGGGGCCGAGGGTAGTTCTCCCACCGGTCGCCCACGTCCGCTCTGCGGGGCGACTGTCGCGAATCCGTCACCCGGGGCGGGCCCGAGTACGGCCCGGAGGTGCCCGGCCGGGCGGCCGTACGGACCGATCGCCGCCGGTCACCGTGGTCCGGGACAATGTCCGTATGGACATTCTCTGGTTCCTGATCGCGGTGGTCGTGCTCTTCGCCGCCCTCGGCCCCTTCCTGCTGCGCAGGAGGAGCGGCGGCATCCGGCTGGCCGCGCCCGGATCGCCCGACGCCGCCGATCCGGAGAACTACGGCTTCGTACGGCAGGAAGCCCTGGACGTCCGGCTTCCGGGCCCCGACCAGGACCTCCTGGACGTCCTGGACGTGGTGCAGCGCACCCAGGACTGGCGGGCGGCGCAGCAGCTCCTGGCGGGGACGCCCAAGGAGGGCGAGGTGCGCTGGCAGCGGGTGCAGGCCTTCGCGGGCGCGGCGTCCCTGGAACTGGCGCAGCGACCGGGCGAGGGCGGCCGCTGGCTGCGGGACTGGCGCTCGGAGTCGCCGAAGGACGCGGGCGGCGCACAAGTTCACGCAGAATTCTTGGTCCAGCAGGCCTGGCGGTCGTCCTCCGCGGACAAGGACGACTGGCGGATCATCCTGGAGGAGTCCCGCGACCTGTGCGCGCAGGCGGCGCTCCTCTCCCCGGGCGACCCGGTCCCGTACATCATCGAACTCTCGATCGCGCGCGGGCTCGCCTATCCCCGGCCGGAATTCGACCGCCTCTGGGCGAAAGTGATCGACCGCGCACCGACGCACATGGGGGCGCATCTGGTCGCCCTGCACTACCTCTCGGAGAAGTGGCACGGTTCGCGCGCCGAGTCCGACTCCTTCGCCACCATGGCCGCCTCCCGCGCCCCCCAGGGCTCGCTCCTCGCGGCCCTCCCCCTCTTCTCGGTCTACGACCATCTCCCCGAGGTGATCGTGGTCAACAGCTTCTACCGGAGCGCGGTGGTGACCCGGGCGGTGGAGGGAGCGATGTACGCGGTCCACGCGGCCCGCCCCGACGACCCGATGCTGGCGCACGTCCGGCATCTCCTGATCCTCTTCCTGGTCCGTTCGGAGCGCTGGGCGGAGGCCGTCCAGCAGATCGCCGCGGTCGACGGGTACGTGGGCGCGCTCCCCTGGACCCAGAACCCGGACCCGGCCGCCGACTACACCCTCCACCGCAATCTGGCGGTCGCGGGCTACGAGTCCAACGGCGGCAGCCCGGCGACACTGCGGCCGTAGCCGCGCACGCGGGTGGGGCGGGGGCGGCGGGGAATCCCCGCCGCCCCCTTCCTGTTGTAGAGACCATCGCCCCCTGCCCTAGGAGAACCCCATGCTCTTCGGCCGTACGCCGCAGCTCCCGACCCCCGAGCAGGCCCTGAAGGGTCGCGCGACCCCCGAATTCGAGGTCCCCTCCCGCCACACGGTGCTCGGCAACCCCCTCCTCGGCCCGTACCCGGACGGCTTCCAGATCGCCGACTTCGGGCTGGGCTGCTTCTGGGGTGCGGAGCGGAAGTTCTGGCAGACACCGGGCGTGTGGACGACCCTCGCGGGCTACCAGGGCGGCTCCACCCCGAACCCCGCGTACGAGGAGGTCTGCTCCGGCCTGACCGGCCACACCGAGGTCGTGCGCGTCGTCTTCGACCCGGCCGTCGTCTCCTACGCCACCCTCCTCAAGCTCTTCTGGGAGTCCCACAACCCCACCCAGGGCTTCCGCCAGGGCAACGACGTGGGCACCCAGTACCGCTCGGCGATCTACCCCCACTCCCCCGCCCAGTCCGCCGAGGCGGAGGCCTCCCGCACCGCCTACCAGCAGGTCCTGACGGGCAACGGCTACGGCACGATCACCACGGAAATCCTCCCCGCCGCCGACAACCCCTTCTGGCCGGCCGAGCCGTACCACCAGCAGTACCTGGACAAGAACCCGGCGGGCTACTGCGGCATCGGCGGCACAGGCGTCTCGTGCCCGATCGGGGTGGCTCCGGCCGGGGAGCACTGAGCCCTCCGTCCCCTCGTACCGATGAGGCATGATCACTGCCGGGCGACAGGCATGACATGCAGTGTGAGGGGACGCAGGATGAGTGCAGAGCAGCGAGTTGCCCTGGTGACCGGTTCGGCGAGCGGAATCGGGGCGGCGGTCGCCCGGCGGATGGCCGCGGCCGGGCTGCGGGTGGTGGTGAATTCCGTCAACTCCGTCGACAAGGGGCGGGAGTTGGCGGCCGAGCTGCCGGACGCCGTGTACGTGCAGGGGGACGTGGCCCGCGACGGCGGGGCCGCGTCGCTCGTGGAGGCCGCGGTCGGGGCGTACGGGCGACTGGACGTGCTGGTGAACTGCGCGGGGGTCACCCGGTTCATCGACCACGGCGACCTGGAGGCGGCGAGTCCCGCGGTGTGGCGGGAGATCCACGACGTGAACGTGGTGGGGACGTGGCAGGCGATCACCGCCGCCGTCCCCCACCTGCGGAAGAACGGCGCGGGAGTGATCGTGAACGTGTCCTCCCAGGCGGGCGTCCGCCCCGGCGGGAGCTCGATTCCGTACGCCGTCAGCAAGGCGGCCGTGAACCACATGACCCGCCTGCTGGCCAAGGAACTCGGCCCGGACATCCGGGTCAACGCGGTGGCCCCCGGCATGATCGACACCCCGTGGTTCGACGGGGTGGAAGGGGTGGAGGCCGCGATGGAGCAGGTCGCTTCCGTACTGCCGCTGCGCCGCGTCGGCCGCGCCGAGGACATCGCTGCCGCCGTCTTCGACCTGACGAACGCCGCGTACATCACGGGCGAGGTGCTGCTGGTGGACGGCGGGGGGCATCTGCTGTGAGGCGGTGACCGCGGGGGCATCGGCCGCTCCCGGTGGGGGTGGGGGCAAGAGGTCCTTGCCCGGGCCGGGGGCGGAGGATGCCTGGCGTCAGGCGGTCGGTCGCGTCAGAGGTGGGGGAAGGATGTCGCCACGTTCAGCATCGAGTGCTGGAAGACGCCGAAGTGGTCGACGGTCGGGCCGTGGTCGATGACGGTCACGCTGCGGGTGCCGTGGGACGTCAACTGACGCGCGCAGCTACGGGTGTTGGCGATGACCGACTCGTGGTCGCCGGTCGCGCTGTAGAGGGTGACGGGGACCTCCGGGCGCCAGGCGCAGGTCGTGTCGACCGTGCGGACCGTGCGGAGGAAGGTGCCGGTGGGGTGCGTCAGCTGGGCGTACCAGGCGGGGGTCAGGAGTTCCTGGAGGGTGGGCGGGAGTTGGGGGATGATCTCCTCCTCCTTGTGGGTGCCGTCGAAGAGGGACTCGACGCGGGACGCGTAGGGCGCGCGGAAGACTTCTGCCGGGTCCCGGTAGAGGGGTGGGGTGGTGAGGTTCTTCTGGGCGGTGAGGACGTAGGCGATGAGGATGACCGCCGCCGGGCCGGGCACCGAGCCGTTCGCCATCGCGGGGAGTTCGGCGTGTTCGAGGTCGTAGGGGCCCGAGCCCGTACGCAGTCCCCGCAGGCGTACGTGCCGGACCGCACCCGAGGCGATCTCGCGGGCCACCGCCATGCCTGCCTGGCCGCCCTGCGAGAAGCCGGTGACGTACACGTCGTCGGAGAGGCGGAGTTGGCGGAGCGTGCGGACCGAGGCGAGGAGGTCCAGGGTGACGGAGACGGCGGACGCGTTGTGCATGAAGGGGTGCCGGTCGGGGCTCTCGCCGAGGCCCAGGTAGTCGGGTACGAGGACGGCCCGGCCCCCGGCCGCGTACACCTGGGCGGCGGTGCCGTCCGGGCCCTGGGGGGCCACCGAGGGGGCGCGGCCCTTGAAGGTCATCGAGCCGTGGGTGTGCAGGACGGTGGGGAGGGGGCGGGTGCCCCGGGTGCTCTGAGTGCTCTGGGGGAGGACGGGGACCGCCAGCAGGCCGGAGGCCGTGGTCGGGGCGCCCTGCGGGGTGGTGGTGCGGTAGCGGACGCGGTAGGCGGCGACGTCGTGGCGGACCGCCTTGGCGAATTCGGCGTTCGTGCCCGTGAAGTTGTGCCCGATGGCGGACGCGATGATCTGCGCGCGGGTGCGGGTGCCGAGCGGGGTGACGGAGAGGGGCGCGGTCCTGCGGGGTGGGGCGTACGGGCCCACGAGGGCTGCCGGGGGTGCGGGCGGGGCTGCCGAGGTCATGGGTGCGGGTTCCTGTGCGGTGCGGGGCGGGGCGGCCGCGAGGGCCGGGGCCGCCGTGAGGGCTGCCAGGGCGGTCACCGTGGTCGCGGCGACTGCCCCGGACTTCCAACTTCCGTTCGAATGAAGCCCTTTGGGCTTGGCTCGGTTCATGGGAGGAGGGACACGCTGACGGGCCGGAGGGTTGATTCGGGTGGCTTGGGGCCTGGTGGGGGCCGCCCGCCCCCATCGCTTCAGGCCCCGGCCCCGACCGGCACCCGCTCCCCCTCCGCCCCGGCCGAAGCCCGCCCACGCCCCCGCAGCACCGTGCACGCGAACACCGCCGCACCCAGCATCACCGCCGCCGCACCGAACGCCGCCCAGTCCAGCCCCTCCGTGAAGGCCTTGCGGGCCGCCGCCAGCAGCGCGTCCCCCTGCTCGCGCGGCAGCCGGGCCGCCTCCGCCAGCGCACCGCCCAACGTCTCCCGTACCGAAGCCGAAGCCGAAGCGGACGCGGCCCCTTCCATGCCTCGCGTGTAGACCGCCGCCCCGACGCTGCCCAGGATCGCCATCCCCAGCGCCCCGCCCAGCTCCGTGCCCGACTCGACGACCGCCGCCGCCGAGCCCGCCCGCTCCGGCGGGGCCGCGCCCAGCGCCATCTCGTTGGCCAGCGTCATGGCGACGACGATGCCGCCGGCGTACAGCGCGCACCCGGTCAGCACGAACCACAGGGCGGAGTCCGCCGCGACCTGCGTCAGCCACAGGAAGCCCGCGCAGGCCAGCAGGAAGCCGCCCGCCATGACGTACGCCCGGTCCATCCGGGCGGCGAGCGTCGCACCCAGCGGGGCGAGGACCGCGACGGCCACCGACGGGACCAGGCTCCAGAGGGCGGATTCCAGCGGGCTCATGCCGCGTACGGACTGGAGGTACTGCGTGAAGAAGACCGCGAAGCCGACCGTGCCGAACATCGCGATGACATTGGCGAGCAGCGCGCCGCCGAACATCCGCTCGCGCAGGAGGGGGAGGTCGACCATCGGCGAGGCCAGGACGCGCTGGCGGCGGACGAAGAGCCAGCCCAGGAGCAGGCCCGCAGCGATGGCGAGGAAGGACAGCAACTCCGGTCCGTTCTTGGCGAGTTGCTTGATGCCGTGGATAACCGGCAGGACCGTGCCGAGGGAGAGCACCGCGCTCAGCACGTCGAAGCGGCCGGCCGCCGGGGACCTGAACTCCGGGAGGAGGAAGGGGGCGAGGGCGAGGAGGAGCAGCATCGCGGGGAGGTTGATCAGGAAGACCGAGCCCCACCAGAAGTGCTCCAGCAGCAGCCCGCTGAGGACCGGGCCGAGGGAGATGCCCGCCGTCATGACCGCCGTCCACGCGGTGACGGCCTTGGCGCGCTGGCCCGCGTCGCGGAAGAGGTTGCGGATGAGGGCGAGCGTGGACGGCATCAGGGTCGCCCCGCCGATGCCGAGCAACGCCCTTACGGCGATGAGCATTTCGGGGCTCGTGGCGTACGCGGCGGCCACCGACGCCGCACCGAACGCCCCGGCCCCGAGGAGCAGCAGTTTCCGGCGGCCGATGCGGTCGCCGAGCGCGCCCATGGTGATGAGGAGCCCGGCGAGCACGAAGCCGTACACGTCCAGGATCCACAGTTGCTCGGTGGCGGTGGGGGCGAGGTCGCGGCCGATGAAGGGGATCGCGAAGTAGAGGACGGAGACGTCCATGGAGACGAGGAACAGCGGCAGCATCAGGACGCCGAGGGCGGTCCATTCGCGGCGGCCCGCGAGGGGGGCGGCCGGGGGTGTGGGCGTGGTCATGGTGAGCCTCCGGGAAGGTGGTGTCCGTACGTCGTACGCGGTGCACTGCTGTGCGCTGCGTACGACGTAAACACCCCGTCGCGGGACGGGCAATCGGTGACCTAGTGCACCGGCAGCAGAAGGGGCTCGGAGCACAGGTGCACTACCCAGGTGTACTAGTACACTGCCGCCCATGACCCGTGAGACCCCCTCCTCCCGCATCGCCGACGCGATCCGCCGCCGGATCTCCTGCGGCGAGCTCTCCCCCGGCGACCGGGTGCCCTCCACCCGGGAGATCACCCGGGAGTGGGGCGTCGCCATGGCCACCGCGAGCCGGGCGCTCGCCGTCCTCGCGCAGGAGGGACTGGTCCGGGCGGTGCCGGGGGTGGGTACGGTCGTGGCGCCGCCGGTGTCCGCCGGGCGGCCCGCGCCCGCTCCCGGTCCGGGGGCGCTCACCCGGGAGCGGATCGTGCGCACGGCCGTCGCCCTCGCCGACGCGGAGGGGCTGGCCACCCTCACCATGCGCCGCGTCGCCACCGAGCTGGGCACCTCGACGATGGCCCTGTACCGGCACGTCCCCGGCAAGGCGGACCTCGTCCACCTCATGTCGGAGGCGGCGTTCGCCGAACGGCCCATCGGATCGCCCGCGTTGAACGGGTGGCGGCCCCGACTCACGTACGCGGCACGGTGGTTGTGGCGGATGTACGTCCGTCACCCCTGGATGGCGCAGGCCATGGCGGCGCTCACCCGCCCGCAGGCCGCCCCGCACGCGATGCGGTACACGGAGTGGGTGCTGCACGCGCTGACCGGCCAGGGGCTCACGCCGACCGAGATGATGCACATCCACCTCACCCTGTTCGGGCACGTCCAGGGCCTGGCCGGGACCCTGGAGCTGGAGAACCGGGCCCGGCAGGACACCGGGATGACCCCCGAGGAGTGGATGGCCGCGCAGGAGCCGCGCGCGGAGGAGGTGCAGGCGGCGGGCAGCTACCCGACCCTGGGGTCGTACTTCCAGGAGGACGGTTTCGATCTGGACCTGGACAGCCTGTTCACCTTCGGGGTGGAGCGAATCCTCGACGGGGTCGCGGTACTGATCGCCCGCAACTCCCTTACCGAGCAGGGTGGGTGAGGGGGAATCAACTCTGGCTTTCGCGGATGCGGGCCGCCGTCTGCGCCGGGTCGTAGTCCTCGGGCACGCCGTCGACCAGGATGATGTCACCGGGCAGGTACTTCGTACGGAGCGGAATGATCTCCTGGTAGGCGGGCGAGGCGTACCACTCACGGGCCGAGGCCAGGTCCGGGAAGGCGACCACGACGGGCGCCCCGTGCCAGGAGCCCTCCAGCACCTCGTGCTCCTTGAAGTGGACGAGGAAGCGGCCGCCGAAGGGATCCAGGGTGCCCTGGATGCGCTCCACGTAGGTGAGCACCTCGTCGTTGATCGGGCCGGGGCCGATGTGGGCTATGGCGTACGCGGTCATGGCGGGCTCCTTCGGGAGGTGGCGGCGCGTGCGTTCCGGGGTGGTGGCGCGTGCGTTCCGGGGTGGTGGCGCGTGCGTTCCGGTGAGTTGAATCCTTCCGAAAAGGAGGGGCCGCGTCGATTACCCCGGAGGTAGGTTGCCCGGATGGATCTTGACGACCGGACCGCTCCGGCCACCCCGTTCACCCTCCGTCCGGCCGTGGAGGGCGATGCCGCGAAGGCGGCCGAGGTGTGGCTGCGCTCCTACGACGCGGCGCTCCCGCAGGTGCGGCGGGCGCACACGGACGACGAGGTGCGGGACTGGTTCCGGTACGTGCTGGTGCCGGGCGGCGACATGTGGGTGGCACAGGAGACGGCGGACGGCGCGGTCGCCGGCGTGCTCGTGCTCGACGGGACCGGCATCGACCAGCTGCACCTCGCGCCGGAGCAGCGCGGCCGCGGCCTCGGCGACCTCCTCGTCAGCAAGGCCAAGGAACTGCGGCCCACCGGGCTGGAGTTGTGGACCTTCCAGGTCAACACCCCGGCCCACCGCTTCTACGTGCGCCACGGGTTCACGGAGGCCGAGCGCACCGACGGCTCCCGCAACGAGGAGCGGGAGCCGGACGTCCGCTTCGTCTGGACGCCGTAGGCGGAGGGGTGCGGCGGCCGCCGGGCGGGCGCGGGCTCCCGGGGCGGGCCGGGTCATGATGTGTCCATGAGCCATCCACGGGGGCAGCACCACCAGCAGCCGCAGCCGCATCCACAGCCACAGCCACACCCTCAGCAGCCCTACGGCCAGGGGCAGTACGCCCAGCCGTACGGGCAGCAGCATCCACCGCAGCAGCAGTACGGGCAGCCGCCGCAGCAACCGTACGGGCAGCAGTACCCGCCACAGCAGCAGCCGTACCCGCCCGCCCCGCACCACCCCCACCCCTACGGACCGACTCCCGCCCCCCGCCCCGCCGTTCCCGAGCGTGCCGGGGAGGGGCGGCGCTATCTGGCCGTCACGATCGACGGGATGATCGCCCTGTTCGGCGGGCCGCGTATCTTCCCGCCGGACGCGGCGACGATGAGCGGACCCCAGATGTTCGGGGTGCTCGTGGTGGCCGTGGTCGGCACGTCGCTCGTGAACCAGTACGTGCTGACGCTGCTCTTTCGCGGCAGCGTGGGGAAGCTGATCACCGGCGTCCGCGTGGTGCGGGCGGCCGACGGGGGCCGCCCCGGGCCGGTCAGGACCCTGGTGCGCTGGCTGGGCGGGCTGTGCTGGATTCCGCTGCAACCCTGGTACTGGCTGCGGGACTTCTTCCGGATGGCCTCCGGCTCCCGCCGCACCCCGCGCGGCACGCTCGGCGACAACGTCGAGGGCGACCTCTACGACGACATGGCGGGCCTGCGGTACGTACGCCGCAAGGACCTCTGACCTCTGGGCACAAAAAGGCGGGCGCACCCCCGAGAGGGGTGCGCCCGCCTTCGTACGGGCCAAACAGAGGCGGCGCGGAGGATCAGACCTCCGAGCCCGCCTTCCAGGCCGCCCAGTCCAGGTTCCAGCCGTTGAGGCCGTTGTCCGGCTTGATGGTCTTGTCCGGGGAGTTCTTCACGATGACGACGTCGCCGACGATCGAGTGGTTGAAGAACCACGCGCCCGGGGTGTTGGGGTCGTCCGCGCCCTGGGCGTCGGAGAGGCCGACGCAGCCGTGGCTGGTGTTGGCGCTGCCGAAGATGCCCTTGCCCCAGTAGTTGCCGTGGATGAAGGTGCCCGACGTGGACAGCCGCATGGCGTGCGGGACGTCCTTGATGTCGTACTCGCCCTTGCCGTCGTCGTCCGTGAAGCCGACCGTCGAGCCGTCCATGCGGGTCTCCTTGAACTTCTCGGAGATCACCATCTTGCCGTTGTACGTGGGGTTGGCGGGGGAACCGGCGGAGATCGGGATGGTCTTGACGACCTTGCCGTCCTGCGTGACGGTCATCTGCTTGGTCTTGGCGTCGACCGTGGAGACCTGGTTGCGGCCCACGGTGAACTTCACCGTCTTGTCCTGCACGCCCATGACGCCGTCGGCGCCCTCGACGCCGTCCAGCTTGAGCTTCATGGTGACCTCGGAGCCGCCCTTCCAGTAGTCCTGGGGGCGGAAGTCGAGGCGCTGGGCGTCGAACCAGTGGCCGACGACCTCCTGGCCGCTGCTGGAGGTGATCTTGATGCCCTCCTGCACGGCCTTCTTGTTCGTGATCGCCTTGTCGAAGCGGATCGAGACCGGCATGCCCACGCCGACCTTGGAGCCGTCCTCGGGGGTGAAGTTGCCGATGAAGCTGTTCTTCGGGGAGACCGTGGTGAAGGAGCGGTTCTCGTGCGCCTTGCGGTTGTCGCCGTCGACGGCGGTGGCGGTCAGCTTGTAGACCGTGGCGCGCTGCAGGCGGGTGTCGGGCTTCCAGCTCGCGCCGTCGGCGGCGATGGTGCCCTTGACCTCCTTGCCCGCGGCGTCGGCCAGCTTGACCTCGGTCAGCTTGCCGTCGGCGACGGTGACCTTGGCGTCGTTGTTGATGCCGACGTTGGTGGCACCGGCCTTGGGGGAGATCTCTATTCGGGCCTTGGAGGTGTCCTTGGCGGCTGCCGCGTCGGACTGCTCCTGCGACTTCTTCGACCCGTCGGCGTCACTGCCGCCGCCGTCGCCCTTGCCGTCGTCGCTACAGCCCGAAAGCACCAGAACGCCGCCGAGCAGCGCGGACGCGTACGCCAGGCCCCTGCGCCGCTTGCTGTTCGTGATCACACGCTTCTCCATCGTTGCCGATTTCCCCGCAGCCGCCGGGGCGCGGACCTGGCCGAAAACCCGGGTCCCGCCGGGCAGCACTTCCCCTGCCAATGCTGTTACAACCCCAGACCCGACGCCGCCGTTCCACTTTTGAGCAAAGTGTGGGCAACGCCACTCGCCGGGGCCACGGGCCGAGACCCGTGCACTTCCGACGCTACGCCGCCCCTTTTGCCCCTGCTCGGGCGGGGTCATGCGCGGGGCGGGGGTGGTTTAGGGCCGGTTTCCCGGGGTCGGAATCAAGAATTCCGCCCTCACACGCCTTTCCTCCGACCCGCTGTTTTCATTAGCATCGGCGAGCACGACCAATTCGCGGGTGCCTCAAGGGGGATCGATACCGTGACCGCACTCCGACCGCTGCTCACCGCCACCGCCGCAGGCGGGCTGCTGGCCGCGCTGTGGTTCGTACCGTCGGCGAACGCGACGGTGGAAACCCCGCAGGCGCAGGGCGCACAGGCGCAGGGCGCTCGGGCCGCCGAGGGGCAGCCCACGCAGGCCCAGCAGGCCGCGCACGGGCCGAACGCCGCCACGCCCGACAAACCGGCCAAGAACGCCGACACCGCTCTCGCGCTCGCCGACACCGGCAGCGTCGACACCACCCCGTACCTCATCGGCGGGACGGCCTTCCTCGGCATCGGCGCGGGCTTCGTCACGTACTCGGTACGTCGTCGGGGCGCGCTGCCCGCATAAGTCCTGGGACCCGGGGCCCTAGGACCTGGGGCTCTCGGGGGTCTCCCCCTGGTCCAGTGCGGCCAGGTGCTCGTTCATGGTGACGTGCAGGTCGTTCAGGAAGGCCTCGAACTGCTGGAGCTGCTCGGCCGGGTAGCGGGCCAGCATCGCGCCGATGCGCTCCCCCAGCGGCCGGAAGAAGTCGTCCGTCAGCTCCTGGACGCGGTCGCTGCCGCGCAGGGTGACGATCCGCCGGTCGGTGGTGCTCTCCCGGGTGCGTACGACGTGGCCCGCCTTCTCCAGCCGGTTGAGCAGGGCAGTGGTGGCGCCGGAGGAGAGCTGGATGCGCTCACTGAGGCGGGCCGGGGAGAGGGGCGCCCCCCTCTCCTCGCCGTACAGGATCTGCACCAGGGCGTGGGCGTCGGTGGTGTGCAGGCCGAGCCAGTCCGCGAACCGCCGGCCCACCTCCTGGTAGTCGGCCCCGTACAGCCGCAGCCCCTCGGTGAGGCGGTCCTGCTGACCCTGGATGCCGTCGGGGGCGGTGGGCCCGCGCTGCTGGAGCTTCGCGCGCCGCACCTGCTCCGCCGCGTCCGTCTGCTCGTGCTCCGCAGCATCCGTCCGCTCGTGCTCCGTCGCGTCCATCGAGGCAGTCCGCTTCTCTCTTGAGGCCATTGCGTACGGCCCAACCTAACCGGCGACAGGAGCCCGCTTTCCCTCCTCCTCCGCCGAGGTCGCCGCCCGGACCCCCGCCGAGGGGATCAGCGCGGTGGCGATCAGGCCGAGGACGACGAAGCCCGCCGCGACGTAGCCGCCCAGTGTGATGCCCTCGGTCATGGCCCAGCGTGCGGCGTCGGCGACCGGTGCGGTGGCCGGGTTGCCGGAGAGCGGGCCGATGGCGGCGCCCGCGCTGTCGGTGACGGCCCGGGTGAGCTGGTCGGCCTGTCCGGCGGGCAGGCCGAGGCCGTCGAGGCGGTCGCCGAGCTTGCCGCTGAGGGTGGTGAAGAAGAGGGTCGTCAGGACCGCGATGCCGAGCGCCGAGCCGAGCTGGCGGAAGGCGCTCTGGATGCCGGAGCCCTGGCCCGCGCTGTTCTCGGGGATCTCGGCGAGGACGACGTTGGTGACCTGGGCGGTGGCGAAACCGACGCCGATTCCGTACAGGAAGAGCACGAGGGCGACCGTCCACCAGGGGCTGTCGGTGGCGGCGATGAGCCCGAGCCCGGCAAGTCCCACGACCTCCAGCGCGAGGCCGATGCGCAGCTGGTTGAGGGCGTGCACCTTGGCGGCGAGCCCGAAGCTGGCGCCGCTCGCGACGAAGCTGCCGATGGCTACGGGGACGAGCGCCAGCCCCGCCTGCACGGCGCTGTAGTCGAGCGTGAACTGCAACCACAGCGGCAGCACCGCCACGATCCCGAACTCACCGAGGCCGATGATCAGCGTCGCGACGTTGCCGTTGCGGAAGGACGAGATCGAGAAGAGGCGTACGTCCATGAGCGCCTGGGACGGGTCGCCGCTGCGGGTGATCGCGGACTGGCGGGTGACGAAGGCCAGCAGCGCGAGGACGGACAGGACCAGCGCGACCAGGACGGGCGAGGGGCCGCCGTCCCAGTGGAAGCCGAGCAGGTCGAGCGGGCGGGTCGTGGCGAACCAGCCGTACGTCCGTCCCTCGACCAGGCCGAAGGCGAGCAGGCCGAGGCCGAGTACGGACAGGACCGCGCCGACGACGTCGATCCGGCCCTTGGTCTTCGGGGACGGGGCGAGGTACGTCAGCGCGCCGACCGCGATGAGGATCGAGAGCGGGACGTTGATGCCGAACGCCCAGCGCCAGGTGGCGTGTTCGGCGAGCCAGCCGCCGAGCAGGGGGCCGAGCGCGGAGGCCGCGCCGATGGTGGAGCCCCAGACGGCGAAGGCCTGGCCGCGGGCCTTGCCGGTGAAGGTGGCGTTGAGGAGGGAGAGGGAGGTGGGGAGGATCATCGCCGCCCCGGCGCCCTGGAGGAAGCGGGCGACGACGAGCAGCTCCCCGTTGGGGGCGAGCCCGGCGAGGACGCTGGTCGCGCCGAAGATCACGACGCCGGCGATGAAGATGCGGCGGGCCCCGACGAGGTCGGCGAAGCGGCCGACGAGGAGGAGGAGTGCGGCGAAGACGATCGCGTAGGACTCCTGGATCCACTGCGCCTGGCCGGAGTTGACGTCGAGGTCCTCGATGACGGAGGGGACGATCACGTTGACGATCGTGGTGTCGACGACGATCAGGGCGACGCCGAGGGCGATGGCGATGAGGCCCAGCCAGCGGTGTGCTCCGCTGGGGGGTGGGGGGTCTTGGCTCACGATTCCTCCATGGTGAAGTATTTCCACGGTGAAGGTAACAGGAGGGTGTGCGGGGGTGCAATCCGATGGGGGCGGGGGGTGCGGGGTGCGGTGGCGGGGGCGTTGTACGTGCGGGTGCGTCGTGGCTGGTCGCGCAGTTCCCCGCGCCCCTGATGGCATGCCCTCCGGGCAGCCATCCCCCAGCCCCCTTGGGCGGCGGGGCCGCCCCCCGGGGGCGGAACGGGCGGGCAAGGGGGCGGCCCGCCCGATCCGGGCCCGCCCCGGCACCGGCCGCCGCCCGCACCCCCATGCACCGGCCCGGCCCGCCCCCGGACACGCCGAAGGGGCGCCCGGCAGCAGCTGCCGGGCGCCCCCTTCCTCGTACCGCCGCGCGACTACGCCAGCGCCCCCGTCACCGGCTCAACGGCCGCGACCAGCCCCCCACTCCGCACAAAAGCATCCGCCGCCGCGAGGTCCGGGGCGAGGAAGCGGTCCGGGCCCGGGCCCTGCACGCCCGCCGCCCGTACCGCCTTGATGACCGCCTGCGAGGCAGGTGCCGCCGTCAGGCCCTCACGCAGCTCGATGCCCCGCGTCGCCGCGTACATCTCCACCGCCACGATCCGCGCCAGGTTGTCGATCGTCGTGCGCAGCTTGCGCGCCGCCGACCACCCCATCGACACGTGGTCCTCCTGCATCGCCGAGGACGGGATCGAGTCCACCGAGGCCGGGTTCGCGAGCCGCTTCATCTCACTCACCAGCGCCGCCTGCGTGTACTGGGCGATCATCAGGCCCGAGTCCACCCCCGCGTCGTCCGCGAGGAACGCGGGCAGCCCGTGCGAACGGTTCTTGTCCAGCAGCCGGTCCGTACGCCGCTCCGCGATCGACCCGAGGTCGGCAGCGGCGATGGCGAGGAAGTCCAACACATACGCAACGGGCGCACCGTGGAAGTTGCCGTTCGACTCCACCCGTCCGTCGGGCAGGACGACCGGGTTGTCGACGGCCGCCGCGAGCTCCCGCTCGGCGACCGTCTGCGCGTACGCGATGGTGTCGCGCCCCGCCCCCGCCACCTGCGGCGCACACCGCACCGAGTACGCGTCCTGCACGCGCGGCGCGTCGTCCTGGTGGTGCCCGGTCAACCCCGAACCCTCCAGCACCCGCAGCATGTTGTCGGCGGACGCACCCTGCCCGGGGTGCGGGCGGATCACATGCAGCTCGGGCGCGAGCACCTTCTCGGTGCCCAGCAGCGCCTCCAGGCTGAGCGCCGCCGTGATGTCGGCCGACGTATACAGCCGCTTCAGATCAGCAATCGCCATGATCAGCATGCCGAGCATGCCGTCGGTGCCGTTGAGGAGGGCCAGGCCCTCCTTCTCCTTCAGTTCCACGGGTACGATCCCGGCCTCGGCCAGCAGCTCGCCCGCCGGGCGCACGACCCCGTCCGGACCCTCCGCGTCGCCCTCGCCCATCAGCGTCAGCGCGCAGTGCGAGAGCGGGGCCAGGTCGCCGGAACAGCCCAGCGACCCGTACTCGTGCACGACCGGGGTGATGCCCGCGTTCAGCACGTCGGCCATGGTCTGCGCGACCGAGGGGCGCACGCCCGTGTGCCCCGACGCGACCGTCTTCAGCCGCAGGAACATCAGCGCGCGCACCACCTCGCGCTCCACGCGCGGGCCCATTCCGGCCGCGTGCGAGCGCACGATGTTGCGCTGGAGCTGGGCGCGCAGCTCGTGGCTGATGTGCCGGGAGGCGAGCGCGCCGAACCCGGTGGACACCCCGTACACCGGCTCCGGCTTGGCGGCCAGCGCGTCCACGATCTCGCGCGAGGCGGCGAGCGCGGTCACGGCATCGGCGGTCAGCTCGATGCGGGCGTTGCCGCGGGCGACGGCGATGACGTCGTCGACGGTGGTGCCGGAGGTGCTCAGGAGGACGGTGGTGGCAGCCGGGGAGGCGGCCGGTGCGACGGTGTGCATATCCATATTCAGGACCCTACGTTTTGAATGCCCGCCTGTCACTAGTCCTGGGCGGGTTGGCCCCTTACCGCTGTCCCACGGTGCGGCGGTCGGCGAGGTCGTACACGTCGTAGCCCTTGGACTGCGCGTTCGGCGGGCCCTGGGTCACGAACCACAGCCGGTCCGAGCCGAGCAGCCTGCGCAGCCGGGGGCGGACCTCGGTGCCGTCGGACCACCGGTAGGTGATCGCGCCGACGGTGGGCGGGGCCCAGCCGAGGACGAGTTGGGCGGTCTGCTCGGAACCGTCGGGGGCGGATCCGGCCGGCAACTCGGTCGCGACGGTTTCCGTGTCGCCCGTGCCGGTGGCGGGCAGGGCTCCGAAGCCGAGGAGCGCGACGTCGCTGGTGACGGAAGCCGTGTAGACGGTACGGCCGAGGGGGTACGGAAGTCTCGCCCCCGGAACCGGGACGGTGCCGCCGGGGACCGTCAGCGGCCAGGCCCGGCCGATCGCCGCGAGCTGCTTCCATGCCTCTGCCTCGGTCCGGGCCGGGGCGTAGAGGGCGAGGACGACGTGTGCTTCACCCTCTTCCAGGGTGAAGGTGCCGGGCGTGAGGACGCCCACGGTCTGCGAGCCGCCCCCGTCCTTCTGCACGGACGGCGAGGGCTCCGGCGTCGGCAGCGCCGTCGACCCGATCCCCTCCGGCGTCCGGTCCCCGCGCACCGTCACCGCGAAGCCCACCACCAGCAGCGGAACGGTCACCGCGACCGCTGCGGCCACGACCCAGCCCGCGATACGCCGCCGGGGTGGGTCCGGGACCTCCTCCGCGCCGGACGCGCTGTCCTCCCGTACCGGATCGACGGGGAACTCCGCGACCAGCACCGCACCGGGCCCGCCGCCCCGCTCGCCCACCACGAGCGTGCCGCCCTGCCGCACCGCGATCTCGCGGGCGATGGCGAGGCCGAGGCCCGCGCCGCCGCCGTCGGCGCGGGTGCGGGAGTCGTCGAGGCGGGTGAAGCGTTCGAAGACGCGCTCGCGGTCGGCGGGCGGGATGCCGGGCCCGTCGTCCCGTACCTCCACGCGTACGGTCCGGCGCTCGGCGTCCGTGCTCAGTACGGCCGCGACCTCGCTGCGGGCGTGGCGGCAGGCGTTGTCGAGGAGGTTGCGCAGCAGCCGCTCCAGGCGGACCGGGCTGCCGGTGAGGGGCGGCAGTTCGGCGGGGGCGGTGCAGGTGACGTGGAGGGAGCGGTTGCGGTGGAGGTGGCGCAGCTCTTCGACCACGTCGCTTGCCAGGTCGGCGAGTTGGACGCTCTCGTCGGCGCGCGGGGCGGGTCCGTCGATACGGGTGAGCAGGAGGAGGTCGTCGGTGAGGTGCTGGATGCGCTCGATGTCGGCGAGGGTGCCGCGTGCAGTCTGCGGCCAGTCGACGCCCTCGGAGTGGGTGAGCGAGGACTCCAGGGAGGCGCGGAGGCTGGCGATGGGGCTGCGCAGCTCGTGCGAGGCGTCGGCGACGAAGCGGGCCTGCCGGTCGGCGGCGGCCTGGAGCCGGTCGAGGGTGGCGTTGAGGGTACGGGCGAGCTTCTGGAGCACGCCGCCGATGGCGGGCACCGGGACCCGGCGGTCCAGGGAGCGGGCGGTGATGTCGGCGAGCTCGGCACGCATGGCCTCGACGGGGCGCAGGGTGAGGCGGGCGGCGACCCAGCCGGTGAGCACGAGGACGAGGGTGCCGCCGGTGAGGAGGAGCCACAAGGTGTGGCCGTTGTCGTCGTAGTGCTTGGCGAAGTGGTCCCACGGCTGTACGGCGCCCCATACGACCCCCGCCGCGACGACCACCGCGCCGAGCGCGACGGGTGTCTGCCAGGTGCCCCTGCGCCAGGGCGCGAGCCGCCCCAGCGGCTCGGCCGCCACCCAGGCGGCGAAGGCGACGACCAGCGCGGTCACGGGCACGGCGAACCCGAACCCGGCGCGCAGGGCGGCGCTGGCGGTCTCCCAGGGCTCGTGCTTGTTCAGGTGCTCGGCCCAGACGGCGTGTGCCCGCAGCAGGGCGGCGGTCACCCCGCCCGCCACGAGCGCCACCCGCCACCGCCGCGCGACGGCCCACACGGCACCCGCGACGATCAGCAACCCTGCCGGTACGCCGAACCAGGTCATGCCCTGGACGACGGGCCAGAGCCGGTCCTGCGGGGCAATGCCGTCCCACCCCGTGACCCGGTCGCCGATCAGCCAGGCGGCGGCCACGAGCGCGGTCGCCAACGCGGCGGCCAGCCCGGCAACAATGCTGGTCCGCAGCCGGAGCCGGAGGGCAGGAGTGCTCTCCGGCGCCCCCTCCGAGCGGTCGCGCGGGGCGCGGGATGAGTCGGCCCGCGTTCCGGACGTACGTCGGACTGATCCAACGCGGCCCTCGGCCCGCGCGTGGTCCCTGGGACTGTCTGCCGGAAGCGCCGCGCGGCCCTCGAACCCGCGCCGGTCCTCCGGACCCGCGTCACGGCCACCGCCGCCCGGACCCGATCCACCGTCACGGTCACCGCCGTCCGGGCCCGATCCACCGTCACGGCCACCGCCGCCCGGACCCGATCCACCGTCACGGTCACCGCCGTCCGGGCCCGATCCACCGTCACGGCCACCGCCGTCCGGGCCCGATCCACCGTCACGGTCACCGCCGTCCGGGCCCACGCCACGGCCACCGCCGCCCGGACTCACGCCACGGCCACGGTCACCGCCGCCCCGGCCCGCCCCCCACGCGCCCTCGCCGCCGCCGTCCCGGGGCGCACCGCCCCGCCCCGCACCGCCCCCCTGCGCGGAGCCGCCCTCGCCCGGGCACCGGACCTCAGCCACCGTCGGCCGCCACCCGGTAGCCCCCGCCCCGCACCGTCCCGATCGCCGTCCGTCCGAAGGGCACGTCGATCTTCTTCCGGAGCGCGCTCACGTACACCTCGACGATGTTCAGGTCGCCGTCGTACGACGCGTCCCACACCTCGTCCACCACGTCCGCCTTCGGCACCACCTCCCCCGCCCGCCGCGCCAGGCACTCCAGCACCGCAAACTCCTTGCCGGTCAGGGGGATGCGGGTCTCGCCGCGTCCGCACTCCCGCCCCGCCGGGTCCAGCCACAGGTCACCGAGGTGCAGCACGCTGCCCCGTTTCGCGCCGCCGCGCCGCAGCAGGGCGCGCAGACGGGCCTCCAGGACGACGTACGAGAAGGGCTTGGCCAGGTAGTCGTCCGCGCCGGTGTCGAGGGCCTCGGCCTCGTCGTACTCGCCGTTCTTGGCGGTGAGCATCAGGATCGGGGTGTCGTTGCCGATCCTGCGCAGCCGCTCGCAGACCCGGTAACCGTTGAGGCCGGGCAGCATGATGTCGAGGACGATCGCGCTGTACGGGAACTCGGTGGCCCGCCACAGCCCGTCGAGGCCGTCGTGCGCGACGTCGACCGCGTACCCGGCGGCGCTCAGCCCGCGCTTCAGGGACGCGGCGAGGCGCTCCTCGTCCTCCACCACCAGCAGTCTCATACCTCCCAGTATTCACAGGCCCCGGCCCCGTGCCTGAAGCGATCTTCAGGGAGCTTCAGCGTCGTCTCAGCGGGCGCTGGCGATGCTTCGGCGCATGCCCACCCCCTCTCCGCGCCCCGCCCCGACGCGGGAGACCGCCCCCGCCGCACCCCACCCCACCACCTCCCGTCCCGCCCCCTCCTGGGGAGCCACCCTCGCCGCACCCCCGGACCGGCCCTCCGCCCCCACGCGCGCCCTGCACGCACTCCGCGCGGCAGCCAGGTCCGGAGCGGCGGCCCTGACCGCCCCCACCCCTCGCACCCCCGGGCACACCCCGTCCGGCACCGCCCCCGCCCCCGGCGCTGCCCCCACCAGCGCCCGCCCCGCACCCCCCACCCGGCTCCCCCGCACCCCCCGCCCGTACGCCGCCGCCCTCGCGCTCCTCGCCTTCGCCGTCTACGCCGCGTACGCCCTGCGCATGCACGCCAGCTTCCGTACGACCGGCTACGACCTCGGCATCTTCGGCCAGGCGATCCGCTCGTACGCCCAACTCGCCCTCCCCGTCTCGGAGATCAGGGCGACCACCGGCCCCGACCCCGACGCCCCCTTCCCCCTCCTCGGCGACCACTTCCACCCGCTCCTGGCCGTCCTCGCACCCCTCTACCGGCTCCTCCCGCACGTCGAGACCCTGCTCGTCGCGCAGGCGGCCCTCGTCGCCTGGTCGGTGTACGTCGTCACGCGGGCCGGCGGACGGCGGATCGGGGTCGCGTACGCACTGGCCTGGGGCGTCCAGAAGCTCATCGGGTTCGACTTCCACGAGGTGGCCCTCGCCCTGCCCCTCCTCGCGCTCTCCCTCGCCGCGTACCGCGCGGGCCGGTGGCGGGCGTGCGCCGCGTGGGGTGCGGGGCTGGTCCTGGTCAAGGAGGACCTGGGGGCGACGGTCCTGGTCCTCGGCCTGCTCCTGCTGCGCCACGACCGGCGGGCGGGCACCGCCCTGTGCGTGCTGGGCCCGGCGGCGGCAGCGTTCGCGGTCCTTCTGGTGCTGCCGCACTTCAACCCGGTCGGCGACTACACGTATCTGAGCAGCATGGGCGGGGGCACCGCCCCCGGCGACGCGGACCTCGGCGCCCCGACCGGCCTGGACACCAAGGCGACCACCCTCCTCGTCCTGCTGCTGCCCACCCTCTTCCTGGCCCTGCGCAGCCCGATGATCCTGCTCGTACTGCCCACCCTGGCCTGGCGGTTCATGTCCTCCAACCCCTCCTACTGGGGCACCGACTACCACTACTCGACGGTCCTGATGCCGATCGTCTTCTTCGCGCTGATCGACGCCCTGGACCGCAGGCCCCGGCCGGTCCCGCACCTCCGCACGGCGGTGCTGACCGTGGCGGTCCTCCTGGCCACCGCGCTCCCCCTGGCCGAAGCCCTGCGCCCGGCCTTCTGGCAGGACCCGCCGCGCGCGTCGGCCGCCCGCCAGGCCCTCGCACGCGTCCCCGACGGTGCGAAGGTCGCGGCCACCAACCGTCTCGCCCCGCACCTCACCGACCGCGCGACGGTCTACCTGCACAGCCCGGGGAGCCCCGACGCGAAGGTCGACTGGATGGTGCTGGACACGACCGACACCACCTTCTCGGCCGACCCCCCGAGCCCCACCCGGCCGGGCTTCCACCAGGTGTACGCGTCCCAGGGCTACGTCGTGCTGCGCCGCACCTGACCCGCCACGACCCGCCGCACCGCCAGCCCGTACCCCTTCGCGCACGCGTTCTGGACCAGCCGGGTCACGGGCCCGGCCGCCCGCGCGTACCAGGCCGCCGGCCGGCTGAACGCTCGTACCTCCATCCACACCTGGCCCTCGGCGTCCGTCTCCACCACGAACGCCTCCTCCCCGCACTCGGGATGTCCAAGCAGCGTCCCGTACGCGAACCCGGTCCGCCCCGGCTCGTCCACCGCCCACACCACCCGGCACGGCGCCTGCACCCGCCACCGCCCGACGCCGATGCCGACGACGACCTCGACCCCGGGCGCGGCCCGCTGCGTTTCGCCGTCCACCGTCAGGCCGACGCCCCGGTGCATGGCCCACCGCAGCACCGCCTCGCCCGCGATACGGTGCGCCTCCTCCCCGTACCCGACCCTGGTCCTCACCTTCAGCGCCCGGAATCCGTCGGGGCATGCCGCGTCGCCGTCCCGGGTCGCGCCCACCTCCGCGTACGTGTACGGCTTCACCTGCGCAGCCCCAGCTTCCGGAGCACGGACCGGACCAGCACCGGGTGGACGGCGAGGTCGACGTCCCCTTCCGGGGTGGTGAGTTCGATGACGCGCAGGAGCCGCCAGGTGCGGAGGTCCCGGCGCCGGGAGAGGCGGCGCACGTCGGTCAGGGTGTTCTCCCCCCAGCGGAAGGCGTGCGGCTGCCCGCCCCGCCGGTGCGGCTCCCAGCGGATGTCGCCGCCCGCCACGACGAGCACGCCGGGGGCCAGCCGGGCCGCCCCTCCCGCCCGGGCCCGGAAGGCGGACGGAATCCGCACGGGTTTGCCGACCGCCATCCGGTCCATGCGGATCTGCGCGTTCTTCTTCTCCACGAAGCCCGCGATCGAACGGGCGTCGTCCAGCAGCCCGTCGGGCAGGTCGGGGAGGTTGAGGCTCATGCGGTGATCTTCCCTCGCGCCTCCCGCCGGAACAAAGCCGTCCCCAGGAACGGCTCCCCGAAGCGATCAAATCCCCCTTGGGCGCCGGGACCGCCCTCCCCCCCTTCCTCCCAGCCCCCTTGGGCGGCGGGGCCGCCCCCCGGGGGCGGAACGGGCGGGCAAGGGGGCGGCCCCTCCCGCTCCCGGCCCACCCGGGTGCCGCCCCTGGCCCAGCACCTGCGCCGGAAGCGCGTCCAAAGGGGCCCCGGGCCCGCCTCCCGGTGCCGTAGCGCGCAGCTCTGCCCCGCCGGGGCAAAGGGTCCCCAGCCCCGCCCCTTCACCTAAACCCGCGGGGGCATGCACGGTTCCCGTGCGGGTGCGTCGTGGCTGGTCGCGCAGTTCCCCGCGCCCCTGACGGGGCGCCCAGCGCGGCGGAGCCGCACGTGCAACACAGCCCCGCGCCCCGGACGCGGCCTATGCCCGGCCCGACGCCCCCCGGAAGCGGCGGCGATCACCGTGGGGTGCGGGGTTCGTGGACCGTACCGACTCCGCCAGGGCCAGGATCTCGTCGTCGCGGCCCGCCACCACCGGCGTGCGCGAGCGGGCCGCCTTGGCGCGGTACTGGGCCGCGTCGGCCAGGCGGAAGAGGCGACGGGCGGAGGGGATCGGGCCGATCGGGTCGCCGGTGGAGGCGACACCGCAGGCGACCCCGTCCCCGTACTCCAACTCAGTGGCGAGGAGGCAGAGTTCGGATGCGGCCTCGATGACGGAGTCGGCGCTCGGGCCCACCGAGAGCAGGCAGAACTCGTCGCCGCCGAGGCGGGCGGCCAGGGCGCCCGGGAGCATCGCCCCGCAGCGGGAGAGGACACCCCCGAAGCGTTCCAGGAGGCGGTCGCCGACCTCGTGGCCGTAGGTGTCGTTGACCTGCTTGAGGCCGTTCACGTCGCAGACCACCAGGCTGACCACCGCCCCGGTCAACCGGTGCTCCTCCAGCGCCTCGTCGAGGCGTATGTCGACTGCGCGGCGGTTCGCCAGGCCCGTGAGGGGGTCGGTGAAGGCCAGCGTGCGGACCTCTTCGAGGCGTTCGGTCTGGACGATTCCGGCGGCGATGACCGAGGCCAGGACCGTCGCGAAGTCCGCGTCGGCCCGGTCGAAGACCGGTGCGCCGGGCGGCCGGGCCACGTACAGCTCGCCCCACGCCCGCCCGTGCAGCACGATCGGCGCGACCACGCAGCAGCCCCGGCCCCGGCGGCGCAGCGCCGCCACCCGCTGGTGGCAGTAACCGGAACGCGGACTCGCCGGACCGCGCCCGGCCACCTCGCCCCCGGAACAGGGGCCGGCCGGACCGTGCCCGGCCCTCTCGCTCCCGAAGCTCGGCCTCACCGAGCCGCCCCCGGCCACCTCGCCCCCGGAACACGGACCCACCGGACCACCCCCGGCCACCTCGACCCACGCATCCGGCTCCCCGCCCCCCGCCCACCGCTCGTGCAGGAACTCGGTGATCTCCGGGAATTCGTGCACGGGGTACGTCTCGTCCTCGGGGAATTCGTCCTCGCCCGGCGCCCGCTCCCCCTCGTTGACCAGGACCCGCAGCCGGCCCGCCTCCCGCTCCCACACCGAGAGCGCGGCGAAGCTGCCGCTGAGCGCGTCCCGCGCGCCCAGGGCCGCCGCCCGCCACGTCTCCCGGGGCGTGTGCGCCGCCGCCATCGCCTGCGCCAGCGCGACCACGGCCCGCACTCGAACGTCCTCACCCATTCGTACAGGTTAGGCCCGTTTTGCCCCCGACCTCTCCCGGAGGGCGCGGCCTACTCCCCCGGCCACTCCGGCTTCCGCTTCTCGTTGAACGCGGCCACCCCCTCCGCCCGGTCGCCCGAGAAGGCCACCGACCGCCACGCCGCGTCCTCGACCTCCAGGCCCGCCCGCAGGTCCAGCCCCTGCCCCAGCCGCAGGGCCTTCTTGGCCGCCCGCAGGCCGACCGGCGAGTTCGCCGCGATACGAGCGGCCAGCGCGAGGGCCTCCTCGCGGGCGTCCGACTCCGCGAGTACGTCGATCAGGCCCAGCTCCCTGGCCTCCCCGGCCTCCACCCGCCGCGCCGTGAACACCAGCTCCGCCGCCCGCGCCGCCCCCACCCGGCGCGGCAGCAGCTGCGTACCGCCGCCGCCCGGGATCACGCCGACGGACACCTCGGGCAGTCCGACCACGGCACTCCCGTCGGCCACGATCACGTCGCAGGCCAGCGCCAGCTCGTACCCGCCGCCGAGGGCGAAGCCGTGCACGGCGGCGACCGTCGGCATCGGGAGGTCGAGCACGCCCGTGTAGGCGGCCCGCGCGGTGGGCCGCTGCCGCACCAGCTCCGCGTCGCTGAAGGAGTTGCGCTCCTTGAGGTCGGCGCCGACGCAGAAGGCCCGGTCGTGGGACGAGGTGAGGACGGTCGTACGGACGCCGGGGTCGGCGGCGAGCGCCGCGCAGGCCTCGCCGATGGAGGCGGCCATCGCGCTGGACACGGCGTTCATGGCCTTGGGGCGGTCGAGGACCAGCTCGGCGACGTGCCCGCCGTCGCCGTGCCGCCGGACGACCACGAATTCCCCGTACCGCTGCTCGCCCATGCCGGCCGCCCTCCCGCTGAATGTGAACGCTCGTTTACGGGGGCGATCTTAGGGCGCGCCCCCGTACCGGGGAAGACCCGTCAGCGGGGACCGGGGTCAGTCCGCGTCCGGCTTCGCGCGCCGCGACAGCATCCAGGGTTCGACTATCCCCAGCCCGCGCACCGGCCGCTGCCACATCGGCTGGAGCCCGAAGCGGTACGTCGGGGACTCCCGGCCCTCCTTCGCCGCCTGCTCGGCCTCCGCAGCCGCCTCCGCCTCGGAGACCGGGGCGTCGCCGGTGCGGGAGAGCTCCTCGGCGAGCGCGCCGTCGACCAGGACCGTGTCCTTGGGCGCTATCGAGGTGAGCCTGCTGGCCAGGTTCACCGTCGTGCCGAAGACGTCGCCCATGCGTGTGGTGACCGTGCCGAAGGCGATGCCGACGCGCAGGGCGGGCATGGTCTGGTCGTGGGAGAGCGTCTCGATGAGGCGCAGGGCGATCTCGGCCGCCGTGCCCGCGTCGTCGGCGCAGTACAGGACCTCGTCGCCGAGGGTCTTGATCAGCCGTCCGCCGTGCGCGGCGACCAGGTCCGCACACGTCGTCTCGAAGGCCTCGACCAGCTCGCCGAGTTCCTCCTCCTCCAGACGGCGGGTGAGGCGGGTGAAGCCCACCAGGTCCGCGAAGCCGACTGCGAGCCGCCGGTCGACCATCTCGTCGTCGTCGGCGGCCTGCACGACCCGGCCGGTGGCGGCGGCGAGCTGCCGCCGCCAGACGTAGACGAGGAACTCCTCCAGCTCCGGCAGCAGCAGCTCGACCAGCGGATACGTCACCTCGGTGCGGGTCATGCCCGGCTCCGGCGGCTCGGTCAGCCCCTCCAGGAAACTGTCGATCTGCCATTCGGCCAGCCGGGCGGTGGTCTGCCCGGTGGACCGGGCCACCTGCACCGCCATCGGCTCGCTGAGCAGCCCCGCCTCGACCAGACCGGCCAGGCGGCGCAGCGCCAGCACGTCGGCCTCGGTGAGGGCCTTGGCCTGGCCGATGTCGGGGAAGCCCATGGCCCGCCAGAACCGGGAGGCGAGGTCCATGGAGACACCCGCCGTACGGGCGGCCTGGAAGGCGGTGTAGCGGCGCTCGGCGCCCAGGATCAGCTGTTCCAGGCGGATGGCGAGCGGGTCGTCCGAGGGTTCGGCCGTGTGGTCGACCTCGTGGAAGACGGGGGTCTTGGCGGGGGCGTCCGGGGTGGTCCTGGAGTGGGGGTCCGGGGTCGCCGGAGTAGAGGGGTGGGGGTCCGTGTCCCCGTCGGACGTGGTGTCGTCGACGGTCACCTGCCGCCTCCTGCCCGTTCCCTGCGCACTGCTCTGCTGCCGCCTCGTCGTTCCTTCGCGCGACAGGTGTGGGTGTCGCGGGTCGCCTCAACGATACGGCAGATGTGCGCTGGCTCACTCCCCGTCCCTGGAGGAACAGTGACCGCGCTGGTTCTGCCGTACGTCGCCGGGGGCATCGGCGGTGCCTGCACCCCCGGCCCACGCACCCCTCCTACCCCTGCGGCCGCAGATGCACCACGTCACCCGCGCCGACCGGCTGCTGGACGCCCTCCGCCGTGGCCAGGACCAGACGGCCGTCCCCGTCGACGGCGACCGCCTCGCCGGTGAGGACGTGACCGCCGGGGAGTTCGGCCCGTACCGGGCGGCCGAGGGTGGAGCAGCCCGCCGCGTAGGCCTCCTGGAGGCGGCTGGCGGCCGGGTCGCCGCCGGAGGTGCGCCAGTATCCGTACCACTGCTCGAAGGAACGGAGCACGGCCCGCAGCAGGGGGTCCCGGTCCAGGGTGGCGGCGCCCGCGAGGGCGAGGGAGCCCGCGGTGGGGACCGGGAGCTCGTCGGCGCGCAGGGTGACATTGAGGCCGACGCCGATGACGACGCCGTCGCCGACGCGCTCGGCGAGGATGCCGCCCGCCTTGCGCTCCTCGCCCTCGACGGTGACCAGGAGGTCGTTGGGCCACTTCAGGGCGGTGTCGACGCCCGCCGCGCGGGACAGGCCGGTGGCGACGGCGACGCCGGTGAGGAGGGGGAGCCAGCCCCAGCGCTCGACGGGGACTCCCGCGCCCGGTTCGACGTACAGGGAGAAGAAGAGCCCCGAGCGGGCCGGGGCCGACCAGCGCCGGTCGAGCCGCCCGCGCGCCTGCGTCTGCGCCTCGGCGACCAGGACCGTGCCCTCGGTCAGGGCGGGGGCGGCGGCGAGGTCGGTGTTGGTGGAGCCGGTGGACGCGACGACGTCCAGGGAGGTCCACAGCCCGCCCTCACGGACGAGCGCCCTGCGCAGGGCGGCCGCGTTCAGCGGCGGACGGTCGAGGTCGCTCCAGCGGTTGCCGGGGCTGCCGGAGTGACCGGGGCTGCCGGAGTTACCAGGGTTTCCGGGGTTTTCACCGGCGGATTCCGGGGAGCTGCCTGAAGCATCGGGAGGCGTCATGCAAGCCAGCGTAGGTGTGGCAAACGACGCACTGCCGAGCGGCAGTCCCGCAGTTACGCTACGGACCAGTAGCCGTCCGTACCGTCGCCGTTGACACCGTGCGTGCCGTTGACGCAGTCGAAGCAGGGAGCCGCAGCCCCGTGTCCTCCACCGCAGAACCCGCCGAGAACTCCGCAGATTCCACCGATTCCGCAGGGATCGACCTCCACACCACCGCCGGAAAGATCGCGGATCTCGGCCGCCGCATCGAAGAAGCGACACACGCGGGTTCCGAGCGCGCCGTCGAGAAGCAGCACGCCAAGGGGAAGCTGACGGCGCGTGAGCGGATCGAACTCCTCATGGACGAGGGCTCCTTCGTAGAACTGGACGAGTTCGCCCGGCACCGCTCGACCAACTTCGGCATCGACAAGAACCGCCCGTACGGCGACGGAGTCGTGACCGGTTACGGAACGGTCGACGGCCGCCCGGTCTGCGTGTACTCCCAGGACTTCACCATCTTCGGCGGCTCGCTCGGCGAGGTGTACGGCGAGAAGATCGTCAAGGTCATGGACTTCGCGCTGAAGACCGGCTGTCCGGTCATCGGCATCAACGACGGCGGCGGCGCCCGCATCCAGGAGGGCGTGGTCGCGCTCGGCCTGTTCGCCGAGATCTTCCGCCGCAACGTCCACGCGTCGGGCGTCGTCCCGCAGATCTCCCTCATCGTCGGCCCGTGCGCGGGCGGGGCCGTCTACTCCCCCGCCATCACCGACTTCACGGTCATGGTCGACCAGACCTCGCACATGTTCATCACGGGCCCCGACGTCATCAAAACCGTCACGGGTGAGGACGTCGGCTTCGAGGAGCTGGGCGGCGCGCGCACCCACAACACGACCTCGGGCGTGGCGCACCACCTGGCGGGCGACGAGAAGGACGCGATCGAGTACGTCAAGTCCCTCCTCTCCTACCTCCCCTCCAACAACCTCTCCGAGCCCCCGGCCTTCCCCGAGGAGGCCGACCTGGAGACCTCGGACGAGGACCGCGCGCTCGACACGCTCATCCCGGACAGCGCCAACCAGCCGTACGACATGCACACGGCGATCGAACACGTCCTGGACGAGGGCGAGTTCCTCGAAACCCAGTCCCTCTTCGCGCCGAACATCATCACGGGCTTCGGCCGGGTCGAGGGCCACCCGGTGGGCATCGTCGCCAACCAGCCGATGCAGTTCGCGGGCTGCCTGGACATCAACGCCTCCGAGAAGGCGGCCCGCTTCGTCCGCACCTGCGACGCCTTCAACGTCCCCGTCCTGACCTTCGTCGACGTCCCGGGCTTCCTCCCCGGCGTCGACCAGGAGTACGGCGGCATCATCCGCCGCGGCGCCAAGCTCATCTACGCGTACGCGGAAGCCACCGTCCCCCTCATCACGGTCATCACCCGCAAGGCCTTCGGCGGCGCGTACGACGTCATGGGCTCCAAGCACCTGGGCGCCGACCTGAACCTGGCCTGGCCGACCGCCCAGATCGCCGTCATGGGCGCGCAGGGCGCGGTCAACATCCTGCACCGCCGTACGATCGCGGCCGCCGAGGACCAGGAAGCCACCCGCGCCGAGCTGATCGCCGACTACGAGGACACCCTCCTCAACCCGTACGTCGCGGCCGAGCGCGGCTACGTCGACGCGGTGATCATGCCGTCCGACACCCGCCGCCACATCGTCCGCGGCCTGCGCCAGCTGCGCACGAAGCGGGAGTCCCTGCCCCCGAAGAAGCACGGCAACATCCCCCTCTAGAAAGGGAGTCCGGCCCGATGTCCGACATGATCAAGGTCGTACGGGGCAACCCGACCCCGGAGGAGCTGGCCGCCGCACTGGCGGTGGTCCAGGCCCGCGCCGCGGCCGCGTCCACCGCGGCGCCGGGCCCCTCCGCACCGCACCCCGCGTGGTCCGACCCGGCCCGGGTGGCGAGCCACCGCCTGCCCCGCCCGAGCGGGACCGCCTGGGCCCGTACCTACTGGCCGAATTAGTCATTCCGCACCGTGGCGCCTGAGTACACGTACTCAGGCGCCACGCGCGTCCCGGGCACACTATCGACTACATGCTCTGGTCCGACCCGAAGAACGAACCCCCCAAGGAAATGCGCGACATGCAGGTCATGCTGCGCAGAGCAGGCATCCTCCTGGCCCTGGCCATGGTCCTGGCGATGTTCGTGGCCGGCGTGCGCTGACGCGCCCCTTCAGGGGCGCGGGGCTGTCCCGATCTGCGGCTCCGCCGCGCAGGCGCGACCAGCAGGCCCACCACCGCCAAGAAGCACCCCTTCAGGGGCGCGGGGCTGTCCCGATCTGCGGCTCCGCCGCGCGGGCGCGACCAGCAGGCTCACCACCGCCAAGAAGCGCCCCTTCAGGGGCGCGGGGCTGTTCCGATCTGCGGCTCCGCCGCGCAGGCGCGACCAGCAGGCTGACCACCGCCAGGGAGCGCCCCTTCAGGGGCGCGGGGAACTGCGCGACCAGCCACGACGCTCCCGCACGGAACCGTTCATCAGCCCCGCGGGTTTAGGTGAAGGGGCGGGGCTGGGGACCCCCTGCCCAGGCAGCCCGCCGGTCCACGCACCCCACCACCGGCCCGGGCCCCGCCGGACTAACCACCCACCACCGCCCCCGGCCCCGCAGGCCCCGCACCCACCACCGCCCCCACCCGAGGGTGGCTACCCTGGCCCGCATGACCACCCCCGCCCGCCGACGCCTAGTCCTCGGCTCCGCCTCCCCCGCCCGCCTCACCCTCCTCCGCCAGGCCGGCCTGACCCCCGACGTCATCGTCAGCGGCGTCGACGAGGACGCCCTCACCGCCCCCACCCCCGCCGAACTCGCCCTCGTCCTGGCCACCGCCAAGGCCGACACCGTCGCCGCCCTCCCCGAGGCCCAAGGCTCCCTCGTCATCGGCTGCGACTCCGTCCTGGAGCTCGACGGCCAGGCCCTCGGCAAGCCCGCCGACGCCGAGGACGCCACCGCCCGTTGGAAGGCCATGCGCGGCCGCTCGGGCGTCCTCCAGACCGGCCACTGCCTGATCGACACCGCGAACGGCCGCCGCGCCGCCGCCACCGCGTCGACGACCGTCCACTTCGCCGACCCCTCCGACGCCGAGATCGCCGCCTACGTCGCCACCGGCGAACCCCTGTACGTGGCAGGCGCGTTCACCCTGGACGGCCACTCCGCCCCGTTCATCCGCGGCATCGAGGGTGACCCCGGCAACGTCATCGGCCTCTCCCTCCCCCTCCTGCGCACCCTCCTCGCCGACCTGGACATCTCCATCACCGACCTCTGGTCACAGCCGCACGCCTAGCCCTCACCCCTCGCCCCACCCCCACCGCGCGTGCCCGGCGGCCGACGCACCGTCCTCGTACCGCCCGACGACGGGCATACGCCGATGTCGACGCACACCCGCCACGGAATCGACTCACCCGCCCCGCGATGCCCCCACCGCCCCACCCGCAGGGCGGCTCACGCCGTCGCGGCGGACCCGTTCCCACCGGGCGGCACGGACGGCTTGACGGGCGGCTCGGCCGGCCCCCCGGGCGGCGCGTCGACCTCGGGGTCGTGCAGGGCATCACTCCGACGCCCGTACAACAACAGACTCAGCACCAACAACCCCACCACCAGCATCATCCAGACGAAGGCCCACCAGCTCACCAGGCCGACGGCCGCCGCCCCGAGCACCCCGTGCACCACGGCGCACACGATCAGCGCGATCCGCACCCAGCGGCCCAGCGCGGGCCGGTCCTTGACGGCCGCCAGCACCAGGAACAGCCCGCACACGGCGAGGAAGAGCCCCGCGATGCCGCCCATGATCCACGCGCCCGCGGCCATCGCGTCCGGGTCGAGACCGGCGAGCGACATCGACTGCCCCTCGACCACCCGCCCCAGCACGTAGTTGACGAAGACGAAGCCGAACGCCTCCAGGATCAGCACGAGCCCCGTCACGGCGGCTATCGGCCTGCGCGCCACGGCGCCCACCCTCTTCCGAACTGCGTACTGACTCCGGTCATAGGACTGCCGCGCAGGCTACTAACCGGTAATGCCCACGACAAGGGGTTGGGCGGGCGGAGCGGCGACGGATTCGCGTAGTGCAAAGAACGCCCCGCACCTTCGTAGGGACCCCACAAAGAATCCCCTCGCCCCACTGGCCGCCCGAACAGAGACCTTGACCACACCAGAGGGCTACTGTGCGATGAGGTAACCCGTCGTACCGTGGTACGACAAGGGATTTCGCGACTCCAGCGCGCCTCGAATCACACTCCGTGTGGGCAAGCTCACCATTGGGGACGGGTCGTAGGGCCGTGTGGGCAGTCCCTAAACTCAGCTTGTTTCACAAGGAGGGAGCCATCGTGCGCAAGGTGCTCATCGCCAACCGAGGCGAAATCGCTGTCCGCGTTGCCCGAGCCTGTCGGGACGCCGGAATCGGGAGCGTAGCCGTCTACGCCGATCCGGACCGGGACGCCCTGCACGTCCGCGCGGCCGACGAGGCATTCGCCCTGGGCGGTGACACCCCGGCCGCGTCGTACCTGGACATCGCCAAGGTGCTCCAGGCCGCGAAGGACTCGGGTGCGGACGCCATCCACCCGGGTTACGGATTCCTGTCCGAGAACGCCGAGTTCGCGCAGGCGGTCCTGGATGCGGGCCTGACCTGGATCGGCCCGCCGCCGCAGGCCATCCGCGACCTGGGCGACAAGGTCGCCGCCCGGCACATCGCGCAGCGCGCGGGCGCCCCGCTGGTCGCGGGCACCCCGGACCCGGTCTCCGGCTCCGACGAGGTCGTCGCGTTCGCCGAGGAGCACGGCCTCCCCATCGCCATCAAGGCCGCCTTCGGCGGCGGCGGTCGCGGCCTGAAGGTCGCCCGCACGCTCGAAGAGGTCCCGGAGCTCTACGACTCGGCTGTCCGCGAGGCCGTCGCGGCCTTCGGCCGCGGCGAGTGCTTCGTCGAGCGCTACCTCGACAAGCCGCGCCACGTCGAGACCCAGTGCCTGGCCGACACCCACGGCAACGTGGTCGTCGTCTCCACCCGCGACTGCTCCCTCCAGCGCCGCCACCAGAAGCTGGTGGAGGAGGCCCCGGCCCCCTTCCTCTCCGACGAGCAGAACGCCGAGCTCTACGCGTCCTCCAAGGCGATCCTGCGCGAGGCGGGCTACGTCGGCGCGGGCACCGTCGAGTTCCTGGTCGGCGCCGACGGCACCATCTCCTTCCTGGAGGTCAACACCCGCCTCCAGGTGGAGCACCCGGTCACCGAAGAGGTCTCCGGCATCGACCTGGTCCGCGAGATGTTCCGCATCGCCGACGGCGAGGAACTGGGCTACGACGACCCGCCGGTGCGCGGCCACTCCTTCGAGTTCCGCATCAACGGCGAGGACCCGGGCCGGGGCTTCCTCCCCGCTCCCGGTACGGTCACCACCTTCGCCCCGCCGTCGGGCCCCGGCGTCCGCCTGGACGCGGGCGTCGAGTCGGGCTCCGTCATCGGCCCGGCCTGGGACTCCCTCCTGGCCAAGCTGATCGTGACGGGCGCGACCCGCGAGCAGGCCCTCCAGCGCGCCGCCCGCGCCCTGGCCGAGTTCAACGTGGAGGGCATGGCCACCGCCATCCCGTTCCACCGCGCGGTCGTGGTCGACCCGGCCTTCACTTCCTCCCCCTTCACGGTCCACACCCGCTGGATCGAGACCGAGTTCGTCAACGAGATCCCCCCCTTCACCGTCCCCGGCACCGAGGCCGACGACGACGAGGCGGGCCGCGAGACGATCGTGGTCGAGGTCGGCGGCAAGCGCCTCGAAGTCTCCCTCCCCTCCTCCCTCGGCATGACGCTCGCCCGCACCGGCCTCGCCGCCGGCGCGAAGCCGAAGCGCCGCGCCGCGAAGAAGGCGGGCTCGGCGGCCTCGGGCGACACCCTGGCCTCCCCCATGCAGGGCACGATCGTCAAGGTCGCGGTCGAGGAGGGCCAGCAGGTCAACGAGGGCGACCTGATCGTCGTCCTGGAAGCCATGAAGATGGAACAGCCCCTGAACGCCCACCGCTCGGGCACGGTCAAGGGCCTCTCCGCAGAGGTCGGCGCGTCGGTCACCTCCGGCGCCCAGATCTGCGAAATCAAGGACTGACCCACGCAAGCCCCCTGAGGGGGGAGACGGCGCTGCGAAGCAGCCCGTCTCCCCCCTCAGGGGCGCGGGGAACTGCGCGAGCAACCAAACAACAAGCCGCGCGGCGAGCGCTTTAGGTGAAGGGGCGGGACCGGGGCGAAACCCGGGGGTCCGGGGGCCGCGCCCCCGGCCCGAACCCCCCCCCCCCCCCGCCCCTCGCGCTGGCGCGGGCCCCGCCCCCCCCACCCCCCCCCCCCCGCGCGGGGGGGGGGGGGGTTGGGGGGGGGGGGGGCGGGGGGGGCCCCCGGGGGGGCGGCCGGGCCCCCCCCCCCCCCCCACGAACCCCAACCCCCCACCCACCCGCACCGCGCAGCGCACCCGCAACCCCCCACCGACCGGCGCCCCCACCCACCCCAATGGCATGCTGGGCAGCATGCCGCCCCACCCCACCCCACCCCGCCCCATGCGCGCCGACGCCCGCCGCAACTACGAAAAACTCCTCACCGAAGCCCGCGCCGCATTCGCCGAACACGGCACCGACGCTTCGCTGGAGGAGGTCGCCCGCCGCGCAGGCGTGGGCATCGGCACCCTGTACCGCCACTTCCCGACCCGGCACGCCCTGCTGAGCGAGGTCTTCCAGGGCGCGGTGGACGAACTCCTCACCCACGCCCGCGAGTTGGCGGACTCGGCGAACCCCTGCGAGGCCCTGGTCACCTGGCTGCGCGCCATCATCACTCATGCGGGTGAGTACCGGGGCCTGGCCCGCGCCCTGATGTCGGCCTCGGGCACCACCGACTCCACACCCCTGAGCTCCTGCTCGAACCCCATGCGCGAAGCAGGCACCACACTCCTGGCCCGCGCCCAGAGCGCAGGCACCGTACGCCCGGACATCCCCATCCGGGACCTGATGCAGCTCACCAACGCGATCGCGCTGGCGGCCGAACAGTCGCCGGACGACCCGGAGTTGGCCGACCGGCTCCTGTCCCTGGCCGTACGGGGCCTACAACCCCGCACCGACGCACAGCCCTAGCTCCACCACGGAGCCTCCACCACGGAGCCGGAGCCGACGCAATGCCCTAGCGCCGACGCATATCGGCCACCCGCGCCCGCTCCCCAGCCCCCTGCGCCTGCTGCTCCGCGAGCGCTCCCGCACTGCGCAACTGCGAACCGGGCGCACCCGGGTGTGCCCTGCGCTGACCCGGCAACGGCATGTCCCGACGGGGCTGCTGACGCCCCGTCGGGACGCCGTCACCCCCCGGCCCGGACGCTCCCGCACCACCCGTACCGGCGACGGCGATCTGCACTCCCTGGTCGGCGAGCGCCTGCAACTCCGTTCCCGCACGCTCGTCGTGGGACGGCGGCTCATCGGTCACGAGCCGTGTGATGACGTCCGTCGGCACCGTCTGGAACATGGTGTCGGTGCCCAGCTTGGTGTGGTCGGCGAGGACCACCACCTCCGCCGCGGCCTGCACCAGCGCCCGGTCGACGCTCGCCGAGAGCATGTTGGAGGTGGACAGGCCGCGTTCGGCGGTCAGGCCACTGCCGGACAGGAAGGCACGGGACACCCGCAGCCCCTGGAGGGACTGCTCGGCACCGCTCCCGACCAGCGCGTAGTTGGAACCCCTGAGCGTTCCACCGGTCATGACGACTTCGACGCGGTTGGCGTGCGCCAACGCCTGGGCGACCAGCAGGGAGTTGGTGACGACGGTCAGCCCGGGCACCCGGGCGAGACGTCTCGCCAGCTCCTGCGTGGTCGTACCGGCGCCGACGACGATGGCCTCCCCCTCCTCCACGAGTCCCGCGGCGAGGTCGGCGATGGCCGTCTTCTCCGCGGTCGCGAGGTGGGATTTCTGCGGAAAGCCGGATTCGCGGGTGAACCCGCCCGGCAGTACCGCACCGCCGTGCCGGCGGTCGAGGAGTCCTTCTGCCTCCAGCGCCCGCACGTCCCGCCGTACGGTCACTTCGGAGGTCTGGACGACGCGGGCGAGCTCCCGGAGCGATACCGCCCCGTTGGCCCGCACCATTTCGAGGATCAATTGACGACGTTCTGCAGCGAACACGAAACTGACAGTAACCTGACCGGCCGATAGTTTTCAGCAGTTTGCGCCGAATAACAGAAGTTGGTCGCAAACAGTGACCGAAGGTGGTATAGGCGTTTCGGTACGGTCGCGGGGTGCGGCCGGAACCCGTCCCGCCGCACCCCGCACCCGGGACGACACCCGGAAGGAACCCCGAAGGCACCCGGAAGATCGGTGCCCAACTACCCCCACGAACCGATCAGTTGTCGCCCGTCTTGCGCGTGTGCAGCTGCCGCGCGACCTCCGCGAGGGACCCCGACAGCGACGGGTACACGGTGAACGCCTTCGCGATCTGCTCCACCGTCAGACTGTTGTCCACGGCGATCGAGATCGGGTGAATCAGCTCGCTCGCCCGCGGCGCGACGACCACGCCGCCCACCACGATCCCCGTGCCCGGACGGCAGAACAGCTTCACGAAGCCGTCCCGGATGCCCTGCATCTTGGCGCGGGGGTTGCGCAGCAGCGGCAGCTTGACGCCGCGCGCGTCGATGCGGCCCGCGTCCACGTCGGCCTGCGTGTAGCCGACGGTCGCGATCTCGGGGTCGGTGAAGACGTTCGACGACACCGTCTTGAGGTCCAGCGGCGCGACCGCGTCGCCCAGGAAGTGGTACATGGCGATACGTCCCTGCATCGCCGCCACCGACGCCAGCGCGAAGACGCCGGTGACATCTCCGGCCGCGTACACACCCGGGGCGGACGTGCGCGACACCCGGTCGGTCCAGATGTGGCCGCTGTCCTTGACCTTGACCCCGGCCTCCTCCAGGCCCATGCCCGCGGAGTTGGGGATGGCGCCGACGGCCATCAGGCAGTGCGAGCCGGTGATGACCCGGCCGTCCGCCAGCGTCACCTCGACCCGGTCGCCGACCCGCTTGGCGGAGGCGGCCCGCGAGCGCGCCATGACGTTCATGCCGCGCCGCCGGAAGACGTCCTCCAGCACGGCGGCGGCGTCCGGGTCCTCGCCCGGCAGCACGCGGTCGCGGGACGACACGAGGGTGACCCGCGAGCCGAGCGCCTGGTACGCACCCGCGAACTCGGCACCGGTCACACCGGAACCGACCACGATCAGCTCCTCCGGGAGCTCGTCGAGGTCGTACACCTGCGTCCAGTTGAGGATGCGCTCGCCGTCGGGCTGCGCGTCCGGGATCTCACGGGGGTGGCCGCCGGTCGCGATCAGCACGGCGTCGGCCGTCAGCCGCTCCTCCGTGCCGTCGGCCGCGGTGACGACGACGGTCCGCGAACCGTCCATGGCCTGCTGGCCCTCCAGCCGGCCGCGCCCCCGCACGACGCGCGCGCCCGCACGCGTCACGGAGGCGGCGATGTCGTGCGACTGCGCGAGCGCGAGCCGCTTCACCCGGCGGTTGACCTTGCCGAGGTCCACTCCGACCACCCGCGCGGCCTGTTCCTCCGGCGGGGTGTCGTCGGCCACGAGGATGCCCAGCTCCTCGTACGAGGAGTCGAAGGTCGTCATCACCTCGGCCGTGGCGATCAGGGTCTTGGACGGTACGCAGTCGGTCAGTACCGACGCCCCGCCGAGTCCGTCGCAGTCGACGACGGTCACCTCGGCGCCGAGCTGGGTGCCCACCAGGGCCGCCTCGTACCCGCCGGGTCCGCCGCCGATGATCACGATCCGGGTCACGAAAAGTCCGCCTCGCGTTCGCTTGAGCTCGGGCCTGAGCCTGAGTCTGGAGTCTTGGTGTGTCTCGCTGGTCTCGCTTGGGTGCGCCGCGACTCCGCCCGGCCCGTCCTGCCTGCCCCGGCCGGGGTCCCGGGGGATCGCCCCGGAGGAGTGCAGTACGTACTTCATTGTCCCGCACCCGGGCGCGGGCTTCGCCCCGGGGCCCGCATTCGGGAACTCGCCGCCGTCGGCAGTCGTTCCTCTTCCCCGTTCGCGCACGCCCTCACCTCTTCCGGTACGAGATCGCTTGTGCCCGTACGCGATCGGCGGGCCTCCCGTACCCTCGGAGCCATGTCGCTCTACGCCGCGTACGCCGGCAACCTCGACGCGCGGCTGATGTCCCGCCGCGCCCCGCACTCGCCGCTCCGTGGCACGGGCTGGCTCAACGGCTGGCGGCTGACGTTCGGCGGCGAGCAGATGGGCTGGGAGGGCTCGCTCGCCACGGTCGTCGAGGCCCCGCGCTCCCAGGTCTTCGTGGCCCTCTACGACATCGCGCCGATGGACGAGGACTCCATGGACCGGTGGGAGGGCGTCGGCCTGGACATCTACCGCCGGATGCGGGTGCGGGTACACACCCTGGACGGCGAGGAAGCCACCTGGATGTACGTCCTGAACGGGTACGAGGGCGGCCTGCCGTCCGCCCGCTACCTGGGCGAGATCGCGGACGCGGCGGAGTCGGCGGGGGCGCCGCACGACTACGTGATGGAACTCCGCAAGCGCCCCTGCTGACGCCTTCACGGGTCATTCGGGTCGTTCGTCGGAAAGTCCAACGCAACAATCGGGTTGCCGTCCGCCATGACATCTACGCGCGTAGGGCTGGAGCGGCTACCCTCTTCCGCGTGAACGCATCTGTTATTTCGGACCCCCACGCCGCCGCCGACGCCGCGGCCGCGCGCCTGCGCGAGCTCACCGGCGCCGAGACCCACGACGTCGCCCTCGTGATGGGCTCCGGCTGGGCCCCGGCCGTCGACGCCCTCGGTGAGCCCGAGAGCGAGTTCCTCGTCACCGAGCTGCCCGGCTTCCCGCCGGCGGCCGTCGTGGGACACGGCGGCAAGATCCGCTCGTACAAGATCGGCGACAAGCGCGCGCTGGTCTTCCTCGGCCGCACCCACTTCTACGAGGGCCGGGGCGTCGCCGCGGTCGCGCACGGCGTCCGTACGGCCGTCGCCGCGGGCTGCAAGACGATCATCCTGACCAACGGCTGCGGCGGTCTGCGCGAGGGCATGCGCCCCGGCCAGCCGGTCCTGATCAGCGACCACCTGAACCTGACGGCCACCTCGCCGATCATCGGCGCGAACTTCGTCGACCTCACCGACCTGTACTCGCCGCGGCTGCGCGCGCTCTGCAAGGAGGTGGACGAGACGCTGGAGGAGGGTGTCTACGTCCAGTTCCCCGGCCCGCACTACGAGACCCCGGCCGAGATCAACATGGTCCGTGTGATGGGCGGCGACCTGGTCGGCATGTCCACGGTCCTCGAAGCCATCGCCGCGCGCGAGGCGGGTGCGGAGGTGCTCGGCATCTCCCTGGTCACCAACCTGGCGGCGGGCCTCTCGGGCGAGCCCCTCAACCACGAGGAAGTCCTCCAGGCCGGCCGCGACTCGGCTGCCCGGATGGGCAGCCTGCTGGCCCGCGTCCTGGACCGGATCTAGTCCCTGTACGGGGTGGGGGGTGCGGCTCGGCCGGGGTCCGCTCCGTGCGGGTCCGTGGTGGCTGGGGTCCGCTCCGTGCGGGTGCGTCTCGGCTGGTCGCGCAGTTCCCCGCGCCCCTGAAGGGGCTGCTTCGCAGCCGCCTTCCCCCCGCCCCCCGTCCCGTTGGGCGGCGGGGCCGCCCCTCCCCTTCCCCCGCCCCCTTGGGCGGCGGGGCCGCCCCCCGGGGGCGGGACGGGCGGGCAAGGGGGCGGCCCGCCCGATACGGGCCCGCCCCGGTACCGGCCCTCTCGCCGCCGGGCCGCCCCGGTGCCGCCCCGGCCCGCACCCCGCGCACCGGCCCACCCCACACCGCGCCCCACCCGGACGGGTCCCGCCCACCCGGATGGCCCCCGGGCCCCGGCCCGCCCGGATGGGCCCCGCCCCGCCCGGGTACGGGTGCACCCAGCACCCCGAGCCCCCACCCCGTACACCTCCCCGAAAGGCGACCCAGTGCCCCAGGACACCACCCCGGACCTCCTCGCCCGCGCCAGCGCCTGGCTCGCCGAGGACCCCGACCCCGACACCCGCGACGAGCTCGCCAAGCTCATCGAGGCCCAGGACCTCCCCGCCCTGGCGGAAAGGTTCTCCGGCACCCTCCAGTTCGGCACCGCCGGCCTCCGCGGCGAGCTGGGCGCGGGCCCGATGCGCATGAACCGCTCCGTCGTGATCCGCGCCGCCGCCGGCCTCGCCGCGTACCTCGCCAAGCAGCCCGGCCACCCCCGCTCCACCGACGACCTGGTCGTCATCGGCTACGACGCCCGCCACAAGTCCGCCGACTTCGCCCGCGACACGGCCGCCGTGATGACGGGCATGGGCCTGCGCGCCGTGCTGCTCCCCCGCCCCCTCCCCACCCCCGTGCTGGCCTTCGCCATAAGGCACCTGGGCGCGGTCGCGGGCGTCGAGGTCACCGCCAGCCACAACCCGCCCCGCGACAACGGCTACAAGGTCTACCTCGGCGACGGCTCCCAGATCGTCCCCCCGGCGGACGCCGAGATCGCCGCCGAGATCGCCGCCGTCGCGGCCCTCGCCGACGTACCCCGCCCGGAGGACGGCTGGACGGTCCTGGACGAGGAGGTCCTGGAGGCCTACCTGGCGCGTACGGACGCGGTCCTGACCCCCGACAGCCCCCGCACCGCGCGCACCGTCTACACGGCCATGCACGGCGTCGGCAAGGACGTCCTGCTGGCCGCCTTCGCCCGCGCGGGCTTCCCCGAGCCGGTCCTGGTCGCCGAGCAGGCCGAGCCGGACCCCGACTTCCCGACCGTCGCCTTCCCCAACCCGGAAGAGCCCGGCGCGATGGACCTCGCCTTCGCGACGGCCCGCCGCACCCACCCCGACCTGGTCATCGCCAACGACCCCGACGCGGACCGCTGCGCCGTGGCCGTCCCCACGCCGGACGGCGACTGGCGCATGCTCCGCGGCGACGAGGTCGGCGCCCTGCTCGCCGCCCACATCGTCCGCAAGGGCACGGCGGGCCCCGACGCCGTCTTCGCCGAGTCGATCGTCTCCTCCTCCCTCCTCGGCCGTATCGCCGAGAAGGCGGGCATCGCGTACGAGGAGACCCTGACCGGCTTCAAGTGGATCGCCCGCGTCGAGAACATCCGTTACGGGTACGAGGAAGCCCTCGGCTACTGCGTCGACCCGGAGGGCGTCCGCGACAAGGACGGCATCACCGCCGCCCTCGCCATCACGGAACTGGCCTCCGAGCTGAAGGCCGAGAACCGCACCCTCCTGGACCTCCTCGACGAGCTGGCCCTCACCCACGGCCTGCACGCCACCGACCAACTCTCGGTCCGCGTCGAGGACTTGAGCATCATCGCCAACGCGATGGCCCGCCTGCGCACCGCTCCCCCCACCCAGCTGGCGGGCCTCCCGGTGACCTCCGCGGAAGACCTCACCCAGGGCACGGCGACCCTGCCCCCCACCGACGGCCTCCGCTACCACCTCACCGGTGCGCGTGTGATCGTCCGCCCGTCCGGCACGGAGCCCAAGCTCAAGTGCTACCTGGAGGTCGTGGTCCCGGTCGCGGACGCCACCGCCCTCCCGGCGGCCCACGCCACCGCCGCCGAGACCCTGGCCGCCATCAAGCGCGACCTGGCGGCAGCGGCGGGCATCTAGCCCCTCCGCGAAGTCCCGCCCCTCCCGGCCCGTCCCGGGGGAGGCGGGACTTTCCCGTACACGCCTAGGAGGAGCGCGGGCCCTCGAACTCCCCGGCCTTCACGCCCCGTACGAGCGCGCCGAGCGCGGACCGGCTCAGCGGGAGGACACGGTCGGGGTCCTCGCTCTCGCGCAGGGCCATCCCCGAGGTGCCCGTGGCCGCCACCTCGACGCAGGCGTTGCCCGAGGCTTCGGAGAACGAGGACTTGAGCCACTTCAACTCGGGCAAGGGGTGCGACCTTTCACACGTGCTTGACGATGCCGAGGATGAGGTCCCTCGACTCCTTCCGATTCAACGCCAGCGCCTCGCAAGCGTCCAGACGCCGCCGAAAGTTGGCCAGTTGCGTGGGCGAGTCGAGGAACACCGCCCCGACCGGGGAGTCCACTTCCACCGTGTCCAGGTGCGGGTTGGGCGCGGAGGCGTACATCAGCGTGTCCCCCGCCATGGGAAACCCTTCGGCCGCGAAGGGGATCACCAGCAGGTGCACGTTGGAGCGCTCGCTCTCCTCCAGCAGCCTGCTCAGCTGGGCAGCAGCCACCTGCCGCCCGCCGAACCGCATGCGCAGGGCAGCTTCGTGGATCATGCCGACGTACGGGACGCCGGGCTCTCCGCACACCACCGCGTGGCGACTCAACCGGTGCGCGATGCGCAGTTCCACTTCCAGGCGGGGAAGAGCGGGGACGTACAGGTCGAACAGTGCCCGCGCATGCTCCTCCGTCTGGAACAGCCCGGGAATATGGGCGGTCTGGAGGGTGCGCAGCGCCGTCGCGTGATGCTCCAGTTCCGCCACGTCCAGAAAGTCCGGCGGAATCTTGCCGCGGTACTCGTCCCACCACCCCTTGGAGCGGCCTCCCGTCATGGCGGTGAGCGCATCGATGAGTTCCGGGTCGTCGCACTCGTAGATGCTCGCCAGGCGACGCAGCCGCTCCTCGCTGATGCCGAACCGACCGGACTCGATGTTGGAGATCATCGTGCGGTCCGCCCCGAGCCGCTCGCCCGCCACGGGCGCGGACATCCCTATGGCCTCGCGCATCCGACGCAGTTCGGCGCCGAATCGACGCTGCCGGATGGTGGGTGCCTGACGCGGTGCCATGGGTCAACTCCTTGCTCGCGCGCACAGTTTGACCACCACGGGACGGAATGTCCACCCGCATCGGAGATACGACACGTTGTGATGAAGCGGGTAGCACGCGTCGTACTCAGCCCGCTACGGTGTGACCCGCACCACTCCCCACCGCGCCCAGCGGAAGCGCACCGGAGACCCCTGCCCGCCCGGGACGGCAGGCGGGCCCGGCATTGCCACCACCGGCGCAGCCACAACCGCACCGCAGGAGGTGCCCCGTGAGGAAAGAACCCCGACACCACGAACCCAGCAGCGCAGCCGAACCGCCGCACCCGGCCCCCATTCCCTTCCACGAGCCCTGGCAGTACGAGCTGCGCATCCCGTGCGACCCGCGAGGCCCCCGCATCGCCCGCCTGACCCTGCGCGCCGCACTCGAAGCCCATGGCCTCTCCGAACTCACCGACCACGCCGAGCTGTTGGCCTGCGAGCTGGCCACCAACTCCGTACGGCACACGAAGGGCCCGGCATCGGTCCGCCTGCACTGGCTGCACCCCGTACTCCGCGTCAGCGTCTGGGACCTGAGCCCGGAACTCCCGCACCCCTTCCGCAAGGCCCCCTCCGTCTACGCGGAGAACGGCCGCGGCCTCGCGATCCTGGACCTGGTCGCCGACCGGTGGGGCGGCTGCGCGACGGACGACGGCCCGTACGGCACGAACGGCAAGACCCTCTGGTTCGAACTCGCCCTCACCCCACCCCCCACGCTGACCGCGTGAGGTGAACGGCCCGAGCGAAACGCCGCCTACGCGACCCCGATCACCCCCACCAGCACGAGCACCCCCATCAGGGCCATCAGCCCGCCCACCACCACCGGCATGGTCCGCGCCGCACCCGGATGCCGTGCGTTGGCCCGCCCGAAGACATTCCGCTGCCCGGTGGCCCGCCGCGCGAAGGCTCCCCGCGTCAACACCAGCACCACCCCCAGAACAAGCGAGCCGCCCCCTACCAGCAACCGCTCTCCCACACCCGCCTCCTCATCTCCCCCTGCCGCGCCGCAGCAGGACCACCAACACCAGCGGCAACACCACAAAGAGGCAGACCAGCCCCAGGACGATCACCACCTCGACACCCCCGAGACTCACCAACTCCGCTCACCCCAACACCACTTGACGTCACCCATACCCTCCGACTTCCCCGACCCCCCGATGTGATTCAGGACCTGCCGGAAATCCCCTCGGACTTCGCCCCGCACATCACCCGGCCCCCGCAAGGCCACTCCCCCAGCAGATGCCCCGGCACCGGGCGTACTGGAACGAGACCCCGAGCAGGCCCGCCCAGCCTGAGACGTGGCGAAAGCCCGTCGGCGTACCGGTAGGGCTGGGAGACCATCTCCGTGAAGACACCGTCGACGCCGCGCGGGCTGTAGCGGTACTCGTTCACCTTCGCGCCGGTCTCGTCGGCCAGGGCCAGGACAGAGCCCAGTGCGTCGGAGAGGTAGTAGTACGACTTGCCCCCGGTCGTCATGGAATTCAGGCTTCTCCAAGCCTCCCGGTTGAATCCCATGTCCCTGGACGGGCCGTCTTCGCGGACAGGCCGAGCGGGCCGTTGGGTCTGCTGGGAGTGATGGGGCCAGGTGCAGCCCGTACGGGCTGCACCTGGCCCCATCACCTTATGACCGCCGGGGAACGGCATCCTCGGGGGTTCCTCTGGGGGGAGGCACGGTAATAGCCAGCAGCGCATTCCAATTCGCCGGTAGCTCCCGACGAGGCGTCACTGGCGCTCGCCTCATACCCGCCGCTCACGCCCGGGGTGCCGGCGCCCGCAGAGAGACCCAGGGGCCTCTTCGGTGAATCCCTTCGGTGCCACTGAGCAAGCGCAGGGTTGTCCCGGTCGAGCGACCGGGACAACCCTGCGCACAGTCAGCTAGTTCTTCTTTCGGCTTCGCATGATCACAATCACCGCGATGACAAGTCCCACGACGATGATTCCGATCGTCACCGGAGGGTTGTCACTCAAGTAGGCGGACAGGGAAACCATCTGCTCTCCTCACATCACTTCTCCCGCACCGACTTCCATTGCCCAGAAGGCAGAGTTCACGCCCCTTGCAGTGTTCTTGCCGACCTTCAGAAGGTCAGCGGCCAGTCCCACCTTTCCGCCGATGAGATTCACCATCGCACCGCCCGCGATTTCGGATCCGCTCTTCCCGTCCATGGCTCCACCGGCTGCTTCCATTCCAGCCCCAGCGACAGCGAGCCCTATGGACAGAGACATGGCCATGGGCACGAGGGCTCCCACAAGACCGACAGCCTGCCCGGCCCTGCCCTCCCCAACAGGGTGCCTCCCGAAATTCCGAAGAGGCTGAACGTGCCGTTGGGGTCGATGCGGTTGACGGGGTCGCCTTCGGCGTACAGGTAGGGGTTCTTTTCCTGGCCGGAGGGGTCGGGGCTGGTGAAGCGGCCGATGCGGGGGTCGTAGTAGCGGGCCTTGAGGTGGTACAGGCCGGTGGGGTCCTGGTAGCCGCCGGCGTACCGGTAGGGCTGGGAGACCTTCTCCGTGAAGACACCGTCAACGCCGCGGGGGCTGTAGCGGTACTCATTCACCTTCGCGCCGGTCTCGTCGGCCAGGGCCAGGACAGAGCCCAGTGCGTCGGTGAGGTAGTAGTACGACTTGCCCCCGGTCGTCATGGAATTCAGGGTGCCCTGGTCGCCGGTGGCGTGTTGCTGGCCCATGAAGGCGCGCGGTCCGAACCAAAGGGTCCGGACCGCGCACGGAGGCCGCCAGGAATCTATTTCAGCTTCGCTCCGCGGAGAAGTACCGTGCGAGTGCAAAGCCAGCAGCAGCTCCGACTGATGCTCCAATTGCCGTGAGGACAAGCAAACCCCAATCAAACCCCCCGCTAATCAAACGCGGAACGAAAGTGGCGATCGCACCCATCAACGCGCCTTGAACCGCTGCGCGACCACGCTTTGGGGCACCTACGCTCTGTGAATCTCGCATGCTTCCTCCGTGCTGCTGGGGTCCACCACAGGGTGGCCTTGCCCTGGCAAACAAGGCCACCCCTATTTCCGATGCTAGAAGAGGTTCCGGATGAACGGAGCCTTACTGAGCGGAGATGCGCCCAAAGCTCCGCCCAAGGCGCCGTTGTAGAAAGCGTCGGTCGTGTCCTCATTGTCGGCACCCCCGAGAGCAGCGCCGATCGCGGCCCCGGACCCGCCGCCGAGGGCACCCATTCCAATGCCTACCGCGATGCATCCGATTGTTGCGGCTGCACAAACGGCAGCAGTGGCAGCGCCCGCAACAACCGTGCCCAAAGCACCTCCTACCGTTTCCGTCACATCAGACAGCGAGAACAGTCCGCTGGGGTCGATGCGGTTGACGGGGTCGCCTTCGGCGTACAGGTACGGGTTCTTCTCCTGGCCCGACGGGTCAGGGCTGGTGAAGCGGCCGATGCGGGGGTCGTAGTACCGGGCCCCGTAGTGGTACAGGCCGGTCGGGTCCTGGTAGCCGTCGGCGTACCGGTAGGGCTGGGGGACCTTCTCCGTGAAGACGCCGTCGACGCCGCGCGGGCTGTAGCGGTACTCGTTCACCTTCGCGCCGGTCTCGTCCACGAGCGCGAGGACGGAGCCGAGTGCGTCGGTGAGGTAGTAGTACGACTTGCCCCCGGTCGTCATGGAGTTCAGGGTGCCCGAGGCTTCAGCACTGTGGTCGGGCATCGCAACGAACGACATTGCGGTGCCCGACCATTGTGCGCTCAGGTGGGGGCTACTTCCTTCTTCCCTTGATCAGGAAGGCAAGCAGGAAGCAAACCAGGGCTATACCAACAATCCATCCGATGCTTGGAAGGTAGCTGTAGCGCCCCGACTCAGCCAGGACCATCAACTCGTCACCTCCTCCATCTAACTCACTGCCTTTTCCGTCAGTTGGCCGACACCTTCACCAATGGCCATGCAGCCAGCACCGACGAGTGCACCACCAACCCCGGCGGTCGGCAGCCCGACCCCGACAGCAAGGGCGCCGCAAGCTACTTCACTCGCCTTGCCTGCTGCCCATCCGGCTGCCACGCCAGCAGCATCCCGCCAGTTCCCCTGCTCGACGGCCTCGGCAAATTCCGCACCTGACTTGATGTCGAGAGCCTTGGATACACCGCCCACGATGTTGCCAGCCACCTTTCCGAAAGAAAGGGTCCCTTGCGGGTCGATGCGGTTGACGGGGTCGCCTTCGGCATAGAGGTAGGGGTTCTTCTCCTGGCCCGACGGGTCGGGGCTGGTGAAGCGGCCGATGCGCGGGTCGTAGTAGCGGGCCTTGAGGTGGTACAGGCCGGTGGGGTCCTGGTAGCCGCCGGCGTACCGGTAGGGCTGGGAGACCTTCTCCGTGAAGACGCCGTCGACGCCGCGCGGGCTGTAGCGGTACTCGTTCACCTTCGCGCCGGTCTCGTCCGCGAGCGCGAGGACGGAGCCGAGTGCGTCGGTGAGGTAGTAGTACGACTTGCCCCCGGTCGTCATGGAGTTGAGGGTGCCCGAGGCTTCCCGGTTGAATCCCATGTCCCCCGTCGGGTCCGTCTTGGCGGACAGGCCGAGCGGGCCGTTGTGCATGGTGGTGTCGCCGTAGAAGAGGCGCTCGGACTGGTCGGTGGAACCGTACAGGCCGGTGTACTTCTTGCCCGCGACCGTCACCGAGGTCTGCTGCGAGTGATCCGACCAGATGCCCCCGGTGCGGGCGCGCTCGACGCCGCTGGCGCCGTCGGTCTCGTTGCCCGCCTTGTCGTAGCCCCACCCGGCGGTGGAACCGGCCCGGGAGATGACCTGCGAGGCGTCGTTGTACGTCAGCGCGATGCCGGACGGGCAGCCCTTCGCCGAACCCTGCGAGGTGAGGTTTCCGGCCGCGTCGTAGCAGTACTGGTAGGACGCGGCGAGGGTGGCGCCCTTCTTCTCCTCGGAGTAGGAGAAGCGGCCCGCGCTGTCGTAGGTGTAGGTCTTCGTCAGGCCCATCACCCCGTCCGTGGAGGTGCGGATCTTCGCCCCGTCCTTCGTCGCCGTACCGGCCACGTAGGAGTACGTGTACGAGGTGTTGGTGAGGGTGCCCTTCGGGGAGGTCGCCTTGATCAGGGTCGGGCGGCCGGACTTGTCCACGGTGACGTCCTGGACCGTCCCGCCGGGGTATGTGGTCTTGGTGCGCCTGTCGTTGGCGTTGTAGGCGTACGTCGTGGTCTTGCCCGAGGGGTCCTTCAGGGAGGTCAGGCGGTTCGCGGCGTCGTAGGTGTAGTCGGTCAGGCCCGCCGGGTCCTTGTAGGTGTCGACGTTTCCGGCGGCCGTGTAGGTGAGTTCGGTCTGCGAACCGTCCTGGAGAGTGCGGATCGTCTCGCGGGACAGCGGGTCGAAGGCGTACGTGATCAGGCCGCCGTCGTCCGTGCGCCGGGAGAGATTGCCGTCACCGTCGTACACGTAGCGGACGGTGGTCGTGGAGGAGGAGACCTCGGTGATGCGGTCGCGGGTGTCGTAGGTGAACACGGAGTTCACGCCGCGGCCGTCCACCGACGTCTCGACGCGGCCGAGAGCGTCGTAGGTGTAGGTGGTCTTGCCGAGCGGGGCGGGCGGGGTGACCTCGATCAGGTTGCCCTCACCGTCGTACTTGAACTTCGTCACCTTGCCGCGGGCGTCGGTGACCGTGCACCGCTGCCCCTCGAAACCACCACAGGTGGGGGTGGCCTTGTTGTAGGTGTACTTCTCGGTGCCGCCGCCCGCGCCGGAGACGGCCACCGATTCGGTGTTGCCCGCCGCGTCGTAGGTGAAGGAGGTCTTCTCGCCGTCGGCGGACTCCACCGTGCCGGGCACGTCCCGGCCCGCCTTCGTCGCGTACCCGCCGACCGCCGACGTCGCCCCGGTGGGGAGCTTCGCGGAGGTGGGGTTGTTGCGGGCGTCCCACCCGTAGGCGGTCTCGTTGCCCGGCGTGGTGCCCACACCCATCGCGTCCGTGGCCGTCTTGACGTTGTGGTTCGCGTCGTACGACGAAGAACGGTTGTGGCCCAGCGCGTCGATGGTCTTGGTGACGCCGCCGTCCTTGTTCAACTCGTAGGTGGTGGTGTGCTGTTCGGGGTCGGTGACCTTCGTCTTCCCCGACTCGTAGGAGTACGAGTAAGTCGGGCCCGTGTGCGCGTTGCCGTTGAAGGCCGTCGCCCGCTGCATCGAGGTGACGCGGTTGTTCGCGTCGTAGCCGAAGTTGGTGACCCGGCCGTCCGGGGTCGTGATCCTCGTCAGGCGGCGCGAGGAGTCGTACTCGAAGGACGTGGACTTGCCCGCCGTGTCGGTGGTCTTCGTGAGGTCACCGGCCGGGTTGAGGTCGAACACGGCGGTGCGGCCGGTGTGGTCCTTGGCCTGCCACTGCGAGGCATCCGTCTTCACCAGGTCCACGAACCGGCCCGAGCGGGTCTCGGTCAGCTTGAAACCCTTGTGCTCCGCACCCTCGTCGTGCTGGGTCACCGTGATGGTCCCGTTGTTGCTGTCGGTGACCTTCGTCAGCGTGCCGCCCGCGTTGTACGTGTCCTTCGAGCCGGACTTGCGGTCGGTCAGGGTGAAGGTGCCGTCCGCGTTCGCCTTCAGGTCCTTGGAGTACCCGGCGGGGGTGGTGTACGTCCCGTCGGCCTTCTTCGCGAAGCGCACCGAGGCACCCGTGGCATCGAACCAGGCGAACTCCGTGTCACTGACCTGCGCGTACCGCTCCCAGCCCTGCCACCACCGCTGGGACACCTTGCCCCACGGCGCGTCGATCGAGTTGTACGTCCGCGACAGCTGGAGGGACTGGCCCACACCCGCCACGTCGAAGTCCGTACCCGCCAGCATCAGGTTGCCGGTCGAGTAATTCACCCGCGCCACCAGGGAGTCGGTGATCCTGAAGTCCGAGATCCGGTGCCACGGGACCGCGCCCTGCCCCTTCGGAACGTCCGCCAGCAACGGAGCGGCCGGAGCCGCGAGCCGGGCCTTCTGCGAGGAGCGGGCGCGCTGCTTCTGCGCCGCACGCCACGCGGCACGGTCCTTCGACGGCACCGCCTCCGCGACCGGCGCCGGGGCCTTGTTCGTGCCCACCTTCACCGGCGGGATCGGCAGCTTCGTCGCCGTCTTGCCCCACACCGAGGAGGCCGGGACGGGCGGCGGCTTCACCGGGTCGGCCATCGCCGTTGGGAGCGCTCCCGCACCCAGGGCGAGAACCGCCAGGGCCACCGTCAGCGAGCGTCTTGCCCGTACCTGCGTACGGGCATGGGTGTGCTTCTGCATCAACTTCCCCCCACGGAAAGTCAGTTACCGGCGACCCCCATGACCACCGGAGGCGCACACAGTCACACAGGTCCCACACGAATATGTGGGCCGTGCCCCCATCTTTCGAACACATGCGCGCAGGAACTAGCCCCTCCCCTTCGAGGGGAAAGTCATGACATCCCGGGATGGAAGCGCAGGTTCCGAGAAGCGGTGCAGGTAAAGGCAAGGCAAGGAATGGCGCGTTTCGTTCGTCGCCCGCGTGGGAGGGATGCGCCGCCGAGAACCTTTCGCACACAGGTGCAACACACATGAGGAGTGGGACACTTCGCGCGGAAGTGTCCCACCCCTCAACGGCCTCACCCCGGTGCGGCCCCGCCCCGCCCACGCAAGAGCCCCGCTCCCCCTGTGCGGGGAAGCGGGGCTCAAGGGCGGTCGCCCGGAGGGCTCAGTAGGCCGAGCCCGACGCGCCCAGCGAGCCCGTCGGGTGCCAGACCGTCTTGGTCTCCAGGAAGGCGGTGAGGCGCTCCGTGCCCTGCGGGGCCGTCCAGTCCGGGGCGGAGGACGGGCGCAGGACGCGCTTCAGGTTGTCGGCCGCGGCGATCTCCAGGTCGCGGGCCAGGTCGGAGCCGTGGCCCGCGCCCGTGAGGTCCAGCGCGTTGACGTCCTGGTGGGCGGCGAGGGAGGGGGCGATCTCCGAGGCCTTGCCGGTGAGGATGTTGATCACGCCGCCCGGGAGGTCGGAGGTGGCCAGCACCTCGCCCAGGGAGAGGGCGGGGAGCGGGGCCGCTTCCGAGGCGATCACGACGACCGTGTTGCCGGTCGCGATGACGGGGGCGACCGTCGAGATCAGGCCGAGGAAGGAGGAGTCCTGCGGGGCGACGACCGCGACGACACCCGTCGGCTCCGGGGTGGAGAGGTTGAAGAAGGGACCGGCCACCGGGTTCCCGCCGCCCGCGATCTGGGCGATCTTGTCCGTCCAGCCCGCGTACCAGACCCAGCGGTCGATCGCCGCGTCGACGACCGCGCCCGCCTTGGACTTGGAGAGGCCCTCGGCGTCGGCGACCTCGCGCAGGAACTGGTCGCGGCGGCCCTCCAGCATCTCGGCGATGCGGTAGAGGATCTGGCCACGGTTGTACGCCGTCGCGCCCGACCAGCCGCCGAACGCCTTGCGGGCCGCGACGACCGCGTCACGGGCGTCCTTGCGGGAGGAGAGGGGGGCGTTGGCGAGCCAGGCCCCCTTGCTGTCGGTCACTTCGTACACCCGGCCGCTCTCGGAACGGGGGAACTTGCCCCCGACGTACAGCTTGTAGGTCTTGAAAACGCTCAGCCGCTTCGCGTCGGACTGCTTCACGTCGGTCGACTCAGACATCGAGGTACGCCTCCAGGCCGTGGCGACCGCCCTCGCGGCCGTAACCCGACTCCTTGTAGCCGCCGAACGGCGACGTGGGGTCGAACTTGTTGAATGTGTTGGCCCAGACGACGCCCGCCCGGAGCTTGTTCGCGACCGCGAGGATGCGCGAACCCTTCTCCGTCCAGATGCCGGCGGAGAGGCCGTACTGCGTGTTGTTGGTCTTGGCGACGGCCTCGTCCGGGGTGCGGAAGGAGAGGACCGACAGCACCGGGCCGAAGATCTCGTCGCGGGCGACCGTGTGCGCCTGGGTGACGTTCGTGAAGAGCGTCGGGGCGAACCAGTAGCCGGAGGAGGGGAGTTCGCAGGGAGCGGACCAGCGCTCGGCGCCCTCGGCCTCGCCCGTCTCCGCGAGTGCGGTGATACGGGCCAGCTGTTCGGCGGAGTTGATCGCGCCGATGTCGGTGTTCTTGTCGAGCGGGTCGCCCAGGCGGAGCGTGGACAGGCGGCGCTTCAGGGCGTCCAGCAGCTCGTCCTGGATGGACTCCTGGACGAGGAGGCGGGAGCCCGCGCAGCAGACCTGGCCCTGGTTGAAGAAGATGCCGGTGACGATGCCCTCGACGGCCTGGTCGATGGGCGCGTCGTCGAAGACGATGTTCGCGCCCTTGCCGCCCAGCTCGAGGGTGACCTTCTTCGACGTGCCCGCTACCGAGCGCGCGATGGCCTTGCCGACCGCCGTGGAGCCGGTGAAGGCGACCTTGTTGACGTCCGTGTGGTTGACCAGGGCCGCGCCCGTGTCCCCGTAACCGGGGAGGATGTTGACGACGCCGCGCGGCAGGCCCGCCTGGCGGCAGATGTCGGCGAAGAACAGCGCGGAGAGCGGGGTCGTCTCGGCGGGCTTCAGGACGACCGTGTTGCCGGTGGCGAGCGCCGGGGCGATCTTCCAGGCCAGCATCAGGAGCGGGAAGTTCCAGGGGATGACCTGGCCCGCGACGCCCAGCGGGCGGGGGTTCTCCCCGTACCCGGCGTGCGAGAGCTTGTCGGCCCAGCCCGCGTAGTAGAAGAAGTGCGCGGCGACCAGGGGGAGGTCGGCGTCCCGCGTCTCCTTGATCGGCTTGCCGTTGTCCAGGGTCTCCAGGACGGCCAGCTCGCGCGAGCGCTCCTGGATGATGCGGGCGATGCGGAAGAGGTACTTCGCGCGCTCGGAGCCCGGCAGCGCGGACCACTTCTCGAAGGCCTTGCGGGCGGCCTTCACGGCACGGTCCACGTCGTCCTGACCGGCGAGGGCGACCTCGGAGAGGACTTCCTCGGTGGAGGGCGACACGGTCTTGAAGACCTTGCCGTCGGCCGCCTCGGTGAACTCGCCGTCGATGAACAGGCCGTAGCTCGGCGCGATGTCGACGACTGCGCGCGACTCCGGCGCGGGTGCGTACTCAAAAGTCATGCGGATCAGTCCACCGTCACGTAGTCGGGGCCGGAGTAACGGCCCGTGCTGAGCTTCTGACGCTGCATCAGCAGGTCGTTGAGGAGAGAGGACGCGCCGAAGCGGAACCAGTGGTTGTCCAGCCAGTCCGCGCCCACGGTCTCGTTGACCAGCACCAGGAACTTGATCGCGTCCTTGGTGGAGCGGATGCCGCCGGCCGGCTTCACGCCGATCTGGATGCCGGTCTGCGCGCGGTAGTCCCGTACGGCTTCCAGCATGAGGAGGGTGTTGGGCGGGGTGGCGTTGACGGCCACCTTGCCCGTCGAGGTCTTGATGAAGTCGGCCCCGGCCAGCATGCCGAGCCAGGAGGCACGGCGGATGTTGTCGTACGTCGACAGCTCGCCGGTCTCGAAGATGACCTTGAGGCGGGCCTTGTCGCCGCACTCCGCCTTCACGGCGACGATCTCCTCGTAGACCTTCAGGTAGTGCCCGGCGAGGAAGGCTCCCCGGTCGATCACCATGTCGATCTCGTCCGCGCCTGCCTCGACGGCGTCACGCACGTCGGCCAGCTTGACGGGGAGGGCGGCGCGGCCCGCCGGGAACGCGGTCGCGACGGACGCGACCTTGATCCCCGTACCGGCCAGGGCCTCCTTGGCGGTGGCCGCCATGTCGGGATACACGCAGATCGCGGCGACCGTGGGGGTCGTGCGGTCGGTGGGGTCCGGGTGGGCGCCCTTGGCGCACAGCGCCCGGACCTTGCCCGGGGTGTCCGCGCCTTCGAGCGTGGTCAGGTCGATCATCGAGATGGCCAGGTCGATGGCGTACGCCTTGGCCGTGGTCTTGATCGAGCGCGTGCCGAGCGCGGCGGCGCGGGCCTCCAGGCCGACGGCGTCGACGCCGGGCAGCCCGTGCAGGAAGCGGCGCAGTGCGCTGTCGGACGCGGTCGCGTCGACAAATGCGGATGCGGGAGCGGATGCAGAGGTGGGCATGGTCACCACTGGAGCATATCTACGCGCGTAGCGGCCTGTACACCCCGAGGGCGGACCGAGCGCGAAACCGGACCCGGAGACCGTGGGGACAACGGCCGCACCGCCCCGGAAGGAACCACGTCCGCACCACTCCGGAAGAGAGCACCGCCCCACACGCTTCGGACTCGAACGCACGTCAGGCAGAATCGGGCCCATGACTAGCACCGGCCCCTCGTCCTCGCCCGGCTCCCCCGGCTCCTCCGGCCCGTCCGGCGAGCCGACGGCCTACGCCGACCGCGTCTTCCGCTCCGGCGCCGGCGTCTTCTGGGGCTGCGCCATGCTCGCCGTCGTGGCCTGGCTGACCATCGACGCGATGGTCAAGGGCGACGCCGCGACGATCTGGAAGGTGCTGGCCGGACTGCTGTTCGCGGTGCCGCTGATCGTCGCCCTCACGATCCGGCCCGCCGTGTACGCGGGCGCCGACCGGCTGCTCATCCGCAATCCGTTCCGTACGATCACGCTGCCCTGGGCGGCGGTCGACGCGGTCCGCTCCGGCTACTCCAGCGAGGTGCTGGCCGACGGGGCGAAGTACCAGATGTGGGCGATCCCGGTCTCGATCCGCCAGCGCAAGAAGGCCATCCGCAACCAGGCCCGGTCCGCCGCGTCCAACGACCCCTCCTCCACCCGGGCCTCCTTCGGCCGCTCCGCCGCGAGCTCGGGCAAGCCGACGGTCTCGATGAGCGACCAGACCGTCCGCGACCTCCAGGAACTCGCCGAGTCCCGGGCCTCCGAGCCCACCGCCCAGGGCAAGCCGACCGTGCGCTGGGCGCTGGAGATCATCGCGCCGTGCGCGGTGGGCCTGGTGGCACTGATCGTGCTGCTGGCCGCCGCCTGAGCCACTCGCGTACGGGGCTCTCGTACGAATCGGGCGGCGGCCCGCAGGGGACGGCTCAGCCCGGCAGGACCGAGGTGACCTTGCCCGCGACCGGCAGGTCCTTCAGGGAGCCGCCCTTGGCGAGAGGGTCCGTGGCCGCCCCGGTGCTGACCGGCTTGAAGTCCGCCACCTGAGTGCCGACGGTGTTGCTCAGCGGGTCGACCTCCGTCCCGGCGAGCGGGTCCAGCCGCATGTTCTTGGCCGGGGCGAGCCCTCCGGTCGCCGAGTGCGTGACCGCTCCGGTGAGCGCCTGCCCCGGGCTCGTGCCGAACTCGTCCAGTGCATCGCCGACCCCCGCCAGCGGCGCGGCGGGCGCGGCCTGTGCCGCACCCGATCCCGCCGCCAGCGCGGCGCCCACCGCCGTCACGGTGAGCCCGGCCTTCAGGAGGCTGCGGCGCGGGGACTTGGAAGCTGCGTGGCGTGCCATGGATGGGGTTACCCGTCTGCCTAGGGAGCAAGGTGGTCCGCCCGCACACACGTTCCCATATGCGTAATCGCGAGCACACGCAGCGTAGTTGAAACGGATCGCCGACACCGTGTGCCGTCGCCCGGGGAGACCTGGAGGGGGACCATGCCGCACACTTGTCTCCCGTGAGCTCTACACCCCTCTCCGCCCGCGTCGTCCTCCTCACGGGTCCCTCCGGTTCCGGAAAGTCGTCCCTCGCGGCCCGCGCCCAGCTGCCGGTGCTGCGCCTCGACGACTTCTACAAGGAGTGCACGGACCCCACGTTGCCCCTGGTCGAGGGCAGTGCGGACATCGACTGGGACTCCCCGCTGTCCTGGGACGCGGACGTCGCGATGGCCGCCATCGAGGAGCTGTGCCGGTCCGGTCGTACGACCGTTCCCGTGTACGACATCGCCACCAGCTCACGGGTGGGCGAGGAGGCGCTCGACATCGACCGCACGCCCCTGTTCGTCGCGGAGGGCATCTTCGCCGCCGACATCGTGGCCCGCTGCCGCGAGCTGGGGGTGCTGGCCGACGCCCTGTGCCTGCGCGGGCGCCCCTTCACGACCTTCCGCCGCCGCCTGCTGCGGGACCTGCGCGAGGGCCGCAAGTCGGTGCCGTTCCTGCTGCGGCGCGGCCTGCGTCTGATGCGGGCCGAGCGCGGCATCGTGGCCCGGCACACGGAGCTGGGCGCGCACCCGTGCGCCAAGGACGAGGCCCTGGGCCGCCTGGCCGCCGCCGCGGCGGGCCGCTGCCCGGGCGCGGGCCGGCCGGTCCGCCCCCGCACCGCCGAGGCCGAAGCGGCATAGCCGCACAGCCGCACAGCCGCACAGCCGCACAGCCGCACAGCCGCACAGCCGCACAGCCGCACAGCCGCACAGCCGCAGGGCAAACGAAAACGGGACCCCGTCAGACCCCCCGGCCGACGTGGTCCCGCTCCGCTTCCCCCGTACCCCCCCCGTGATCCCCCGTGGGCTCCCCCCGGACCCCACGTGGTTCCCCCCGCTTCCCCCGTGTCCCCCCTGCTTCCGCCGCCTCCCCCGAAGCGACGGCCCCCGCATCCTTCAGGCGACCAGCTCGCCGAAGGATTCCTCCTCGTCACGGCCGAAGCTGAGGACCTCGTCCTCACGCAGCCGGCGGAGCGACCGCCAGATGCTCGACTTCACCGTGCCGACACTGATGTCGAGGATGTCCGCGATCTCGGGATCGGTGCGGCCCTCGTAGTAGCGCAGGACGAGCATCGTGCGCTGGAGCTCGGGGAGGCGCGCCAGGGCCTGCCACAGGACCGCGCGCAGTTCCGTGCCGCGCATGGCGTCCGTGTCGCCGACCGTCTCCGGCAGCTCCTCCGTCGGGTACTCGTTCAGCTTGCGGCGCCGCCACTGGCTGATGTGCAGGTTGGTCATGGTGCGGCGGAGGTAGCCCCCGACCGCCGCCTTGTCGCTGATCCTGTCCCAGGCGCGGTACGTCGAGAAGAGGGCGCTCTGCAGCAGGTCCTCCGCCTCGAAGCGGTCGCCGGTCAGGTGGTAGGCGGTCGCGTACAGGGAGGCGCGGCGCTCCTGGACGTAGGCGGTGAACTCCGCCTCCGCCGCAGTCGCGGGCGTCCGCTCCCCCGAGCCCTCCCCGTACGTCTCCGTCGTGGCGGTCGCTGCCGACGCTCCCCCGAACGTCCCCCCGGCAGCTTCCCCGTTCCCCCCGGTTCCCCCCGGTACGTCGACGACCGTCATGTAGCCGTACGTGTTGTTGCTGTACGACGACGCCCGCTGACGCCCGATGCCGCGACCGCACCCCCGCCCGGTCACAGCACCGGACTTCTCCCCGCCCCGGACGATCTCGCTCCGTACGACGTCGTGGAGACGCGTGACAACTGCGCTTGAGTTGGTGCTGTGCAGTGCGTTCATCTCGCGCCCCCCGTCGGTGGAGTCCGTAGCAGTTCGTGTGATGAAGAGCTTGCCCGCGCAGTTTCATCGCGTTGTCCGGCGACTGTCACAGGCGCGTCACAGGGCACACCGAACACCCGTACCAGGAAGGGCCCGAAGCAGGCCACGGCGGATGGGAGCGCTCCAACTGTCGAACTCGTACGCCCCCATGGGCCAGAATGGCCGGGTGCCTTTCCTGTTGCTGATCGAGGACGACGACGCCATCCGTACGGCGCTTGAGCTGTCGCTCACGCGCCAAGGGCACCGTGTTGCCACGGCCGCCACGGGCGAGGACGGTCTGAAGCTGCTGCGTGAGCAGCGCCCTGACCTCATCGTTCTGGACGTGATGCTGCCCGGCATCGACGGTTTCGAGGTGTGCCGCAGGATCAGACGCACCGACCAGCTGCCGATCATCCTGCTCACCGCGCGCAGCGACGACATCGACGTCGTGGTGGGTCTGGAGTCCGGCGCGGACGACTACGTGGTGAAGCCCGTGCAGGGGCGGGTGCTCGACGCCCGCATCCGGGCCGTGCTGCGGCGCGGTGAGCGCGAGGCCAACGACGCGGCGTCGTTCGGCTCCCTCGTCATCGACCGGTCCGCGATGACCGTGACGAAGAACGGCGAGGACCTGCAACTCACGCCGACCGAGCTGCGTCTCCTGCTGGAGCTGAGCCGTCGCCCCGGACAGGCGCTGTCGCGGCAGCAGTTGCTGCGGCTGGTGTGGGAGCACGACTACCTCGGCGACTCGCGGCTGGTCGACGCCTGTGTGCAGCGGCTGCGGGCGAAGGTCGAGGACGTGCCGTCCTCGCCGACGCTGATCCGTACGGTCCGTGGCGTGGGCTACCGGCTGGACACCCCTTCGTGAGCCTGGACACCCCTTCGTGAGTTTGGACACCTCTTCGTGAGTACGGTCGCCAAGCGGGCCCTGATCGCCGGGCTGCGCTGGACCAGCCTGCGCCTGCGGCTGGTGGTGGTGTTCGCGCTGGTCGCGCTGACGGCCGCGGTGTCGGTGGCGGGGATCGCGTACTGGCTCAACCGGGAAGCGGTGCTCACGCGCACGCAGGACACCGCGCTCAACGACTTCCGGCAGGCCATGCAGGACCGGGTGGCCAAGCTGCCGCTGCGGCCGACGCAGGCCGAACTCCAGGGGGCCGCGCAGCAGATGGCGGCGATGAGCGCCAAGCCCGGTTACAGCGTGCTGCTGGTGGACTCCCGGGAGGGCGGACAGCCGGTCGTGGGCTACTCCGACCTCGACGCGTTCACGTTGAAGAAGGTGCCGCCGAAGCTCCAGGAGCAGGTCAACCGCGAGCAGCCGATCACCGCGGGCAACGCGTATCCGTACCACCTGTTCTGGGTGCGGACGAACATCGACGGCCTGCCGTATCTGGTGGGCGGCGCGAAGGTGATCGGCGGCGGGCCCACCGGGTACATGCTGACCTCGCTCAAGCAGGAGCGGGACGACCTCAACTCGCTGGCCTGGTCGCTGGGGATCGCCACCGGGCTGGCCCTGCTGGGCTCCGCGCTGCTGGCGCAGGCCGCGGCCACGACCGTACTGAAGCCCGTGCAGCGGCTGGGGGACGCGGCCCGGCGGCTGGGCGAGGGGAAGCTGGACACCCGGCTGCGGGTGTCGGGGACGGACGAACTCGCCGATCTGTCGCGGACCTTCAACCGGACGGCGGCCCAACTGGAGAAGAAGGTCGCGGACATGAGCGCCCGCGAGGAGGCGAGCCGGCGGTTCGTCGCCGACATGTCGCACGAGCTGCGCACCCCGCTGACCGCGATCACGGCCGTCGCCGAGGTGCTGGAGGACGAGGCGGACAGCCTCGACCCGATGATCGCGCCCGCCGTGCACCTGGTGGTGAGCGAGACCAGGCGGCTCAACGACCTGGTCGAGAACCTGATGGAGGTCACCCGCTTCGACGCGGGCACCGCCCGCCTGGTGCTGGACGACGTGGACGTCATGGACCAGGTGACGGCCTGCCTGGACGCGCGGGCGTGGCTGGACGCGGTGGAGCTGGACGGCGAGCGCGGCATGATGGTCCGGCTCGACCCCCGGCGGCTCGACGTGATCCTGGCGAACCTGGTCGGCAACGCGCTCAAGCACGGCGGCTCGCCCGTCCACGTGTCGGTGCGGGCGCTCGACGGCGAGCTGGTCATCGAGGTGCGGGACAACGGGCCCGGCATCCCCGCCGACGTCCTGCCGCACGTCTTCGACCGCTTCTACAAGGCGAGCGCCTCGCGCCCGCGCTCCGAGGGCAGCGGCCTCGGACTCTCCATCGCCATGGAGAACGCGCACATCCACGGCGGCGACATCACCGCCGCCAACTCGCCCGACGGCGGCGCGGTGTTCACCCTGCGCCTGCCGAGGGACGTGGAACCCGAGGGCGGCCGCAACGACGACGCGCAGGTGCGCGAGGAGCAGAGCTGATGACGACCCTGGGTGACGCGGACCGTGCACGTCTCGTCCGTCTGCGTCGGGTACGCCGTGTACGTCGTCGGGTCGGGCTCCTGGCTGCCGCGCTCGGCGTCCTGGTGACCGGCACCGCCTGCGGCATCCGCACCACACAGGTGCCGGTGGACGCGGGGGCGGCGCCCTCCCGGGTGTCCTGCGACGTGCCCGCCCGGAAGAACGACGTCCCCGAGCAGGGCGCCACGGTACGGGTGTTCCTGGTGTGCGGGGCGGGGCTGGTGTCGGTGCAGCGCGTGGTGGGCGTACCGGAGCAGGCGCTCGCGTCGGACCGGCTGCGGGCGGCGCAGACGCTGCTGGACGAGCTGCAGAAGGAGCCGTCGGCGGCGGAGGACCAGGCGGGGTTCACCACGGACGTACGGGACTCGCTGACGGTGTCGGCGCCCCGGGGCACCGACTCCCCGCGGGCGCTGCGGCTCAACCGGCAGCCCGACGACCTGCCCACGCACGCGCTGGCCCAGATCGTCTGCACGTACTCCGGGAGCGCGGCCGACGACGGCGGCGGCGCGGTGGAGCTGGGCGGCCCCTCCGAGGACCCGCCGCGCGCCTACCAGTGCACGGCCGCCCTGAAGGCCCGCCCGGAGACGGTGCCGACGCTGGGCGACGTGCGCGGGACGCCGCCGATGCCCCCGACGCCCCCGACGGGCTGAGCGGGCGGCCGGTCCCGCACCGTACAAAGGCCCGCGTTCCGCAGGGGGCGGGTGCCGCCTTCCGGGGAGTCTTGGGCGTACTCCGGAACCGATCCGGACGGGGGGCGCGTCTAGGGGGGCGTGCGTCCAGGTCCGAGCGGCAGCAGTGCCGTCATCCGCTTCCGCGTGGCGGGGAGTCTTCTCCTCCTCGCGCATCTTCTGTTCGTGGCGTGGGTCTGTCTGCGGCCACTCGACGACGTGCAGTGGGTGACCGCCCCCAATCTCCGGCCGCTGGCGGGCCTGCGGGCCGATCTCGCGCTCGGGCCCGTCGAGGCGGCCCGCCGGATCGGGTCGGGGCTGCTGCTGCTCGCCCCGCTGGGGGTGCTGCTGCCCATGGCGGGCGGTCGGCTGCGGGTGTCCCCGTTCGTCTCGCTGCTGCGGACCGTGGCGGCCGGAGCACTGCTCTCGCTGGGGATCGAGTTGTGGCAGACCGGGGTGCCCGGTCAGGTCGTGGACGTGGACGCCGTCCTGCTGAACACCGTGGGGGTGGCGCTGGCCCACCTGCTCGTCGTACCGCTGACCCGGGCGCGGCTGCGGCGCAGGTGGGAGCGGGCTCGTACCCGGGTAGGGGGTGCGTCCCCCAGGGAGGAGGAGTCAGTCTTGGGGTCGACCCCGAGGATTTCCAGGGTCGGGGTCGCCCCGTAGGGCGATGCCCGGTCCGGGCGGCGGCGGGAGTATGGAACTACACCGGGAGCGCATCGGACGCTCCCCCACAAGAGCCCTCTCAAGCTCGCGAAGGAGCCCGCCATGACCGCACTTGTCCGCCCCCGCGACGGCCGTGTGATCGGCGGAGTGTGCGCAGCGCTGGCCCGGCGCTTCGGCACCTCCGCGACCACGATGCGCGTGATCTTCCTGGCCTCGTGCCTGCTGCCGGGACCGCAGTTCCTGATCTACCTCGGCCTGTGGATCTTCCTGCCGGCCGAGAAGACCTCGAAGACCGCCTGGTAGTCGTCCTTCCCGTACCGCTGGTACGCGTACCGCTGGTACGAAGAAGGGGCGCACCTCCCTCGGGAGGTGCGCCCCTTCTCGTGTGCCCGGGGGCGGCGGATCAGGCGCCGACGCCCGGGACGGCACCGGTGGGCAGGCCGCCGGTGGGCAGGCCCTTCGTCGGCAGGCCGCCCAGGAGACCGTTGACCGGGTCCTGGCCCTCGCCGGCCGGCATGACGTGTGGAGCGCTCTTGCCGAGCGCGTCCTGGCCCGCCTTCAGGGCCTCCGGGCCACCGGCCGGGAGCTTGCTCGCGACCTGGTCGACCGGGAGGGCCTGGGAGACGGCGCCCAGCGCGGCGGCCGCGTCCGGGGCGGCGGGAGCGGCGGCGGCGCTGGCGGAACCGGCGGCAGCGGCGACGAAGGCGGCACCGAGAGCGGCGGTACCGAGGGTCTTGGCAGCAGACTGCTTCATGAAAACAACGTCCTCAAGAGATGGGGGGAAGTGAGCGGCTCTGCAAGCTAGTCAGAGCTTTCCACGCCCCGCAAACACCACCAATCCGCCGGGAGTTGATATTCCCGGCGGACTGTGTGGGACAGGGGATCAGTTGCCTCCGGCAGCGAAACCGCTGGTCACGGGGCCTACTGGAAGAGCCACTCCGACTTCAGCTCGGCGTAGCCGGGCTTGATGACCTCGTTGATCATGGCGAGACGTTCATCGAAAGGAATGAAGGCGCTCTTCATCGCATTGACCGTCGTCCACTGCATGTCGTCGAGCGTGTAACCGAAAGCGCCGATCAGGTGCTCGAACTCGCGGCTCATGCTGGTGCCGGACATCAGCCGGTTGTCGGTGTTCACGGTGACCCTGAACTGGAGCTTCCGCAGCAGGCCGAAGGGGTGCTCGGCGTACGAGGTGGCCGCTCCGGTCTGGAGGTTGGAGGTGGGGCACATCTCCAGGGGGATGCGCATGTCCCGTACGTACGCGGCCAAACGTCCGAGCTTCACCGCGCCGGTGGCCCCGTCGACCGTGATGTCGTCGATGATCCGGACGCCGTGGCCCAGGCGGTCGGCGCCGCACCACTGGATGGCCTGCCAGATGGACGGCAGCCCGAAGGCCTCGCCGGCGTGGATGGTGAAGTGGTTGTTCTCGCGCTTGAGGTACTCGAAGGCGTCGAGGTGGCGGGTGGGAGGGAAGCCCGCCTCGGCGCCCGCGATGTCGAAGCCGACGACGCCGAGGTCCCGGTAGCGGTTGGCGAGCTCGGCGATCTCCAGGGCGCGGGCGGCGTGCCGCATCGCGGTGAGGAGGGCGCCGACGCGGATGCGGTGGCCGTTCTCCTTCGCCCGCTTCTCGCCTTCCCGGAAGCCGTCGTTGACCGCCTCGACGACCTCTTCGAGGGTGAGGCCGGACTCCAGGTGCTGCTCGGGCGCGTAACGGATCTCCGCGTACACGACGCCGTCCTCGGCGAGGTCCTCGGCGCACTCGGCGGCGACCCGGAAGAGGGCTTCGCGGGTCTGCATGACGGCGCAGGTGTGGGCGAAGGTCTCCAGGTAGCGCTCCAGCGAACCGGAGTCGGCGGCCTCGCGGAACCAGATGCCCAGCTTGTCGGCGTCGGTCTCGGGGAGGTTGTCGTAGCCGACCTCGCGGGCGAGTTCGACGATCGTGCCGGGGCGCAGTCCGCCGTCGAGGTGGTCGTGCAGCAGCACCTTGGGTGCGCGGCGAATCTGTTCTGCGGAGGGCGTGTTGGGGCCCTGCACGGGAGTCTGGGCGGGGGTCTGGCTCGTCATCTGGGCACTCTAGCCCCTACGCGCGTAGATCGCGCCAGATCGACGGGCAACTCGATACGTAACAGTGACCGTGCGGACGGGTGGAGTCCATCTCGGGTTCTGAGACTGTTCTGTCATGACACAGCAAGTCGAGCCGGGCCCGCACGCCCGGCTGGGGCGGGCCGTCGGGGCGGACGTGGTCGGCGGGGTCCTCCTGGTGCTGCCCTCTGGCCAGGTCACGTCGGCCCGGGGACCCTCGGTCGCGTCGTACGCGGCCGGGCGCGGCCTCGCGCGGGAGCTGGCCGGTGCGGGCGCGCCGCAGGGACTGCGCGCACATGTCGTCCGGTACCGGGGACGCGGCTGGAACGGGCCGGACGCGCGGCTCGCGGCGGACGCCGAGTGGGCCGTCGAGGAGGTCGTACGGCGTTACGGCGACGTGCCGGTGGGGCTGGTCGGGGTCGGCATGGGCGGCCGGGCGGCACTGCGGGCGGCCGGGCACCCGGCGGTGGGGGCGGTCGTGGCGTGGGCGCCGTGGCTGCCGTCGCCGGTGGCGGAGGAGCCGGTGCGGCAGCTGGTGGGGCGGCGGGTGCTCATCGTGCACGGCACGCAGGACGAGTGGGCGGAGCCGGATCTGTCGCTGCGGCTGGCGGAGCGGGTGAAGAAGGCGAACCGGGACACGTGCAGGTTCGAGGTGCACTCGGACGGGCACGGGCTGCGGCAGCACCGGGCGGAGGTGCGGGCCCTCACTTCCGACTTCGTCCTCGGGTCCCTTTTCGGGCGGCCGTACGCGCGGGCCGTCGAGGACGCGCTCGCGGCTCCGCCGCCGCTGGGGCTGCGCATGCCGTTGGCCTCCGGCTTTGGGAGGGGGTAGGGGGGGAGGGGGTCCGTGCGGGTGCGTCGTGGTCCCTGTTCCGTGCGGGTGCGTCGTGGCTGGTCGCGCAGTTCCCCGCGCCCCTGGATGGATGCCCTCCGGGCACCATCCCCCTCCCGGGCCCCCACCCTTCCCCCAGCCCCCTTGGGCGGCGGGGCCGCCCCCCGGGGGCGGGACGGGCGGGCAAGGGGGCGGCCCGCCCGACACCGGGCCACCCCGGTGCCCGCCCTCTCGCCGCCGGGCGCGCCCGAAGGCCCTCGCACCCCGCACCCGCGTCCCCGTACCGCCGCCCGCCCGAGGGCACCGCGCGCGGGACTTTGGTCCCTCTGACACCCTCGAACCCATGAGCACCAGCGTCGACCGCATCAAACCGACCCACTGGGCCTCCTTCGTGCCCGTCCTCGCCCTCGTCCTCCTCGCCTTCTCCTGGGGGCGCGACATGCCGGGGCCCGTCGTCGGGCTCCTCGCGGTGTTCCTCGGCGGAGCCGTCCTCGCCGCCGTGCACCACGCCGAAGTGGTCGCGCACCGGGTCGGCGAACCGTTCGGCTCGCTCGTGCTGGCCGTGGCCGTCACCATCATCGAGGTGGCGCTGATCGTCACCCTCATGGCCGACGGCGGCGAGAAGAGCGCCTCCCTCGCCCGGGACACCGTCTTCGCCGCCGTGATGATCACGACGAACGGCATCGTCGGCATCTCCCTGCTGGTGGGAGCCCTGAAGAAGCGCGTGGCCGTCTTCAACCCCGAGGGGTCCGTCGCCGCCTTCGGCGCCATCGCCACCCTCGCCGGGCTCAGCCTCGCCCTGCCGACGTTCACCACCAGCACGCCCGAGGCCGAGTTCACCCCCACCCAGCTGATCTTCGCCGCCGTCGCGGCCGTCTTCCTGTACGGGCTGTTCGTCGTGACGCAGACCGTCCGGCACCGGGACTACTTCCTGCCCGTCACCCAGCAGGGCAAGGTCATCGACGAGGACGAGCACGCCGACCCGCCCCCGGCGAAAGTCGCGCTGATCAGCCTCGGGCTGCTCGCCGTCTCGCTCGTCGCGGTGGTCGGCCTCGCCAAGGGCGTCTCGCCGACCATCGAGAAGGGCGTCGACGCGGCCGGGCTGCCCGCGTCCGTGGTGGGTGTGGTGATCGCGCTGCTCGTACTGCTGCCGGAGAGCATCGCGGCCGTACGCGCCGCCAAGCGGGACCGCGTACAGACCAGCCTCAACCTGGGACTGGGCTCCGCGATGGCCAGCATCGGACTCACCATCCCGGCGGTCGCGCTCGCGTCGATCTGGATGGACGGGCCGCTGCTGCTCGGGCTCGGCGCCACGCACATGGTGCTGCTGGCGTTGACCGTGGCGGTGGGAACGCTGACGTTCGTGCCGGGACGGGCGACGCCCCTCCAGGGTGGCGTGCACCTGTCGCTGTTCGCGGCGTACCTCGTGCTGGCCGTCAGCCCGTAGGGCCGGTCAGTCCGTGGGGTCGCCGGGCACCTCCACGAGCGCCGTCTGCGGCAGGATGTGGCCGCGCCGGGACAGCAGGAAGCGTTTGAAGGCGGCCACCGGGGGCGTGTCCGGGTGGCCGTCCAGCCAGGCCACGCCGATCTCGCGGGCGGCGCGCGGAGCCGTCACCGTCAGCTCCACGACCCCCGGGCGGGCCACGGCGGGAGGCGGCAGCAGCGCCACCCCCAGGCCCGCCGCCACCAGGCCGCGCAGGGTCTCCGCCTCCTCGCCCTCGAAGGCGACCTTCGGGCGGAAGCCCGCCTGCGCGCACAGGTCGTCGGTGATGCGGCGCAGGCCGTAACCGGGTTCGAGGGTCACGAAGGTCTCGTCGGCCGCCTCCGCCAGGCGGACCCGCTTGCGGGAGGCGAGGCGGTGGTCGTCGGGGACGACGAGGCGCAGGCGCTGTTCGTCGAGGCGGCGGGCCACCAGGTCGGGGGCCTCGGGGACCGGCGAGGTCAGGCACAGGTCGAGATCGCCCGCGCGCAGCCGCTCCAGCATCGCCTCCCCGTAGTTCTGGACGAGCTGGAAGCGGATGTGCGGGTGGTCGGCGCGGAAGGCCCGGATCAGCGCCGGGACGGTCTCCGAGCCCATGGTGTGCAGGAAGCCGAAGGCGACCTTGCCGGTGGTCGCGTCCGCGTCGGCCCGTACCGCGTCCGCAGCCTTCTCGACCTCGGCCAGGGCGCGTTCCACGGCGGTCAGGAAGGTGCGGCCCGCCGGGGTGAGGGAGACCGTGCGGCCCTTGCGGGCGAACAGGGCGACGTCCAGGTCCTCTTCGAGGCGGACCATCGCCCGGGACAGGGTCGACTGGGGCACGCCGAGTTCGTGCGCGGCCCGGGTCACGTGCTCGTGGCGGGCGACCGCCGCGAACTGGGCCAGGCGCGGCGCGAGCACCTGCTGAATGTCTTCTTCGTAACTACTCGGTGACAGCCGACCCTGTGAGCTTTGCTTATGCAGCATGGGATGGATTATCGCCGTTCTGTGCATTGGACGCATGAGAAGGCCAGGTCTAGGTTTCTGGCATGCCTTCCGCCAGTACCACGGCGTCCATACCTGTAGTTGTGGGCGCCGATTCTCCCGTTGCCTCTGATTCCTCAGTTACGCCTGTGGCCACCGCTGTGGCGAGCGAGCCCGTCGACACCCGGCTCGCCCCCTCCTCCCCCGGCTTCCGCCGGATGAGCTTCGCGCTCTTCGCGGCCGGCATGGCGGCCTTCGCCCTCCTGTACTCCACGCAGGCACTGCTGCCCGCGATCTCCGCCGGACTCGACGTCACCGCCGCGCAGGCGAGCTGGACCGTCTCGGCGGCGACGGGCGCGCTCGCCCTGTTCGTCCTCCCCCTGAGCGCGCTCTCCGAGCGGTTCGGGCGGCGTACGGTCATGACGTACTCCCTCGTGGTGGCCGTCGCGGTGGCCCTGCTCGTCCCGCTGGCGCCGAACGTCGGCTGGCTGATCGCGCTGCGTGCCGTGCAGGGTGCGGCGCTGGCCGGGCTGCCCGCGTCCGCGATGGCCTACCTCGCGGAAGAGGTGCGGCCCAAGGCGCTGGTGGCGGCGATCGGCCTGTTCGTGGCGGGCAACTCCATCGGCGGCATGAGCGGACGCATCGTGACCGGCTGGGTCGCGCAGCTGTGGGGCTGGCGGGCGGCGCTCGCCTCGGTGGCGCTGATGGCGCTGGTGTGCGCGGTCGTCTTCCGGCTGCTGCTGCCGAGGGCCCGCAACTTCACGCCCGGCACGCTGAACCCGAAGGCCCTCGCCAGGACGGTCGGCACGCACCTCTCCGACCCGCTGCTGCGCAGGCTGTACGCGATCGGGGCGCTCTTCATGACCGTCTTCGGCGCGGTCTACACGGTGATCGGCTACCGCCTCGTCGAGGCTCCCTTCAACCTGCCGCAGGGCGTGGTCGGCTCGATCTTCCTGGTCTACCTGGTGGGTACGGTCTCCTCCGCGGCGGCGGGCAGGCTGGTCGCCCGCACCGGGCGGCGCGGGGCGCTGTACCTGGCGGTCACCACGACCACCCTCGGCCTGCTGCTCTCCCTCTCGGACTCGCTCACCGGCGTCCTGTCCGGCCTGGTCCTCATCACCGCGGGCTTCTTCGCCGGGCACGCCGTCGCCTCCTCGTCGGTCAGCCACACCGCGAAGACCGGGCGGGCGCAGGCCTCCGCGCTGTACCAGTCGGCGTACTACCTGGGCTCCAGCGTCGGCGGCACGCTCGGCGCGACCGCGTTCCACGCGGGCGGCTGGGAGGGCACCGTCGCCCTCGGCCTGCTGGCCGTCGTCGGAGTCGCCGCGATCACGCTGTACGGAACGCGCTGCGCACGGGTGGAGCGGCGCTCGCTGCTCGTGGCGGCGCGCTCCTGAGTCCCGTACGGAGCCGGTGAACGGGGGTGCCTTCGCGGGCACCCCCGTTCCGCGTCCCGTGCCGCGTCCGCCCCCTGTCACGAAGTCGTGACACTCCAACCCCCGTGTCGGTACAACGGATTGGCTTCTCCCGTCGTCTACCGGGCAAGAAACGTGCAGTACGGCACGCACGCGCGTGCTGCACGCAGGGGAAAGGGACACGTCCATGGGGGACACGAAGAGAGTGCGCGCCGCGCTCCGCACCCGTACGGGCATAGCCGTCGGGATCACCGCGCTGGTGATTCCCGCGGTGCTGACGGTGGGGGCCGCGGCTCCCGCCCAGGCCGCCGCCTCGTGTACGGCCAAGACCGGGCCGTACCAGAAGCAGGCTGAGCAATTCCTGAAGCTGAAGGTGGACGGCAAGCAGTCGGTGGCCGACTGCAAGGCGATCCGCAGCTTCCAGCAGAAGAACGGCATCACCCCGACCATCGGCTACGCGGGCCCGGTGACCTGGCGCGCGATGGACGCGATCAACAAGCAGAAGGCCGCCAAGAACCCGAACGCGGCGGGCAAGTGCCCCACCAACAAGGGGCGCATCGCCTGTGTCGACCTGACCCGCCAGCTGAGCTGGATCCAGGACGGGAAGAAGGTCGTGTACGGGGCCGTGCCGATCCGTTCGGGGCGCAACGGGTTCGAGACGCGGACCGGCCTGAAGAAGGTCTACCTGCGCAGCATCAACCACTACTCGACGCTGTACCACGTGCGGATGCCGTACTCGCAGTTCTTCGACGGAGGCATCGCCTTCCACGCGGTGAGCCTGCCGATGTCGGCCCCGCCCGGGTCGCACGGCTGCGTGAACATGCGGACGGCCGACGCGAAGAAGTACTGGGGGCTGCTGAAGAAGGGCAGCAACGTCTTCGTGTACGGGCGCAAGCCGGGGACCTGAGCACAGACCCCCGCGGGCACCCGGACGCAGACCCCCGCGGGCACCTGAGCGGGATCACAACCCGTTGGCGGGTGGGGGCATTTCGCGGCTTTGCCCCTCCCGTTGTCAGACCCCTCCCGTAAAGTCCACAGCACAGTTCGAAAAGCGGGTGGATGAGCGGGTGGGGTGGACCCTGTGAGTGATGTCGCGACGCCAGGTGTGGACGCACAACTGGAGGACTACCGGACCGAGTTGACCGGTTTCTGCTACCGGATGCTCGGCTCCGCCTTCGAGGCGGAGGACGCCGTGCAGGACACGATGGTGCGCGCGTGGCGCAGCCAGGACCGCTTCGAGGGCCGCTCCTCGTTGCGCTCCTGGCTGTACCGCATCGCGACGAACGTGTGCCTGGACATGCTGGGCAGCAGCAAGAAGCGGGCCCGGCCGATGGACTTCACCGACCCCAAGCCGCTCGCCCAGGCCCAGTTGAACCCGCACCCGGAGGCCGTCTGGCTGGAGCCGGTGCCCGACGGGCGGGTGCTCAGCCCGGTCGCCGACCCGGCCGAGACCGCCGTCGCGCGCGAGTCCGTACGACTGGCCTTCGTGGCGGCGCTGCAACACCTGCCGCCGAAGCAGCGGGCGGTGCTGATCCTGCGCGAGGTGCTGGCCTGGAAGGCGAGCGAGGTCGCGGAGCTGCTGGAGACGAGCGTCGCCTCGGTGAACTCCGCGCTCCAGCGGGCGCGGGCGACCCTGGCCGAGTCAAAGACCGCCGCGTCGGACACCCTCAAGCCGATGGACGAGGAGCAGCAGAAGCTCCTGGAACGGTACGTCGCGGCCTTCGAGGGCTACGACATGAAGACGCTGACCGCCCTCCTCCACGAGGACGCCGTGCTCTCCATGCCCCCGTTCGACCTGTGGCTGGTCGGCGCCGCGGACATCACGGGCTTCATGCTCACGCACGGCGCGGCCTGCAACGGCTCCCGCATGGTGGCGACCATGGCGAACGGCTCCCCGGCCTTCGCCCAGTACCACCCCACGCCCGAGGGCCATTTCTCGCCGTGGGCGCTCCAGGTGCTGGAGATCTCAGACGGCCGGATCTCCCACATCAATACGTTCCTGGACACCAAGCGGTGGTTCCCGCTCTTCGACCTCCCGCAGCGGATCGAGGCGGACGGCACTCCCGGGCCGGTCGCCGTCCCCGGGGGGATCTCCGGATTCGAAGCGGCCTTCGCCGCCGCGGCGGCTGCGGCTGCCGGTGGCGCCCCCGGCGCTGCTCCCGGCGGCGCCCCCGCTGCCGCCCCCGGCGGTCTCGAAGGTGAGGCCGACAAGGTCGAGTAGGCCGAGCAGCTCGGGGGCGGGGTGCCGCAGCACCAGGCGGCACCCCAGCCTCCGAGCGGCCACCCGCATCCGGGTGAGCGCCTCGACGGCGGCCAGCCCGGGTTCGGTGAGGGCGGCGACGTCGCAGGTCAGCTCGGTCTCGCCGGTGCGCAGGAGGCGGGCGTGCAGGCGCTCGCAGAGGGGCGAGACGTCGGCCTTGGTCACCGGGCCGACGATCGTCATGGGGTCGTGCGTCGAGTCTTCCACGCAGGGGTAGACCGGCCGGTCGGCCGAAACTCATCGGAACACCCCGCTCCGGCTGCCCCCGCACACCCCGGCGGGAGCAGGGTTTCGGCCAACTCACCCGATTGCTAAGGATCTTGGACTTCCCGTGTCGCACGCTTGGTCACCTACTGACCACACGGGGAGATCATGGGCCACAGGGAATTCGGAACCTCCGTCCTGCCGCTGAAGCACCGGTTCGAGTGGTGGTGCAGAGTGGTGCCGCCCGGTGCGGGGCCCGCCCCGTGCTCCGGCGACCCGGCCGCCGACTTCACCGGGCGGGCGGGCGTCCTGGCCCTGGGCCCGGTGCACTTGAACACCGTCACCTTCTCCGCGTTGCTGTCGGAACCTCCCACGACGGTCGTACGCAGCGCGGGGCCGGAGGCCTACTCCCTGGCCCTGGTGCTCGGCGGGGCCATGACGGTGACCCAGTGCGGGCGGACCGCCCGGCTCGCCCGAGGCGACTTCGTCCTGTGGATCTCCTCCCGCCCCTACGAAGGCGTGGCACTCAGCGGCCCCGACATCGGTGACGCCCGCGCGATGGTCCTGCACCTGCCGCTGTCCCTGGTTCCGCTGCCGAAGGACCGGCTCTACCTGCTGCTCGCCCGCCGCCTTCCGGCCTGTTCCGGTACCGGCCGGGTCCTGGCGCGCTACCTGGAGTGCGTGACGGAGGAGGCGGCCACCCTGGGCAACAGCGCGGGCGTCCGGCTCGGCGCCACGGGCCTGGACCTCGCCTGCGGTTTCCTCGCCGAGCAGATCGGGGCGCAGGAGAGGCTGCGGCCCAAGACCCGGCAGGAGGTCCTGCTGGCCTCCGTCGACACCTTCATCGAGGACAACCTCGCCGATCCGCTCCTCAGCCCCGAGACCGTCGCGGCCCACCACAGCATCTCGGTACGTCATCTGCACCAGCTCTTCCGCGACCGCCCGGAGACCGTCGCGGCCCGGATCAGACGTCGGCGGCTGGAGCGGTGTCACCGGGACCTCGCATCACCGCAGTTGCGCTCCGTACCCGTGTACGCCATCGGCGCGCGCTGGGGGCTGACGAACGCCGCAGGCTTCAGCCGGGCCTTCCGGGCCGCGTACGGGGTGACTCCCGGGGAGCTCAGGCGCCGTTCTGAGTAAGTGGGTTGACCGTGCGCGCGTTGACAAGAAGCACAGCGCGGCAGGCCAACGACAGAGGCCGCTCCGATGCCGGAGCCTGACACATGGCACGACGCAAGTACATCGGAGGGGCTGAAGTGGCCCACGTGACTGAAAAAGGTGCACACATGCGAGTGCGAGGAAAGCTGACCACGTTTGCTGTGGTGGGTGCGGTGGCCGCGATGCTGGCGGTCACGCCGACGGCCGGTGCCGAGACCCGGATCACTCCCGTCGCCGGGCAGCCGGGGGTCTACACGGTCACCGGGCCCGATGCGGCGATCAAACGCTACGACTGGTGCCAGAACGGGGAGACCTGCTTCTTCTCGGAGGCAGACGGCGGGGGGATCGGCAGTGGCACGAAGGCCTTCTGGAGGGCCCCCTGCGGCTACAGCGTGGCACCCAACGACTTCCGCAACAGGGCCACCTCTGCGTGGAACAGGAGGAACGCCGCGGCCGAGATCTTCTACTACCCCGACTGGACCGGGTCGATGGGGGTCATCCCGGGCGGGTGGCAGGGCAACCTCGCCCCTGAAGACAACGACGGCATGGACTCCGTGTACGTGTACTGCTGAGCGGTGGCCATCTGAACTCGTCGACCGCGCTCGTGGGGGTCCGGTGCCTGACCTGCACCGGACCCCGCCGCTCACCCTGTCCAGCGCCCCGACAAGTACGACACCGCGAACACCACCATGAGCGGGGCGACCACCGCCACGTACGCCACCTTCACCCGTGGCCTGCGCACGCTCCACGCCGCGAGCAGTGTCCACAGAGGCCACCACAAAAGCGTCGCCCGGGGCACCGACGTCAGCCAGTAGGACGTCGCGAGGGCCCACAGGCTCAGGGCGACGTACACGGCCTCCGGCCAGCGGCGCAGGACGACCAGAGCAACCAGCAGGGCGACGCCGACGACCAGCGCGACCAGCTCCGCCTGCCACATGAAGGCGTAGCCCGTGCTGTACGTCCCGTCGAAGGCCGCGTGCCAGGTGGTGTTCCACGCCTCCCACGGCGGGTGGAAGGTCCGGTACCAGCCCCGCTCCTGGGCGTGCTTCCACGCCATCCAGTCGCCGGTCCGGTTGAAGAGGTAGCCGCTGTAGAGCAGGGCCGGGACGGCGGGCAGGAGGGTCCAGGGCAGGGCGCGCCAGGTCCGGGCGGAGCGGGCCCGCCAGGCGGTGACGAGGAAGTGGACGCCGATGGCCGCGGCGACGAAGAGGCCGGATATCCGGACGGTGGTGGCGAGGGCGGTCAGGATGCCGGCCAGCAGCCAGCGCTGTTTCTGCGCCGCCAGCCAGGCGGGCAGCGCGAAGGCCAGGAACAGGGCCTCGGTGTATCCGGCGGCGAGGAAGACCGCGCAGGGCGAGAGCAGCAGGAACAGAACGGAGCGCTGCCCCGAAAGGGAAGCAGTGCTCTCGCCCGCCACGGAAGCGGCGCTCTCCCCCGGCATCCCCAGCCGCGCTATGCGGACGAGCGCCAGCACCGCGACCGCGCCCGCCACGAACGAGATCAGCAGCCCGGCGAGGGTCCAGCTCGGGACGACCCCGTGCACCGCGCGCAGCAGCAGGGGGAAGCCGGGGAAGAAGGCCTCCCTGTTGTCCCAGCCCTCCGAACCGGGACCGGCCCCCGGCCCCGTCCCCTCCGGGAAGTAGCCCTCCTGCGCGATGTGCAGGAAGTGCGTCCAGTCCCACTGGGCCCACCGCGACAGCGCCGACGTCGCCTTCTTCGCGTCCCCGTCGCCCGGGAAGACCCAGGCCACGGCGTACGAGGTGATCCACAGCCCGATCCGCGTGAACAGGTACAGCCACAGGACGTCACGGTCCGTCCCGTCCAGCCGGGACAGCAACCGGGACAGCAACCGGGACGGCAGCCTGCTCGGCAGCCGCTTCTGCGGGCCCGCACCAGAACCCGTCCCCGGTGCAGCGGTCTTCCGCTGGACCGGTACGGCGGGCTGTTGCGCGGTCCGCCGGGGCGGGGGCGCGACGGTCATGGGCGTACTCCTGCGGCGACATACGGTGGCGTGCGAATCGATGGGGCGTTCCATCTAGGAACACGTGTACGTGTGAGTATGCGTTCCACTCGCGCCAGCCCGAAATGCCGCGGAACGCGGGGCGGGGCCGGTGCGCCCTGGCACCGGCCCCGCCCGTCCGTTCCTCCCCCGGCCCTTCACTCACTCACCGCCTGCGCGGCCCCGCCTCAGGCGATGCGGTCCAGCACGATCGGCGCCGGGACGAAGTCCGTGCTCTCGTGCGCGGTCAGGACGCCGCCGTCGAGCGCCTCGATCGCGTACGCGAACTTCTCCGGCGTGTCCGTGTGCAGCGTCATCAGCGGCTGGCCCGCGACGACCTTGTCGCCCGGCTTGGCGTGCAGCTCGATGCCCGCGCCCGCCTGGACCTGGTCCTCCTTGCGGGCCCGGCCCGCGCCGAGACGCCAGGCGGCGACGCCCACGGCGTACGCGTCCAGCTTGGTCAGCACGCCGCTCGCGGACGCGTTGATGACGTGCTGCTCGCGGGCCACCGGCAGCTCCGCGTCCGGGTCGCCGCCCTGCGCCTGGATCATGCGCCGCCACACGTCCATCGCGGAACCGTCCCGCAGCGCCTTCTCCGGGTCGGCGTCCGGCAGCCCGGCGGCGGTCAGCATCTCGCGGGCCAGCGCGATCGTCAGCTCGACGACGTCCGCCGGGCCGCCGCCCGCCAGGACCTCGACCGACTCCCGCACCTCCAGGGCGTTGCCCGCCGTGAGGCCGAGCGGGGTCGCCATGTCCGTGAGGAGGGCGACGGTCTTCACGCCGTGGTCCGTGCCCAGGCCGACCATCGTGGAGGCCAGCTCGCGCGCGTCCTCGATGTTCTTCATGAAGGCCCCGGAGCCGACCTTCACGTCGAGCACGAGCGAGCCCGTTCCCTCGGCGATCTTCTTCGACATGATCGAGGAGGCGATCAGCGGAATCGCCTCGACCGTCCCGGTCACGTCCCGCAGCGCGTACAGCTTCTTGTCGGCCGGGGCCAGCCCGTCGCCCGCTGCGCAGATCACCGCGCCCGTCGACTCCAGTACGTCGAGCATCTCGGCGTTCGAGAGCAGCGCGCGCCAGCCGGGGATGGACTCCAGCTTGTCGAGCGTGCCGCCCGTGTGGCCGAGACCCCGGCCGGAGAGCTGCGGAACCGCCGCGCCGCAGGCCGCCACGAGCGGGGCCAGCGGCAGCGTGATCTTGTCACCGACGCCACCGGTGGAGTGCTTGTCGGCGGTCGGGCGGGAGAGCTGGTCGAAGTTCATGCGCTCGCCGGACGCGATCATGGCGGCGGTCCAGCGGGCGATCTCCGTGCGGTTCATGCCGTTCAACAGGATCGCCATGGCCAGTGCGGACATCTGCTCGTCCGCGACCGCGCCGCGCGTGTACGCGTCGATGACCCAGTCGATCTGCTCGGGGCTCAGCTCGCCGCGGTCACGCTTGGTGCGGATGACGGAGATGACGTCCATGGGGTTCCTTCCAGTGGTACGGCTGGTACTGCTGTGCTGGTACGGCTGTACGGCTAAATCTACGCGCGTCACGCTGGGTGGGAAGCCAGCGCGGGCAACAAATTGGCCGGGGGGAGGGGGGTGTGGGGGTGGGGGCGGGTCGGGTGGTGGTGGGGGCGGTGTCCGGTGGGCCCGGATCGCGGGTGCGGGTGAGATCCCGGTGTGGGGTGGGGCCGGGTCGGGTGGTGGTGGCGGCCGGGGTGGGGGCGGTGTTGGAGCGGGCCCGGATCGGGTGTTGGTGGGGCCGTCCTCTGGACCGGAGTGTGGCGCTTACGGGGAGCCCGTCAAGGGCGCTCCTTTGTCGCGTCGGCTTC
>NZ_JBIUXN010000024.1:0-137720 GCF_044744005.1 Streptomyces sp. NPDC087440 | reverse complement strand
TCGCAAACCCGTCCCGCACTCGGCACCACCCCGCTACACTCCCCACACCCAAGCCGTTGACCAGGCAGTACATCAAAGTCCGGCTGGAGTACTAGTACTCCAGCAGGACTCTGCTGTCCGGCGGACTCCCACTCGGCGGGGACCCTTGCGGCGCGGCACACGGTGCCCGGTCCAGGCCGTCGGGCGTAGGGGGGGCACTAGACGCGAGCCAGCTCCCGCCCCTTCGTCTCCGGGGCCGCCACCGCCATCCACCCCATCGCCAGCAGCACCGCCACGGAAAGGACCCCGAAGGTCCACGGCAGCCCGAGCACCGGCCACAGCACCGACCCGAAGAGCAGCGGCGCGAACCCGGTCAGCGCGCGGCTCACCGAGGACGCCCAGCCGAAGCCGCTGGCCCGCAGCGCGGTCGGGTACAGCTCGGACGCGTACGCGTACAGCGCCGGAATCGCCAGCTGGATGAGGAAGCCGAACGCACCGATGGCGATCAGCGGCGCCGTCTCCCGGTCCCGTACGAGCGCGAAGACGACCAGCGCCACGGTGGCCAGCGGCGCGCTCACCCCGATCAGCCACTTGCGCCCGACCACGTCCACCAGCGCGGTCGACACGAGCACGCCCAGAATCCCGAGCCCGGCCATCAGCGTCGTCCCGGTGAAGGCGGCGGTGTCGGCCTGGCCCTCCGCCTTGAGAATGGACGGCATCCAGCTCAGCGCCGCGTAGTAGACCAGCAGGATTGTCGCGAACATCAGCCACACCGCCGAGGTGATGCGCGGGCTGAACGCCCAGATCAGCCGCAGCTGCTCGGCCGCCGCCGCGAGTCCCCGGGTGCGGGGAGCGGTGGGGGGCTCGGGGATCTCGTACGGTTCGACGGGTGCGCCGGTACGGGTCACCAGGTCGTCGATGACGGCCCGCGCCTCGGCCTCGCGCCCCTTGCCCGACAGGTACACCGGCGACTCGGGGACACCGCGCCGCACCCAGAACAGCAGCAGCGCGGGCAGCGTCATGGTGAAGAGCATCCAGCGCCAGTTGCCGTCCAGCGGCAGCATGGCCGTCGAGACGACGCCGCACAGCGTCACCCCGATCGGCCACCACAGGTCGAGCGCGGTGAGGATCCGTCCCCGGTACTTGCGCGGCGAGAACTCGCTGACCAGCGCATAGTCCACCGGGATGCAGCCACCGAGCCCGATCCCGGCGAGGAAGCGCAGAACCAGGAAGATCCAGTACGACGGTGAGAGCGCGCCCAGGACCGAGAACACGGCGAAGATCAGCAGGGTGACGCTGAAGGCCTTCTTGCGGCCGATCCGGTCGGCCACCGAACCCCAGGCGACCGCGCCGACCGCCATGCCGACGAGGTTCGCGGTGGCAACCAGACCGCGCTCGGCGATGCTCAGGCCGAACTCCTTGCCCACCAGGGGCATCAGGAAGCCGTTGAGGGCGATGTCGTAGGCGTCGAAGAGGTAGCCGAGGCCGCCGATGACGAAGATCCTCCCTTGGACGCCCCACTTCCAAGGGAGCTCCTGGACGATGTGGTCGCCTGTCTTCACTGCGTGCTCCAAGAGGGGGCCGTGGGGTGGGGGAGGGGCTGATCATAGAGCGGTTTCGATCATGTCCCGTGCAGGTCCGGTACGGGGAGCACGCGCATGTCCCATGCAGGTCCGGTACGCGGAGCAGGTGCCGTCACGGGTCCGGTGGCCCCCACCGAACGGCCCGGATGCTGCCCCCCCGCTGGCCGCCACCTCGGCCCGCAGCGGCAGCAGCACCCCCCTCCCCGCGTCCCCCTCCGGGCCGGGGCCCCCGGCATACTGGCCCCGCCCGCGATCACTTCGGCCCCCACCGGCCGGGAACCGGGCCCGACCACCACTGAAGTCCCCGCACGAGGAGAACGACAAGGATGACCGCAACCTTCAGGACCGTCACGGACGTCGACCCCCAACACCTGGGTCAGGCCCGGGCGATGGACCGCCTCTTCCAGGCCGCCATCGCGCCCGCGACCGTCAACTTCGACTTCGGCCACATCCGGGAGGCCGCCGCCGCGATCCCCGACAGCTCGATCGTCAAGCTGGTGCGGGGCTGGGGCCTCCAGGAAACCGCGCCCGTCGCGGTGATGGCCCTGTCCCTCAAGGAGGCCGTACGCCAGGCCCTCCCGCCGGAGTTCGCCGACGCCGCCTTCTGGCCCACGATCGAGCGGGAGCTGGAGGCCGCCTTCACCGGCCTCGCCACGCAGGAGGGGGCCCAGGGCCTGGCGTACTACGACGAATCCCCCGACAGCACCAGCTACTACCGCGACCTCTTCTTCGCCCTCCAGGGCGGGGAGGACCTGTACGGCATCGCCTTCTGCATCGACGTGACGGTCGGCCTCGACAAGGCGGCCGTGGGCGCGCTGTCCCTCACGGACATCGCCCCGTACCGCATCCGCCTGAACGCGATCGTGGTCCGCCAGACCCTGGACAGCACCCTGGACGGCTCGGCACCGGCCGCCGCCTGACGTCCGTAACACCTGAGGTCGCCTGACGCCCGTCGCACCTGCCTCGGCCCGCCGTCCCGGGCCGCCGCCCCACGGGCCTGCGAACTCCGTCCGCCTCCGTGCCCCGAAAGTCTCGACAGCACTGCCCGGCATCGAGTTGACTCGCCCCGTCAACCCGGTCGATCCGGCTGAGCGAAAGAGCGGACCCCCATGAACTACGCAGTCTTCGGCACGGGCGTCGTCGGACGGACCCTGGCGGCGAAACTGGCGACGCAGGGCCACAAGGTGACCATCGGCACCCGCGACGTCGAGCGCACCCTGGCGCAGACCGACTCCGAGGAGTCCTTCGCCGCGTGGTCGGCCGCCCAACCCGACATCGCCCTGGCCACGTTCGCGGACGCCGCCGCCACCGCGGACACCGTCGTCAACGCGACCGCCGGAACGTCCAGCCTCGCCGCCCTGCGGGCAGCCGGCGCCGAGAACCTGCACGGCAAGCTGCTCATCGACGTGTCGAACCCGCTGGACTTCTCCCGCGGCATGCCGCCCACCCTGGACCCCGTCGGAACGGACAGCCTGGGCGAGCAGATACAACGGGCCTTCCCCGAGGCCCGGGTCGTCAAGACGCTCAACACCATGAACTGCTCCGTGATGGTCGAGCCCGGCCTCGTCCCCGGCCCGCACAACGTCTTCCTGTGCGGCAACGACGCCGAAGCCAAGGAGCGGACGGCCGAACTGCTGCTCAGCTTCGGCTGGCCCCAGGACGCCCTGATCGACCTCGGCGACATCACGGCCGCCCGCGCCACGGAACAGGCCCTCCCGCTGTGGGTCCAGCTCTGGGGCGTGGTCGGGCACGGCAACTTCAACTTCCGTATCCAGCAGGCGGACTGACCGTCCCGCGAAGGGGCCCGCGCCCGCCAAGGGGGCCCGCGCTCACCCGCCCACCAGCACCGGGTTGGTGAGCGCCGCCATCCGCCCGTCCGGGTGCCGCACCTCCACGCGTACGAACCCGGCTTCCTCCGCACTCGTACCCCACTCCACGGCCCCCGCCCCGCCCTCCGGCAGCGGCTCCCGGTGCACGGTCCCGCGTTCGGTGTGGAAGCTGACGACGCCCCCGGGCACACCCCGTACCTCCACCCGTGCCACGACCGGCGCGTCCCGGGGCGCGGCGAGGCGCTCGCCCACCCCGGCGCTCCGCCCGTCGTGCCCCGTCACGGTGAAGGACACCTCCACCTCGCCCGACTCCGCGATCCAACTGCGCCCCGCGCGGATGCCGGAGAGGATGGCCGCCGTACTCAGTTCCGCCGCCCACACCACCGTGTGCGGAAGCCCCAACTGCCCCGCCAGGTGGGCGTCGCTGTTCCCGACGGCGGGCCGCCACCGCCCCCGGTGCACCCCGGCGGCCAGCTCGCGCCCCCACTCCGCGAGGGCGGTCTCGTTGTCCGCCTGCCAGGGCACGTCGGAGTCCCACGCCCCGTTCCACACCTCGACGGCGTCGAAGCCCTCGTAGGGGTACATGAAGGTGCCGGAGGGGTACGGCGCGTAGGGGTGGGCGACCACACTCGTCCCGCCCCAGCCGCGTACCGTCGCCAACTGGCCGTCGAGGGAGGGCTCCGCCGTGTCCCGGATTCCGTAGTCCCAGGCGACGGTTCGGCCGGGCGGAAGGCCGAGCGCCAGCCAGTGGCCGGTGTGTGTGGTGACCTCCTGCCCGAGGACCACCAGGAGGTCGTCTGCGGCGAGCGGGTGCCACTGGTCGTGCGTCTGTGCGCCCGCGTGCTCGGTGGTCGCCAGGAAGTCGAGGCCCAGCCGGCGTGCCTCAGCGGCGAGTTGGGGCGGGGTCAGCTCGCCGCCCGAGGAGGCTCGGGAGTGCACGTGGAGGTCGCCCCGGTACCAGCCGGGGCCCCGCCCCGTCGCCCGGGCCGGCGGGGAATGGGGATCGGGGTCCATCTCGGTGTTCTCCCTGGGGCTTTGGGCGGTGGGCACGTCAAGGCGGCCGCCCCGGGTGGGGCGAGGAGGCCGTAAAGGTCTTGCAGTGGGTGGGGGTGCGGTACCAACCTTCGCCGGTGAGGACGTTTTTGCCCCCCGATTCCCAGGAGATTTCCGCATGAGCACCACCGCCCCCGCCGCGTCCGGCACCGACATCGCCCGACTGCGTACCGCCGTCGAGGTCGCCCGGCGGTCCCGCGCCGCGGGCAACCACCCCTTCGGCGCCGTGCTCACCGGCCCCGAAGGCGACGTCCTGCTGGAGGCGCAGAACACCGTCACCACCGAACGCGACGCCACCGGCCACGCCGAGACCAACCTGGTCCGGCTGTCCACCGCACGGTACGACGCCGACTTCCTGCGCACCTGCACCCTCTACACCAGCACCGAACCCTGCGCGATGTGCTCCGGCGCCATCTACTGGGGCGGCATCGGCCGCGTCGTCTACGCCCTCGGCGAGGACGAACTCCTCGCCATGACCGGCGCCAACGACGAGAACCCCACGATGTCCCTGCCCTGCCGCGAGGTGTTCCGCGCCGGACAGCGCCCGCTGCCGGTCGTCGGGCCGGTGGACCTGCCCGAGGCACGCGAGGTGCACGCGGGCTTCTGGGGCTGACGTCCGACCGGGTGCTCCCGGCGCGGTACCGTTATTGCGAAGAATGTGCAATAGCGGAAGAACTGTGTGAGGAGCGGGAGTGGTGAGGACTCCGGTGGTGCTCGGGATCGAGTCGTCGTGCGACGAGACCGGTGCGGGGCTCGTCCGGGACGGGCGGCTGCTCGGGCATGCGGTGGCGTCGAGCATGGACGCGCACGCGCGGTTCGGCGGGGTCGTGCCGGAGATCGCGGCGCGGGCGCATCTGGAGTCCCTCACGCCCGTGGTGCGCAGTGCGCTGGAGCGGGCGGGGCTGCGGATGCGGGACGTCGGTGCCGTCGCCGTGACCACCGGGCCGGGGCTGGCCGGGGCCTTGCAGGTCGGGCTGGCCGGGGCGAAGAGCCTGGCGTACTCGCTCGGGGTGCCGTTGTACGGGGTGCACCATCTGGCCGGGCACGTGGCCGCCGACACCCTGGAGCACGGGCCGTTGCCCGACCCCTGCATGGTGCTGGTCGTGTCCGGCGGGCACACGTCGCTGCTGCTGGTCAGGGATCTGGCGCGGGACCCCATCGTGCACCTGGGCGACACCGTGGACGACGCCGCAGGGGAGTGCTTCGACAAGGTGGCCCGGGTGTTCGGGCTGCCGTACCCGGGCGGGCCCGCCGTGGACCGGGCCGCGCGGGAGGGGGACGCGCGTGCGGTGGCGTTTCCCCGGCCGCTGACCGGGGCGCGGGACTCCGCGTACGACTTCTCCTTCTCGGGGCTGAAGACGGCCGCCGCCCGCTGGGCCGAGCAGCACCGGGCGCGCGGGACCGCCCTGCCGGTGGCGGACGGGGCGGCCTCGTTGCAGGAGGCCGTGGCGGACGTCCTCACCCGCAAGGCCGTGCGCGCCTGCCGGGAGCACGGGGTGCGGACCCTGGTCGTCGTCGGGGGCGTGGCCGCCAACTCCCGGGTGCGGGTGCTGGCCGAGGAGCGGTGCCGGGAGGCGGGGATCGCGTTGCGCGTACCGCCGCTGGGGCTGTGCACCGACAACGGCGCGATGATCGCCGCCGTCGGGGACCTGCTGGTCCGGGCCGGTGCCGAACCCGCCCCGTGGGACGTGTCGATCGATCCGTCGGCGCCGCTGGAGTACGCGGCGCTGCATCCCCTCGCCCGGGACGCCCGGGCTGCGTGAAGTGCCGGTGCGACGGCGAGGGGCCCGGGGTGCTGTCTGCCCCCGGGCCCCTCGCCGACATCGTGCGCACCGCGCGTACGGCACCGTGCTGGACTCGCGTGTACGGGACCGTACGGGACCGTACTGGACTCGCGTGTACGGGACCGTACTTACGAGGCCGCCGCCCCGCCCTTCTGCTGCTTCTGCGGGTCCACGACCTCGCCCGCCGGCGGGGCCTTCGCGTCCACCGGCTTGCCGTAGTCCGAGAAGGTCGTCGTGATCGGCGCCTTCCCGCCCTTCTGCTCGACCTTCAGGATGTACGGCTCGCCCTCCGCCGCCACGTACATCGTGGTCGTCTCGCCCTGGGCGGTCTTCTTCTGGAGCACGGCGGAGTTCTTGCCGTCGACCTGGGTGTCCTTGGCGCGGGTCATGCCCTTGCGCTCGGACTTGTCCCGGTCGAACAGGGCGATCACCGCGTCCTTGTCGCAGCCCGCCTGCGTGGCCTTCGCGTCGGCCGGGGGCAGCTTCACCCACTTGTCCTTGAAGGTGGCCGCGGCCTTCTCCCCCTTGGCGCCGCTGCCCTGCTGCTTGAGGAGGGCCTCCCAGTACTGCTGGTTGGCCTTGAGGTAGGTGACCGAACCGACGCGGCGCATCTCCGCCTTGGCGTCCTGCTGGGTGTTGGTGCCCGCGCAGTTGCCCTGGGTGTCGACGACGTAGTCGGACGTCGCCGACTGGCCGTTGGCGGCGGCCTCGGTCTTGATCCGTACCGAAGGCGCCTTCTTGGTCGCGGCGACGGACGCGTCGGCGATCTGGTCCGGGGACTTCCCGTCGAAGGTCTTCTTCTCGGCCTTCTTGTCCGGCGAACCCGACGAGCCGGGAGCATCGGCCTCCCCGCAGCCCGACACCCCCATGGCCAGAGCCGCACACGCCACCGCCGACACCACGAACTTCGCCTTCACAGCAAACCCCTCCAAGTGTGAATGGGACCGGAAATCCCCCGCCCGAAATCCCCCCTGGGAAAGGGGAGTTCGGTGTGCACCCCGAGTACCCGGGTTCGCTGGAGTAAACCCATGGATGGGATTTTGTGGTGCAGGGGGTGGAGGAGAGGTGAAGCGTGCGACCGGCTGCCGGAGGCGGACAGCCGGTCGCACGCTTCACCATGGGCGCTTCACCGCAGCCGTCATCGCCGCAGCCGTCATCACTGCGGACCGGTCAGCGCAGCCGTACGGCCAGTGCCAGCGTGTCGTCGGAGTGGAGTACGACGCTGTGCATGTCGGCGGCGATCGCGGCGGGAATCTCCGCGAGCGGCAGCCCCGCCCGGCGCCGGGCCGACGCGACGAGGCGCTCCTCGCCCTCGATCGGGTCCCGGCGGCTCTCGGTGAGGCCGTCGGTGTAGAGGACGAGCAGGTCGCCGGGGGCGAGCGTCTCGTGCCGGATCGCCTCGCTGCCGGGGAGCGGATAGCCGACGCCCCGGCCCCGTACCGACAGATAACGGGCACTGTCGTCGTCGGCGCGCAGGAGCAGGGCGGGCGGGTGACTGCCGTTGGCGATCCGGAGCGCACCGGTGGCCGGGTCCAGTCGTACGAGCAGGACGGTCGCCTGCAACCCCGGTGCGAACGGGGTGAGTTGACGGTCGGCACGGGCGAGGAGGGATTCCAGCGGGTAGCCCTCCAGGGCGAGCGTGCGCACGGCGTGGGTGACGGTCAGGGCGCTGCGGGTACTGCGCACGCCGTGGCCGAGCGCGTCGACGACGGTGATGTGCAGGGTGCCGTCCGGCAGGGTGAACCAGTCGTAGAAGTCGCCGCCGGTGGGGGCGGCGGGGTCCGAGGGGGCGTAGTGCACGGCGAGGTCGACGCCGGGGACGCGGGGGACCGGCGGCCGCAGATTCTCCTCCAGTTCGAGGAGCGTGCGGCCGTGCGCGCTGCGCACCTGTGCGTCGCGCTCTTCGAGCTGTACGTAGAGGGCGACCACGCCGCCGTTGGTCTCGGCCAACTCCTCCTGGAGCAGGCGGTGTTCCTCGGCGAGGGAGTCGACACGGGCGAGGACGGCCCGGAGTTCGGCCTCGTAGGCCTCGGCGTCGGAGAGGGGCTCGGTGCCGGTGGGCGCGGCGGGCGTTCCGCGCGCCAGCAGCCAGGTCACGGAGTGGGAGCCGGAGTCGGGGTCGGGGGTGACGTCCGAGGGCGGCAGCGCGAGGTGTTGCACGGCCGGACCGGGGACCAGGTCGCCGAGGACGATGCGGAGGTACGGGGAGGAAGGGCCCGCAAGACCCCCGGGTCTGGGCACCGGAGCGGCACCGGGCACGCCGAGCGAGGGGAGGGGCTCCTGCGCCGCTTCGGACAGCACGGACGTCACCGACGTCACCGACGTCGCGCACAGCGTCACCGCGCGGCCCGCACGGACGGTCTCGGCCGCCAGGGCGGAGGCCGACAGGACCAGCCGTGCGGTGGTCTCCAGCGGCAGGCCGTGCGCGCGGGCGAGGCGGCGCACCTCCTGGCGCAGGGGCGGCAGCGCGTGGAAAGGCTGCGCCGGGGAGGCCTGGGCCGGGGACGCCTGTGCTGGAGAGGCCTGTGCCGGGCCCGCCTGCGCTGGGGACACCTGCGCGTGGAACGGCTGCGCGCCGTGGGCCGGGTCGTGGGGTCGGCCGTGGGGAAAGTCCGTCATGCGGCCGCGGCCACTCTCACGCGCCTGTCCCGCACTCTCACGCGCCCGTCATTCGCTCTCACGCGCCCATCATGCGTCAGACGGTGCGGCAGCGCATCGAATCCGTGGTCCGGAGTGGCCCAAGTGTGGCCCGATTCACGAAAGAACCTGGTCAGGGGGCGTTGTCAGTGGTGGCGTCTAGCGTGAAGGGATCAACTGAGGCGCAGGGGTGGGGAGAGAACCGATGGAGTTCCGGATCGAGAGAGGCGCACTGGTCGAGGCGGTCACGGCGGCGGCCAGGTCGTTGCCCGCGCGCTCGCCCGTGCCCGTGCTGGGCGGCCTGCTGCTGACGGCGGGGGAGGGGCTGCTGCGCATCTCGGGCTTCGACTACGAGGTGGCGGCCACCGTCGAGGTACCGGCCGAGACGGTGACGCCGGGCCAGGTCCTGGTGCTGGGGCGCAGACTCCTCGACGTCTGCAAGGTGCTGCCGGAGGCCGTGGTGAGCTGCGGACTGGAGGGCGCGCGGTTCACCGTCGAGGGCGGCGGCACGCGCTTCGGGCTCTCCACGCTGCCCAGGGACGAGTACCCGGTGCTGCCCAAGCTCCCCGAGCCGCGCGGGGTGGTGGACGCCGGTGCGTTCGCGGAGGCGGTCGCCCAGGTGGTGATTGCGGCGGGGCGCGACGAATCGCTGCCGGTCCTCACCGGGCTGGGCCTCCGGCTGGACGGCACGACCCTGACGCTGACCGCCTCCGACCGCTACCGCTACGCCGTGCGGACGCTGGAGTGGAAGCCGGACGCGGAGGGCTTCGCGGACTTCGCGGAGGGCGACGCGGTGGAGGTGGTGGTCCCCGGGCGGCGGCTCACCGACATCGCCCGCTCGCTGGCCAGGTCCGGGCTCGTCCGGGTCGGGCTCAGCGGTCCGGGCGGCCCGGGCAGCGGACTGGTCTCCTTCGAGGGCGCCGGGATGCACACCACCGTGCGGCTGCTGGAAGGCCGACTGCCGCGCTACGACAAGCTGTTCGCCCTGAAGGACCCGGCCGTCGCGGTGGTCCCGCGCGCACAGCTCGCCGACGCGGTCCGCCGCGTCGCGGTCGTGGCGGAGCCGAACAGCCCGATCCGCCTCGACTTCTCGGCCCGGGGCACGGTCCTGCTCCAGGCGGGCTACGAGGACGACGTCGCGGCCCAGGAGGTCGCCGCCGAGCTCACCGGCGCGGAAGACATGGCCGTCGCCTTCAACCCGGCCTACCTCGGGGAGGCCCTCAGCTCCTTCACCGCCCCGCAGGTGCGCTTCGAACTGCTCGGCCCCGGCCGGCGGGCGCTGCTCAGCGGCATACGGGAGGGGGAGGCGGACGACACCGCGCCCGGGGACCACCGTCACCTGCTCATGTCCGTACGGCAGCTGAGCTGAGCCGGACCGAGCCGAACCGACCACCCGTACGGTCACCCGTACGACCACACCCAGGGGAACCACATGAGCACCGACACCGCCGTCCCGTCCGCCCACCGCCCCGGGCTTCCCGGGGACCTTCCGGCCGCGCCCGTCCTCTGGGCCCGTTGGGGCGTGCTGGCCGGGCTGCTCAGCACACGGGAGCGGGAGGCGGAGCCCGAGGTGCACCGCACCGGCTTCTGGCTGGCCTCGGGGCGGGACGACACCCTGCGGTACGACGACGCCGGATCGACCTGGTGGGCCCTGCGCCGCTCCGGGGACGGCCGGTACGTGCTGTACGGGGAGGACGAGTCCAGCGCGGTCAAGTGGCACGAGCCCGCCATCGACGTGCTGGCCGGGGCCCCGGACTGGCTGCCGCTGGAGCTGTTGCGGGACCTGATCGAGTCGTACGAGATCGGCTGCGTGTACTGGTACGAGGACGGGGCCTGGGCCCGTGCCCCCTACCCCGGCGACCTCGACGACGACGGGCTCGACTGCGGGATGGGCCGCCTGTTCACGCGGGGCGGGGTGGTGCGGGAGCTGGAACCCTGGCTGGACGACGAGAGCATCGACCCGGACGCCGAGGTCGACCCCGAGGCAGGCGCCCGGCTGCTGGCCCACGCCGAGTCAGGGGCCTTGGAGGAAGAAGCGGTACGGGCGTTCCTCGCCGGGGCCGGTCTCGCGGAAGAAGAGGTTCCGCACGCGGTGGGGGCGCTGCGCCGGGCGGGACTGCTGGCGTAGCAGACAGGCTCCGGTTCCGGCCCGGACGCCGGCGGGGGCGGCGGCCGCCCGGGTGCCGGGACGGCGTTCGTACAGGTCCCGGACCGCCCGTACGTCGTCCTGGCCCAGGACGTGGCGGTCCGTCACATCGGGCTGCATGACGGACCGGGGGTCGTCGCTGTGCCCGAAGCCGAGGCTGTGGCCGACCTCGTGCAGGGCTGACTGGTAGAGGTCCAGGCCCCGGCTGCCCGGGGCCGGCCGCAGCGCACGGTGCCGGGCGGGCGGGGAGAGGTCCCAGTCCTCCTCGTCGTCGAAGTACAGGTCCCCGCGCGGCGGGAAGAACGCGAACGCCGCGACGCCGCCCGGCCCGTCGAAGGGCGAACCGAAAGAGGGGTCCAGCGGCGAGACGATGCGGTCGGCGCGGGTCACGAACCGGATCTCGATGTCCGCGTGCCCGCCGTCGACCTTCCGGAAGCGGACGTTGCGGCTGGCCTTCGACCACTCCCGCATCGCGTTCTCCACCACCCGCTCCACCAGGTGCTGCTTGCCCCGGAGCGACTCCTTGCGGCTGTACTCCACGATGCGCCAGGTGATGTCGGGGCCCTGCCAGCCGGGACCCACCACGCTGTACGAGGCGGCGGGCGGGGCGGTGCCGCCGAGCAGGGCGGCGGCGAGCACTGTGGAGACGGCGGTGGGCAGCAGAACCCGGCGCGAACGGGGAGCGCGGGACATCGGACCTCCAGTCGGGGACGCGGCGTGGGGGCTGAGCTGCGGCCCTTCCCGCTCCCGCCGGACGTCAAAGCGCCGGGCCGGACGTGTCGCTCCGATGGCCGGGACGATGAACCCGATCACCGGACACGGCCGACCACCGATCACCGGACACGGCCGACCACCGATCACCGGACACGGCCGACCACCGATCGCCGGGTGCGACCGGTCACCGATCGTCGGGGGCGACCGGAGGCAACCGGTCGCCCCCGGACTACCAGCTCACGTCCGCCGCCACCGGCAAGTGGTCGCTCCCCGTCCCCGCCAGCACCCGCGCCCGCGACGGCTGCACGCCCCGCACCAGGATCTGGTCGATCCGCGCCACCGGGAACGACGCGGGCCAGGTGAAGCCGAAGCCGTCCCCCGCCTCCTCCTGCGCTGAACGCATCCGCGAGGTGAGGGCGGACAGCGCACGGTCGTCCACCGTCCCGTTGAAGTCGCCCAGCAGCACCACCCGCTCGCTGCGCTCGGCGGCGAGCGCCTCGCCGAGCGCCTGCGCGTTCCGGTTGCGGTCCGCCGTCCCGAACCCCGTCCGATGGGTGACCCGTACCGACCCCAGATGGGCCACGTACACGGCGAGCGGCCCGCGACCGGTGGCCACGGTGGCGCGCAGGGCCCGGTTGTCGGGCATCCTGGCCGATTCCGGTTTGGCGTCGCCCAGCGGCCCGGCGTCCATCGCGGTGTCCACGGCCCGCACGTCCGACAGCGGCAGCCTGCTCCACAGCCCGACCGTCCCCCTGACCGCGTGGTGCGGATAGGTCCTGGCGAGTTCCTTCTCGTACGTTCCGCCGGCCTCCGCCGTCAGCTCCTCCAGCGCCAGTACGTCCGCACCGGAGGCCGCCAGGGCGCGGGCGGTACCGGCCGGGTCGGCGTTCCCCGCGCCGACGTTGTGACTGGCCACCGTCAGGTCGCCGGGCGCTCCGGACCTGTCGGTGAGCAGCCCGCCGAAGAGGCTCAGCCACACCGTCACCGGCAGCAGCAGGGCCACCAGCGCGGTGGCGGACCGGCGCAGCAGCGCCAGGACCAGCAGTACCGCGACGACCGCGCCGCACCACGGCAGGAAGGTCTCCACCAGGCTGCCGAGCCCCCCGACATCCGGTATCCACGCGTGCAGCAGCATCACCAGACCGACCAGCAGCGCCGGCACCGCGAGCACGGGGCCGCGCCGCCAGGGGCCGGGGGCGGCGTCGGTGTCCCGCGCAGGCGTGGCGCCGGGAAGCGGAGCGGGTTCGGTCGAGGGCGGAGAAGCCGGGGGCGGGGTGAGCGTCATGCCGCCAGTCAACCCGCTGCGCCGTTGTCGTCACGTATCGGATTTTCGATATGCGGGCGATAGGCGGCGGCTCGTAGCCTCATGACTTCACCGCCCCGGAAACCCTCCGGGCACCCGACGCGAGGAAGTGGTCCGTGGACCGGCGGCCCGGCATGAGCGCACGCCTCAAGCTCACCCTCAGCTACGCCGGATTCCTCATGCTGGCCGGTGGCCTGCTGCTGGCCGCCATGGGAGTGGTCCTCCTGCGCAAGGGCTGGTTGCAGACCAACGCGGAGGGGGCCTGGACGGCGACCCCGGGCACGGACTTCGTGCAGGGGTTCGCCCCGATGGCCGGAGTCGTCCTGGCGTTCCTGCTGCTCTTCGGCCTGCTGGGAGGCTGGTTCCTCGCCGGGCGCATGCTCGCCCCGCTGCACCGCATCACCGAGGCCACCCGTACGGCGACCACCGGGTCGCTCTCCCACCGCATCCGGCTGGAGGGCCGCAGGGACGAGTTCCGCGAACTCGCCGACGCCTTCGACGGCATGCTGGAGCGCCTCGAAGCGCACGTCGCCGAACAGCGGCGCTTCGCCGCCAACGCCTCGCACGAGCTGCGCACCCCGCTGGCGATCTCCAAGACGCTCCTGGACGTGGCCCGCGCCGACCCGCACTGCGACACCGCCGAGGTCATCGGCCGCCTGCACGCCGTCAACACCCGGGCGATCGACCTCACCGAGGCGCTGCTGCTGCTCAGCCGCGCCGAGCAACGGTCGTTCGTACGGGAAGGACGACGGGAGGAAGCAGACCTGTCGCTGCTGGCGGAGGAGGCCGCCGAAACGCTCCTGCCGCTGGCGGAGGAGCACGGCGTCACCGTGGAGACCGACGGCGAGATTGCCCTCGTACCCGGCTCGCCCGCCCTCCTGCTGCAACTGACCGTGAACCTCGTGCAGAACGCGATCGTGCACAACCTGCCCGACGGTGGCACGGTCCGGGTCCGCACGGAGGTCCGCCCCCGGACGGCGCTGCTCACGGTCGAGAACACCGGGCAGCAGCTCAGCCCGGGCCTGGTCCCGCAGCTCACCGAACCGTTCCGGCGCGGCACCGAGCGCGTGCGCGGGGATCACGGGGGCGTCGGGCTCGGTCTCGCGATCGTCCAGACCATCACCCGGGTGCACGACGGGACGCTCACCCTCGCGGCGCGCGAGGACGGGGGACTGCGCGTCACGGTGGAACTGCCCACCACGTAACCCTTCGGCCCCCGGCGCGGCGGGCTACTCCGCCGCGCTCTCCCCCGCCCGACGCCGCTTCAGCGCGAACGCGATCGCGCCGCCCGCGACCACCACCACCGCCCCGATGCCCGTCCAGCCCAGCGCGCCCATCGACCCGTCCTCGGTCATCGCGCCCGTGGCCCTCGCCCCGGCGGCCCCCTTCGCCGACGGCGACGCCAGCGGGGACTTCTGGTCGAGGCTGCCCAGCGGCTGGGTGCGCCCGGCCGCCTGGAAACCCCAGTCGAGCAGCTTGCGCATCTCGACGTACACCTCGTCGTGCTTCTTCGTCTGCGGGTTCATCACGGTCACCAGCAGCGTGCGGCCGTCGCGCGTCGCCGCCTCGGCGAGGGTGTTGCCCGCGTGCGAGGTGTAGCCGTTCTTGCCGCCGATCAGACCGGGGTACTTGTCGACGCCGCCGATGCCGGACAGCATCCGGTTGGTGTTGGAGATCGCGAACGGCTTGCCCTTCGTGGAGGGGCCGCCCGGGAACTTCGCCTCGGCCGTCGAGCAGTACTCCTTGAAGTCCGCGTTCTTCAGGCCCTCGCGCAGGAACAGCGTCAGGTCGTACGCCGACGAGACCTGGCCCGGCGCGTCGTAGCCGTCGGGGCTGCGCACATGGGTGTCCTTCGCGCCGAGCGCGATGGCCCGCTTCTGCATGTCGGCGACGGTCTTGTCGACGCCGCCGTTCATCGCGGCGAGCACGTGCACGGCGTCGTTGCCCGAGCGCAGGAACACGCCCCGCCACAGGTCGTCCGTCTGGTACTGCCGGCCCGGCACTATGCCGACCGCGCTGCTGCCCGCGCCCATGCCGCGCAGCTCCGCGTCGGTGACCTTGTGGCTCAGACCGTGCGGGACGGTCGGCAGCACGGTGTCCGCGAAGAGCATCTTCAGGGTGCTCGCGGGCGGCAGCGGCCAGTGCGCGTTCGAGGCGCCGAGGACGTCTCCGCTGTCGGCGTCCGAGACGATCCAGGACAGCGAGGACAGGTCCTTGGGCAGCGCGGGCGCACCCGCCCCGGCCTGCGGCCCCGGCTGGGCGAGGGCGGCCCCGCCGACCGCCGACATCTGCGCCGGAGGGGTCTTCGGCTTGTCGTCCTTCGCCACCGCGGGAGTGGCCACGGCGAGGGCGGCGACCGCGCTCGCGGTCAGGGTGACGATCCCGCGCCTGAACTGCGGGGAGAGGGAAGAACGCATCGCCCGAACGTATCGCAGCCCGACACCCCCGCATCGCCCTGGAAGGCCCGCCCGGGAGTGGAATTTCCCACGGCCCAGAAGGGAACGCACGGGCCCGGTATCCCGTCCCCCGGTCACCCCGGCGCCGCCGTCCGTACCCGCGCGGGTGCCCCGTGACCGTACACGCCACGAACCGGGCCCGCGCGGCACCAGGGGCGGTGACGGATGGTCACGCCCCCTCCGGGAGGAGCGCGAGGAAGGGGCTCACTCCGCTCCGGCAGCGGGACGTTCCCCCGGTGACGCGGTGCGGCGGGGCCAGGTCCAGGCGGAGCGGAGGACGAAGGCCAGGAGGAGCACCTCCAGTCCGATGGAGAGGGCGTAGAAGGAGGCGTAGGTCCAGGACTCGCCTGCCGCGTTGTAGACGGAGACGGGGATGTAGAGCGTTGCCGCGACGAGGTTGAGGGTGCGGTTGGCGCGGGCGGGCAGGGTCGCGGAGAGCAGGATCATGAGGGCCGGGACGGCCGTGAGCGTGAGGGACAGGGTGACGAAGGTGGGGCCGGTGTCGAACTCGTGGACGGTGCCGGCCAGGATGCCGTCGACGAAGCCGGGCTTGTACAGGGCGAGGTAGTCGACGTAGATGTAGAGGAACATCAAGCTGGTCCACGCTGCTGCGAGTTCGGCCCGCACGGGCAGGCGCGGATCTCGCGGCGTGTGCCGGGACGGTGTGTTCTGGGACGGCGGACTCTGGTGTGCGGTGGGGGACGGAGGCGTGTTCATCGCAGTGCTCCCTGGCTCGACCGGTGGGTGTTTCCGCCTTCACGTTCCTGGATGCGGGCGGCGGGCACATCGGCCGTGGAGCCTGATGCGAACTGGCCGTTGGCACAGCCGTGTTCTTGTACTTTCGGCGGATACGGCGAGCGTGCGGGCCGCCTAGGCTGACCGGATGGCCGCCAACGCACTCCGCTCGCTGTGGGCCGAACCCCGACCCGCGCAGGCCCCGGACCGGAGGCCGCGGGACGGGGTCCTGGTCGCCGTACTGATCTGCTGGTCGCTGGTGGAAGTGATGCTCCGTCAGAACCTGGCGCCACGACCGCTGTTGCTGCTCGCCGTGCTCGCGGTCCTCGGCCCCCTGCCGTGGCGACGCACGCTCCCGCTCGTCGCGGTCGCGGTCTCCTTCGGCACGTTGACGGTCGTCGACCTCGTCAGGATCCTCACCGGGTCGCAGGGCGCCCTGCTGAACAGCGTCTCCGCGGCGCTGATCCTGGCCTACGCCCTGTTCCGGTGGGGCTCCGGCCGGGAAGCCGCGATCGGCCTCGGCGTCATCCTGCTCTGGCTGACCGTCACCAACGTCGCCGACACCACCGGCCCGGCGGACGCGGTCGCCTCCTACGGGTTCTTCCTGTTCGCCGCCGCCCTCGGCGCCGCGATCCGCTACCACACGAAGATCCTCGTCCGCGACATCGACCAGGCCAAGGCCCGCGAACGCGAACAGCTCGCCCGTGAACTCCACGACACCGTCGCCCACCACGTCTCGGGCATCGCCATCCAGGCCCAGGCGGGACGTGCCGTCGCGGCCTCCCACCCCGAGCGTGCCGTCGAGGCCCTGGCCGTCATCGAGGACGCGGCGACCCGCACCCTCACCGAGCTGCGCGCCATCGTCGGCGTGCTCCGCGCCACCCACGACACCGCGTTCGCGCCGCAGCCCGGCGTGGCCGAGGTCGAGCAGCTCGCCACCGACGGTCGGACGCGTCCCCGCGTCGCGGTGACGCTGTCCGGCGCGTTCGACGACCTCAGCCCGGTGGTCGGGGCCGCGGTCTACCGCCTGGCCCAGGAGTCCGTCACCAACGCCCGACGGCACGCCCGCCACGCGACCCGGGTCACCGTCGCCGTCACGGGCGACGCCGACCGGGTACGGCTGACCGTCGCCGACGACGGCTCCGCCGCCGGCGGCCGCGCCCCGGCGGGTTACGGCCTGGTGGGCATGCGGGAACGCGCCGCACTGCTCGGCGGCACCTTCCACGCCGGCCCCGCCGCCGAGCGGGGCTGGCGGGTGGAGGCGGTCCTGCCCCGTACCGGGACGCCACGATGAGCATCAGGGTCCTCGTCGCCGACGACCAGCACATCGTGCGCACCGGGCTGACGATGCTGCTCGACGCCCAGCCCGACATCGACGTGGTCGGCGCGGCAGCCGACGGGCGCGAGGCCGTCCGCATGGCGCTCCGACTGCGCCCCGACGTCGGCCTGTTCGACATCCGGATGCCGCTGATGGACGGCATCGAAGCCACCCGGCGCCTGGCCGGCCCCGGCGTCCCCGATCCCCTGCCGATCGTGGTCATCACCACCTTCGACCTCGACGAGTACGTCCACGGGGCGCTCCGGGCCGGAGCCCGCGGGTTCCTGCTCAAGGACGCCGGACCCGCCCTGCTGACCCAGGCCGTCCACGCCGCCGCGGCCGGAGACGCGCTGATCGCGCCCAGCGTCACGGTCCGGCTGCTCGCGGCGTTCGCCCACGCGCAGCCCTCACCACCGAGGCAGCCGACGGAACCGCTCACCGCCCGCGAGGAGGAAGTCCTCGTCCCGGTGGCCCGGGGCCGCACCAACAACGAGATCGCCGACGAGCTCTTCATCACCCCGAGCACCGTCAAGGCCCACCTCGCCGGCCTGATGCGCAAGCTCGGCGCCCGAAACCGCGTCGAGGTCGCCATGTGGGCCCACGAGACCGGCCGCGTCCGACACCGCTGACCGAGGTCGCAGCAGCCTTGCCCGTACAAAAGGGTGCCGCCCGCGCTCCGTACGGCCGTGCGGAGACGGTACGGAGAACGGGCGGCACCCGGGCGGACCGGCCGTCAGGCCACCGGCGCCGGGAAGGTCGGGTACTCGACGCCCGAGACGTGCTGGACGACCCGGATGACCTGGCAGGAGTAGCCGAACTCGTTGTCGTACCAGAGGTAGAGGATCGCGTCGTCGCCCTCGACCTTCAGCGCGCCCGCGTCGATGATCGACGAGTGGCGCGAGCCGACGAAGTCGCTGGAGACCGCGTCCGGCGCGCTGATGAAGTCGATCTGGCGCTTCAGCGGCGAGTTCAGCGACACGTCGCGCAGGTGGTCGAGGACCTCCTCGCGGGTGGTCTCGCGCTCCAGGCGCAGGTTGAGGATCGCGATCGACACGTTCGGGACCGGGACGCGGATCGAGCTGCCGGTGATCCGGGCCTTGAGGTCCGGGAGCGCCTTGGCGACGGCGGAGGCCGCGCCCGTCTCCGTGATGACCATGTTCAGCGGCGCGGACCGGCCGCGGCGGTCGGAGCCGTGGTAGTTGTCCAGGAGGTTCTGGTCGTTGGTGAAGGAGTGGACGGTCTCGACGTGACCGCGCAGCACGCCGTACTCGTCGGCCATCGCCTTCAGCGGCGGCACGATCGCGTTCGTGGTGCAGGACGCGCAGGAGATGATCGCGTCGTCCGGCTTGATCGTGTCGTGGTTGACGCCGTGCACGATGTTCGGGACGTCACCCTTGCCGGGGGCGGTCAGGACGACCTTGGAGATGCCCGGGCGCAGGTGGTTGGAGAGGCCCTCGCGGTCGCGCCAGCGGCCCGTGTTGTCGATGAGGATGGCGTCCTTGATGCCGTACTCCGTGTAGTCGACCAGCGTCGGGTCGTCGGAGTAGATCACCTTGATCACGTTGCCGTTGGCGATGATCGTGTCGTTGTCCTCGTCGACCGTGATCGTGCCCTGGAACTGGCCGTGGATGGAGTCGCGGCGCAGCAGCGAGGCGCGCTTCACGATGTCCTGGCCCTTGCCCTTGCGGACGACGATGGCGCGCAGCCGCAGACCGTTGCCCGAACCGGCCTTCTCGATCAGGAGACGGGCCAGCAGACGGCCGATGCGCCCGAAGCCGTACAGCACGACGTCGCGGGACTCGCGGCGCTCGATCTTGTTCGCACCGGTCGCACCGGCGACCGCCTCGGCGGCGAACTCCTCGACCGACAGACCGCGGTCGTCGGCACGGTACAGCTCGGCCAGCAGGCCGATGTCGATCTGCGAGGGGCCCAGGTCGAGGGTGGTCAGCGCCTGGAGGAAGGGGAGGGTCTCGGTGATCGAGAGCTCCTCGCCGGCTATCTGCCGGGCGAAGCGGTGGGTCTTGAGAATGCTCACCACTGACTTGTTCACCAGGGAACGGCTGTGGATCAGGACCGTGACGTCACGCTCCCGGTGCAGCTTTCCGATCACGGGGATCATCGACTCCGCGATTTCCTCGCGGTGCGTCCAGTGAGTGAACGGGTCGTCATTGACAGCAGTCACAGGCTTCTTCTCTTTCGAGCTAGGCGGTGCTCATATGCTAACCCTCCGGTTTTCGGCCCACGCACGAGGTGCCTGGTGAGGGGCGGGTAGAGGGAAAAGGGGGCGCGAACGGGGGAGCGCCGAGGGGCGGCGGGTGTGCGAGGAGCGAGGGGCGGGGGATGCTCCGGGGATGGATGAGAGCGCGGTGGGCGAGGCGTTCGGCGGTCGGCGTACGCGGCTGCCGCACGGTCGTGCGCTCGTGCTGCACGACTACCTGGGGCACCCCTTCCAGCTCGACCTGAGCCGCGAACTGGCCCGCCGCGGGGCCGCGGTCCTGCACCTCTACCGCGAGGACCACGTGGGGACCCGGGGCGACACGGGGGCGGCGGGGGTGGAGGGGCTCACGGTACGAGCCGTGCGAGCAGAACGGGCAGAACGAGCCGTGCAAGCCGTGCGAGCGGAACGAGCAGTTCGAGGGGTACGTGGGGTACGAGCGGCACCCGCGGGTGGAGCGGCCCGAGCGGTACGGCCGACCGGCCCGCGTCCCGGCCCCCGCACCGATGTCGACCGCTACCTGGCGGGCCTGGAGCAGGCGCTCCCGCCCACCCCGACCTCCACCCCCACTCCTCCTGCCCCCGCCCCCGCCCCCCGCACCACCTTCCTCTGCGGCAACGCCCACCCCGCCGTCCAGTGGGGCGCCCTGCGGCTGGCCCGAGCGCGTGGCTGGCGTTGCGTGTACTGGCTCCAGGACGTCCACTCCGCCCTCCCCGGCGCCGACCCCCACACCACCGCCCTCGAAGCCCGCGCGCTCCGCGCCAGCGACCACGTCGTCGCCGTCACCCCCGGTTTCGCCGACGCTGCCCGTGAACTGGGTGTGCCCGACGACCGCCTCACCCTGGTCCCCAACTGGGCCCCGCTGGACCTGCCGGGGGCCCGTGCACCCTGGCCCCCGGCACAGAAGCTCGGCGGCGGACCGCTGTTCGTCTACGCCGGTGCCCTCGACGACCGCCACGCCCCGGAACTCCTCGCCGAGCTGGCCGCCGCCTGCACCCGCCGCCGCACCGGACGCCTGCTGGTCGTCAGCCAGGGCTCCGGCCGCGACCTGCTCGCCGACCGCCGCCGCACCCGTGGCCTCGACCGGCTCGAACTCCTCGACTTCCGTCCGTACGAAGAGGTCCCGGCCATGTTCGCGGCGGCGGACGTGCTCGTGGTCACCCTCGCCGCCGACGCGGCAGCCGTTTCGGCGCCGTCGAAGGTCCTCGCGTACCTGGCGGCCGGCCGGTGTGTGCTCGCCGCCGCCCCGCCGGACAGCGAGACCGCCCGCGTCGTTGCCGCTTCCGGCGGCGGAGTCGTCACCGCCCCCGACGATCCGGCCGCCTTTGCCGCGCGCGGCATGGAACTCCTCGCCGACGCCGCGAGGCGGGCCCGCTGCGGTGCCGCCGCCCGCGCGTGGGCGGGACGCACCTTCGCCCTCGCCCCGATCGCCGACCGGTTCGGCCCGGTCCTGTGGCCGTGAGCGTCCGCACGCCTTCGGAAGGGGCGACCGCATGACCCGTCGGCACCGCACCTGGCGCAGCTGGAGCCGCACCCAGAGCTGCGTGCCGCACCTGTACGCCCGGCCGCGCTCGGAGGAGGAGGTCGCCGAACTCCTCGCGTACGCGACGGAGCGGGACCTCCCGGTGCGGGCGGCCGGTGCCGGGCACTCGTTCGCGCCCCTGGTGAACACCACCGGCGTCCTCGTCGACATGCGCGGTCTGCGCGGTGTCCTGGCCACCCGTGGAGCGGGCCAGGACACCGAGGTCACCGTCGCCGCCGGTACCTCCATCGGCGCCCTCGCCACCGCGCTCGCCGCCCGAGGGCTCGCCGTGCACGGCCTCGGCACGACCACCGCCCCCACCGTCGCGGGCGCCGTCGCCACCGGAACCCACGGTGGCGGCCGCCACCCCTCCCTGTCGGCCCAGGTCGCCGCGGTGCGCCTCGCCACCGCCGACGGGGCCCTCCTCGATGTCGGCGGTGACGGGGCGGACCGGCTGAACGCCCTCCGGCTCTCGCTCGGCACCCTCGGGGTCGTCACCGCCGTCACGCTCCGCTGCGTACCCGCGCACCTGCTTCAACTCCGCGAGGAATACGGCCCGTTGGGGGCGGTGCTGGAGGACCCGGCCGGGTGGGCGGAGTCCGCCGAGCACGTCTCGGCGTTCTGGTTCCCCTGGGAGGAGCGGGTGCGGCACCGCACCCTGCGACGGACCGGCCCGCCCCTGGGGCCGGAACCCCGCGCACCCCGGCTCAGGGCGCTGCGGGACGACGTGGTGCGCGGCTGGTTGCTGCGCGAGGCAACCGCGCGGATGCCCGCGGGGCGCCGGTGGCGGCGGGCCCGTCGGGTGCTCGCCCGGGCGTCCGGCGCGGCTCCCGGCCCGCCGCGTACCGTCCCCGCCCATCGCGGCCTGGTCTTCGACCAGTGGATGCGCTTCACGGCGCGCGAGTACGCGATCCCGCTCGACGACCTGCCGGCCGTGCTGCCGGTCCTGGGCGCGGCGCTCGCCCGGACCGGCTTCACCCCGGTCCTGCCGCTCGAACTGCGGCCGGGCCCCGCCGAGGACGTCTGGCTGAGCCCCGCGTACGGCCGCCGCACCGCGTGGATCAACCTGGCGGCACCGGCCGGGCCGGGGCGGACGCGGTGGTTCGAGGCCGCGGAGGCGGTGCTCGGGGAGGCGGGGGCGCGTCCGCACTGGGGCAAGGAGCACGGGTTCGGGGCGGACCGGCTGCGCGGGCTGTACCCGAGGTGGGAGGAGTTCCGGGCGGTGCGGGAGGGGCTCGACCCGGGAGGGCGATTCCTGGGGGCCGGTGTGCGGAGGGTGCTGGAGGTGGGGGAGTGAGGGCCCCGGTGGGGCGGGGCGATCGGGTCGGTCCAGTCGGTCCGGTCGGCGCGGTCGGCCAGGTCGGTCCTTTCGGCGTGGCGCGGCGTGGTCGTGCGGGGATCGCCGCCGCCGCACTGTTCCTGCTGCTCCTCGCCCCCGCAGGGCTCGCCCCCGCCCCCGCGTCCCCCGCGAGCAGCTCCGGCCCCGTGCTGGAGCCCGCCGCCGCGAAGGCCGTGGCCGCCTCCGCCAAGGCCGTGCCCATCTGGCGGAGCACCCCCGAGCAGGCCCGCCGACGCTACGAGAAGGGCCAGCGGCTGGTGCCGGTCGACGCGCCCGGAGCCGTCGTGCGGCGGCTGGACGTACCGTACGGACGCGCCCGTACGGACGTCGCGGAGGCGAAGGCGACGGCAGGGGCGACGGTACGGACGTACGTCTATCGGCCGGCCGGTGCGGCCGCGGACCTCCCCGCCGTCGTGTACCTGCACGGCGGCGGCTGGATCCTGGGCGGTCCGGCCACCCACGACCGGCTCGTGCGCCAGCTCGCCACGCGCATTCGGGCCGCCGTCGTCCTCGTCGACTACAGCCACGCCCCCGGGGCCCGCTTCCCGGTCGCCCTCAACGAGTCGGAGGCGGTGGTGAGGTGGCTGAGGAGGGAGGGGAGAAGGGTGGGGATCGACCCGGCGCGGGTCGCCGTCGCGGGTGACAGTGCGGGCGGCGCGATGGCCGCGGCGCTCGCCGTGCGCGCCGAGCGGTGGCCGGGGCCCCGGCTCCGCGCGCAGGTGCTGCTGTACCCGGTGACGGACGCCGGGATGAACACCGCGTCCTACCGGGAGTTCGCCACCGGGTACAGCCTCACCGCCCGCACCATGCGCTGGTTCTGGGAGGCGTACGTACCCGACCCGGCGGCCCGGCTGGACCCGGCCGCCGCCCCGCTCCGTGCGACGGACGGTCAACTCGCCCATGTGGCACCGGCGTTGGTCGTCACGGCCGAGGCCGACGTGCTGCGCGACGAGGGCGAGGCCTACGCGTACCGGCTGCGCGCGGCCGGGAACCGGGTCCTCGCCACCCGCTACCCCGCGATCGTCCACGACTTCCTGTCCCGCAACAACCTGTACGCCACGCACGCCGCCCACGCCGCACTCCGTCAGGTCACGGACTTCCTCGCCGCCGAACTCCACGACCCGCTCCCGGCGTCGCGGCCGTGGCGGAGGGGGAGTGGGGCGGGGGTCGGGCCGTGAGGGGCGGAGGCGGGGCGGGAGGGCCCCGGGTCCTCCCGCCCCGCGTTGCTACGCCTTCTTCGGGTCCGTCGCGAACTTCTCGTCGCGCACCCAGCCGCCCTTGTGGCCGATCGCCATGGTGAGAGCCCCGGGCAGCAGCCCCGCGTGGTTGTCCGGCCGCATCCGGTAGACCCCGGTGACCCCCACGTACGCCATGCGCTCCAGCGTGTGCAGCGCCCGGCCCTCGTCCCCGGCCAGCGTGAACGCCTCGCTGAGGATGCCGACCGCGTCCGCACCGTACGAGACGTACGAACCCAGCGGCCCGTGCTCCTTCTGGAAACCGGCGGCGAACTCCCGGAGCAGCTCCCGGTTCGGCAGCAGGGCCGGGGCGGAGTCCGCGATCACCGACCACGGGGCGACGGCCCGCACCCCCTCGGCCGCCTCGCCGGCCGCCGTGAAGAACTTCGGGTGTGCGCCGGACGGGCTCAGGTAGAGCGGCCCCTCCCAGCCCAGCTCGCGCGCCGCCTTGGCCGCCAGACCGTTGTACGGGGGCACCACCCACAGCATCAGCGCGTCCGGGTCCGCCTTCAGCAGCGGGCGCAGCGACGGCTTCACGTCCTTGGCCCCCTCGGTGACCCGGCCCACCGCCACGATCTCCACGCCCGCCGTCTTCGCCTGACGGCGCAGCTCCGCCTCCAGCTCGTCGGCGATCTTCACGTCCGGGTACAGCACGGCGAGCTTCTTCAGGCCGCGCTGCCTGAGGCCCGAAAGGATCACCGACGAGATGTGCACCGCGCTGCCCCCGGTGCGGAACGCGTACTTCGACGCGGGCGGCTTCAGCCCGCCGCCCAGCGGCGTCACGATCGGGATGCGGGCCTTCTCCGCCTCCGCCACGGCGATCTCGAAGGTCTGCGGCGTCGACGTGCCGACGATCGCCCGCACGCCGCCCGCGATCAGCTTGCGGACCGCCGTGAGGGCGGTCTTCGGGTTGCCGCCCGTGTCGGCGAACACCAGCTCCACCGGCCGACGGCCGCCCGCGGCGTTCAGCTGCCGGGCCATGTACTCCGCGCCCAGGCGCTGCCGCTGACCGTGTACGGACGTCGGGCCCGACACGTCGACCAACAGCCCGATCGGCAGCGGCTTGTACCGGTCGGCGGCCGACGGGGCCGTGGAGGGGGAGTGGGCGGCCAGGGCGGCGGTGGCACCGGACAGGGCCAGGGGGGCGGCCAGGGCGCCCCCGGCGATCAGTGCGGAACGTCGTGAGATGTGCATGCGCGTGTCCTCGTCATCCTCGGGTCCGGGAACTCCGGCCCCGCGGGGCCGGAACGCCCCGACCTTGGCACCGGCCCCGCAGGGGGGACGCCGGACGCCGCCGAAAGGACCTGAGGGCTGGGCCGATCGGCCGATGTTCTTCCACCCCACGGGTGACGGCGCGGGGCTGTCCGTTACCCCGCGCCCCCCGGCATGCGTAACTTCACGCCCCCACCCGTCACTTCGTCCCCCGCGGGGCGTCCCGTGATCACGTCCTCCGGAGGTGTGTCCCCGCAGGTCAGGGGGTGGGACATCCCAAGGGGACGTCACTTCGGGCCGATCACTGGCCAGTTGGCGGGCCGCCCCGGAAACCTGATGGACAGAGCAGGACGGCAGCACCACTCGCCGCTCCCGCCCCGGAGGCCCCGGGCGACCGGGACCCACGCAACCACCACGCCACCACCACGCAACTACGAGGAGAGGAACCCTCATCATGTTCAGCACCCCGCGCAAGCGCCTCGCCGTCGCCACCGCAGCCGTCGCACTCGGCGGCGGGCTCGTCCTCCCCGCCACCGCGACGGCCGCCCCCGCCGCAGCGGTTGACCAGTCCGCGTCCGGCCTGCGCATCCAGGGGACGGCGCCCGCCTGCGTCACCCGGGACGTCATCAAGCAGAAGAAGCAGGTCACGGTCCGCAACAACTGCGGGACGACCATGCATGTGAAGGTCGTCATCAACAACGGTCCCGACGGCGCCTGCTGGACCTACCAGAACGGCGAGGGCAGCACCTGGAAGTGGAAGCTCGGCTCGTACGGCAAGATCGTCACCTGCTGAGCGCAATGCTGACGGATTCCGGCGGAACGGGAACGGACTCCGGCGCAACGGAGTCCGGCGGAACGGAATTCTGAGCGAAGCTCCCGAGCAGCGGTCGTCGGCCCTCGTGCCGACGGCCGCTCTTCGGCGTTGGCCGCCCTCAACTCCCCTGCGAGGCACGCGGCGTGACGTCGGCGCGGCGGAGGCTGGAACCCTCACCGGCCGCACGTCGTTGTGCCGTCGGGTGACCGGAAACCTCGGTCACGGAATGGAGCCCTTCATGCAGGCCATCGCCCTCCATCACACCGGCCCGGTCGAACTCGACCACCGTCAGGGGCCGTACGGCGACGTCGTGCTGCGGCAGCGCGGGGAGACGTACGAGATCATCGCCAACGGGTGCTTCCTGATGGACACGTCGGACGGCCGCTCCGAGAGACTCCTCGTGGACGCGGCGTACGAGGTCCTGGACCCCGCGCCGGGCACGCCGCGCCCCTCCGTGCTCATCGGCGGGCTCGGCGTCGGTTTCTCCCTCGCCCATGCGGCGGGGCAGGACCGTTGGGGCCGCATCGTGGTCGTGGAGCGCGAGCAGGCCATCGTCGACTGGCACCGCGAGGGGCCCCTCGACACCGTTACGGCCGACGCGCAGGCCGACCCCCGGGTCGGGATCGTGCTCGCCGACCTGATCGCCCACCTGCGCGACACGGGCCCGGCGGCGGACACGTACGACGCCCTGTGCCTGGACATCGACAACGGCCCCGACTGGACCGTCACCGACGACAACCGCAACCTCTACACCCCCACCGGCCTCGCCGCCTGCCTGCGCCGCCTCAACCCCGGGGGCGTGCTCGCGGTGTGGTCCGCGCAGCCCTCGACGGCGTTCGAGGACGCGCTGCGCCGGGCCGGTTTCGCGGAGGTACGGACGCTGGAGGTGCCGGTGGCCCGGGGCGTGCCGGACGTGGTGCACCTGGCGCGCAGGCCCCGGTAGCCCTCGTAGCGGGGGCGCCCAGTCCGTTTGGCAGGGTGGAGGCATGGACACTCCGCACGTCACCGGCCTGACCGCCACCCCCCTCACCCCCGACCTCGTACGCGGTGCGCTCGACCTGGAGCGCACCGCGCACGGTCTGTTGCCGCACCGGCTGCCCACCGGGGCCCGCGCCCAGATTCCCGACGGCCAGCTCACCATGGCCGAGGCCCAGCCCAGCGGCGTACGCCTCGCCTTCCGCACCCGCGCCACCGTCGTCGAGCTCGACACCCTGCGCACGAAGAACGCGTACAAGGGTGCCCCCGAGCGCCCCGACGGCGTCTACGACCTCCTGATCGACGGCCGCCTCGCGGACCGCGCGAGCACCACCGGCGGCAACACCCTCCTGGTCGACATGACCACGGGCACCGCCGAAACCGTCCCCGGCCCGGTCGGCACCGTCCGCTTCGACGGCCTCGCCGCCATCGAGAAGGACGTCGAGATCTGGCTGCCGTACAACGAGATCACCCAGCTCGTCGCCCTGCGCACGGACGCCCCCGTCGCCCCCTCGCCCGTGCCGGAGGGCCGCAAGGTCTGGCTGCACCACGGCAGTTCGATCAGCCACGGCTCCGACGCCGAGAGCCCGTCCACCACCTGGCCCGCGCTGGCCGCCTCGCTCGGCGGCGTCGAGCTGATCAACCTGGGCTTCGGCGGCAGCGCGCTGCTCGACCCGTTCACGGCGCGGGCGATGCGGGACACCCCCGCCGACCTGATCAGCGTCAAGATCGGCATCAACCTCGTCAACACCGACGTGATGCGCCTGCGCGCGCTCGGCCCCGCCGTGCACGGCTTCCTCGACACGATCCGCGAGGGGCACCCCACCACCCCGCTCCTCGTCGTCTCCTCGATCCTGTGCCCGATCCACGAGGACACCCCCGGCCCCAGCGCCCCGGACTTCGCCTCCCTCGCCGAGGGCCGCATCCGCTTCCAGGCGGCCGGCGACCCGGCCGAGGTCGCGACGGGCAAGCTCACTCTCACTGTCGTACGGTCCGAACTCGCCCGCATCGTCGCCCAGCGGGCCGCCACCGACCCGAACCTCCACCACCTGGACGGCCGCGAACTGTACGGCGAGAAGGACCACGCCGAACTCCCCCTCCCGGACCGGCTCCACCCGGACGCAGCCACCCACCGCCGCATCGCCGAGCGCTTCGCCGAACACGCCTTCGTCCCGGGCGGACCGCTGGCGGCGCTCTGACGGTGCTCTGGCGGCGCGCTGCCGAGGGGGCAGGGTCGTGCACGGGCCGTGGAGGTTGTCAGGAGGGCGTTGACCTGGGCCGGAGGGCGCCGGAATGCTCGATTCCGTACATGAGTGAAGATCGGCAAGGAACCTGGAGTACCCCCTTGAGGAAGAAAATGCTCGCGTTCGGCGGCGCCGCGCTCCTCGCGCTGCTGCCCGTCAGCGCCGCGACCGGCACCGCCTCCGCCTCCTCGGTGTGCCGCGCCGGATCGGTCTGCACCTGGTCGAAGAACGACTTCGGCGGCACCAAGCGCACCAGCCGGGTGAACCCCTCGCCGGGCTGCAACCCGTGGAGCGGCAAGACGGTCTCCAACCAGACCAAGCGGACCATCCGCCTCTACAGCGACGTGTCCTGCTACGGCTCGCACAACGACGTCAAGCCCAAGCACTGGGGGCAGACCAAGCCGGGCGCGACGGTCAAGTCCATAGCGGTCATCGGCCCGTGAGGCCCCAGGTGCGCTGAAACCCGCACCGGGCCCGCCCGTTCCCGGCCAGGGGCGGGCGGGCCGTCTCGTCACGGTCGGCGGCCGGTCGCCCCCAACAGCCGGTGCAGCAACGGCGCGTCCCGGGCGACCTCGACGGGCGGGCCCCACAGCCCCTCGACCGGTGCGCCGTCCATGAAGGTCGACACATGGTCGAAGCACACGCGCAAGGTCGGCTCGGGTACGTCGAAGGGCTGACCGGTGGCCCGCGCGAGGTCCCAGCCGTGCACCACCAGTTCGGTGAGCGCGATCCGCCCCCACAGGGCCCGGGGCAGCTCCAGCCCGACCCCGGCATCGGCCGCGCCCTCCCAGGCCGCGGGGTCGTCCCACGCCGCGCCGAGCTCACCCAGCCGTCCGGGCAGCGTGCTGCGCCAGTCCGCCGCCAAGTGCGACGCGTCGGGCTCCGCGACGGGTGCGGCAGCGGCTTCCCCACGGGCGACGGCGGTGAACGCGCCGGTGAATCCCACCACATGGTCCACGAGATCCCCCACGCCGAACTTCTCGCACGGCGTCGGCAGCGTGAGCTGAGCGTCGGACACTCCGTCGAGTACGGCACGCATGGTGCGGCAGGCCGGTTTCAGATCGATCACGGAATTCCTCCTCGGTGCACATACGTCGGCCACGCGCTTCAGCCACGCGCGTCGGCCACGCGCCTGGAGCGCGTTCACCAGTACAGACCGGCGCAGGGCCCCGAACTCATCGGCCGGGGGCCGCCGCATCCGCCCTCATTCCCGCCCCGCACAATGCTTCCGTGATCCTCCGCACCGCCACCCGCGCCGACCTTCCCGCCGTGCTGGCCCTCGTCGTCCACGAGAACGCGACCGTGGACCCCTCGACCGTCGTCGTCGACGATGCCTACGAGCAGGCCTTCCGCGACCTCGACGCCGACCCGCGCAATGAACTCCTCGTACTGGAAGGGGAGGACGGCCTGGTCCTGGGCTGCCTCCAGGCGACCTACATCCCCGGCCTCGGCCGCCACGGGCAGGAGCGGGCGCTGTTCGAAGCGGTACGGGTCCGGGCCGACCGGCGCGGCGAAGGCCTCGGCCGGGAGCTGCTCGCCCGGGCCGTGGACCGGGCGAAGGCCCGGGGCTGCACCCTGGTCCAGCTCACCAGCAACAAGGCCCGCACCCGCGCGCACGGCTTCTACGCCTCGCTCGGATTCGAGCGCAGCCACGACGGGTTCAAGCTCACCCTGTGACCGGCCGGGGAGCGGCTGTGAGCGGTTGTGAGCTGCATTGGCCTTGCGGGAAGGGCGTTGTCAGTGGTGCCGTCTAGCCTTTTCCCATGACCCGCACCACGCCGCCCCGACCCGTCGACATCACCGCCGTTTTCCCCGAACTCGCGCCCCTCGCGCGGACCTCGATACGGCTGCACCCGAGGGCCGGTGCGCCCACCGCGGCGGACTCCTCGGTGGGCGGGCCGCTGCTGTGGCCGGTGGCGGAGAAGTGGCCGGCCTGCGCCGAGCACGGCGGGCCGTGGCTGCTCGGGCTCGCACCCGACGACATACGGCAGTCGCGGCGGATGCTCGCCGAGGCGTGGGCCCGGCACCGGGCGGACGACGAGGACTTGCTGAGCGAGGAGGAGCGGGAGACTCTCGACGGGCTCCGCGCGGAACGGCGGATTCCGGTGGCGGGACCGCTTCCGATGCTGCCGGTGGCCCAGCTCTACGCGGCCGACGTGCCCGCACTGCCGTTCCCCGACGGCACGGACCTGCTCCAGGTGCTGTGGTGCCCCTTCGACCACCCCGACGACGCCTACGTGCCGCGCACCGCCCTGCGCTGGCGGGCCGCCGCCGAGGTCACCGACCCGGCTCCGCCCGCGTCCGTACCGCACCCGCCGGTCGTCGGAAGCGAGGAGTACGTGCCCGCGCCCTGCGTCCTGCACCCCGAGGAGGTCACCGAGTACCCGGCCCCGCACATCCTCCCGGAGCAGCTCGCCGACCGCATCGAGGCGTGGGACGAGGAGCAGGAGCGGGAGGAGGACGACGAACCGGACGGGCCCTGTTACCAGCTGGATCTGGCAGTCGCCCCCGGCTTCAAGGCACTCGGGCACGAGCCCTGGAGCTTCTCCGACCCCTTCGACATGGCCTGCCCGGAATGCGGCTCCGGCGTGCGGCCGCTGCTCACGGTCGACGGCACCGAGTGGGGCGGGGGCGACGGGAGTTGGCGGCCCGTCGAGGACGCGACGTACACCGGACTGCACTTCCTCGGGCCGGCCTGCGCCACTCGGCTCACCATCGGGCGCGGGTACACCCTCCAGCTCTACGTGTGCGCCGACGACCCCCGTCACCCCCACCTCCAGAACATGCAGTGAGCAGCCATGGGGGGAGCGGGTGACAGGATGGGGGGCATGGATACCCGTCGCAGGAACAACGTCGTCGTCACCGGCCGGGCCGACGGCCCCACAGTGGTGCTCGCGCACGGCTTCGGCTGCGACCAGAACATGTGGCGGCTCGTCCTGCCCGCCCTCACGGACCGCTACCGGGTCGTGCTGTTCGACTACGTCGGGTCCGGGAAGGCCGACCCCGCCGCCTGGTCCGAGGCGCGCTACTCCCGCCTGGAGGGGTACGCCCAGGACGTGGTCGACATCTGCGCGGAGCTGGAGCTGGAGGGGGCCGCGTTCGTGGGCCACTCCGTGAGCGCGATGATCGGCGTGCTCGCCGCCCGCAGCGCACCCGAGCGCATCGGCTCGCTCGTCATGGTCGCCCCCTCGCCCCGCTACATCGACGAGGAGGGGTACCGGGGCGGCTTCACGGCCGAAGACATCGAGGAACTGCTCGGCTCCCTGGAGTCGAACTACCTGGGCTGGTCGGGAGCGATGGCCCCCGTGATCATGGGCAACCCCGAGCGCCCCGAGCTGGGCGAGGAGCTCACCACCAGCTTCTGCGCGACCGACCCCGAGATGGCCCGCGTCTTCGCCCGCACCACCTTCCTCTCCGACAGCCGCCCCGAGCTGAAGGACGTGACGGTGCCCACCCTCGTCCTGGAGTGCCTGCGGGACGCCATCGCCCCGCGCGAGGTCGGCGCGTACGTCCACGACGCCGTACCGGGTTCGAAACTGGTGACGCTGGACGCCACCGGGCACTGCCCCCAGCTCAGCGCCCCGCAGGAGACCGGAGCGGAGATCCGGGCCTTCCTCGACGGCCTCCGGCCCGCCGACACCGGCAGTCCCCTGCCCGGGGACAGCCGATGATGAGCCGCACCAGCAGCGAGCCCGAGCCGTACGAGGCCGGGGACGGTGCTGTCACCGACGCCGCGTTCAGCGCACTCCTGGAGGACAGCGCGGAAGACCTCTACGAGCAGGCCCCCTGCGGTTACGTCTCCACCCTCATGGACGGCACCCTCGCCAAGGCCAACGCCACCCTCCTGGGCTGGCTCGGCCTGCGCCGCGAGGACGTCGTGGGCCGGATGCGCTTCAGCGACCTGCTCACCGTCGGCGGCCGGATCTACCACGAGACGCACTTCGCGCCCCTGCTGCGCATGAAGGGCGAGCTCAACGGCATCGCCCTGGAGCTGAAGGGCGTCGACGGCGTCCGCATGCCCGTTCTCGTGTCCGCCGTCGTCAAGTACGGCAGCGAGGGCGAACCCCTGCTGATCCGCGCCACCCTCGCGGACGCCCGCGACCGCCGCGCCTACGAGGAGGAACTGCTGCGCGCCCGGCAGGCCGCCGAGGCCGCCCGCCGCGAGGCCGAGGCGGACCGGGCGCGCCTCCAGGACGCACTGGTCGTGCTCCAGCGGAGCCTGCTGCCCGCCACCCTGCCCGCCGTACCGGGCCTGGAGTCCGCCTCGTACTACCACACGGCCTCCCCCGACCGGCTCGGCGGCGACTTCTACGACCTGTTCCCGATCGGCGACGGGCAGTGGGGGTTCTTCCTGGGCGACGTCTGCGGCAAGGGCCCGCAGGCCGCCGCCGTCACCTCGCTCACCCGCTACACCCTGCGCGCCGCCGCCCTGCACGACCCCGACCCGGTCGCCGCCCTCGCCACGCTCAACACCGTGCTCCACGAGCGCTACAGCGGCAGCGACCCCCGCTACTGCACCGCCGTCTTCGGCACCCTGCGGCCCGATCCGGAGACGGGCGAGGTCGCGGTACGGGTGGCCTCCGGCGGGCATCCCCCGGCGCTCGTGCTGCGCGCCGACCGCAGCACGGAGTACCTGGAGACCCCCGGCGGCCTCCTGATCGGCATCCTTCCCGACCCGCCGCTCGCCTCGGCCGCCACCACCCTCGCGCCCGGCGACACGCTCCTGCTGCACACCGACGGCCTGACCGAGGCCCGCACCGCCCCCGGCGGCCAGGGCTCCGAGCGGTACGGCGACGACGCCCTGCGCGAGTTCGTCGCGACTGCCCCCGACACCTCGCCCTCCTCGCTGGTCGGCGCCCTGACCGGGCTGCTGGAAGGCTTCGGGGAAGGCCTCGACGACGACACCGCACTGCTCGCGCTCGGCGCCCCGGCCATGGAGAGGCCCGTATGACCCGAATGAATCGGACGAACCGCGTCGCCCCGCTGAAGACGCTGACGATCACCGTGCGGCAGGCCGCCACGGGGCCCGTCGTGGCGGTCGTCGGCGACCTCGACTACGACACCGCCGGAGACCTGCGGGCCCGCCTGGCCGAGATCCCGCTCACGGCGGGCGAGCGGCTGGTCGTGGAGCTGGCGGGCATGGAGTTCTGCGACTCCACCGGCATCACCGCGCTGATCGCCGCCCGCAACCACGCCCTGGCCGCGAACGCCGGGATAGCATTGGCCGCCGTGCCGGAACACACCCTGCGGGTGCTGAACCTGGTCGGACTCGACCAGGTCTTCGCGCTGTACGACAGCACGGGCGAGGCCACGTCGACGGGGGACCCGGCGGACGTGCAGACCGCGACGGGCTGAGCGCGGCGGGGGCGGGACGCGGCACGGCCCGGGTGCGTGAGGCGCGCGGGCCGCGCGGCGCGGAGGGCTGGGAGGGGCGGCCGCGCGAGGGACCCGGACGGCGCGAGGAGCCCGGACGGTGTGAGGGGGCTGCCGCCCCCTATGCCTCGCGGCCCTTCCACTCGTGGGCCAGCAGCGACCACACCTCCATGTCGAGGCGCACGCCCCGGTACTCCGTGTGCTCGCGCAGCGTGCCGTCCAGGTGCATCCCCGCGCGCTGCGCCACCGCCCGGCTGCGCACGTTGACCGTGCTGTTCCACCACTCCACCCGGTGCAGCCCGCGCTCCTCGAAGGCGTACGCGAGCAGCCGGTGCACCGCCGCGCCGATCAGGCCCCGCCTCTCGGCGGCGGGCTCCGACCACACGCCGATCTCGGCCGTGCCCTGCGAGGCATCGAAGCGGACGAACATCACGCCGCCCACCAGCGTCCCGTCCAGCCAGATCCCGTAGATCCGGCCCGCGTCGGCGACCTGCTTGTCCGCGTACCGCTGGAGGGTCGCCCGCGCCGAGGCCAGGTCCGTCGAGAACGTGGCCCACGGGATCCACGGGTCCACCAGGTCACGGGCGCGGTCGATGTGGGCCAGGAACTCCGGTGCCTGCCAGGGCTCCAGCGGGCGGAGCTCGGCACGGTCGGTCAGGGGTACGGCGTACACGGCGGGTCCTCGGGTCCGGGGCGGCGTGCCCACGGGGGTGCGGGCGCACCCACGATACGTAACAAACGTTGGGTACGTACACTGGCCCGCATGACACCCGCCCGAGGAGACCACGACGCCCGCCGCACCGAGGTCTCCCGCGCGGTGTGGGAGGTACTGGCCGAGCGCGGCTTCGGCGGCCTCACGCTGCGGGCCGTCGCCCAGGAGATGGGCGCGACCACGGGCCTGCTCACCCATTACTTCCCCAGCAAGCGGGCCCTCGTCCAGCACGCCCTGGGGGTCCTCGACGCGCACTCCCTGGACCGCCCGCGCCCGGCGGCCGGACGCGTCGGCGAGGGCACCGGCCTGGCCATGCTGCGCGCCGTGCTGCTCGACATCCTGCCGCTGGACGCCCCGGGTGCGGCGAGCAACCGCATCTGGGTGGGCTCCTGGGACGTCGCCCTCGCCGACCCGGAACTCGCCGCCGAGCACGCGCAGCGCTACCGGCGGGCCCGCGAGCGGCTCACCGTGCACGTGCGGGCGGCGCAGGAGGCCGGGGAACTGCCGGGGGAACCGGCGGCACCGGAGGTGGCGGCCGCGGCGCAGAGCTTTGTACTGGGGCTGGTGGTGCAGGCCCTGTTCGCGCCGGCGGAGTTCACGGCCGAGCGGCAGGTGGCGCTGGTGGACACGTACGTGGCGGGGCTCGCCGGAGGGTCGTAGCCGGGCGGTGTCCGGCACGGCGATACTGGCGGGACACCTGGGCGAGGGAGCGGGATGAGCGACGAGTACGGACTGAAGCGGCACTTCGGCGGGGCCGGGGCCCGCAGGCTCGGCGACCTCGTGCACGCGGTCCACCCGGAATTCGACCTCGAAGGGTACGTGGCCGAGGCCGAAGTCCGCGTCCAGGGGCTGGAGTTGAAGGACCGGGTGCGGGTCCTGGCCGAGGGGCTGCGGGCCCGCCTGCCCGCGTCGTACCCCGAGGCGGTCGCCGTCCTCGTCGCCCTCCTCGGGGACGAAATCACCGAGGGCAAGGGCATGTTCAACGCCGGCTGGCACCTGATGCCGGTCGCCCGCTTCGTCGAGGAGTACGGACTCGACCACCCCACCGTCTCGCTCGACGCCCTGTACGAGATCACCCGGCGGCACACCGGCGAGTTCGCGATCCGCCCCTTCGTCGAGCAGCACCACGACCTGACGATGAAGCGCGTCGCGGACTGGGCGCACAGCCCCAGCCCCAACGTCCGGCGCCTCGCCAGCGAGGGCATCCGCCCCCGCCTGCCCTGGGCGCGCACCCTCACCGGCTTCGTCGCCGACCCCCGCCCGGTCCTCGACGTGCTGGAGGTCCTGCGCAGCGACCCCTCCCCGTACGTCCGCACCTCCGTGGCGAACAACCTCAACGACATCGCCCGGGACAACCCGGACCTCGTCCTCGCCACCGCGCGACGCTGGAGCGAGGAGAGCCCGACCCCGCAGACCGCCTGGACCGTACGGCACGGGCTGCGCACCCTCGTCAAGAAGGGCGACCAGGAGGCCCTGGCCCTCCTCGGCGCGACCGGCGGCGACCACGCCCGCATCCCCCAACTCACCCTTACACCCGACGAACTGACGATGGGTCAGACCGTCACCCTCGCCTTCGACCTCCACAACACCGACGACCGCCCGCACACCCTCACCGTCGACTACGTCGTCCACCACGTCCGCAAGGGCGGCCGCACTCTCCCCAAGGTCTTCAAGCTCACCACCGTGACACTGGCGGCGGGTGAGCGTCGGAGCCTGCGCAAGCAGCACGCGGTCAGGGAGATCACCACCCGCACCTACTATCCGGGCGAGCACGGCGTCGACATCCAGGTCAACGGCCTGGTGCGGGCCTCCGCGAGCTTCACGCTGAGGCCGCTGTGACTGCGGGGGCGGCCGGGACTGCGGGGACGCCGGGGATGGCGGGGGCGCCGGGGACGGCTGGGGCGGTTGGGCGGCGCAGCATTCGTGTCAGCGCGTACGGCCTGGTGGTCGAGGACGACCGGCTGTTGCTGGTCCGCCTCGCCGACGACTCGCCCGTCTTCACCCCCGGCCTGTGGCATCTGCCCGGCGGCGGGATCGACCCGGGCGAGCAGCCCGCGGAGGCCCTGGTGCGGGAGTTCCGGGAGGAGACGGGGCGTGAGGTGACGCAGGCGACGCTGCTCGACGCGTGTACGTACGAGACGCACCGGGGCGGGATCGTCTGGGGTCTCACGGCACTGTTCTACGAGGTCCGACTCCGGCCCGGTGCACGGGAGTCGGTGGAGTCGGAGGGATCGACGGACGCGGTGGAGTGGCTGCCGTGGCGCGACCTGGAGGAGGCCCGGCTCTCGCCGCCGACGATCGACGCCGTCCGCCTGCTCCACCGCTCCCGAACCGGCCTCGCCGGCGCCTGAGGGCGACGTCACTCCGCCACCGATCGTCCTTGACCGCTCAGCTTGGTGAACTCCTGTCCCGCGTCCAGCAGTTGTGGCAGGGCCTCGGCGTAGCCGCGCGCGGTGTCGCCCTCGGGGTGGTTCATGTGCGCCAGCACGATCGCGCCCCGGGGTGCGTCGGCCAGGGCCTCGGCGATGCCTGCCGCCGGTCGGGTGGCGCCCCAGTCGGCGTTCACCGTGAAGCCGGTGCAGCGCAGTCCCAGCGCGGTGACGATCTCCGCGGCGACCTCGTCGCAGTGCGCGGTGCCGGGGCGGAAGAAGCGGGGCGGGCCGGGCAGGGCGGCGGTCATGGCGTCCTGGTTGGCCCTGACCTCGTCGTAGACCTCGCCCGCGTCCCGTGTGCCCGCGATGCCGTACGCGGCACGTCCGGTCACCGACAGCGGTACGTGCGCGCTGCCGTGGTTGGCGAGTTCGAAGAGAGGGTCGGCGGCGAGTTCGCCGGTGAGGGACGGATTCGCCGCGATCCAACGGGAGTTGAGGAACAGGGTGGCGGGTACGGACCAGCGTCGCAGCTGCCCGATCAGGTCGGCGTCGTACCCCTTTCCGTGCACCGACCCGCATGCGTCGAAGGTCAGCGCGAGGCGTCGGTCGCCGTCGGCGAGCCGGGTGAGGACGCCGGGGGCCTCCGTGCCCCAGTACCTGGGGATGCGAGCGCCGAAACGGCGGACGACGGCGGCGCGATCCGGGCCCGGAGGGGCGGACGGGGCGGATGGGGCGGGGGCGAGGAGACCTGCGGAAAGGCCGAGCAGCAGGTCACGGCGTGCGAGAGGCAAAGCGCCTCCGTTCCGTGTGGGGCGGGTGCCGTGAGGCGAGACGACGCCACGGCGCGGCGTCGTGCCACCGTAGCCTCGGCGCCACCGGGTGCGGGGGCTGCGACGCGCGCCCCCGCACCTGTCGCGCCCGCCCCCGCACCCGTACGGGAACGGATCAGCCCGGCACCCCGTCGAACGTCCACACCGCCCGGGCTCCCGGCCCCACCACCAGCGTCGACTTCCCGATGCGATGCTCCCGCCGGACGCCCGGTGCCCGGTTCAGCGCCAGATCGAGCCGCTTCAGCCCCGCCCGGTCCCTCGGCACCGCCTCGAAGCGGATCGTGGTGCCGCCGCCCGAAGCGACCACCTGCCCGCCCGCCACCGTGCCCCGCACCCGGAACCCGCCCGCCTTCAGCAGCGGCACGGTGTCGCCCAGGTCGCCGGGGGTCACCGCCAGGTGGACACCGGTGATGTCGCGCATCAGGTGCTTGCGGTAGTCGTCGCTCAGGTAGCGCTCCCGGCCGACGTCACCGGGGAACGCCGCGTGCTCGGTGTTGCTGCGGGGATCGGCGAAGTACTCGGGCCGGTACTCCATCGCCCAGGCCCCGAAGGCGTCGTACTCCGCCGTGGTGAGCACCGCGTCGAACCACGGCACCTTCACCCCGTCGCCGAAGTCGCGGGTCTGGAGGAAGTCGATCGGCTCGGGTACGCCCAGACCGGGCAGCCGGCCGCGCACCGTCGCCAGCTCGCCCGCCCGCTCGACGGAGAGCCCGAGACCGGCGGCGCCGAGTGTGCCGTCGGGGCCGGGGACGTCGCCGATCCCGAGGAGTTCCACGTAGGTCTGACGGCCCATCAAGTAGCGGCCCGTCCAGACCTGTCCGCCGCTTCCGGTGGTCGTGCGGACCTGGAAGTTGGCGAACTCCCGGAGGAACGTGGAGTGTTCGATGGCGTCGGCCGTCTCGCGGTCGAAGACGCCGTAGGTGTGGTTGAAGTACAGCAACTGCTGTTCCGGCGGGCCCGCGGCCCAGGCCGTTCCAGGAAGCGCTGCTACGGGAACCGCCGCAAGGGCGCCGAACATTTTGAGCACGTGTCTGCGCTGCATGCCACGCATCGTAGGACCCTGCTGCCCCAACCGCCCCTGTGAGGAACGAATTCGGCCACGCGGTGTCGGATTCGGATACGGTCGCGACGTACAAGATCACGTATGTACGCGCGACGAAAGGCCGACCACCGGATGGAATCCACGGAGAGTCACGACACCGAGCCCACCCTCTTGCGCACCGTCCCCACCCCCTGGAACGGCGTCGACGCCGACGCCCTGGCCCGCGCCGCCCGCGCCCAGGCCCAGCGTCCCGTGCCCGGCATCGAGGACATGGCCTCCTACCTCGACGCCCAGGTGTCCGACACCTCCCACCGCGACGTGCTCGGCCCGCTCCTCGACGGCCAGGGCCCCAGCGGCGTCGTCCTGCGGCACGGCACGATACTGGCCCGCTGGGGCGACCCGGCACGGGTCGAGATGGCGTACAGCGCCACCAAGAGCGTCCTCTCCCTCACCGCCGGAATCGCGTACGACGACGGCCTCCTCCACCTCGACGAACCCGTGCACCGCACCGTCGACCTGCCCGCGTTCGCGGACGCCCACGGCCGCGCCGTCACCTGGCGGCACCTCCTGGACCAGACCAGCCAGTGGGAGGGCGAGCTGTGGGGCAAGCCCACCTCCGTGGACGCCCAGAGCACCCGTGAGGGCACCGAGTCCCCGGGCGGCCCGCCCGGCGAGGGCTGGGCGTACAACGACGTCCGCGTGAACCTCACCGCCCTCGCCCTGACCGTCCTCCTCGGCCGTTCCCTCCCGGAGGCGCTCCGCGAGCGGGTGATGGACCCGATCGGGGCGTCCGACACCTGGTCCTGGCACGGGTACGCGAACTCCTTCGCCGACGTCGACGGCACCCCCGTCCCCGTCGTGTCCGGCGGCGCGCACTGGGGCGGCGGTCTGTGGATCAGCGCTTTCGACCTGGCGATGATCGGCCAACTCACCCTCCAGCAAGGGAGTTGGGACGGCCGACGCGTTCTGTCCCGACGCTGGATCGAGGAGCTGTGGACCCCGTGCCGGGTCAAGCCCAACTACGGCCTGTCCTGGTGGCTGAACGACGACCGCACCGTCTGGCCCACCGCCCCCGCCACCGGCCGCTGCGCACGGGGCAACGGCGGCGCGCACCTCCTCTGGGTCGACCCCGCCCGCGACCTGGTGGTCAGCTCCCGCTGGGGCGCGGACCCGGAGAAGCTGCTCGCGGACGTCTCGGAGGCCGTACGCGGTTGACCTTGCCCCTGGGGGAAGCCCCACGGTGCGTACGTACACGTCCGCACCGCATCCCTTGAGGGAGTCCCCGTGACCGCCACCGCACCCCGCCCCGCCTGCCTCCTCCTCGACATCGGCGGCGTCCTCGAACTCACCCCCGACACCGGCTGGCTCCCCGACTGGGAGCAGCGCCTGGGTCTCGCCCCCGGCACCGTCAACAGCCTGCTGGGTGAGACCTGGCGGGCGGGCAGCGTCGGCCACGTCGACGAGGCGCAGGTGCGCGCCCGGACCGCCGCCGCACTCCACCTCGACACCACGCAGCTCGACGCCTTCATGGCCGACCTCTGGGACGAGTACCTCGGCTCACCGAACGTGGAACTCCTCTCGTACGTCAGAGACCTGACGAGGCATCAGCAGCTCAGGATCGGCATCCTCAGCAACAGCTTCGTCGGGGCCCGCGAGCGCGAGGCCGACCGCTACCGACTCGACACCCTGGTCGAGCGCCCCGAACACCTCGTCTACTCCCACGAGATCGGCATCCTCAAGCCCGACCCCCGCGCCTTCGCCGTCGCCTGTACGACGCTGGACGTGCGCCCGCAGGACTGCCTCTTCGTGGACGACGCCGCCCCGAACGTCGAGGCCGCCCGCGCGGCGGGCCTGCGGGCCCACCTCTTCGAGGACAACGCCACCACCCTCACCCGCATCGCCGCCCACCTCGCTCAGGGCGTCGCCGCATAGCGGGCCGCCAGCGCCGCCACCGTGTCCGCGACCGCCGCGCGCAGTTCCGGCGGCCCCAGCACCTCCGCCCCGTCGCGCAGCCTGAGCAGGTCGGCGACCGCCACGGACGGCGACTCGACCCGCAGCTCCACCCGCACCCACCCCTCGGCGTCCGCCGCCCCCGCCCCGGCGAGGGCCTCGGTCCCGGCCGCCCCGAACAGCGCGGGCAGCAGCTTCTGCGCCGCCGGGGAGACCCGCAGCTCGGCCACGCCCTGATAGCGCTTGGCCTCCATGCGCCGCGAGGACTCCTCCCAGTGCGCCGCCAGCGCGAATCCGGCCGGGCGCTCGAAGACCTCGCCCGTCTCCCGTACGGAAAGGAAACGCGACACCCGATACGTCCGCACCGCCCCGCCGGAGGCGCGCGAGCCGTCGGCACGGTCCGCACCGTCCGCCCGCGCCACCAAGTACCAGATCCCGCCCTTCAGCACGAGCCCCAACGGGTCGAGCACGCGCCGGACTTCACCGTTCCAGCGCCGGTAGTCCACGGCGAGCGTCCGCTGCTCCCAGACCGCGTGCGAGATCTCCGAGAGGTACGGAACGGGGTCGGCCTCCCGGAACCATGCGGGCGCGTCGAGATGAAAGCGGTCCTCCAACGCCCTTGCCCGCTGCGCGAGTTCGGCCGGAAGCGCCGCCTGGAGCTTGAGCCGGGCCGTGGCGAGCACCGCACCGAGCCCCAGGTCGTGCGCCGGACCGGGTGCTCCCGCGAGGAACAGCGACTCGGCCTCGGCGCGGGTGAGGCCGGTGAGCCGGGTGCGGTATCCGGCCATCAGCTCGTAACCGCCGTCGGGCCCCCGGTCCGCCCGCACGGGCACGCCGGACGCGCCGAGCGCCTCGATGTCGCGGTAGACCGTCCGTACCGACACCTCAAGTTCCTCGGCAAGTTGGGGCGCGGTCATGCGGCCCCGGTTCTGGAGCAGCAGGAGCAGGGACAGGAGGCGGTCGGCACGCATGGCCTCCATTGTCCTCCCGTACCTGACAGAAGATGTCAGGTACGGGAACCAGAGTGGTGCGCAGCGAGAGAGGCGGCCCGCGCACTCCGCACCGATCCCCAGGGGGACACCATGACCGGCACCACCGCCACCACCACGGCGACCACGACCGTCACCGGCCACTTCACCTTCGCGAGCTGGGACGAGAAGAGCGTCACCGAAGCCGGGACGAGCCCCCGGATCGCCCACGCCTCGGTCGTCAACACCTTCACCGGCGGCATCGAGGCCACCGACACCGCGTGCGAGTACATCTGCGCCTACGCCACGGAGACGACCGGCGCCTTCGCCGGCATGGAGTACTTCGCCGGCCGACTCGACGGCCGCGAGGGCCGGTTCGTGGTCGAGGAGCGGGGCTGGTTCGGCACGGACGGCACCGTGCACTGCACCTTCGAGGTCGTCCCGGGCTCGGGCACGGACGAGCTGACCGGTCTCACCGGCAAGGGCACCTTCGTCGCCCCGCAGGGCGAGAAGTCCGTCCCCTACACCTTCGCGTACGCGCTGCCCGAGGGTGCCGGGGACCCGGCCTGACCTGCGACGCTACGGCCGCCGCACCTCGAACAGGAAGCAGCCGTACTCCACCGCCCGTACGTGCACCAGCGCCACCCGCGCATCGGCGAAGGCCGCGTCGAGGGCGGCGTCCAGGGCCTCGGAGGGGTCCGCGTCCAGCGGGAGTTCGAGGCGCGTGCCGCCGAGGATGTGGCCGCGCGCGTCGTAGCGGCGCAGGAGGCGCTGGGCGCCGGGGCGGGTGAAGGGGTGTCCCGGGGAAGCCGGTCGCGTACAGGCGTCGGCGTGCACGAAGACCGGGCCCACCTCGTCGTACGCTCCGGGGTCCACGCCCGTGGCCGCGGCCCAGCGGCGGAGCGGGGCGTACGAGACGAGGGCGACCCGGTCGCCGTCCGCGCCCTCGCGCAGGCAGCAGCGCAGGGGGCTGCCCACGCAGTCGGGATGCGCGTCGTCGGTGCCCGCCGTGTACGGGACCGGGGGCCGCCCCGCGTCGTCACGGGCGCGCAGTTCGTCGAGGGCGGCGGGCGGGATGGCGAGGGGCGTGTACGCGTTCATGGGGCCAGCCTCGCCGGGCGGGGCGGCGGGGGCTGGCGGGAATCGGACGTCGAGCCGGTGAGGGGCGGGGATCAGCGAAGGGCGCGGGCTGCTCAGCGCTGTGCCCGCGCCGCGAGTCCCTCCGCCAGCACGTCCAGCGCGAAGGCGAACTGGTCGTCGGGGGTGGCCGGTTGGAGCTTCGCCGCCTCGGCGAGGTGCGGCAGTTCGGCCCCGTCCTTCGCGCGCAGCCACGGCGGCACCGGCTCCTCCAGCAGGGCGGGGTCCAGGTGGGTGGGCGGCCGGTCGTGCGGGGTGTCCTGGAGTTCCACGAAGCCGACCACCATCCGCAGCGTCTCCATGCACGCCAAGTGGGCGTCGCGCAGGGGCAGTCCGGTGGCGGCGAGGAAGCCGATCAGTGCGTCCACGTTCCGCAGCATCTGCGGGTGCCGGGCCAGGGTGACGTTCTCGCGCAGGGCGAGGGTGGTCATGCCGGGATGGCGGCGGTAGTGCGCCCGCAGGTCGTGGCAGAACGCGGCCAGGCTCGCCCGCCACCGGTCGGGCGCGGGGTCGAGCGCGGGCGGCAGCCAGTCGGCCTCGAAGAGTTCGGCGGCCAGGGTGATCAGGTCGTGGCGGTCCTCGACGTAGTTGTACAACGCCCGTGGAGAGACGCCCAGTTGGTCCGCCAGCGAACGCATCGTCAGCTCCGCCGGACCCCGCGACCCCAGGAACTCCAGCGCGGCCCGCCCCACCGCGTCACGGGTGAGGGTGGCACGCCCCTTGCGGTGGGTCGGGCGTCGGCGGGTGGGGGGCTGGGGGCTGTCGCTGCTCATCGGGACTAGAGGCTAGCAAGCCGGGAGTCCTCCGCGTGGAACTTCACACATGTTGACTTTAAGGAGGTGGCTCGCCAGAGTGACCGGGGTAAGGGTCGCCTAACTCCCCCTGGAGTCACCCATGTCCTTAGCCATGGACCTCACCCCGCTCCGCGAGAGCCGGGACTTCCGCCTGCTGTACGCCGGATTCCTCGGGGCGCTCCTCGGCACGCTCATGACCAGCGTCGCCGTCGCCTGGCAGGTGTACGACCTGACCGGCTCCGCCGCGCACGTCGGCCTGGTCAGCCTGGCCCGTGCGCTGCCGCTGGTGGCCGGGGTCATGGTGGGCGGTGTGCTCGCCGACCGGCGGGACCGGCGTGCGCTGATGCTCTGGACCCGGCTTCCGCTGACCCTGGTCGCGGCGGCCCTCGCGTTCAACGCGCTCCTCCCGGACCCGTACCTCTGGATCATCTACTTCTGCACCGGCCTCACGGGGCTCCTCGCGGGGCTCGGCGGCCCCGCCATGCTCGCGGCGATACCCGCCCTCGTCGGTACTCAACGCCTGGCTGCGGCAGGGGCGTTGACGGCCTCGTCCACGCAGCTGGCGGCCCTGCTCGGGCCCGCACTGGGCGGTGTCCTCATCGCGGGCCCCGGCCTCGCGGCCTGTTTCGCGGTGGACGCGCTGGGCTTCCTGGTCTTCTCCGTCGCGTTGCTCTTCGTACGTCCGCTGCCGCCGGCGGCGGCCCCCAGCGGCAGGGGTGTCCGCCAGGCCTTCGCGTCGATCGGCACGGGGCTGCGGTATGTGCGCCGGGACCGGATCGTCATCGGGCTGCTGCTCATCGATGCGGCAGCGATGGTCTTCACCATGCCGCAGGCGCTGTATCCGGTGCTGGCGGACGAACAGTTCGGGGGTGGGCCCGGGGTTCTCGGGCTGTTGTACGCCGCTCCTGCACTCGGTGCGTTGGTCGGGGCGGCCACGAGCGGATGGACGGGGCGTGCGGGGGGTCATGCGCTGATCGGTGCGGTTCTGCTGTGGGGGCTGGGGCTTACCGGCTTCGGAGCGACGTCGTTTCTTCCGGTCGCGCTTCTGCTGCTGGCGCTGGCGGGCTTCGGGGACCTGATCTCGGAGACCCTGCGGTCGGCTCTGCTCCAGCACGGGACGCCGGACGAGCTCCGGGGGCGGGTCAGCAGCTTGTGGATGGTGCAGGCGACGGTCTCTCCGGCGTTGGGCAACGCGGGGCTGGGATTTCTCGCGGGGGTGACGGGGGCGCGGGGGGCCGTGATCACGGGTGGGGTGGTCTGTGTGCTGGCCACGGTGGTGGTGGCGGTGGCCTTTCCGGAGCTGAGGCGGGCGAGGTTGGGGGAGGGGGCGAGGGCTGAGTCTGCCCAGAGGGTTTCCTGAGGCGGCTGGGGCTCGCGGCGGCGGGTGCGTTCGGGTCTGCCCCGCCGGGGCATGGGGTCCCCAGCCCCGCCCCTTCACCTCAACCCGCGGGGGCTCAAGGGTGTCCGTGCGGGTGGGTGGGGGGTTGCTCGCGCAGTTCCCCGCGCCCCTGAAGGGGCGATCCTTCTCTAGAGCGGGAAAGTCCGGGTCTCGCCGGTCGGGAGCTTGGGCCACCAGTGGTGGTAGCGGGTGTACGTGCGCGGGTCGCGGGCCGTCAGGAGCGCACCCAGCGCCCCCGCCTCCGCCGCCACCTCCTCCCACTGGTCCGGCCGCAGGTCCCGGAAGGCGGTCACCTCGATGCCGTCGTCCAGCAGCCGCCAGACCCCGGCGACGTAACCGTCCACCAGCAGCGTCGGCAGCACGTCGCCGTTGATGCGGATCACCGCCTTCCGCAGTTCCGGCGGGATCATCCGGCTCCGGTCCGCGTACGCGAGCAGCGTGCTGTCCCACATCGGCATCAGCCGTACCGGAGCCGGAGTGTCCGCATCCGGCCGGAGCGCGCCCGGCAGGTCGTACAGGAGCGTCCCGTCCTCTCCCCGGAGCTCCTCCACCACCCCGTCCAGCTCCCGCAGCACCTGGCGGACCGGTCCGCGCGGCACCAGACCGAACTGGGCCACGTCCGCCACCGACGCCGGACCGAACCCCTCCAGGTAGCGCAGGATCAACTGGCGCAACGCGGGTACGTCCACCTCCCGGCCCTCCCGCGCCGGTTCCGCCTCCGCCGTGACGAACGACGGCCGCGCACCGTACGCCCACGGGCCCCCGGTCGGCACATGGTGCAGCGGCGCGTACACCAGCACGCCCCGCCAAGCGCCGCTCCTCCGCTCAGCCCCGACCCGCTCCGTCAGCCAATCCTGCACCTCGGCGGAGGTCCGGGGCTCCTTGGCGAACACCAGGAGTTCCGCGGCCAGTTCGCGGGCGTCCGCGCGGGTCAGCCCGGTGTCCGTGAACCGGGTCCCCAGCCCCGACCCGAACAGTGTCGGATGGACCGCCGACCGGAACGGCCGGTAGTCGTCCGCCGCCACCGCGTGCAGCGTGATCCGCATCAGCGTCGCCTTCACGACGGCCCGCGCGGCGAACGCGGCGTCCAGGTCGGCGGGCTCGAAGTCCGCGACGCGGTTCCACAGCGCGAGATACGGCGACGGAGCGTGCTGCGCCTGGAGCGCGACGACGCGCGTCATCGCCTCCGGCACCGTCAAGTCCTGCCGATCCAGGAGGAGTTGACGGCCCAGAGTGGCCCGATTCAGTTCATGCGCGGAGATCGTCACGCTGCCGATTGTGCCGCAGGGGGCTTAGCGTGCGAAGGCAAGGGTGAACGCTGCCGGGAGTGGGGGGGATCATGGGCTTACGAAGACGGGTCGGCCGGAGTCGGAGAGCGGCGGCCTGGGTCGCGTCCCTCGCCGCGATCGCCGGGACGCCGGCCTGCGACACCCCGGCGGCCGAGGCGGCGAGCCCCGAGCGGCGGCAGCTGCGGGACGCCCTGACCGCACTGCGCGCCTCCGGGACGTACACCATGACCGGAACCCTCCGTTCCCCCGACGGCTCGCGCGACAAGGTCGCCGTCCGCCGCGACGGCAAGGGCGACTGCGTCGGGACGATCGGCGGCGCCGACGGCATCGTCATCGGCGGCCTCGGCCGCCCGGTGAAGGTCGCGCCGCCGGACACCTGGGGCACCATCACGGACGACCAGCTGCTGAAGTCCCTTCGCATCAAGGGAAGTTGACCGCCACCCACCGCACGGCCCCTGGCGGGAACCCCACCCCCGACCCTGACAAAAGTCGGGGTCGGCGCGGGACGAAGGTGCACCGCGCCGGACCCCCGTCGATTCCTAGCGTGGCGACCATGAACGACGCCATCGTCCACGCAGTCGAAGGATTCGTCACGACCCCCTGGGTGTACGTGCTCCTCTTCGGCATCGCCGCCCTCGACGGGTTCTTCCCCGTCGTCCCCAGCGAGACCCTGGTCATCACCCTCGGAGTCTTCGCGGCCTCCACCGGAGACCCCTCGCTGCCCCTGATCGTCCTGGTCGCCGCGCTCGGCGCCTTCACCGGCGACCACATCTCGTACGCGATAGGCCGCACCTCCGGCAGCCGCATTTTTGCCCGGCTGAAGCCCGGCAGCCGCACCCAACGGGCGTACGAGAGAGTGGGCGCCCTCCTCCAACAGCGCGGCGGGCTCGTCCTCGTCGTCGCCCGCTACATCCCCGGCGGCCGCACCGCCGCCACGCTCACCACCGGGGCGACCGGCTTCCCGCGCCGCTCCTTCACGCGCTACGACGCGGTCGCCGCCTCGACCTGGGCGGTCTACTCCGCCGGTCTCGGCTTCCTGGGCGGTGCGGCCTTCGAGGACGAACCCCTGCTCGGCGTGGCCGTCGGCCTGGGCCTCGCCTTCTCGATCACCCTCCTGCACGAGGGATTCCGCTGGGTGCGGACCCGGCGGGCTACAGCCGCAGGTCGTCCGTGATGATGCGCTCGATGTTGCGTTCCGCGAGGGCGGTGATGGTGACGAACGGGTTGACGCTCGTGTTGCCCGGGATGAGGGCTCCGTCCATCACGTACAGGCCCGGATGGCCGTGCAGGCGGCCGTAGTTGTCGGTGGCCCTGTTGAGGATCGCGCCGCCGAGCGGGTGGTAGGTGAGGTGGTCGCCCCAGATCTTGTACGCGCCGAACAGGTCGGTGCGGTAGATCGTGCCCTCCTTCTTGTTGATCGTGTCGAAGATGGTCTTCGCCGCGTCGATGGAGGGCTGCTTCCAGGCCGTCTGCCAGTCGAGGTCGACCCGACCGGCGGACGCGTTCCAGGTGAACTGGGCGCGGTGCGGGTTCTTGGTGATGGAGAGGTAGAAGGAGGCGTACGTCTCGATGCCGGTCGGCAGCGGGGCCACCTCGGCGAACGCGCCGCCCGCGTCCCAGTTGTCGATGCCCGCGGTGGGCATGGAGGCCTGGAGCTTGCCGGTGGCGTCCCACATGTGGTTGGCGCGGCCGCACATCACGTTGCCGTTGTCGCCCCAGCCCCGGCCGATCTCGTCGTTGAGGCGCGGGAGCGCTCCGGTCGCCTTCAGCTTGGTGAGGAGCTTGCTGGTGCCGACGCTGCCCGCCGCGAAGAAGACACGGTCGGCGGTCACGGACTTGGTGGCGGTGACCGTGCCGGTCGTGTCGAGCTGCTCGACGAGGACCGTGTAGCCGGATGCCGCCGGGGTCACCGAAGTCACCCTGTGGAGAGGGGAGATGGTGACGCGTCCGGTGGCCTTCGCCTGGGCGAGATAGGTCTTCTGGAGGGACTTCTTGCCGTAGTTGTTGCCGTACAGGACCTCGGCGTTGAGGGCCGACTTCGGTACCAGGCCCGCCAGTTCCTGCTTCATGTACTCCCAGTCGTACACGTTCGGTACGAAGACGAACGGGAACCCCGAGCGCTCGGCGTGCTTGCGGCCGACCCGCGCGTACTGGTAACACGCAGCCGACTCCCACCACCGGGGGTCGACCTCGGTGACGCCGAGCCCGGCGTTGGCGCGGGGGTAGTACGTGGCGTACATCTCCTCGATGTTGACCGAGGGGAGCACTGCGCCGAACCGCTCGCGGCGCGGGGTGACGGCCATGCCGCCGTTCACCAGGGAGCCGCCGCCGACGCCCCGGCCCTGGTAGACGGTGATGCCGCTGAAGTCCTCCGCGTCCAGGATGCCGGTGTGGCGCGGGACGTCCTTGTCGAGCGGGAAGCCCAGGAAGTTGGACAGGGGCTGCTTGGTTCTGGTGCGCAGCCAGAAGGAGCGGTAGTCGGGTTTGGTGGTGTTGGCGAAGATGTTGCCGTCCGGGCCCGGAGTGTCCCAGGCCATGCCCATCTCGACCATGTGGACGTCGACCCCGGCGCGGGCCAGCCGCAGGGCGGTGACGGAGCCGCCGTAGCCGGTGCCGATGACCAGGGCCGGGACGTGCTCGCCGTTGGTCAGGGCCGGGCGTCGGGGTGCGGCGTGTACGGCGGGGGAGAAGGGGCCGGCGAGCGCGGCGGTGCCGAGGAGGGCGCCGGTGCCGGTGAGGAAGAGGCGGCGGGAGGTGCCGGGAGAGGGAGACGTTGCTTGTGTTGTCTGCGAGGTCTGCGAGGTCTGCGAGGTCTGCGAGGTTAAGTCGCTCACGGGAGGTTCCTCACTCTTGTGGGAAGAGGAGCGAGTTGTACTACTTGGGGCCTGTGAAGTCACGGCATACCGATGAGTAAGTTTTCTCCGGCCTTGAGATAAGGGGCGAAGCGGAACGCGGTCGCACATGTGTTTAGGGCGCACGGTGGCGCACAGTGGCGGGCCATGTGCCCCCTGTGCTTCGCGAGGCGGGCGCAGAAGCGTTCCTTCGCCGGAGGGCTGGGCACTGGTGTCATCCCCCACTGAAGGAGTGGCAGTGATCCGTGTCCAAGTCGCCTATGCGGCAGGTCTGTTCAGGTCGGCGCTGGTGGCGCTGTTGCGGGACCAGGAAGGCCTGGAGGTGTCGTGCCGGGACGCGGTCTCCGGTCCCCGTGCGGCGGACTGTCCGCCGGTCGACGTACGGGTGGCCGACGCGGAGGAACTGACGCCCCGGCCCAGCCGAACGACAAGCGGAGCCCCGCACCGCGACGCCCCCGAGGACGCCGGACTCCTCGTCCTGGCCACCGTGAACCGCCCCGGAGTGCTGCGCAGGGCCTTCGACGCGGGGGCGCTGGGCTACGTCGACAAGCAGGGTTCCCCCTGTCGATTAGTCGAGGGAATCCACGCGGTCGCGCGAGGGGAGCGGTACGTCGACGAGTCACTCGCCGTCGGGCTCCTGCGCGCCACGCAGATTCCCCTCACCCCAAGGGAGCTGGGCGTGCTCTCGCTCGCCGCGCAGGGCGCGTGCGTCGCCGAGATCGCGCTCGACCTGCACCTCTCCCGGGGAACGGTACGGAACTACCTCGCGGCGGCCATCCGCAAGACCGGCGCGCGCAACAGGGTCGACGCGATCCGCATCGCGGGTGCGGCGGGCTGGATGTGAGAAGGGTGGCGCGGGGACCTGCGGTCGACAGCCCGTCAGATCCCGGTACAGCGGCGACCTTTCCAGCAGTTCGGCGTGCGTTCCGCAGTCCGCCCGGGTCCCGTCGAGTACGAGAACACGGTCGGCCCGCAGCGCGGACGTCATCCGGTGCGCCACCACGACCAGCGCCCCCGGCCGCGCGGCCAGCACCCGTTCGGCGCGCTCCTCCGCCTCGGGGTCGAGGTGGCAGGTGGCCTCGTCCAGCACCAGGAGGGGGGCGGGGGAGAGGTGGGCCCGGGCCAGGGTCACCAACTGCCGCTCGCCCTCCGAGAGGTGGCCGGGGTCGATCTCCGCGTCCATCCCGCCGAGCCGCGCGACCAGGGGGCCCAGGCCGAGCGCGTCGACGGCCGCCGCGACCTCGGCGGGCGTCGCCCCCGGGCGGAGGTGGGTGAGGTTCTCGCGGAGGCTCGCGGTGAAGACGTACGCCTCCTGCGGAACGAGGGCGCACTGGGCGGGCCCGCACGGGGGCCGCCCAGCGATCCGGACGGCTCCCCGGTCGGGGACGAGCAGCCCGGCGAGGACGTTCGCCAGGGTGGACTTCCCGATGCCGCTGGGCCCGACGACGGCCAGGTGCTCGCCCGGGCCGATGGCGAGGGACAGGCCGTCGAGGACGGGGTGCGCTCCGGGCCCGTAGGCGAGGGTGACCCGGTGGAGTTCGGCGGCGGGCGGGTGGTCCGATGCGGGTCCGGTCGGGGTGTGGGGTGGGGCCGGGCTCGGGTGCGGGGGTTCCATGAACCGGTCCAGGACGACGAGCAGTCGTGTTCCCGCCGCGCCCAGGGCGGTCATCAGCGTGTGCAGGGCGGGCAGCAGCGACTGGACGAGATAGGCGAGCGCCCCGGTCAGCACCCCTGCCCCGACTCCCCGCTCCAGGAGCCACGGGGTCGTCAGGAGGAGGAGCAGCGGGGGCAGTTGACCGGCGATGCCCAGGGCGATCGTCCGTACGGCGGCCCAGCGGGCCAGCACCCGCGCCGCCCGGGCGGCAGCCTCCGCCGAGGTGTCCGTCGCCGCACCGACCTCGTCCGCGATCCCGCAGGCGGTCACGTCCCGCAGCCCGGCCGCCGCCGCCCGCACCCGGTCGGTGTACGCCTCCTCCGCGTCCAGCGCGGCCCGCTGGGCGTGCGCCATGGGCCGCAGGGCCGCGAGGAAGAGGCCGAGCCCGAGGGCCAGGGGAGGCAGGGTGACCAGCAGGAGTTCGGGCGCGAGCGCGAACATCCCGGCGAACGCACCGACCGCCGTGAACACGAAGGACCGTGCGGTGAGCACCAGCCCGGCGAAGCTGTCCCGGGCGATCTCGGTCTGCTGCGTGAGCCGGGAGACGGCCGTGCCGGGGGTGCTCGCCCGGGCGGGGCCGGTCGTCCCCGTCGCCGTGGCCGCGTGCAGGGACTGGTCGACCGTCCTGCGGATCAGGCCGTCCCTGAACGGTTCGACCAGCGCCGCCAGTTGGGCGAAGACACCGCGCGCCACCGGGCCCCCGGCCACGATCGCCAGCGCCGCCACGGCCAGCCAGACCAGGCCCGTGCCCGGGTGACCGGCGAGGAAGCCCCGGTCCAGGGACTGGGCCAGGCAGTAGCCGCCCAGGAAGGTCTGGGCCGACTCGGCGAGCGACCAGCCCGTGAGGCGGGCCAGTGCCCCCCGGTGCCGGGCGAGGAAGCGGCGTCCGTCGGCGCGCAGCCGGGCGCGGGAGGGGTGGCGTCCGGTCATGCGGGACCTTCCGTGTCCACCGCGAAGACCCGCCGGTAGGCGGGCTGCGCCCAGAGGTCCTCGTGCGGGCCCACGCCGCGCACCCGGCCCGCCTCCAGCCACACCACCCGGTCCGCCCGCGCGGCGGACGACAGGCGGTGGGCGACCACCAGCCGGGTGGCCGGGCCCACGTCCCGGGACAGGGCCTCCTCGATGCGGCGCTCGGTCGCCGTGTCCAGGCTGGACGTCGCATCGTCCAGGACGAGCAGCCGCCCGGCGTGCGCGAACGCCCGTGCCAGGCCCAGGCGTTGGTGCTCGCCGCCGGACAGGGGAGCCGCTGCGGGCGGAGTGTCGTACCCGTCGGGCAGCAGCCGTACGAAATCGTCCGCACCCGCCGCCCGCGCCGCTGCCCGCACCTCGGTCGGCGTCGCCCGGCGGGCGCCCGAGGCGAGTGCTTCGCCCAGCGTCTCCCCGAAGAGCGCCGGGCGCTCGAAGGCGTACCCGATCGCGCGGCGGAGATCGTGTCGTTCGACGTCCGGCAGGGGTACGCCGTCGAGTCGTACGGTGCCCGACGTCGGGGCGCACAGGCCGCCCGCGACGGCCGCCAGGGTCGACTTGCCGGAGCCGGAGCGTCCGACCACGGCGGTCGTCGTGCCGCCGGGGAGGGTGAGGGTGACGCCGGTGAGGAGGGGGGTGTCGTCCTGTGCCACGCCGACCTCGTGCAGCTCCAGGGTGCCCGGGCCGTCCGGGGGGAGCGGCCGGGTGCCCGAGGGGAGTGCGGGGAGGGCGAGGAGGGCGCAGAGGCGGGCGGCGGCGGTGCGGCTGCGGATCAGGGTGCCGAGGAAGGTGGCCACAGCACCGATTCCGGCGGCGAGGGCGGCGTACCGCGAAATCGCCAGGAGTTCGCCGACGGTCAGGCGGCCGGAGACCACGCCCAGCCCCGCGACGGCCGTGACCGCCGTGATCAGCAGGGGGAGCAGGATGTTGCTGCGGGCCACGGCCCGGCCGTGCACCTGCCACATCCGCCGTCCCTGGACGCCGAGTTCGGGCAGGGGGGCCAGGACGCGAGCACGGTCGCGGGCGAGCGTCCCCCCGGCGGCGATGCTGCGCGCGCCGGTCAGGGCCTCCGCCAGGCGGGCGGCGAGGGTCGCCTGCACGCGCTGGTAGCGGGCCACGCTGTCGGAGGAACCGGCGGCGAAGGCCCGCAGGAGGAGGAGCAGGAGGGGGAGCCCGGCGGCGAAGGCGAGGGCGCACCAGGGGTCGATCAGGGCCAGTGCGGTGAGGCCGCCGACCGGTGCGATCAGGGACGCGGCGAGGGCGGCCGCCGCGCCGGGGGCCGCGCCCGCCTCGGTGGCGTTCGCGGAGAGGCGGGTCGCGGTGTCGCCGGGCGGGAAACGGGCGGCGTCGCGGGGGGCGGCGGCGAGGAGGCCGGTCAGGGTGTGGTGGCGCAGCCAGGCGGTGGCGCGGGCCTGCGCGGTGCCGGAGCAGAGGGCTTCGGCGGCCTCCGCCAGGACGCCGACGGCCACGAGGAGGGCGCAGAGGGCCAGCCAGCGGGGGGCGGCCGCGTCGCGGGCCAGGAGGAGGTCCAGGGTGCGGCCGACGGCGGCGGGGAGGGTGAGGGCGGAGGCGGCGGAGAGGGTGGAGGTGAGGAGGAGGGTGGTGGTGGGGGTGAGGGTGCGGGGGTGGCGGGCGGCGGTGAGGAGGAGGCGGTGGGGGGTGGGTTTGCCCGTGTCGGGCTGCACGGGGGCTCCTTTGGTCGCCGGGGGCGGGGGCGGGGGCGGCAGGCGGTACCGGGGTGCGGGGCTGCGCACCGGCTCCTGCTGTGCCCTCACCCGGCACCGGGGTGTTTTCGCCCCAGCCCCGCCCCTTCACCTAAACTCGCGAGGCTGTTGGTGGGGGTTGCTGTTCCTGACGGGGCTACGCCCCTCGCCCCCTGCACGGCTTCGCCGCGCGTCCTCAAACTCCCCCAAGTTCTCGGCTTCGCTCGAACAGGGGGTACCCCCTCGACGGGCTGAAGTGCCTGGCCAGGGCTGAGGTGCTGGTGCTTCTGAGGTGCTGGTGTGCCCCTGAATGCCGCCCGAAGGGCTGGCATATCAGGGGCGCGGGGCTCTGCCGATGTGCGGCTTCGCCGCGTGGGCGCGACCAGCCACGACGTACCCGCACGGGACCGTGCACCGCCCCGGCCCGCAGGGGGAGGGACCCCGGACGCGGTATCCGCGCCCGAGGTCCCTCACAGCCGGGACCCGCAGGGTCAGTGACAGGTCGTCACGCTGAGGCTGCTGTCGCCGCACAGGAGCAGGCTGGCCCGGCTGCCGCCACCGCCGCCGCCGCCGCCGTGCTCGACGTCGCCGTTCGCCTCTTCGGTCGGGGTCTCCATCGACTGGAGGTCAAGAATGCTCATGATGATTCCTCTCACTGGGGACGGTGTTCTTTGGTTCGGCCCCCGGAAGGGGCCGGCTCTGGGGCCGCCCGAGCGGCGGCAGGAACGGCAGGTGTGCCGTTCCGGAGGGGGACTCGCACGCGGCGGCCAGGGCCAGCAGGCATCCGGCCGCCCCCGTGGAGAGGTCCATGGACAGGCGCATCATCTGCTCGCCCGGAAAGGCCAGTCGGCCGCGGTGCGGTACGGCGTGCCAGGCCAGCGCGTCGATCTGGCGGCGCACGGCCCGGGGACCCGTGCCGGGGCCCGGCGCGGTGGTGCGGCTCAGGTGCAGGACCATGCCCGCCGCGCCCCGGAACAGTCCCGGCTGCGCGTAGAAGGTGGCCTGCGCGGCGGCGACGATGTCCTGGCGGGCCCGCGCGAACTCCTCGTCGTCGGGGCGGTGCGCGAGGTAGTCGTCCAGCACCGTGCCGATGCCGACGCTGCCCGCCCCGAGGTACGGCATCGTGCGCCACCCCTCGTTGACCTGGAGTGTGCCGCCCGCGCTGCGCACGCACCGGGCGAGGTCTTGGCGCAGGGCGTCGGCCGCGAGGTCGAGGAGGCCCGGGTCGCCCGAGCGCTCGTACAGGCGCAGGAAGAGAAGTGCGCCGCCGGTCGCCCCGTGCAGCAGCCCGGCCCGCGCGGCGGCCTCGTGCGGCCGGGCCACCAGGTCGGCGCAGCGCAACGCCACGTCGTCCAGGGTGCGTTCACCGGTGGCCGCGCCGAGCGCGTCGAGGGCGAGGCCGAGTCCCGCGAGCCCGCCGTGCAGGTCGGGGGCGAGGGCCTCCCAGGGCTGGGCGAGGGCGAGTTCGGCGAGTTCCAGGGCGCGGGCGCGGTGGCCGAGGTGCTCCAGGGTCCAGGCGATGCCCGCGAGCCCGTCGTAGAAGCCGAGCGGGGTGCCGGACGCCGCTTCCCCCTTGCCGGCCAGGAGTTCCTTCGTACGGGACAGGAGCCATTCCTCGCCGGGTTCGTAGCGGCCGGCGCCGCTCACGTCGAGGGCGTACAGGACGCCTGCCGCGCCGTACGCGACGTTCTGCCCGCCGGCCGCGGTGGCGAACTGGGCGATGTCGCCCGGGAAGCAGCGGTCCTCGCGGGTGGGGGTCGCGGAGGCCCGTATCGCGTCGGCGAGGGAGTCGCGGCTGCGCGGCCAGTCGCCCGGCGCGGCGGGGAGGTAGGGGTGGGAGGGGACGAGTGCGGTGCCGTCGGGTATCCGGCATATCTCCTCGACCGCCTCCCGCAGGAAGGCCTTCGCCACCGGGAACTGGCGGGCCGCTATCTCCGCGAGGTGGGCCGCCTTCGTGCGGTCCAGGACCAGCAGGCTGGTCAGGGGTATGAAGAGGGCGAGGCGCAGGCAGGCCAGCGCGTAGCGGTCGACGTCGACGCCGCGCCGGTCGGCGGGGGCCACGAAGGCGGGGTTGGCGACGGTCTGGCGGCGGTTCTCGGAGGCGGGTGCGGCGGCCTCGAAGTCCAGCAGCACGACCTTCGACTCGTCCTCGGAGACCATGATGTTGAAGAGGTGGAGGTCGTTGAAGACCACGCCGCGGGCGTGCACGGCGGCCATCGCCTCCGCCACGAGACCGTGGATGCGCCGGGCCCACGCCGTGTACTCGGCGAGCCGTTCCGGCGTCGGGTCGGCCTCGATCAGCGGGTGGCGGCGGGCGAAGAAGGAGTTCAGCGGTCTGCCCTCGACGAACTCCATGACCAGGAAGCGGTGTTCGCCCAGCTCGAAGGCGTCCAGCACCTCCGGGGTGCAGCCGAGCCCCGACAGCCGTTCCAGCGCGTCCTGTTCGCGCCTGAGCCGGGTCACGGCGTCCGCGCCGTCGGCGGCGAGGCCCGCGTGCGGCCTGCCCTCCTTCAGGACGACCTTCCTGCCGGTCCTGGTGTCCGAACCGACGTACACCCCGCCGCCGTTGGAGAAGTGCAGCGCCTTCTCGATCGTGTAGGGCATGTCCGCGACGGTGGTCGCGGCGCGCGCCTCCAGGTGCGGGCGCAGCCAGCCGGGCGGGTCGATCCACTCCGGCATCCGGAAGGCGGGGCCGCGCACGTCGGGCACCAGCACGCCGTCGCCGTTCTCCAGCGCGGGCCGCAGCTCGCCCTTGTCGTCGTAGCAGTCGCGGCGGGTGAAGCTGCCGTAGCGCAGGTACACCGGCCCCTTGTTCCAGCGCAGGTCGCTGAGGACGTACGGTCCCGGCGACCCGGCGAGCAGCCCGTCCAGGTCCGCCGCGACGGCCGCGCACTGGGCGTCGTCGGCCGGGTAGACGGTGATGAACTTGCCGCTGCCCGCCCGGTCGGCGTACTTGGCGTTGCGGGTGTGCAGCAGATAGCGGCTCGGCACGAACTTGAAGGCGACCGAGCGCGGCACGCAGTACGCCATGACCTGCTCCAGCACCGCCTCGGCGGTGTCGAGGGTGGCCGAGACGTGGATCTTCCACCCCTGGGACGGCAGGCGGGTCGCCACGGGGCGCAGCGCGAGCCAGTCGCCGGTGCGGTGGCGCTGCCAGCCCTCGGGGACCGGTGCGGTGGCGACCGGGTAGAGGCCTCCCCGGTCGGTGTGTGCCATCCGGTGCGGAGCGTCGTAGAAGTGCCGGTCCGCGTCGCAGAACACGGCGTACCCCTTGTTCACGCGCTCTCCCCGGCCTCGTGGAAGTGCCCGGAAGCCTCGTGGAGGCTTCCCGGACCCGCTGACGGATGGAACGGTGTCACGGGGCGCCGGGGGCCGGACAGTCACCGCTGTCACCGTCCGCCCGTGCGGAACGCATGAGTAACCGCAGAGGGGGCAGGAGCGGCCGGGGGACCGGGTCCGCATCCGTGCGTCGGCCTCGTTCGCGTACCTCCCGTCCAAAGCGCGGAGGACGTGCGCGACCATGGCGTACTGTCAAGAACAGTTGTGAAAATCTGATGTGGGGCGGGTGCAACAGGCGTGACGACCGAAAACGTGACCAATGACGAGGGCGCCGTCGGGCTGCTCGACCTGATGGAGTCCCGGCGCGACGAGTTCGTGCAGGGCTGGGTGCGCTCCGTCAGCGGCACCCTGCGCGGCCGGCTCAGCGCGGCCGAGGCGGCGCAGGAGCTCAGCGAGATCTACAACGCCCTCCTCGGCGCGCTCAAGCAGGGCGGCCTGGTCGGCCGGGGCGAGCACTTCAGCGAGGTCCGCAGCCTGCTCATAGAGCTCTCCCGCAGCCGCGCCCGGCAGGGCTTCACGCCGACCGAGACCGCTTTGAGCGTGTTCTCCCTCAAGCAGGTGCTGGAGGAGGCGCTCACCGAGTCGCCGGAGGGCGCCCGTGCGTACCTCCAGCTGGCCCGGCTGCTCGACGACCTGGGCCTGTTCACCGTCGAGGAGCACTCCAAGACCCGCGAGGAGATCATCTCCTCGCAGGCCGAGCAGCTGCTCGAACTGTCCACCCCGGTCGTCAAGTTGTGGGACGGCATCCTCGGTGTGCCGCTCGTCGGCACCCTGGACTCCGCCCGTACCCAGGTCGTGATGGAGAAGCTCCTGCAGGGGCTGCTCGACTCCAACTCCACGCACGCCATCATCGACATCACCGGTGTGCCCGCCGTCGACACCCAGGTCGCCCAGCACCTGCTGAAGACCGTCGTCGCCGCCCGCATGATGGGCGCGCAGTGCATCATCTCCGGCATCCGTCCGCAGATCGCGCAGACGATCGTGGCGCTCGGCATCGAGTTCGGCGACATCGCCACCAAGGCGACGCTCGCCGCCGCCCTGCACGACGCGCTCGCCGAGATCGACGAGGCCGCCTCGCTCCGCAAGGAGGGGCTGCTGTGACCGACCGCGTGCCGGTCCTCAAGATCGGCCAGATCCTGCTGGTGTCCATCCAGACCGACCTGGAGGACCAGATGGTCCTCGACCTCCAGGAAGACCTCTCCCAGCGCATCGTCGACACCAACGCCGAGGGCGTCGTGATCGACATCACCGCACTGGAGATCGTCGACTCCTTCGTCGGCCGGATGCTCGCCACCATCGCCGCCATCTCCCGGGTGCTCGGCTCCGAGACCGTCGTCGTCGGCATGCGCCCCGCCGTCGCCATGACCCTGGTGGAGCTGGGCCTGTCGCTGCCCGGCGTGCGCACCGCGCTCACCCTGGAAAGGGGAATGGAGCAGATCAAGCGTCTGAACCAGAACCCCTCGGCCAGCAGGTGAGGGAGTACGAGGTCGCCGCCGGACAGGCGGAGACGATCCCGATCACCGGCAGCGGCGACGTGGTCAAGGCCCGCCAGGCGGTCCGCACGCTGGCGCAGCGCAGCGGTCTCTCCCTGGTCAACCAGACCAAACTGGTCACCGCGGCAAGCGAGTTGGGCCGCAACACCCTGATGTACGGGGGCGGCGGGCGGGCCCGCATCGCCGTCGTCACCCAGGGCAGCAGGACCGGCGTGTGGGCACTGTTCGAGGACGAGGGGCCCGGCATTCCGGACCTGGGCCTCGCACTCACCGACGGCTGGACCTCCGGCAGCGGCATGGGACTGGGCCTGAGCGGCGCACGCCGCCTCGTGGACGAGTTCGAGCTGGAGTCCGCGCCCGGCAAGGGCACCACCGTCAGTGTCGTGAAATGGGCACGGTGAACGCCCCGCTGCTCTCCGCAGCGGAAGACGTCGTCTGGCTCCGGGCGGGCGAGGCCCTGGCCCTGTCCGCCCGCCGGGAGGCCGGGGCGCTCGCCCAGCGCCTGGGCATGAGCGCCGACCGGACCGCCCGGGTCGAGCTGGCCGCCACCGAGGCGGCCACCAACCTCCTGCGGCACGCCGACGACGGCTCGCTGATCCTTCGGGTCAGCCGGGTCGCCGACGGCGCCGCCCTGGAGATCCTGGCCCTGGACACCGGCCCCGGCATCCCCGACATCGATGCCGCGCTGCGCGACGGGCACTCCCAGGGCGGCACCCTGGGCATCGGGCTCGGCGCGATCTCCCGGCTCTCGGACGACTTCGACGTGCACTCCCTGCACGGCCGGGGCACCCTCGTCCTCGCCCGCTTCTGGGCACCGGGGAGCGCGGGCGACTCCGGCAGCCGGGTGGCACGTGCCGCCGCCCGGCACGTCGCCGGGCTCACCCGCCCGATCAGCGGCGAGACCGTGTGCGGCGACGCCTGGGCGGCCAGGGCCGAACTCGCCGAGACGGTCGGGCTCTCCGGCGAGCGCCCGCCCGGCCGGGTCACCGCCATGATGTGCGACGGCCTGGGCCACGGCCCGCTCGCCGCCCGCGCCAGCGAACGCGCCCGCCAGGTCTTCCAGAGCACCACCCGCACCCACCTGCGGGACATCCTCCAGGAGATCCACCTGGCGCTGCGCGGCACCCGGGGCGCGGCCGTCAGCCTCGTCTCCGCCGACTTCGTCGCCCGCCGCGTCGAGGTGTGCGGCGCCGGCAACGTCAGCGCGTTCGTCGTCGACGGGGACCGCCGCACCGCCCTGATCTCGCTGCCCGGCATCGTGGGCAGCCACCTGCCCTCGCTGCGCACCTTCGACGCGGAACTGCCCCCGGGCAGCACCGTCGTCCTGCACTCCGACGGCCTCAAGGACCGCTGGGCGCCCGCCGACTTCCCCGGCCTGTTCACCCGCCAGCCCGTCATGATCGCGGGCCAGATCCTCGGCCAGGCAGGGGTGCGGCGCGACGACGCGGGCATCGTGGTGATCACCTCGCCCGCGTCATGAACGACCACCGCGTTCCCGTAGTCCCTGGCGCTCCCGACGCCGGGCGCGATCTCCTGGAGGTCGCGCTCGGCTCGGCGCAGGACGTGCTCCGCCTGCGCCGCACCGGCCTCTCCGTCTGCAAGGTGCTCGGCCTCAGCGGCGCGGGCACGGCACGTATGGTCACCGTGGTGAGCGAGATCGGCCAGAGCCTGCTGGGCGCACCGGGCCTCACGGTGTCGCTGCGCGTCGCGGGCCCCGCCGAGGGCACACCGGCCCACGGCACCTCGGCCGACGGCACACCGGACGCGTTGCTCGTCGTACGGTTCCACTGGCGCGGGAACACGCCGCTGGACCCCTCCCTCGTACAGGCGGCGACCCGGCTGCTCGACGACTGCCGTTACGTTCCCGGGGACGCCCCGGCAACCCCCGGCGCATCCCTCCCCCTCGCGTCGGTCACCCTCGCCGAGCGCCTCCCCGCCACCGGCCTCACCCTCGCCGAACGCACCGAGTGCGCCCGCAGCGCCCTGCACCGCACCGACGACGTCGACCTGGTCGAGGCGCTGCGCACCCAGAACCACGAACTCCTGCTCTCCCTGGAGGAGTCCAAGCGGCAGCAGGAGGAACTCCAGCACCTCAACGAGGAGTTGGAGGACACCAACAGCGGTGTCGTCGCCCTCTACTCCGAGCTGGCCCAGGAACTGGAGAAGACCAACAGCGGTGTCGTCGCCCTGTACGCCGAACTGGAGGACAAGACCCGGCAGTTGAGGCTCGCCGGTGAGGCCAGCACCCGCTTCTGGGCGAACGTCAGCCACGAGCTGCGCTCCCCGGCCAACTCGGTGATATCCCTCGCCCGCCTCCTGCTCGCCCCCGACGCCGAACCCCTCTCCGCCGAGCAGAGCCGCCAGGTCTCCCTCATCGCCGCCTCCGGCAACACCCTGCTCGCGCTGGTCGAGGAACTCCTCGACGTCGCCAAGGCCGAATCGGGCCGCCTCGACCCCCTCCTGGTCCCCACCGACCTCACCACCCTCTTCCACCAGTTGCGCGGCACCCTGCTGGGCACCGCCCAGCCCGGCGTCGTCCTCGCCATCCCCGACGTCCCGCAGGGCCTGCACCTGGTCACCGACGAGGTCATGCTCACCCGGGTCCTGCGCAACATCCTCTCCAACGGCCTGAAGTTCACCGATTACGGCTCCGTCCGCCTCACCCTCGACACCGAGGACCGGGACGGCGAGAGCTGGTTCTGCTTCACCGTCCGCGACACCGGGGTCGGCATCCCCGCCGACCAACTGGAGCGGATCTTCGAGGAGTTCTACCAGGTGCGCGGCCCGCACCAGCGCGGCAGGAGCGGCACCGGCCTCGGGCTTCCGTACGCCCGCAAGCTGACCGAACTCCTCGGCGGCCGTCTCTCCCTGACCAGCGTTGCGGGCGAGGGCACCGTCGTCACCGTCGAACTCCCCGCCGAGACCCGGCTGTCCGATGCCGCCCCGGATCTGCCGGAGCCCGGTGTCGCACTGCTGGAGTCCCTGGTCGTCATCGACGACGACACCGCGTTCCTCGCCTCGGTGCGCCCCACCCTGGAGCGGATCGCGCCGCGCGTCACCGAGATCAGCGAGGTGTACGACGCGACGGCCGTGCTGGACACGGTCAAGCGGGCGGCGGCCCAGGCGGTCCTGCTCGACCTGATGATGCCCGCCCTCGACGGCTACCAGATACTCCAGCACCTCGCCGCCGACCCCGCGACGGCCCGGCTGCCGGTCGTGGTGATCACCTCGGCCGACGCCACCGACGTCGACCGGACCCGGCTCGTACATGCCCGCGCGGTCCTGGGCAAGACGCACCTCACACCGGCCCGCATCACCGCGGCCCTGGCCCAGCGGGCGCCGGCCACCGAAGGCACGCCCCGCCCTCCCGCGCAGGAGACCGACACCGCATGACACACCTCTCCGAAGCCGCCCCCGCACTGGTCCTGGTCGTCGACGACAACCCCACCAACCGCTACGTGGTGAGCACCACCCTGCTCCGCGCCGGACACCGCGTACTGGAGGCCGCCGACGGCACCCAGGCCCTCGCCGTGCTCCGCGAGGCCGACCCGCTGCCCGAGGTCGCGATCGTGGACGTACGGCTGCCGGACATGACCGGCTTCGAGGTGTGCGAGCACATCAAGGCCGACCCGGCGACCACCAGCATCCCCGTCATCCACATCTCCGCGTCGGCCATCACCGTCTCCGACCGCACCCAGGGCCTCAACCGGGGCGCCGACGCCTACCTCACCGAGCCGATCGCCCCCGTCGAGATGCTCGCCACGGTCACCGCGACCCTGCGCTACGCCCGCGCCCGCAGCCGAGCCGAGGCCCTCGCCCGCCGCCTGCACCGCCTCAACCAGGCCACCCTCGCCCTCTACAGCGCCCCCGACGCTCGGACCCTCGCGCAGGCGGCGGCCGACAGCGCCGCCGAACTTCTCGGCACCCCGGCCGCCGTGTCCCTGACACTGCCCCAGGGCGCCCCGCACACCGCCGCCTCCCCGGCGACGTCGCCCGCACCGGACGCGCCGCCCGCCGCATCGCCCGACTCCGGCCGCACCGCCTCGCGGGGCGTGGCCGGGCGGTCCGGCTACCCCTCGCTCGCGCCCCCGGCGACCTTCCTCCTCGGGGCCAGGCTGCGCACCCTCGTCCCCGGCCAGTGGTCCTCCGTACCCGGCGTCCTGGCCGAGCACCCGCTCCTCACCCTGGTCTCGGCCCGTGCCAAACCGGCCCGACCGCCCGTCCACCTGGTCGTTCCGGCCACCGCCATCACCGGGCTCGACGACGAGGAACTCCTCGCCCAGCTCGCCCACGCCTGCACCCTCGCCCTCGAGGCGCTCAACGCGTACAGCGAGGAACACGCCCTCGCGCTCACCCTCCAGCGCGGCTTCCTCCCCGAGTTCCTGCCCGACACCACCCGCGCCGACCTCGCCGTCCGCTACCTCCCGGCGAGCCGCCAGACCGAGATCGGCGGCGACTTCTACGAAGCCCTGGTCTGTCCGGCGGGCCTCGTCGTGGCCGTCGGCGACGTGGCCGGGCACTCCCTCGACGCGGCGATGGTGATGGGACAGGTGCGGCACGCGCTGCGGGCGTACGCGACCGAGGGGCACCCGCCCGACGTCGTCCTGCGCCTCCTGGACCGGCTGCTCCGCAACACCCAGCCCGGCGTCACCGTCACCCTGTGCATCCTGCTCCTGGAGGACGACAGCGACACCGTGCAGGTCGCCAACGCCGGTCATCTGCCGCCCCTGCTGCGCACCCCCGACGGCGAGGCCCGCTTCCTGGAGGAGCACGGCCCGCTGCTCGGCGTCGGCCTGCCGCACCCGCCCGCGCTGCGCGTGCCCGTACCCCCCGGCTCGGAACTCCTGCTGGTCACCGACGGCCTGATCGAGCGCCGCCACCAGGACGTCCGCGACTCCCTGACGGCGCTCGCCGCCGCCCACGCGGAGGGCCCGCGCACGCCGGAGGCCCTGTGTGCGTACCTCCTGGAGAGGTTCCCGCCGGACGGCAACGACGACATCGCCCTGATGTCGGTGCACGTCAACGCGCATACGGGATAGGGGAGTTCGGCAACGCGCAGAGCGGGACAGGGGCGTCCGGCGGGCTTTGGCCGTTCGCTCAGCGGCGGGCCTCGACCACCGCCGCCAGGTCCGCTCCCGCACGCAGCAGTGCCACCGTCCGCGCGGCGATGTCGTCGAGCCTGCGTCCGAGGAGGTACGCGGCCGAGCCCGGCCCGTCGAGCCGGTCGAGCGCGCCCATCACCTCCCGCACGGCCGGTACGCCGTACCCGGCGGCGCGCAGGGCGGCCACGATGCGCGCCGCCGCGACGGCCGACGGTCCGTACCGCCGGGCCTTCAGCGACGTCACCCGCTCGGGCAGCACGAGCCCCTCGTCCTCCCAGAACCGCAGCGTGGAGGGCCGTACCCGCAGCGCCCCGGCGAGTTCGGTGATCGTCATGGAGTCGGCGGAGCTGTCCGTCTCGTACGTCTGCACCTCGCCCCGAATGGCCCGCAACGCCTCCTGCGCGCGCAGCGTCAGCTCCCGCTCCCGCGCGAGACCGGTGTGGACTTCACCGATCGCGGCCGCGGCCTCGGCGAGCGTCCCCGACCACGCGTCGGTGAGCAGTCGCCGGGCCGCGACGGGTCCGGCGGCCACCGCGAGCGCCCGGTAGGCGTGCAGGGCCCGCACGTGAAGAGGCCCGTACCGCCGGTATCCGTTGGCTCCGCGCACCGCCACCGGGATCACGCCCAGCCGCTCCAGATTCCGTACCTGCTGCACCGAATACCCCGACGCCGCCGCGACGTCGACCGTCCTGAGGTCACCACCGTCCACCCGAACCCCACACAAGCACTTGAAGCCAACACTTGAACCATGACCGACGACACGAGTATCGAACAGATCCTGGCCGCCGTGCGCACCCTCCCCGGCGCGCTGATCCTCGAACCGCGCGAGGGCGACGGCACTCCGGAGCAGGTGTGGGGCGACGCGTTCTGCTACTACGCGCCCGACGGACAGGTGCCGCAGACCGTCCAGCCGTACGCCACGGTCGTCACGAAGGACTACCCGGGCGACACGGATTCCGCCCTCGACGCCCCCGGCCGCTGGCGGGTCAACGTCCACGTCGACCGCGCGACCTTCCGGGCGTTCACCGGGGAAGAGCCCCGGAGCCTCGCGCTGCCCCGCGATCACGCGGCCGCCGACGTCGTGCTGCCGCACCCGGTGTACGGGGAGCTCGGCTGGCTCTGCGTCGTCAACCCCGCCGCCCGCACGACGGAGACGCTGCACCGGCTGCTGCGCGAGGCGCACGAGGCGGCGACGGCCCGGGTCCTGCGACGGCGCGCGGCGGGTGACCGTGAACAAACCGGTGACCATGAATAAAACAGCTGGTCAGCAGCAGGGCAAGTGATCGCAAAGGAAAATCAAATTCCCGTACAACCTTTCGATCTCCTCGGATGTCTGACCGTGCAGCGCCTGCCGTCAGGCGCGGACAAAATGTCGATTTTTCCGTCCCCAATTCCGTGATGGCAGGGGGTGCGAGGGCAAGCGGTGAGGGGCTGGTCGGGGCATGGGGAGCAGAGGCAAGAACAGTCGCGGGGCGGCGAGCCGGGGCCGCCGCGCGCAGCCGTCACCGAGGGCCCGCTCGTACGACGAGCCCACCCGCCAGTCCCACGCCGAGCCCGCCGAGCCCTACCAGGGCCGCGCCGCCGCCCGCCGTGCCCAGGGCGGTGGGGGCGGTGGGGGCAGGGCCGCGAACCGGCGGGGCAGGCGCAGGCCGCGCGGCCGGTTCCGCACGCTGAAGTGGGTGCTGGCCGCGCTGGTGGTGCTCGGCGGCACCGGCATGGCCTGGGTCTACTTCAGCCTCGACGGCAACCTCAAGCAGGTCGACATCGAGGGCGCGCTCGGCACCAACCGCCCCGCCGAGGTCGACAACGGCTCGCTCGACATCCTCGTCCTCGGCTCCGACTCCCGCCGCGGCCCCAACGGCGCGTACGGCAAGGACGTGGGCAGCGCCCGCGCCGACATCTCCATGGTCGTCCACGTCCACGCGGGCCACGAGAAGGCCAGCGTCGTCTCCATACCCCGCGACACCCTGGTGACCCGCCCCGAGTGCCAGAGCAACAGCGGCAAGCTGCGCCCCGAGGCGGAGCGGCAGGTGTTCAACACGGCGTACGAGATAGGCGGCCCGGTCTGCGCGGTCAAGGCGGTGGAGCGGCTCAGCGGCATCCGCATGGACCACTACCTGGAAGTCGACTTCAACGGCTTCAAGCAGCTCATCGACGAACTCGGCGGTGTCTCGATCACCACCACCAAGGACATCGACGACCCGAAGAGCAAGCTGCGACTCCCGGCGGGCACCCACCAGCTGAACGGCGAGCAGTCCCTCGGCCTGGTCCGCACCCGCAAGACCGTCGGCGACAGCAGCGACCTGGGCCGCATCCAGCTCCAGCAGGCCTTCGTCAAGGCGCTGATGGAGCAGGTCAAGGACGTCGGCATCATCAGCAACCCGAAGAAGCTCTACGACCTCGCGGACAGCGCCACCCGCACCGTCACCACCGACTCTGGCCTGGGCTCGGTCCCCTCGCTCCTGACCTTCGGCAACTCGCTCAGCGGGATCGGCGCCAAGGACATGACGATGATCACGCTGCCGATCGACTACGACGCCAAGGACAAGTACCGGGTGATCCCGCTCAAGGAGCAGTCGCAGGTCCTCTGGCAGTCGCTGCGCGAGGACAAGCCGATCCCGGAGTCGGTCACGAAGGACTCGGCGGGCGACAAGGTGGACGCGGGCAAGCTGGTCAAGAGCGACTAGCGGCTGTGACCGCCGGCCGCCGGATCCCGGAAGGCCCAGGACGCCACATCCCGGTACCGGATCGGCCCCGGCCCGCGCCCGAAGTTGCTGGCCACCAGGTGCAGCCGCGCCGCCCGCCAGGCCGTCCCGGCGAACCCGCTCAGCGACGCGGCGACCTCCACGACGGACGCCGGATCGTCCCGCCGGGTCCTGGCCAGCGTCAGATGCGGCCGCAGCCGACGCTCCGGGAAGGCGATCCCGGCTTCCCTGACCAGCGCCCGCACCTCCTCGGCCAGCAGCTGCAAGGCCTCCAGGTCCCCCTCGATCCCGCTCCACAGCACCCGCTCGTCGAAGTGCCCGCCGCCGGTCAGGGCGAAGGACAGCGGCGCCCGGGACGCCGCCAGCTCCGCGAGCGGGGCACGCAGCAGGTCCACCGCGGCCACCGGCTGCTCACCGAGGAAGGCGAGGGTCAGATGCCAGTCCTCGATCCGGTTCCACCGCATGCGCGGGTACGCCGCGTAGGCGGGCCCCAGCGCCCGCGCCAGCTCGTCCTTCGCCGGGTCGGGAGGGGCGAGGGCGACGAAGACGCGGGTGGTGGGGGAGTTCTCGGGGAGGCCGTTCTCGGGGTGCACGGCACCCATTCGTACCGCACGCGCACCGACGCCCCCTAGCCGCCCGCCCGGCGGGTGGTGCGCGGAATCCCGGACTCCCTCCGCTTGCGGCGGGACAAGGCTGCGCGCCGGGGATGATGGAACCTGCGCACATGTGCGGACGCGAACGGAACGAAAGAGGAGTGCCGGTGGCGAGCAGGATGCATCAGCCGAGGGAGAGCGCCGAGTTCGACTTCGTGCTGGCGAGGGTGGAGGGCCCGGTGCTGGCGTACTTCGGCGGGACGTGGCCGAAGGCGGTGCAGGTGTGCAAGGAGATGGACGTGGTGGTGGGTGAGGCGGCCGAGGAGTACGCGGGCCGCCTGACCGTCCTGAAGGCGGACATCACACGGTGCCCGCTGCCGGTGAAGCGGTACGGGGTGACGGGAGCCCCGACGCTGGTCCTGCTCCGCGGGGGAGAGCCCCTCGCCACCATCTCCGGCCCACTGGACCGACCCGGCCTGGCCGCCTTCCTGCACCCCCACCTCTGAGCGCCCCGCCAGGGGCGCGGGGAACTGCGCGAGCAACCCATCACAAGCCGCGCGGCGAGCGCTCTGGGTGAAGGGGCGGGACCGGGGCGAAACCCGGTGGTCCGGGGGCAGCGCCCCCGGCACGAACAGCACCCACCCACCCGCCCGCACACAGAACCCCCGAACCCCCCATTCCCCTTCTCCGCCAAAGGTCTTGACAAGCCCATTGGTCTGGACCAGATTGCCCCCCACGGTGGCCACCGTATCCACACCCCCTCCCCACCACCCCTCTCCCCGGAGGCACCCCGTGGACCCCCAGCGCACCCCCGCCCCCAGACACCGCCGCTCCGCCCTCACGGCCGCCCTCACCACCGCCGCGCTCGCCGCCGTCGGCATGGCCACCGCCCCCACCGCCCAGGCCGCCGACCTCAACGTCGCCAAGAACGCGGGCTTCGAATCCGGCCTCGCCAACTGGACCTGTACGGCAGGCAGTTCGACCGCCACCCCCGTCCGCACCGGGGCCTCCGCCCTCCAGGCCACCCCCGCCGGTCAGGACAACGCCCGCTGCTCCCAGGCCGTCGCCGTGAAGCCCGGTGCGACCTACACCCTCTCCGCCTGGACCCAGGGCGGCTACGCCTACCTCGGCGCGAGCGGCACCGGCACCACCGACGTGTCGACCTGGTCCCCCGGCTCCACCGACTGGAAGCAGCTCACCACCACCTTCAAGGCGGGCCCGAACACCAAGACCGTCACCGTCTACACCCACGGCTGGTACGGCCAGGCCGCCTACTTCGTCGACGACGTCTCGGTCTTCGGCCCGGACGGGGGCGGCGGCACCGACCCGGAGCCCGGCATCCCCGCGACCCCCTCCGGCCTGACCGTCGGCTCGCCCACCTCGACCTCCCTCACCCTCTCCTGGTCCGGCGCCACGGGCGCCACCTCGTACAACGTCTACCGGGGCGCCACGAAGCTCCCCGCGGTCACCGGCACGTCCACCACCGTCACCGGCCTGACCCCCGACACGGCCTACGACTTCCAGGTCACCGCGGTGAACGCGGCAGGCGAATCAGCCAAGTCGACAGCCGTCAGCGGCCGCACCGCCAAGGTCGACACCGGACCCGGCCCCAACCCCAACGTCCCCAAGCACGCCCTGACCGGCTACTGGCAGAACTTCAACAACGGCGCGACCGTCCAGAAGCTGCGCGACGTACAGGCCCAGTACGACATCATCGCCGTCTCCTTCGCCGACTCGACGGCCACGCCCGGCCAGATCACCTTCAACCTGGACCCCGCGGTGGGCTACGCCAACGTCGCCGACTTCAAGGCCGACATCGCCGCGAAGAAGACGGCGGGCAAGTCGGTGATCCTGTCCATCGGCGGCGAGAAGGGCAACGTCACCATCAACAGTGACGCCTCCGCCACCGCCTTCGCCAACAGCGCCTACGCGCTCATGCAGGAGTACGGCTTCAACGGCGTCGACATCGACCTCGAACACGGCATCAACTCCACCTACCTGACCAAGGCCCTGCGCCAGCTCTCCGCCAAGGCGGGCCCGAACATGGTCCTCACGATGGCCCCCCAGACCATCGACATGCAGTCCACCGGCACCGAGTACTTCAAGTCCGCCCTCGCCGTGAAGGACATCCTCACCGTCGTCAATATGCAGTACTACAACTCCGGCGCCATGCTGGGCTGCGACGGCAAGGTCTACAGCCAGGGCTCCGTCGACTTCCTCACCGCACTGGCCTGCATCCAGCTGGAAGGCGGCCTCGACGCCTCCCAGGTCGGGCTGGGCGTCCCCGCCTCGACCCGGGGCGCGGGCAGCGGCTACGTCTCCCCGGCCGTCGTCAACAACGCCCTCGACTGCCTCGCCAAGGGCACGGGCTGCGGCACCTTCAAGCCCAGCAAGACCTATCCCGCCCTGCGCGGCGCCATGACCTGGTCCACCAACTGGGACGCCACGGCCGCCAACGCCTGGTCCAACGCGGTCGGCCCCCACGTCCACGCCCTCCCCTAACCCCGCCCCTCCCCCCCCCAACGCACCCTGCCCGTACGGGACATGACCGTACGGGCAGGGTGTCCCACGTGCACGCACCCCTCAGCGGAACTCGTGCACGACGGTGATCCCACCGACGATGTGCGCATTGAACTCCGCCAACTCCGCGGCCGGAACCCACAGTTCGAGGATCGTCCGGCCACCCGCCTGCTGGACCGGATACCGGCGCAGGAACTCCGATTCGACCTCGAACCGCGTCACGAAGCCCGCGCCGTCGTGCTTGACGTTCCAGTCGCGGGCGATGCGGATCGCGTAGTCCTCGTTGAGAACCGGGTAGAAGATCGGCTGCTCCGGCAGCCGGGGCGGCCACGCCCGCCACCCCAGCTCCCGCACGAGCTCCAGCTCCACGGGCCCGGTGGGGCGCCACAGGGTCGTCGTCGGCCGGTCGGTCGCCATGGTGTGGTCCGCTCGCTCTCGTGCAGGGGGGCGCAGGTGCGCCGGATGGGCATGCGTGCAGGGGGCGGCGCATGCGCGCCGGGTGGCAGAAGGCCAGGCACCGCGCGGGACGGTGGCCACGGAGTTTCCCCTGGCCGCCGGAGCGCCCTGTGCCCCGAACGGGTGTCGTCCCGTTGCCGGGTGTGCGTGGCTCCGGTGGAGTGGTGCGGGTGTGTGTAGGAACGTAACGCCTCCGTAGGTACGCGTGGATGCGTACGGAAGCGCGCACGCACGGCACGGGCACACAGGCACCGCGACAGGGATAGAGGTGGCCGCGATGGCAACCCGTACGGCCAGCAAGGACACCGACGTACGGCACAAGGCGGGGCGGAAGGGGGCGTCCGAGGAGGCCGGGGCGGTCGCGCCCGCCGTGCTGGAGGCGCCGGTGGACCCGCCGCCCGGGGGTACCGACCCCGAGCTCCTGATCAGGGCGTCCGTGCTGCTCGCCGACGCCGCGCTGGCCGCCAAGCAGGCCGGTGCCGAGATGACCGCCGCCACCTTCAGCTGGCGGGTCGGCCTCGACGCGCTCAAGCGGCCCCTGTGGGCCATGGGCGCCCTGGCCGCCACCGCCCGCGCGCTCACCAACCCCGGCGGGCTCGGCTTCACCGCCAACGGGGGCGTCGTCGGCGAGACCACCCGCTCGGCCGCCGCCCTCGCCCGGCTCAGGTCGACCCCCGTCGCCATGGCCGTCGACGCCTTCGCGATGCGCATCGAGGCCGCCGCCGTCGAGCACCCCAACCTCGCCGCGCCCCTGGCCAAGGACCTCACCGACGCCTTGGTGGCGGGCAGACGGCTCGACGCGATCCGCGCGGCAGGCCGCCTGGTCGACCTCATGGGCCTCACCCGCACCCTGACCACCGTCAGCCCCGTCCTCATGGAGCTGCTCGCGCTGATCGCCCTGCTCGACGAGAACCCCGCCAACGACGACTTCGCCTGGGTGACCCTGGCCGGCGGTGTTCCCGACACGGATCCCTTCGTCGGTCTGCCCGCCGGGCTCATCCGCTACCTCAACCCCGGCCCCGGCCGCGCCGAACGCACCGAGCCCGACGCCATCCTGGAACGCTGCCTGACCCGCTCCAGCAACGAGATCGTCAGCTACATCGACGACATCGCCGCCCTCGGCAACCACGGCCTGGCCCTGCTGCGCCGCATCGAGTGCGCCGACGGCACCGTCCGGCACGTCCTGCTGCTGCCCGGCACCAGCTTCGGCCGACTGCGCAACAGCACCCCGCAGGACGTCGTCGGCGCTTTCGACGGCATGCTGCGCACCGACACGACGTACACGCGTGCCGCGAAGCAACTGCTGCTGCGCTCGGGTGTCCCGGTCGGCTCGGACCTGATGGTCGTCGGGCACAGCCTCGGCGGGATCACCGCGATGAACCTGGCCACCGACCTCGACCTGGTGTCGACGTACCGGCTCACGCACATCGTCACCGTCGGCTCGCCCATCGACAACAAGCGGCCCGCCGACCCGAACACCCAGGTCATCAGCCTCGTCAACAAGTACGACGTCATCCCCAACCTGGACGGACGGGGCCCCTCGTCCCCGAACGACATTCCCGGGCACTGGGTCGAACTGGCGTGGCTGGACGACACGTACGACTATCCGCTGTCCCACGCGCCCCAGTCGTACTCGGGCACGCTGCGCAATGCCATGCCCCAGCACCGGGAGCACGTGAACGCGCTGATCGCTGACTACGACGGCGAGATCGTCGGCAACCAGCCGTATCTGCTGCTCGACAAGTAGCCGCCCCGTCGGGCCGCGTCGCCCCCCGGCCCCGCCCGGTCCGTCCCCACCGGCCCACCACGCCCTCGTACGCCACGAAAGGCCGCCCGATGACCGTCCTCGACGACCCGACCGAGTCCCGTGAGTCCCGCGGGCCCGCCACCGCCCGGCCGCTGGAGAACGTCCTGTTCGGTGCCGCCCTGGCCGCCCAGCGGATTCCGTGGATCGACGCGCCCGCCCGCGCGCTCGGGCTGACGCCCCTCACCCGCGAGAGCCTCACCCGGCAGCTCCTGGCCCACCTCAAGGGCAGCACCTCGGGCCGCCCGGTCCGGCTGCACACCCCGTTCGGCGCCTACCTCGCCCCGCTCGACGCCGACGACGCCGCCGACCTGCTGGGCCACGCCCACGACGCGGGAGCGCTCGGCCGCGCCGACCACCTCACCCCCGACGGCCGCCGCCACCCGGTCGCCCCGCACGCGGCGCTCCCCGTACCGCCGTCGTTCCTGCGGGACGTGCACACGCTCGCCGCCCAGGAGGCGGCGCACCTGATCGCCGCCCGGCACGCCGACGCCACCGTGTCCTGGGAGGACTGGTGCACGGTGGCGCGACGCCTGGTCAGGCGGGTCGTGCTGGGTGCGGCGGCGGCCGACGACACCCTGCTCAGCGACTTGCTGGCGGCGGCGGGCAGTTCCGAGGACGCCCACGAGTACACCGACCGGGCCGCCGCGCTGCGCCGCCGCCTCGCCCCGTACCTGCGCGACGGCGGCGGCCTCGCGGACCTGTCGGACGCGTCGACGGTGGGTGGCGAGGAGACCGCCGCGGCCGTTGAGCACACCCTCGACCTGCTCACCCAGGCCACCACGCACACCGCGCGCCAGGCCCTCGCACTGCTCGCCGTGCAGCCCGTCATGCCTCCGGAGGAACGGGTCTCAGCCGCCGTCGACGAGGCGCTGCGCCGCTATCCGCCCCGGGCGGCGACGAGTTACGAGGTGCTCGCACCCTTCCGCTGGCACGACGTGTCCATCGAGGCCGGAACGGACGTCCTGTGCGCCACCGCCTGGCTGAACGACCTCGCGGAGGGCCCGGGCGCGGCGGCGCCCTCGCTGTGCGCGGTGCCGGGCACGTGCGAGGCGGCGGACCTGGCCGTGTTCACCGCCCGCGCGCTGGTCGGCGCCCTCGTCGACGCCGTCGAACCCGTCGTACTGGCACCCCGCCTCGACCCGGACGACCTGCCCACGAGCCTGCCCCCGGCCGCCCTCGCGATCGCCCTCACCGGTACGGACCCCGCCGCTCCGGCCCCGTCGGCCGAGCCCGCGCCCGCCCCCGCCCAGGGCCGCACCCCCGCCCACTACGCGGCCCTGAGCAGGGAGAGCGCGCGCAGCCTCGAAGAGCACGCCCAGCGGCTCGCCGAGTGCGCCCGCGACAGCGGCTGGAACCACGACGCCGTCGGCGAACGCTCCCGGATGCTGCTGCTCGCCCACGCGGAGCGCTGCCGCCGCGCGGCGGCCGACGTACGGAACGCGGCGCGCTGGCTGGCCCATTGAGCCGGGTGCCCACCGGGTGCCCACCGGGTGGCCAGTGTCAGTGTCAGTGGAACGGCGACGTCCGCCGCGCCCTGTCCCGGTCCACCATCTTCTGCACCGTCGCCTGCGCCTCGTCGCACAACAGCCGTGCCGCCGCGGCCCGTTCGGCGAAGGAGTCCGACCGTACGGGAGCGGGAATCGGCTTCCCGAAGGAGATCAGCCATTTCGACGGCAGCGGCAGCAGCGTGGTGACCGGGAAATAGGGCAGCCCGGTCAACTGCGCCAGGAAATCGACCTCGCCGAGCTTCGGATACGCCTCCTCCGCGCCCACGATCGACACGGGCACCACCGGCGCTCCGGCCCGCATCGCCGTCACCGCGAATCCCGTACTGAACGTACGCAGCCGGTACCGCTGCCGGAACGGTTTGCGCACGCCCGCGAAGCCCTCGGGGAACAGCCCGACGGCCCGGCCCTCCGTCAGCCGACTCAGCCCCACCGTCGGGTCGTTCTCGAAGATTCCGGCCTTGCGCGCGGTCGAGGCGACGACGGGGAACCTGAACACCAGACTCGACGCCATGATGTCGACCTGCCGCGGCAGGTCCCGGTCCAGCACTTCATTCAGGATGAAACCGTCGAGCGCCCAGGCTCCGGAATGATTGGCGACAAGTATCACCGGACCCGATTCCGGAATGTTCTCCATTCCGGAGGTCTCCACCCGGAAATACGCCTCGGAGAGCCAGGCCAGCAGCCCCCGCAGCGCTTTGTCGCCGACGTCCTCCACCCATTCCTGCACGGAATCCAACTCCTGCACGGCCAGTCCGCCTCACGTACTCAGAAGCCCAATAGGGGAATTGGCCAAGTATGTCGACGGAGTGCCCGGAACTTGTCGATACAGTGCCGGACAGCACCGAATCACCCCAAACACCCCGACCGACCCTCAAACGACCCCCGACCAACTCTCAAATGACCCCGTGGAAGGGCGACATGAGTACCTCCGCACAGCTGGACACCCGGGACACCCTGGACATCGTCACCGGCCTTCTCGTGGGGAAGTTCGAGGCCGACCCCGCCGACGTCCGGGAAGCCACCCCGATGACCGCGCTCCTCATCGACTCCCTCATGGTGGTCGAGATGGCCATCACCCTCCAGGACGAACTGGGCGTCAAGCTGGGCGAGGAGGACCTGCGCGACCTCACCCTCGGCGAGTTCGTCTCCCGCGTCGACGAACGGAGGGCCCGCGCGTGAAGCCCGCCTTCGCCCCGGTGGTGACGGGCATCGGGCTGGTCACCGCGGCGGGTCCCGACCGGGAGTCCACCTGGGCCGCGGTCCGCAAGGGCCGCTCCACCGCCGCACCCGACCCGCGCCTGCACGACCTTCCGGTGTCCCTGACCTGCCGGGTCCCGGAGTTCGACCACCCCGTCCTGCGCCACCGCGGCTCCTCCGCCCTCGACCCCGTGGGCCGGCTCGCCCTCGCCGCCACCGCGCAGGCCCTGGAGCAGGCGGGTCTGGACCCCGCCGAGTGGGACGGGACCCGGGTCGCGGTCGTCACCGGGCACGGCACCGGGGGCGTCCACTCCGAGGCGGCGGCCACCGCGCGACTCGCCGAACGTGGTCCCGGGAGCGTCTCCGCGTACTTCCTCACCGGCTACCTGATCAACATGGCGTGCGCCAACATCGCCCTGCGCTTCGGCGTCACGGGTCCGACCGTCGCCCTCTCCACGGCCTGCGCCTCCGGCACGACCGCCCTGGGCGCGGCCCGCGACCTGCTGGCCACCGACCAGTGCGACATCGCCCTCGTCTGCGGCGCGGAATCCCCCCTCACCCGGCTCATCGTCACCGGCTTCACCCAGCTCGGGGCGCTCTCCGACCGGGCCTCCCGCCCGTTCGACGCGGAACGCGACGGCTTTGTGATCGCGGAGGGCGCGGGCACGCTGGTCCTCGAACGCCCCGAACACGCCCAGGCGCGGGGGGCTCAGGTGCTCGCCCGCCTGATCGGGTACGGAGCCTCCACCGACGCCCACCACCTGGTGGCCCCGGACCCCGAGGGCCGCGGCGCGGAACGCGCGGTACGGGCCGCCCTCGCGGACGCCTCCCTCCTCCCCGAGGACATCGCCCACATCAACGCACACGGCACCTCGACACCGCGCAACGACGCGGTGGAGGGCGCCCTGCTGCACCGCGTCTTCCCCCACCGCCCCCCGGTGACGTCGTCGAAGGGCGCCCTCGGCCACACGATGGGAGCCGCCGGAACGATCGAGGCGGGCCTCACGGTGCTCGCCCTGAACGCGGGCGTGGTCCCACCGACGGCGGGCCTGACGGAGCTGGACAAGTCCCTGGACATCGACGCCGTCATGGCCCACCCCCGCCCTTCACCGGGCCCCATCGCCCTGACCACGTCCTTCGGCTTCGGCGGCCACAACGCGGTGGCGGTGCTGGCGAGGGGGTGAGGGGTGCCCGATAGCCTCGCCCGATGGATCTGCGACTGGCGGCGTACGCCGTGTGCATCGAGGACGGCAGGCTGCTGCTCGCCCACGCCGTGAAGCCCGACGGGGAGCAGGTCTGGACGCTGCCCGGTGGTCAGGTGGAGGGCGGTGAGGACCCGGTCGACGCGGTGGTGCGGGAGGTCGCCGAGGAAACCGGGCTCGATGCCGAAGTGGTGCGCATCCTCGGGGTGGACTCCCGCACGGTTCCCGCGGCGGAACGTCATGTGGCGGGGCGTCCCGCACTCCACAACGTGGGCGTCTTCTACCGGGTCCGCATCACCGGCGGCCGCATGCGGCCCGAACCGAACGGTGAGACCGCCGAGTCGGTCTGGACGCCGCTCGCCGACGTGCCCGCGCTGCGGCGTTCGTCGCTCGTCGACGTCGGGCTCGCGCTGGAGCGGGACGCCCCGGCCTCCGGTCATGTTCCCCCGGTTCCGCTCGGCGGGCTGGTCGAACACTGAGCGCGCGGTCTCGTACGTACGACCCGAACGGCCTGACCGTATGCCCTGATCAGGACACCACTCGCGTCGCTTAGAGTGCTGTCTGTCCCCTTAGACACCCCGGCGGCCCCCGGTCCGGAGGCGTCACTCGCCCCCGGCACCTCCCTTCACGGGGCCCGAACTCCGATCGAGGAGCAACCGTGACCGAGCAGGCGCCCACGTCCGAGCAGCAGGAAATCGCCCGGGATCTCCACGTCGGCGCGTCCTTCGACGCGCAGCAGGAGATCGAGAAGCGGGTCGCCTTCCTCGCCGGGCAGCTCACCTCCACCGGACTGCGCTCGCTGGTGCTGGGCATCAGCGGCGGCGTGGACTCGACGACCGCGGGACGGCTCTGCCAGCTCGCCGTCGAGCGGGTGCGGGAGGGCGGTGGCGAGGCCACCTTCTACGCGATGCGGCTGCCGTACGGCGTCCAGGCCGACGAGAAGGACGCCCAGCGGGCCCTGGAGTTCATCCGGGCCGACGAGGTGCTCACCGTGGACGTGAAGGGTGCGAGCGATGCCTCGCTGGAGGCCCTGATCGCCGGTGGGACGGAATTCCGCGACGCCCACCAGCAGGACTTCGTGCACGGCAACATCAAGGCCCGGCAGCGGATGATCGCCCAGTTCGCGGTCGCGGGCGCCAAGAGCGGCCTCGTCGTCGGCACCGACCACGCGGCCGAGGCGGTCTCCGGCTTCTTCACCAAGTTCGGCGACGGTGCGGCCGACGTCGTGCCGCTGACCGGGCTGACCAAGCGCCGCGTGCGCGCCGTCGGCGCCGAACTGGGCGCGCCCGGCGAGCTGGTCGGCAAGGTGCCGACCGCCGACCTGGAGACGCTGAGCCCCGGCAAGGCCGACGAGGACGCGCTCGGCGTCACGTACGAGCAGATCGACGACTTCCTGGAGGGCAGGGCGATCGACCCGGCCGCGTACGACATCATCGTGCGCCGCTACCGCGCCACCGAGCACAAGCGCCAGCTGCCGATCGCGCCCTGACCGCCCGTCACCCGCAGTCGGGCCGGGGACCGTTGTCAGTGGGCGGTGGCAGGCTACTCGTATGAACTTTCGTACGGGTCCTGCCGCCGCCGCAGCTGTCACCGCCGCCGACTACCTCTGGATACGCGACCACGGGTCGGTGTTCCGCCATGCCCTGGAGGGCGGCTACACCATGACGCTCGTACGGGGCGTGACGCCCGCCGAGGTGTTCCGGGCCATGGGTGCCGAGCAGCGCGAGGCGTGCACGGGCGCCGCCGAACTGGCCGATCGGCAGGCGGCCCTGCTGGACGTCGACGACTACTGGTCCGACGACTTCCTCGCCGGAGTGTTCACCGTGCCCGGCGACGGCGGGGACTGGGCGGTGGTCCTGCACTTCGACGGCGGAGTGGGCATGGAGCCGGAGTTCCTGGAAGCGCTCTCCGCCGGTTCGCGCGCCGTCTCGCACACGACGAACGGCGGAAAGCCCATGGACCACTTCTCCTGGTACGAGGACGGCGAGCTGCGCACCGGCTTCGAGTACCCGACGAGCCGGTGGGGCTCGACCCCCGACGCGTTGAACGACCAGCTCACGCAGGTCGGCTTCAGCCTCGTCGACGACGATGACCTCGTGGGTGGCTTCACTGCCGACGTCGACGGGAAGGCGGCCGTCTTCGCGCTCGCCGAGCGCCTGACCGGCGTACGGCTCACGGAAGAGCTGCTGGCACGCTCCGAGTACCAGGTGGGCGAGGTGCCGGACGATTCCGACCACACCGTCATGGCGCAGGCCTGGGCGGAGGCGAACGCCCCGATCGTCGTGTCAGGTCCGGGACACCGCTGAACCGGCTTCACCCGAACGGCCCTGTCCCGTCTCTCCTGAGGCGGGACAGGGCCGTCTGCGGCATGTTGGGAGGGGCTCGGGGATGCGCATGTCGTCGTCGGAGGGAGTACGGCCGTGGAAGCCAGGTGCGAGGGGTACGTCGACTACTTCAACCGCAGCCAGGGGTACGGGTTCGTCGTCCCCTTCGGGCGGCGCGACCCGATCTTCGTGCGCCGCGAGGACGTCGAGGCGGAGCCGCAGGTGCTCGCCGAGGGGCAGCACGTGTCCTTCACCGTCGAGCTGGGGCCGGGGCGCTGGGAGGCGCACCACGTGCGGGTGTGACCGTCGCCGTGGGTGGTCGGCGTGTGACGGAGGGCGCGCTTGACATGCAGGCATTTGCCTGCATGATGGAGGGGTGAGCAACGACCTGGACAAGGTCTTCAAGGCCTTGGCCGATCCGACCCGCCGCCTCCTGCTCGACCGGCTGCGCGAGAACAACGGCCAGACCCTCGGCGAACTCTGCGAGGGCGTCGGCATGGCCCGGCAGTCGACCACCCAGCACCTCGGGCTGCTGGAGGCCGCGAACCTCGTCAGCACGATCCGCAGGGGCCGCGAAAAACTCCACTACCTCAACCCCGTGCCGCTCCACGAGATCCAGGAGCGGTGGATCGACCGGTTCGAACGCCCCCGCCTGCGAGCGCTGAGCGCGCTGAAAGAGAAAGCAGAGACCGCCATGAGCAGTACCCCGAAGCCCCAGTTCGTCTACACCACCTACATCGCCGCCACCCCCGAGAAGGTCTGGGAGTGCCTGACCGACCCCGATGCCACCGCCGCCTACTGGGGCCACCGCAACGTCTCCGACTGGCAGACCGGGTCCGCGTGGGAGCACCAGCGGCTGGACGGGTCGGGCACGGCCGACGTCGCGGGCACGGTCGTCGAGACGGTTCCGCCGCGTCGGCTCGTCCTGACCTGGGCCGAACCCGGCGACGAGGACGCGGGGCGCACGTCCCGGGTCACCTTCGAGCTGAAGCCCTTCGGGGACACCGTCCGGCTCACGGTCACCCATGTGGACCTCCCCGACGAGAGCGCGCGCCGTCAGGTCGCCGGGGGCTGGACCATGGTGCTGTCGAACCTCAAGACGTACGCCGAGACGGGCAAGCCCCTGCCGGTCAGCATGTGGGCAGGTGCGGGGGAGCAGTAGCGGGTGCGGCCCGGGCCCCGCGCGATCGCGGGGTCCGGGCCGTCGGGCCGTGTGGCCCGTGCGGCCCGTGGGGCAGTGGGGTCAGTGTGGCCCGTGGGGCAGTGGGGTCAGTGGGGCAGGCCCACCGCCCGGCCGCCGGTGCGGCGCTGCTGGATGACCACCGCTCCCACCAGGAGCGCCCCCTGTGCCACGTTCTGCCAGAAGGTGTTGATGCCCTCGACGGTCAGGCCGTTCTCCAGCGCGCCCAGCAGGGCCACCGCCAGCAGCGTTCCGCCGATGCCTCCCTTGCCGCCCTTCAGGGCGCAGCCGCCCAGGGCCGCCGCGGTGATGGCCTTCAGCTCCAGGCCCTCGCTGCCGGAGGTGGGCTGGCCGGAGCCGGTGCGGGCGGTCAGCAGGATTCCGGCGACGGCCGCGACGACGCCGATGAGCGCGTACACGAAGACCAGGTACTTGTTGATGTTGATGCCCGCCAGCCGGGCGGCGGTGTCGTTGCCGCCGATGGCGTAGATGTTGCGTCCGATGTCCGTGTACTTGAGGAGCAGGTGCACGGCGACGGCGACCACGACCAGAATCCACACCATGACCGGCAGCCCGGCGATCTTGCCGCGTCCCAGGAAGACAAAGACGTCGTCGTTGAGGACGTAGCCCTGCGCCCGGCCGTCGGAGAGGAGCTGGGCCAGGCCCTTGTACGCGGCGAGGCCGGCCAGTGTCGCGATGGTGGGGTTGACCCGCCCGTACACGATGACCAGGCCGTTCAGCACGCCGACCAGGACGCCGACGGCCAGCGCCGCCACCATGCCGACCAGGGCGTTCGAACCCGAGGCGGTGAAGGCCATCGCACTGACGACGGAGGCCACGCCGACCTGCGAGCCCACGGAGATGTCCAGGCCGCCGCAGATGATGACGACGGTCTGTACGAGGGCGAGCAGGCCCGTGATGGTGGCCGCCTCGGCGATCACCTGGAGGTTGGGCAGGGTGAGGTAGTTGTCGTTGAGCAGTCCGAAGAGGGCCAGGACCAGGACGAGCGCGCCGACCAGGCTCAGGTTCTGGCCGCCGATGCCCGCGAGGAGGCCGCGCAGGCCGGAGCGCTCGGGCGGACGGCCGGCCGATGCGGTGTCGTCCTTCGTCGCTGGTGACGCGGGGCTGGTGAGGGTCATGAGGTGGCTCCGAGTGCGGCGGTGAGGGGGCTTCGGGGGAGCGGGGCGAGGGGGGTCATGAAGTGGCCCCGGGGGTGGCAGGGGCTTTCGGCGTGACACCGGCTTCCGGTGCGGCCGTGGCTTCCGGTGCGACCGCGGCTTCCCGCGCGACCGAGGTGTCCGGAACAGCAGTGGCTTCCGGCACGCCAGAGGCTCTCGGCGCCGCAGCGAGGTCGTCGGACATCGCCAGGGCGAGGATGGACTCCTCGGTGGCCTCGGCGTGGTCCAGTTCGCCGGTGATCCGGCCGCCCTGCATGACCAGCACCCGGTCGGCCAGGCCCAGCAGTTCGGGGAGTTCGGAGGAGATCACCAGGAGCGCGACGCCCTCCTCGGCCAGGTCGGCGATGATCCGGTAGATCTCCGCCTTGGCGCCGACGTCGATGCCCCGGGTGGGCTCGTCGAGGATCAGCACCTTCGGCCGGTGCGCCAGCCAGCGCGCCAGCACCACCTTCTGCTGGTTGCCCCCGGACAGCTTGCCCACCTCCTGGGCCAGCGAAGGGGTGCGCACCCGGAGGCGATCGGTGTACTGCTGCGTCAACTCCCGTTCCGCGGAACGCCGGACGAAGCGGAAGCGCCGCAGCCGGTCCAGTACGACGAGGGAGGCGTTGTCCCGTACGGACTGCTGGAGGAAGAGCGCCTGCGCCTTGCGCTCCTCGGGCGCGAGCCCCAGCCCCGCCCGGATCGCCTCGCCCGGACGGCCGCCGCGCAGCCGGGTGCCGTCGAGGGTGACGGTTCCGCCGCGCACCGGCAGGTCCCCGGCGAGCGCGAGGGCGAGTTCGGAGCGCCCCGCGCCGACGAGACCCGCGAGGCCGACCACCTCCCCGGCCCGGACCTGGAACGAGACGTCCCGGACGTCGTCGGTGGTGAGCCCCTCGACCTCCAGCACCGGGCGGCCCGGCTCCTGGCGGTCCCGTACGAACATGGCGGACAGGTCGCGTCCGACCATCATGCGGACGAGCGCGCGCTCGTCCGTCGCGTCGGCCCGCTGCACCCCGGCGAGCGCGCCGTCCCGCAACACGGCGATGCGGTCGGCGAGTTGGAAGATCTCGGCCATCCGGTGCGAGACGTAGACCAGGGCGACGTCCTGCTCGCGCAGCCGTCGTACGAGGGCGAACAGTGCGTCCACCTCGTGTTCCGACAGGGAGGAGGTCGGCTCGTCGAAGGCGATCAGTTCGGGCGGCCGCTCGCCGGTCAACGCCCGCAGGACTTCGACCAGTTGACGCTGTGCGGGGGTGAGGCGGGAGCCGAGGGTGTCCGGGTCGAGCACGTCGGCGAAGCCGAACCGCAGGAGATCGGCGTCGATCCGGCGGCGCAGTTCCCTGCGGTCCAGCCGGCGGCCCCGGGTGCGGGGCAGCGCACCGGCGTAGACGTTCTCGGCGACGGAGAGGTGCGGGAAGATCTCGGGTTCCTGCGGGATGATCCGGATGCCTGCGGCGCGGGCGGCGGCAGGCGAACTCAGCTGCACCGGAAGGCCGTTGAGCGTCACATGGCCCTCGGTGGGCCGGTGGTCGCCGGTGAGGATCTTCAGGAGGGTGGACTTCCCCGCGCCGTTCTCGCCCATGAGGGCGGTGACCTGGCCGCGCGGGAAGTCGAGGGTGATGCCGGAGAGGGCCTGGACGGGGCCGAAGCGTTTGGTGATGCCGTGGACGCCCACGGCTGCGGTGTCGGAGCGGCTGGGCCCGGTGGGCGGGCTGGTCATGGGTGGAGTCACCTCAAGGGACAGGAGGAGTCACCTCAAGAGGCAGCAGGAGTCGCCTCAAGAGGCCGGAGAGGGAGGGGGTTGTCAGCCGCAGGTGACGCCGGAGGTCTTCCAGTTCCCGGCGTCGACCATGGTGGTCGGGGCGAAGCCCTCCGCCGGGAACTCCTTGCCCTTCTTCAGCCGGTCGTACATCGTCTGCACGGCCAGCGCGCCGACGTCCCGCCCGTTGATGAACAGCGCCGCCTTCATGCCGGTCGGCTCGCTGGTGCCCCACTCCTTGCAGGCCAGGTACGCGCCGAGGCCGACGCCGATGACGTTCTGCGGCTTCTTGCCCGCGTTCTCCAGGGCGGTGACGCCGCCCATCACGTTCTCGTCGTTGCAGCCCCACACCACCCAGTTCTTCACCTGCGGGTGGGCGGTGACGGTGCCGGCGGTCTTGTCCTGCGCGCCGGTGGGGGAGTTGTCGGTGGACACCTTGAGCACCTCGACGCCCTTCACCTCGGCCTCGAACGCCTTCTGCGCGGCCTTCACGCGGTCGCCGCAGACGGTGACGTCCTGCTTCCAGGCCGAGACGACCTTGGTCTCCTCCGGCTTCCAGCCCGCCTTGACGAACTCGGCCGCCGCGCGCTTGCCGACCTCGGTGCCCATCTGCTCGCCGCTGAACCCGATGCGGGGCACCAGGTCCTTCTTGGCGCAGGCGGCCGGGTCGGGGCCGGTGGCGCAGATCTGGTCGTCGGAGGTGAGCAGGGCGACCTTGCCGTCCCGGGCGGTCTGCACGACCTGCGGGCCGACCGCCGGGTCGGGGACGACGACGATGATGCCGGTGGCCTTCTGGGCGATCGCGGACTGGACCTCACTGACGGTCTTGTTGGCGTCGTTGCCCAGGTTGACCACCTTGAGGTCGATGCCGAGCTCGGCGGCCTTCGCCTTCGCACCGGCCGCCTCGCCGACGAAGTACTCCTGGTCGCCCTGCTTCTGGAGGTACGTGAGCGAGATCTTGCCGTCCGCCTTGGCGACCGGGGCGGTGCCCGAGGTGGACTCCTTGCCCGAGGAACAGCCGGTGCTCAGGCCGACGGCGAGCACGAGGCCGGTGGCGGCGGCGACCGCCCTGCGGCGGGAGACGGATATACGTGATATTTCGGGCGTGCTGGACATGTGAAGCTCCTGGAGAGAGGCGCGGGAGGGAAAAGGGGCAGGGCGGAGCGGCGGAAGGCCGACTGCCTTCCGCCTGAGCCCCTGCCAAGGAGGTGCGGCTACTTGTTGACGCTGAAGCCCTGCTCGTTGCCGTACTTGACGCTCGCCTGCTGCCACGCGGCGAGCCCCTGCGCCAGCGGCGTCGCGGAGACGTACGCCTTGCCGACGGTGTCGTTGAAGACCGAGTTCGCGTACGCCTGGTAGGGCAGGTACGACCAGCCGGTGCCCACGTTGCGCGCCGAGTCGGCGAAGATCTTGTTGGCCTGCTGCCCGCCGAAGTACGGGAACTTCGTCTCCTGGAACTTCTGCGAGTCCAGGTCGGCCGTGGTCGCCGGGAAGGCGCCCTCCGCGACCCGGGCCGAGGCTCCGGCGCCGGTGGTCGCGTACTCGATGAAGGCGTACGCGAGTTCCTTGTTCTTCGCGTCCTTCGGGACGGCCAGCGAGCTGCCGCCGTTCTCGGCGCTGTCCTTGCTGCCCTTCGTCCACTGCGGCAGCGGGGCCACCCGCCAGTCACCGGCCGCCGAGGCCGCGCCGGTGGTGAAGTTGGCGGGCATCCAGGCGCCGATGGAGAGGGTGGCGATGCTGCCGTCGGACAGGCCCTTGTACCACTCGTCGCTCCACGAGGTGATGGGCGCGAGAAGCTTCTCGTCGAGCAGCTTCTGCCAGGTGGCGGTGTACTTCTTCGTCCCGGCGTCGCTGTCGAAGCCGATCTTCACGTCGGTGTTCTCGGCCTTGTACGGACGGCCGCCGGCCTGCCAGATGAGGCTGGTGGTGGCGCCCGCGTCGCCGGTGTCGTTGGTGATGAACAGCTTGGGGTCGGCCTTGTGCAGGGCGCGGGCGGCCTCGACGTACTCGTCCCAGGTGGTCGGGATCGCGATCTTGTGCTGGTCGAAGACCTTCTTGTTGTAGAACAGCGCCATCGGGCCGGAGTCCATGGGCATCGCGAAGACGGACTTGTCCTTCGCCACCGCGGCCCACGGGCCCTTGGTGAACGCCTTGTCGTGCTGGGAGGCGCCGTAGGGGGCGAGGTCGGTGACGGTCTTGCCGATGGTGAACTGGCCGAGCGCGTAGTACTCGATCTGCGCGACGTCCGGGCCGCCGGAGCCCGCGGAGGCCGCGTTCTGGAGGGCGGTGTACTGCTTGTCGCCGGTGCCCGCGTTGACCAGCTCGATGGTGACCTTCGGGTACTTCTTCTCGAAGTCGGCCGCCGCCTTCTTCAGCGTCGGCTCCCAGGCCCACACCTTCACCGTGCCGCCCTTCTCCAGCGCGGACTTCACGTCCCCCGGGCTCGACCCGGCGGAGGTGTCGGAGGAGCCGCAGGCGGTCGCGCCCAGGGCGAGGGCGCAGACGGCGGCCGTGGCGGCGGCGATGCGCCGGGAACGGCGGGGGGTCGTCATCAGGGTGCTCCTGGAGAGGGAGGGGAGGAAGGGGAGGGAGGGGCGGAACGGCGTCATTCCTTGACGCTCCCCGCGGCCAGGCCGGACTGCCAGTACCGCTGGAGCAGCAGGAAGACCACGACGATCGGAATGATGGTGAGCAGCGAACCCGTGACGATCAGGTCGAACACCGCCTCGCCGCCCGCGGTCTGCGCCTGCGCGTTCCAGGCATTGAGGCCGAGGGTGAGGGGGAACCACTCCGGGTCCTTGATCATGATCAGCGGCAGGAAGTAGTTGTTCCAGGTCGCCACCATGGAGAAGAGCAGCACGGTGACGGTGCCCGGCATCAAGAGCGGCAGCGCGATCCTGAAGAAGGTGCGGATCTCGCCGGAACCGTCGATACGGGCGGCTTCGAGGAGCTCGTCGGGAACGGACTCGGCGGCGAACACCCACATCAGATACAGGCCGAACGGCGAGATCAGCGACGGGATGATCACCGCCCACGGGGTGTTGGTCAGGCCCATCTCGCTGAACATCAGGAAGGTCGGCACCGCCAGCGCCGTCCCCGGGATCGCGACCGCGCCGAGCACCACCGCGAACACCGCCCGGCGGCCGGGGAACCGGTACTTGGCCAGCGCGTACCCGCCGAGCACGGCCAGCACGGTCGCGCCGCCGCCGCCCACGACCACGTACAGCAGCGTGTTCAGCAGCCAGCGCACGAACGCGCCGTCGTCGTAGGCCAGGGTGCGCGAGATGTTGTCGAAGAGGTGGAAGCCCCGGCCGAACCACAGGCCGAAGGTGTCCAGCAGGTCCCGCTGGTCCTTCGTCGAGTTGATCAGCAGCCACACCAGCGGCAGCAGCGAGTAGACCAGGACCAGCCCGGTCACCAGGGTCAGCGGGATGCTGGGACGCGGGTTGAGCGGGGTGCTCGGCGGCCGACGCCGACGTGCGGTGCGCACCGCGCTGCCGGAAGGCCCGGCCGTACGGGTTCCGGAAGGCTTTTCCGTACGGTACGGGGCGGATGCGGCCCTTTCCGAGGTGCCGCCGCGGCGGTCCGTGGGCCGGGAGGCGCCGGGGAGGTCGGTGGTGCTCATGGTCAGCCCTTCCGCATGCCGCGCAGCTGCACGGTGTAGGCGACGATCGCGGTGATCACGCCCATGACGATCGCCACCGTCGCGGCGTAGTTGTGCTGCTGGCCGGAGAAGGACAGCGAGTAGGTGTAGAGGTTCGGGACGAAGTCGGTGGTGATCGAGTTCGGCGCGAGCTTCTGCAGGATGCTCGGCTCGTTGAAGAGCTGGAAGCTGCCGATGATCGAGAAGATGGTGGCGATGACCAGCGCGCCCCGGATCGCGGGGAGCTTCACGGAGGTCACGATCCGCCACTCGCCCGCCCCGTCGAGGGCGGCCGCCTCGTACAGCGAACGGGGCACGACCTTGAGGGCCGAGTAGAAGATCAGCATGTTGTAGCCGACGAACTCCCAGGTCACGATGTTGCCGATGGAGGCGAGCACGAGGGAGGGGGAGAGCGGGTCGGGCAGGGTGATGCCGAACGCGTCGTTGATGTTGCCGACCAGGCCGAACCGGGTTCCGTAGATGAACCCCCACATCAGGCTGGCCACCACGGCGGGCACGGCGTACGGCAGGAAGACGGAGATCCGGAAGAACGCCTTCCCGTACAGCCGGCCGCTGTCCACCGCCAGCGCCACCAGCAGCGCGATGCCGAGCATCACCGGCACCTGCACCGCCAGGAACAGCCCGACCCGGCCCACGCCCTCCCAGAACCGGGGATCGGTCAGGGCCTGCGTGTAGTTCTCGACCCCCACGAAGGACGTGCCGCCGATCAGCTTGTCCTTGAAGAAGCTGAGGTAGAGGGCGTAGCCGATCGGTGCGAGGAAGACCAGGGCGAACACCGCGACGAACGGGCCGAGGAAGCCCCACCCTGCCAGCGACTGCCTGCGAAAGCGGGGGCGTGCCCGGGGAGCCGGGGCGGAGGGTGGTGATGCTGCCCTGACTGACGTCGGCAGGAGCGTCATGGTGGGTTCCTTGAGTCGATGGACCGACCGGTCGATGGCGTCGATGGTGGAGCGGAGGGAGGGGCCCACTGGCCGGAAACGGCCGGTTCGGGGCGGGCCGACGAGTTCATGTTTACGTAATCATCGGTAGCGAGATGGTGACACTCCCATGGGTGACCGTCAAGCGTCTGAACTCGGCTTGGTGGTGCGGGAGTCGGGAGGTATCGGGCGACTCGGTCGGTTCGGCGTTCGGGGAGCCGGACGGGGCCCGGGTGCGGACGCGGGCCCGGACGTGGGCGTGGACGCGGGTGCGGCGCCGATCGCCGACGCCGCCGCGGGCGGGCGCGAGGCTCCGGCCCTGCGGCGGGTGGGGGTGCGGTGGGAGGGCGTTCGCCCTGCTCGGGGCCGCCGGGAGGGGGGGCGGAGGCGATCCCGGCCCCCCGGGTGTGCCCCGGTCGCGGCCCCGGCCCCCGGGTGTGCCCCGCCCCCGGCCCCGGGGGTGATCAGCCGCGCGCGGGTGACGCCGTGCTGCCCCGGACGACCAGCGCCGGTTCCACGGCCATCCGGCGCGGCCCGTCCGACTTGCCCTCGATCTGGTCGAGCAGCAGCCGTACGCAGTGCCTGCCCACCAGGTCGAAGTCCTGCCGCACCGTCGTCAACGGCGGCTGGAAGAAGGCGGCTTCCGCCATGTCGTCGAAGCCCGTCACGCTGACGTCGCGCGGCACTGCGCGGCCCGCCTCGTGCAGCGCCCGCATCAGGCCGAGCGCCATCTGGTCGTTGGCGGTGAACACCGCCGTCACCTCGGCGCGGGCGGCCAGCTCCTGGCCCACCCGGTAGCCGGACTCCGCACTCCAGTCGCCGTGCACCACCTCGGGCACGGGGGCGCCGGCCGCCTCCAGCGTCGTACGCCAGGACTCCGTGCGGCGGCGGGAGGCGAAGGAGTCGCGGGGCCCGGCCAGGTGCCAGACCGTGCGGTGGCCGAGGCCCAGCAGGTGGGTGACCGCGCTGTGCGCGCCGAGCGCCTGGTCGAAGTCCACGTTGGCGTACGCGTGTCCGGCGTCGCCGTCCGCGACGACCACCGGCATCGACGGCGGCAGGTGCAGGGACGTGGTGTCCAGCATCTGGGACTCGACCAGCACGATGCCGTCCACGGACTGGAGCATCAGATGCTGGAAGGCCTCCTGCACCGCCGCCTCGGTCTGCGCCCGTACGCCCATGAAGTTGATGGAGAAACCGGCCTCCCGCGCGGCGTCCGCGATGGCACCGAGCGTGCGGGCGTTGCCGTGCGCGCCGACGTCGAAGCTGATCACGCCGATCGCGCCGAAGCGGCCGGTGACCAGGGCGCGGGCCGCCGTGTTGGGCCGGTAGCCGAGGGTCTTCATCGCGGCCAGGACCTTCTCCCGGGTGGCCGCGTCCACGTTCGTACGGTTGTTGGAGACGCGGGAGACGGTCTGCGAGGAGACCCCCGCGAGCGCCGCGACGTCCGCCATCGAGGGCCACTGCCTGGCCGGCCGCGAACGAGGCGATCTGGCCTTCTTCTCCGCCTTGTCTGTCATGCGCCCGTCCCTTGCACCTGAAGTCGCCCGAGGTCGCATGTTGACGCAACCACCTGCGGCGGTCAAACCGATGAGAGTTCTTGTGCGGAGCCTTGACAGGCCACCCGGGGGTCTCCCAATCTCTCCAGGGCACAGGTGTTTACGCAAACATCATTCGGCCGTATTCGCGCCGTTACCGACACGGTGTGCACCCCCACGAGAGGTACGTGATGCACGGGTACGCGATACGACGAACATTTCCGGCCAACGCGCTCTGCGCCGCCCTTCTGGCCGCGCTCCTCCTGACACTCCTGGGCATCCCCGGTACCGCCCAGGCGGCCCCCGTCACCCTCACCAACGCCACCCAGTTCAAGGACCCGCAGGGCGAACCCGTGCACGCACACGGCGGCGGCGTCGTCCAAGTCGGCGGCTACTACTACTGGTTCGGCGAGAACCGCAACGCCGACAACACCTTCCGCTACGTCTCCGCGTACCGCTCCAAGGACCTGAAGACCTGGGAGTTCCGCAAGCACGTCCTCACCCAGGCCACCGATCCGGAACTCGCCTCCGCGAACATCGAGCGCCCCAAGGTCATGTTCAACAAGGCCACTGGGAAGTTCGTGATGTGGATGCACAAGGAGAACGCCGGCGACTACGGCGAGGCCCGCGCGGCGGTCGCCGTCGTCGACACCGTGGACGGCGACTACACCTGGAAGCGGAGCTTCCGCCCGCTGGGGCACATGTCCCGCGACATCACCACCTTCGTCGACACCGACGGCACCGGCTACATGATCTCCGCCGCCAACGAGAACCGTGACCTGCACGTCTACCGGCTGACCGCCGACTACACCGACATCGAGTCCCAGGTGCAGAAGCTGTGGGCCGGTCAGTCGCGCGAGGCGCCCGCGATGTTCGTGCGCGACGGCGTGTACTTCCTGCTGACGTCCGGGGCCACCGGCTGGTCGCCGAACCAGCAGAAGTACGGGACCGCCACCAGCGTCACCGGCGAGTGGAGCGGCCTCACCGACATCGGCGACGACACCACCTACGGCTCGCAGACCGCGTACGTGCTCCCCGTGCAGGGCAGCAAGGGCACCTCGTACCTGTACCTGGGGGACCGCTGGGGCAACTCCATCGGCGGCACGGTCAACGACTCGCAGTACGTGTGGGCCCCGCTCGCCTTCCCCACCCGTACGACGATGACCATGGACTTCTACCCCGAGCTGACGATCGACGCGGCCGCGGGCACCGTGTCCGGCGCGGGCGACTGGCAGCCCCTGTCCGCCGCGCACAGCGGCAAGTGCGCCGACGTCGCCGACCGCTCGACCGCGGAGGGCGCCGCCGTGGTGCAGTGGACCTGCGGGAACAGGAGCTTCAACCAGGAGTTCTGGCTGAAGGGCCTCAGTGGCGGCCAGTCGCAGATCGTGGCCCGCAACAGCGGCAAGTGCCTCACCCCCAAGGACGGGTCGACGGCGGACGGCGCGGAGATCGTCCAGCGCACCTGCGACGGCGGAGCGGCCCAGCGGTGGACCGCGAGCGCCTCCGGGGACGGCATCAAACTCGTCAACCGGGACAAGTGCCTGGATGTGCTGAACCAGTCACGCACCGACGGCGCCCCGCTGGTGCAGTGGACCTGCAACGCCGGGACGAACCAGCAGTGGCGGCGCGGCACCCCGCAGACCCTCCCGGACGCCCGCACCGTCCACCTCGACCCCAGCTACCAGCAGGCACCGTTCCAGGGCTGGGGCACCGCCCTCGCCTGGTTCGCCAACGTCACCGGCGGCTGGCCGGACGCCCAGCGCAAGCGCCTCGCCGACGCGCTGTACGGGGCCGACGGCCTCGGCTTCACCGTCGCCCGCTACAACATCGGCGGCGGCGACAGCCCCGAGACCCCGCCCTACATGCGCGCCGGAGGAGCCGTACCGGGCCTGTGGAAGCGCCCCGGTGCCGAGACCCCCAACTGGTGGAACCCGGCCAACCCCGCGCACTGGAACGTCACCGCGGACGCCAACCAGCAGTGGTGGCTGAAGGCCGCCAAGGCACGCGGAGCCACCACCTTCGAGGCCTTCTCCAACTCCGCCCCGTACTTCATGACCCGCAGCGGCAAGGTCTCCGGCGCGAACGTCGCCGGGGAGGACAACCTCCGCCCCGACCAGTACGCGAACTTCGCCGCCTACCTCAGCGGCGCCGTCCAGCGCGTGCAGAAGGCCACCGGCGTCACCTTCGGCTCGCTCTCCCCGGTCAACGAACCCAACACCGACTACTGGAAGGCCGGCGGCCGCCAGGAGGGCTCGCACTGGGACCCCGCCTCCCAGGCCCGCATGATCACCACCCTGCGCTCCACCCTGAACGCCCAGGGCCTGCGCACCCCGATCGCCGCCATGGACGAGACCAACCCGAACACGTTCCGCAAGAACTGGGACAGTTACGCGAGCGGCGTCCGTGACGCGGTGGGCCAGCTCAACGCGCACACGTACGGCACCGGCGGCCGCACCGGCGTCCGCGACATCGCCAAGGGCGAGGCCACCCGGCTGTGGATGTCGGAGGTCGACCTCGGCGGCAGCGTCCCGCAGAGCTTCACCGACATGAGCCCCGCCTTCGACCTGACCCGCCGCATCAACGACGACATCCGCGAACTGGAGCCCAGCGCCTGGGTGTTGTGGCAGGCCGTCGAGGACTACGAGAACATGACCCCCGGCCGGGAGAACTCCAACTGGGGCCTCGTCCAGACCGACTTCACCCCCGACAACGCCGCCACCGAACCCCTGCGCAAGAACAAGAAGTACTGGGCGATGGCGAACTACAGCCGCTTCGTGCGCCCCGGCGCCCGCGTCATCACCACCGACGACGCCGACACCTTCGCCGCGCTGCGCCCGAGCGGCACGGGCACGGTCGTCGTCCACACCAACACCACCGACAAGGCCCGGAACATCAGCCTCGACCTGTCCGGCTTCGGCAAGGTGGGCACCGGCGCCGTGCAGCGGCACGTCACCGACGGCACCCGCGACCTCCAGCGGGATACCGACCTGAAGCTCACCGGCACGACCCTGAAGGCGACCGTCGCCCCGGGCTCCGTCACCACCTTCGTCCTCCCGCAGGCGACCGGGGTGAACCCCCGTGCCGCCACCACACCCACCGGCGCCCCGCGCCGGATCGTCAACGACCACAGCAAGCTGGCCCTGTCGGCCGTCACCGCCGACGGCACCACGGCCCCCGTCCAGCGCGCGGTCAACCCGGCCGACACCGCCCAGCAGTGGACCTTCACCCCGGCGGCCCCGGGCGACTGGAGCCACACCGCCGCCTACCGGATCACCAACACCAAGACCGGCAGGGCCCTGTCCGCGTCCGGCGACACGCTCAGCCTCGCCACGCCCAACGGCTCCACCGCCCAGCAGTGGATGCGCTCCACCACCGGCGACGGTCACACCACCCTGGTGAACCGCGCCACCGGAAAGCTCCTCGACGTCATGGACGAAGCCACCCATGACGGCGCGGCGGTGGGCGTCTACCGGCCTACCACCGGAAGCAACCAGTCCTGGACGCTGCCCGGGGCGACCGGCTGAGGTCCGTCCGGACCGGCCCGACCGGCCGGGTGCCCCGCCACGCGGAGGGCACCCGGCCGGTCGCGTGCTCACTCGTCCGTCGGCCCGAGGTCCGGCCGCTCCCGGAAGGACACCGTCCGGTCCCGCGGGGCGGCGTGCAGTTCGAGGACGACCACCTCGTTGTCCCCCTCGCGCAGCACCGGCCACGGTACGTACAGCGACCGCTGCGGCCCCCGTGACCAGTGGCGGCCCAGCGCGAACCCGTTCACCCAGGCGTTGCCCTTGGTCCAGCCGTCCAGGTGCAGATACGTGTCCGCGATCCGGTCGAGCGCGAACGTGCCCCGGTGGAGGGCCGGGCCGACCGGCGGCGCGGTCGTCGGGGCGAAGTCCAGGCCGTCGAACGAGGTCAGCGGGAGCGGGCGGCTGGTCCAGCCCAGCAGCTCCCCGCCGTTGAGGAAGGCACCGCCGGGGAGCCCCTTGCGGTCGTGGATGCCGGGCCCGTAGTTGACCCGCCCCTGGTTCTCCACCAGCACCCGCAGCACGCTGCCCGTCCGGGGGACGGTGAACGCGAGGGCGTGTTCGTGGTTCTCCCGCTCCAGCACGCCCACCGGCTGCCCGTCGAGGAAGACCTGGGCCCGGTCGCGTACGTCAGGAAGCTCCAGCAGCGCCGGACCCGCCGTCCGCAGCACCGTCTCGTACAGCACGAACCCGAAGTCCTGCGTCAACTGCTCCATGGCCAGCGGCCGTTCGGACGGCACGCCCTCGCCGAGCACGTCGGCCTGCTCCAGCAGCGCCGCGCTCTCGCCGAGCGCCACCCCCTCGACCGCCAGCTTCGGTGCGGGCGCGGGCACCGGTTCGTCGGGCACCGGCGCGTACTTGGCGATGACCTCCCGGAAGGCGGTGAACTTCGGCGTCGGGTCGCCCGCCTCGTCGAGCGGGGCGTCGTAGTCGTACGAGGTGACCGTCGGCCGGTAGGTGTGCTTGTCGTTGGCGCCGTTGGTGAAGCCGAAGTTGGTGCCGCCGTGGAACATGTAGAAGTTGACCGAGGCCCCCGCGCCGAGGAGTTCGTCCAGCTCGCGCGCGGCGTCGTCGGGGTCGCGGACGATGTGGTAGCCGCCCCACCGGTCGAACCAACCGATCCAGAACTCCGTGGACAGCAGCGGACCGTACGGCTGGTGCGCGCGCAGCGCGGCGAGGTTCGCCGTCGACCGGCTGCCGAAGTTGGCCGTCGCGAGAACACCGGGCAGCGCCCCGCGCGCCAGGTCGGCGGGCTGGTCGCAGGTGAACAGGGGCACGTCCACGCCCAGTTCGCGCAGGGTCCCGGCCAGGTGCTCCAGGTAGGCGGTGTCGTCGCCGTACGCCCCGTACTCGTTCTCCACCTGTACGGCGAGGACCGGGCCGCCGCGGGTGGCCAGGTACGGCAGCAGCGGGGTGAGGAGCTGGGTGAAGTAGTCGTCCACGGCGGCCAGGAAGCGCGGGTCGCGGGTGCGCAGGCGTATGTCCGGCTGTTCGAGCAGCCAGGACGGCAGTCCGCCGCCCTCCCATTCCGCGCAGATGTACGGCCCGGGGCGCAGCAGGACGTGCAGGCCCTCGGCGGCGGCGAGGTCGAGGAAGGCGGGCAGGTCGACGTCCCCGTCCATCCGGAACCGGTCGGGCCGGGGCTGGTGCAGGTTCCAGGGGACGTACGTCTCCACGGTGTTGAGCCCCATCAGCCGTGCCTTGCGCAGGCGGTCGGCCCACTGCTGGGGGTGCACGCGGAAGTAGTGCAGTCCGCCGGAGAGCATCCGGAAGGGTTCGCCGTCGAGTCGGAACCCACCGGCGTCGTCGGTCTGGAGTACGGGCATGTGCTGGGGCTCCTGTGCTGAGGGGTGCCGTCCGGCGAAGTGGCGTGTGCCAGTGGGGGATTGCCGCCCACCGTCGTATGTTTACGTAAACACAGGGAGGATGGCAAGCATGGGAGGAGGTCGACCGGGCGGAGGGTGGTCGAGTGAGGGGTGTGCGGCTGCGGGTGAGCTGCGGAGAGAGATCCGGACGTATCAGTGTTTCACGTGAAACATCACACGGACCGTCAGGCCGCCGCCGGGGTTCGCCTCGGCGGCGAGGCGTGCGCCGTGCGCCCGCGCGATCGAGGCCACCAGCGCCAGGCCGAGGCCGACGCCCTCGGTGGGGGAGTGGCGGCGCGGCTGGAGGCGGTGGAACGGCTCGAAGAGGCGGGGAACGGATGCGGCGGGGACCTCGGGCCCGGTGTTGGAGACCGTCAGGGTGCCGTCCGGGGCGGTGGAGAGCGTGACCTCGCCGTCGCGGTGGTTGTAGCGCAGGGCGTTGGCGAGGAGGTTGTGGAGCAGACGGGTCAGGAGGACGGGATCGCCGTCGACCGGGAGGGGGCGCAGGTCGAGGGCGAGCGCGATGCCCCGCTCCTCGGCCTCGGTCTCGGCGGCAAGGGCTGCGGCGGCGGCGAGGGCGTGCAGGGCGACGGGTTCGGGGGCGTCGAGACCCTGTTCGGCGCGGGCCAGGGTGAGGAGGCCCTCGATGGTCCGCGCACTGTCGTCGCTCAGCTCGATCAGCTTCTGCCGGATGGCCCGGACGCGCTCGGCGTCGGGTTCGCCCGCGAGGCCGATCTCGGCGGCGGCCCGCTGGAGGGCGAGCGGGGTGCGCAGCTCGTGGGCCGCGTTGGCGGCGAAGCGGCTCTGGGCGGTGACCAGTTGCTCGATGCGGCCGAGCATCGCGTCGAAGGTGTCGGCGAGGCGCTTGAGCTCGCCGGGCGGGGCGTCGAGGGCGATGCGCCGGTCCAGGTTGCTGCCGGACAGGCGGCGGGCGGTCTCGGTGATCACGTCGACGGGGCGCAGCACCCGGCCCGCGAGCCACCAGGCGAGCACCACGGAGAGCAGCACGAACGCGACGAGGGTGAGGAGGGAGACGGTCAGCAGCCGCCCGAGAGCGGCCTGGGCGGCGGAGTTGACGAACTGGTCGGGGGAGAGGACGGACGTGTCGCCCGGCTGCTGGGGGTTCGCCGGGAACATCGGGACGGCGTGCCCCGGACGGTACGCGGCCGCGTCGGACGCGGAGATCACCTGGGTGACGGCCTTGCCGATCTGCCCGTTGATGCCCTGCCGGACGAGCAGGTAGACGACGCCGATGAGGGTCGCCCCGGAGAGGACGAGGAGGGCGGCGTACAGGGCGGTGAGCCGGGTCCGCTCGCCGGTCATGGCGCCCGGGGACCTCATGCGCGGGACCCGTCTGCCGTGCCGGTGGTGTCCGTGGGGTCGTCGGCGATGCGGTAGCCCGCGCCGGACACCGTCTCCACGACCGGCGGGTCCCCCAGTTTGGCGCGCAGTTTGCTCAGCGTGACGCGGACCGCGTTGGTGCGGTAGCTGGTGTCCTCCTCCCAGACCTGCTCGATCAGCTCGTCGCCGCTGACCACCGCGCCGTCGGCCCGCATCAGGGTCTCCAGTACGGCGAACTCCTTGCGGGACAGGTCCAGCGGCAGGCCGTTCCGGCGGGCCCTGCGGCGGGCCGTGTCCAGGGTCAGGCCCGCCCGTTCGATCACCGGGGGCAGGGCGGGCCGGGCGCGGCGGCCGAGGGCCAGGATGCGGGCGAGCAGTTCGTCGTACGCGAAGGGCTTGGTGAGGTAGTCGTCGGCGCCCAGCCCGAGCCCCTCGACCCGCTCGTGCAGTGCGCCGGAGGCGGTGAGCATGAGGATGCGGGTGAGCAGGCCCTGCCGTACGACCCGGCGGCAGACCTCGTCGCCGTGCAGGCCGGGCAGGTCGCGGTCCAGCACCAGGACGTCGTACGCGCCCAGCTCCAGCTTGCGCAGGGCTTCGAGGCCGTCGTGCGCCACGTCCACGGCGAGGGAGTCCCGGCGAAGCCCCTCGGCGATCATCTCCGCGAGGAATTCCTCGTCCTCCACCACCAGTACGCGCATGCTCCCTGTCTACGTCATCGGGACCTTTCGTCTTTGTAAGCACCGCGCAGAGGGAAACGAAACACGGGTCTGCGCCACGCTCCCGGCATGACCTCACTCAGCTCACGCAGCATCCGTACCCGACGCCCCGCGCTGGCCCTCGCGGTGGCGGCGCTCGCCCTGGTCGCGACCGCCTGCTCGCAGCCGGAGACCGCCGCCCAGGGGGACAACGGCACCGGCGAGGGGGCCGCCGCCGACGCCGCCGTGAAATTCCGCTCGTGCATGAAGAAGCACGGCATCGAGGTGCCCGAGTCGAAGCCGGGCGAGACCGTCCAGCTGGGCGAGGGCCAGGACCCGGAGAAGCTCCAGGCCGCGATGACCGCGTGCAACAAGGGCGACAGCCAGGCGTTCAGCAAGGGGAAGAGCGCCGGGCTCGACGCCATGGTGAAGTACGCGCGCTGCATGCGCGGCGAGGGTTTCGACATCCCCGACCCGAAACAGGAGGGGGAGGCGCTCGGCACGCCCGAGATGGTCGGCCAACCCGGCTTCGACAAGGCGCACGGCAAGTGCAACAAGATCCTCACCGACGCGATGAACCTCGACGCCGAGGGGAACCCCCAGTGACCCGCAAGACCCTGGGCATCGCCCTCGCCCTGCTCCTCGTCGCGGGCGGCGGCACGGCGGCGGTGACCGTGCTCGGCGACGGGAGCGCCGACGCGGCGGGCCGGGAGGAGTCCACCGGACTGCCGCCCGCCACCGCCGCCGTCGAACGCGGCTCCCTCAGCACCAGCAGCCAGACCCACGGCACCATCGGCTACGACGGCGAACGCAAGATCAGCACGGCCGCGTCGGGCGTCCTCACCTCCCTGGCCGCCACCGGCTCCACGATCGCCCGCGACGGGGTCCTCTACCAGGTCAACGGCTCACCGGTGCGCCTCCTGTACGGCCAGGAACCCATGTACCGGGACCTCAAACAGGGCGACAAGGGCCGTGACGTACGCCAGCTCAAGGCGAACCTCCAGGCCATGGGGTACGGGACCGGGCTCACCGTCGACGAGAAGTTCACGCCCGGCACCACCGAGGCCGTCAGGCGCTGGCAGCGCAAGCACGGGGTGCGGCAGACCGGCAGGGTCGGGGCGGGGGAGATCGCCTTCGCGCCGGGCGCGCAGCGGGTGAAGTCGGCGGCGGCCGCGCTCGGCGACCGGCTCGCGCCCGGCGGGCACGTGCTGACCACCACGGGCTCGGACCGCATCGTGACGATCAAACTGGACGTCGCCAAGGCGGGCGGGGTCGCGGAGGGGGCGCGGGTGACCGTGGAACTGCCCGGCGGGGGCACGGCCGGGGGCCGGATTCGCTCCGTGGGCACGACGGTGGACCCGCCGAAGGACCCGCAGGGCGGCCAGGAACAGGACGCCAAGCCCAAGATCACGGTGACCGTCGCCTTCGACGACCCGGACCGGGCGAAGGGCCTGGACCAGGCGCCGGTGACCGTCAGGATCACGGGCGAGACGAAGAAGGGCGTGCTCACGGTCCCGGTGAACGCCCTCCTCGCCCTCCCGGACGGCGGCTTCGGCGTCCAGGTCGTGGCGAACGGAGCGGTTCGCGAGGCGAAGGTCGGCCTGGGCCTGTTCGGCGGCGGCCGGGTGGAGGTCACGGGTGGTGGCTTGAGCGAGGGTACGAGGGTGGGGGTGCCGCGCATATGAGTACGTTCGAGGCGGGTGCGGGTGCGGGTGCGGGTGCGGGTGCTGGCGCAGGAGACGGTACGGGGGTGTCCGGCACCGGCACCGGTGCGGGAAATGGAACTGGCGTGTTCGGCGCAGGCGCAGCCACCGGTGTCGGTGCGTCCGGCGCGGGCGCGGGCGCAGGCACTGGCACCGGCGCTGGAGCCCCGGACGCAGGCACCGGCACCGGTGTGTCAGTTGCGGGCGCGGAGGCAGGCACGGGCGCCAGAATGCCCGGCACCAGCACGGGAGCACCCGGCAGCGGCACCGGCACCGGAGCGCCCGGGACCGGAGCGCCCGGCACTGGCGCGCCCGGAATCGGAGTGCCCAGCGCGGGGACGCCCGATGGGAGCGCGTGCGACACCGGTGGGGCGGGTACTCGGCGGGGGCCGGACACCGTAGTGGAGCTTCGGGGAGTCACCAAGGAGTACCCGGGCGGCGTGCAGGCCCTCGCCGGGATCGACCTCGGCATCGAGCGGGGCGAACTGCTCGCCATCGTCGGGCCGTCCGGGTCGGGCAAGTCCACGCTGCTGCACATCGTCGGCACCCTGGACCGGCCCACCTCCGGGGCGGTGCACCTCGCCGGGCACGACGTGGCGAGCCTCGGCGACCGGCGGCTGTCCGCCCTGCGGGCCCAGCACATCGGGTTCGTCTTCCAGGCCTTCCACCTCGCCCCCGGCGCCACCGCCCGGGACAACGTGGCCGACGGACTGCTCTACACCGGCCGACCCCGCTCCGTACGCCGCAGGATGGCGGCGGAAGCGCTGGAGCGGGTGGGGCTCGCCGACCGGATGGACCACCGGCCGCACCAGCTGTCCGGCGGCCAGAAGCAGCGGGTGGCCATCGCCCGCGCGGTCGTCGGCGCCCCCGACCTGCTGCTCGCCGACGAGCCGACGGGTGCACTGGACACCGCGTCCGGCGAGGCGGTGATGCGGCTGCTGCACGACCTGAACGCGGACGGCGCGACCATCGCGGTCATCACCCACGACACCGAGATCGCCGACAGCCTGCCCCGGCAGGTCCGCATCCGGGACGGGCGCGTGGTCGCCGACACGGTGCGTACGGCCGACGCGAAGGCCGGGGTGTCCGCATGCTGACGCGGCCCGCACTCGCCCCCGCCCGGCTCCGCCCCCGCGACGTCCTGCACACCGGTTCCGCCGGGCTGCGCGGGCGGCCGCTGAGGGTCCTGCTGTCCGCCCTCGGCATCGCGATCGGCATCGCCACGATGATCGCGGTCGTCGGCATCTCCGCCTCCAGCAAGGCCCAGTTGATGGACCAGCTGGACCGCCTCGGGACCAACCTCCTCAAGGCGGGACCCGGCCAGTCGATCATTCCCGGGCAGGACGTACGGCTGCCCCGTGACTCCGTCGCGACCGCCGCCCGCATCCCCGGCGTCGAGCACACCGCCGCCACCGGTGACCTCGACCAGCCCGTCTACCGCAGCGAGCTGACCCCGCCCGAGGACACCAACGGCATCGCCCTCAAGGCCACCACCGGAGACCTCCTCGACGTCCTGCGCGGCCGGATCCGCGACGGGACCTGGCTCAATTCCGCGAACGGACGCTACCCGTCGGTGGTCCTCGGCCATGTCGCGGCCGAACGCCTGGGCATCGGCAAACCCGGCGGCCAAGTCCTCATCGGTGACACGTACTTCACCGTCATCGGCATCCTCGACAAGGTCCCGCTCGCCCCCGACGTGGAGCGTTCCGCGCTGATCGGCTGGGAGTACGCCCAGCAGAAGCTCGGCTTCGACGGCCATCCCACCGCGCTGTACGAACGCTCCACCGACGCGTCCGTGAACGCCGTGCGCAAGGCGCTGGGCGGGACGATCAACCCCGAGCACCCGGAACTCGTCGCCGTCAGCAACCCCGCCGACGCCCTCCAGGCCAAGGCGGCCGCCGAGGGCGCGTTCACCAACCTGCTCCTCGGGCTCGGCGGAGTCGCCCTGCTCGTCGGCGGGGTGGGCGTCGCCAACACCATGATCATCTCGGTGCTGGAACGCCGCCACGAGATCGGCCTGCGCCGGGCGCTGGGCGCGACGAAGGGGCAGATCCGCATCCAGTTCGTCACGGAGTCGCTGCTGCTGTCGGGCCTGGGAGGCGTCGCGGGCGTGGCGCTGGGGGCGGTCGCCACCGCCGCCTACGCCGGAACGGCGGGCCTGCCCTGGGTGGTTCCGCCCTGGGCGGTCTCCGGCGGATTCGCCGCGACGCTCGCCATCGGCACGGTCGCGGGCCTCTACCCGGCGGTCCGCGCGGCCCGGCTGTCCCCGACGCTGGCCCTGCACGCCTCGTAACGACCGCGGCTGACGGTCCCGATCCCGTACGACCCGTACATCCCGTACGACGTGACGAGGGCCGGGACTGTCAGTGCCCCGTGCCACGATGACTTCATGACCATCGAGATCCGTCCGGCCACGGTCTTCGAGGACGTCCGCACCCTGGTCGGCCCGAAGTCCCCGACCGCCAACGTGTGTTGGTGCCTGAGCTACCGCATCCCGTCCCAGCTCAACACCGGCCTCGTCGGCCCGGCACGCGGGGAGTACGTCGCCGAGCTGTGCGTGAAGAAGCCCCCGCCCGGCGTCCTCGCGTATGACGGCGACGAGCCGGTGGGGTGGGCGGCCGTCGCCCCGCGTGCCGACACGACCTTCGCCAAGAGCCGCAAGATCCCGCACGTGGACGACCTGCCGGTCTGGTCGCTGTGGTGCGTCCGGGTGCGCCCCGGGCACCGCAAGAAGGGCATCTCGCACGCGCTCATCGAGGGCGCGGTGGAGTTCGCCCGCACGCAGGGCGCCCCGGCGATCGAGGCCTACCCGCTCGACAACGGCGACGCCCGGGTCGACCTGACGATGGCCTACGCCGGACTCCGCAAGAACTTCGCCCGCGCGGGCTTCACCCATGCCGCCGACACGACCTCGGTCCTGGCCGGGCACCCCCGGGTGCTCATGCGCCGCGACCTGCGCGAGAGCTGAAGGGGGCGCTGGTGACGGGGGCGACGCGGTGCTCAGGGTCCGGCCACCAGCCAGGTGATCAGGACCGCGTCCAGTTCGCCGCTGTAGCGGTGGACCACCGATATGCCGCGCCCGCCGGTCGCCTCCGGAAGGAGTTCCACGACGTACGAGTCCGAGCCCTCACCGGCGTCGGGCACCGGGCGACCCCGCTGGGGGTCGGTCTCCAGCGAGGCCCTGACCGCTTCCACCGCGGCGCGTTCGCGCGGGGCGAGGTCGATCCGGGCCTTCTCGGCGCCGTCGCTGTAGAAGGCCAGGGTCACCGTCGACCGGCCTCGCCCAGCTTGCGGCGCAGCTCGGCGGCCACGTCGTCGTTGGGCCGGGCCAGTGCGGCCGCGCCGTCGGGGTCGAGCCGCAGCAGGACCCGGTGCCGGTACGCCTGGATGAGCTCGCGGACCTGGGCGAGGTCGTCGAGGTCGGCGTCGTCGAGCTCCGCCTCGAACCGCTCCAGATCGGCCGGGCCGTGGGTGCGCAGGGCGGCGCGCAGTTCGTGCAGGGTGCCCATGGGCGGCCCGACTGCGGACCGGCCGGGACGCGGACGGGCCGGATGGGCCGATGGAACGGTCACGAACGCACCTCCTCGTCACTTCCCAGAAGCTACCCGGGACATGGGACGGTACGCACTCCCTCCCCCGACGGGTCCTTATCCCGCTCCGGACCGTTGTACAGGGGCTCCGTGGCTCCGTCCCGCCGCGCGGGTTGTCTACAGTCGGCGCGTGACCGAAGCCTCCCACCTCACCGCCGTCCGCGAGTCCTACGACACCGTCGCCGTCGCCTACGCCGCGCAGGTCCCCGCTCCCGCCCAACTCGACCCGCTCTCACGTGCGTTGCTCGCCGCGTTCGCCGAGACCGTGCGCGCCGCGGACCTCGGCCCCGTCGCCGATCTGGGGTGCGGGCCGGGCAAGGTCACCGCGCACCTGGCCGGCCTGGGTGTACCCGCCTTCGGGCTCGACCTGTCGCCGGGGATGGTCGGACTGGCCCGCACCGCCCACCCCGGCCTCCGCTTCGCCGTGGGCTCCATGACCGCCCTGCCCCTCGCCGACCGCTCGCTGGGCGGCATCCTCGCGTACTACTCCACCCACCACACCCCCACGGACCGACTCCCCGGTGTCTTCGCCGAGTTCCACCGGGTGCTCGCCCCGGGCGGCCACCTCATGCTGGCCGGTCATGTCGGCGAGGAAGGGGTCCGGCAGCCGAGGCAGGCGTACGGAGGGCACACCGTCACGTACACCAGCCATCTCCTCCCGCCGCCGCGCGTCCTCGCCCTGCTGCGCGGTGCGGGCTTCGCGCTGGACACGCAGGTGGTGGACGAGCCCGCCGCCGGGGCCACCAGGACCCACGCCACCCTTCTCGCCCACCGGCCGCCCAAGGCCCCTGAGGGATTCAGCGGTAGTGCCGGGTGAGTTCGTTGGCGTAGCGGCGGCCCAGGCGGGGGGCCTCGGCGCGCAGGGTGGTGCTGAGGAGGGTCGTTCCGGTGGCCGGGCCCTCCGTGTCGGCGAGGCCGTCGGCCATGGCGCGGTACTCGTCGGCGGTGAGGAGGCGGTCGCGCAGGAGCGCGCCGAGCCCGTTCGCGAGCGGCGGGATGAGGGCCCCCGGTACGTGGAGCACGCGGGCGCGGCTGCCGACGGCGTCGGCAATGGCCCGTACCAGAGTGTCGAAGGTGGGACGCTCGGGACCCACGGCGTCCAGGACCGCGTTGCCGCTGCGACGGCCCTCCGCGACGCACAACGCGGCGAGGTCGTCGACGTGGATGCCGCGCACCCGGTACGAGCCGTCGCCGCCGACGGCGAACACCGGCAGGCGGCGGAGCAGCCAGGCGATGTTGTTCAGCAGGACGCCGGGGCCGCCGAAGAGGATGGCCGGGCGCAGGATCGTGTACGGGACGCCCACGTCGGCCAGCGCCTGCTCGGTGGCCGCCTTCTCCCGGAAGTACGGGTACGGGGAGTCCGGGTCCGGGTGGGTGATCGACACGTGGACGATCCGCCGCACCCCGGCGTCGGCGGCGGCCCGGAACAGGGTGCGGGAGTGGGCGGTGGCGGCGCCGTGGTCGACGTCGCCGCGTCCGAAGCGGACCCAGTAGGTGTTGTGGAGGGTGGAGACGCCGTCCAGGGAGCGGGTCAGGCGGGCCCGGTCGGCGAAGTCGAGGGGGTGGACGTCGACGGGGGTGTCCGCGGGGGCGCGGCGGGGGTGCCCGGTGAGGGTGCGGACGCGTCGGCCGGCGTGCTGGAGGTGCTGGGCGATGGCGTGCCCGGAGTAGCTGAAGGCGCCGGTGACGGCATCGAGAGGGGCGGTTCCGGGCGGGGACACGGGCGGGGACACTGTGGGACTCCCTTCGGCTTCAGCAGGACTCCGTGAACTTCACGGCACCGATGACGATCTGTTGGCCGGTCAGGTCCGCGCCCGGTTTCGGGGAGACGGTGCAGACCCGCCAGTTCGAACCGACGAGGATCATGCGGTTCTGGCCGGAGGCGTCGCGGAGTTCGATGCGCGCGTCCTGCGGGAGGGATTCGCGGGCCACCTTGACGCTCTTGCCGACGAGGTTGGGCATGGTCGTGCCGGGCTTGGGCGGGACGCCCGCGTCGGAGGACGGGCAGGTCTCCTCGGTCTTGACCGTGCCGAAGTCCACGGTGGTACGGGTCGGGTGAGCACCCGGCTTCGGGGTCTGGGAGCAGACCTTCCAGCTGCGGTCGAGGACTTGGGCACGGCCGCGCCCGGAGGCGTCATGGCTCTTGAGGAGGCTGAACCCGGCCTTCTGCGCGCCGTCCTGGGCGGCCTGGAGCCCTTGACCGACGAAGTCGGGGAGGGTGCCGGTACGGGCGGCGGGTGCGGGGGTGTCGATCCGGGGCCCGGGGGTGCCGGTGGTGGAGCAGGCGGTGAGGGGGAGGGCGAGCGCGAGGACTGCGGCGGCGAGGTGCAACGGGCGACGGTGCATGGGGCCTCCTGGGAGGAGGGGGGCTGGCCGTGTGTCCATCATGCGCCGAATGGGGGCGGAGCGGGGGCCGGTTGGGGGCTTGCGGTGCTGGCTCGCCGGTGGGGTGGGGGCACGTGGAGGCTTATGGTGCCTGCTCGCTGGAGGGGTGGGGGCACGTGGAGGCTTATGGTGCCTGCTCGCTGGAGGGGTGGGGGCCACGTCGAGATTTACGGTGCCTGCTGGCCGGTGGGGTGGGGGGCGCGTGGGGGCTTGCGGTGCCTGCTCGCTGGAAGGGGTGGGGGCCACGAGAGGGCCTGCCGAGCCTGTCCGCGAGCCTTGCCTGTCGGGCTCTGTCGGGCTCTGTCGGGCTCTGTCGGGCTCTGTCGGGCTCTGTCGGGCTCTGTCGGGCCTGTCCGCCCTGCCTGCCGGCCAACCTTGCCCGCGTGCCGTGCCCGCCCGTCGGCCCTGTCGCCCCGTCCGGCGCGGTGAGGAGACGTCATCGCCGGGCTGTCCGCGCCTGTCCGCGCGCCCTGCCTGCCAGCCCTGCGGCTTGGGAGCCCTGTCCGCGTGCCCTGCCTGCCAGCCCTGCCGCTCGCGTCCCTTGCCCGTGTGCCCTGCCACTCGCGCGCCCTGCCGCCAGCCATCCCTGCCAGCCCTGCCGCTCGGGTCCGCTGCCCGTGTGCCCTGCCACTCGCGCGCCCTGCCGCCAGCCATCCCCGCCAGCCCTGCCGCTCGGGTCCGCTGCCCGTGTGCCCTGCCACCCGTGTGCCCTGCCGCCAGCCATCCCCGCCCGCTCTCTCCCCGCCGCCCGCCCTGTCGGCCCGTTCGGTGCGGTCAAGGGGACGCCCCCGCAGGGTTGTCCACCCCCTCCGCCCCCACTAGCGTGCCCGGGGTGGATCTCTTCTCGCACACATGGGCAGCTCTGCGCGCCGCGGTCGCCGGTCTTGCCGACGAGGACTTCGTCCGCCCCTCGGGCTGCGACGGCTGGCTCGTACAGGACCTGGTCTGCCACCTGATCATCGATGCCCAGGACGTACTGATCACCCTCGCCACCCCCGAGGACGGCCCGCCGACCCGTGACGAGCTGACCTATTGGGACGTCTCTGGCACCCCGCCCACCGGCGACGACCCGCTGGACGCGCTGACCGTCCGGCTGGCCGCCGCCTACCAGGACCCCGCCCTCCTCACGTTCCACCTGGACGACATCGGTTCGGCCGCCGGGCGGGCCGGGGCGCTGGCCGACCGGACGGCCCGGGTCGGTACCCGCGACCAGGTGCTCACCGTGGACGCCTACCTCTCCACGTACGTCATGGAGTGGACCCTCCACCACCTCGACCTCGTCGCCCACCTGCCGGAGGGCGTGCCGGGCCCGCCCGCCGAGGGGCTCGCGGCGTCGCGGCAGATGCTGGAGAGGATCGCCGGGGCGCCGTTCCCCGCGTCGTTCTCCGACACGGACGCGCTGCTGGTGGGCACGGGGCGGCGGCCCGCGACGGAGAAGGAGCGGGTGGAACTGGGGGAGTTGGGCGACCGGGTGCCGTTCGTGCTCGGCTGAACGCGGACCCGGCCGATCACCGGGAGGGGCCGCACAGGGGCAATCCGATTGCCATGGTCTCCGGGGATGGCAAGGATGACCGGATGTCTCACTTCACCGCCCCCGACGGCACTGAACTGGCCTTTCATGTACGGGGCAGGGGCGCGCCCCTGCTCTGCCTCCCCGGCGGACCGATGCGCGCCTCCGCGTACCTCGGGGACCTCGGCGGTCTGACGGAACACCGGCAGCTGGTCCTGCTGGACCTGCGCGGCACCGGTGCCTCCGCGACTCCGGCCGACCCGGCGACGTACCGCTGCGACCAACAGGTCCAGGACGTCGAGGCCTTGCGCACACACCTCGGGCTCGACCGCGTCGACCTGCTCGCGCACTCGGCGGGCGGCGATCTCGCCCTGCTCTACGCGGCCACATACCCGCAGCGTGTGCGGACCCTGACCCTCGTCACGGCGCGCGTGCGGGCGCTCGGCATCGACTTCACCGTGGAACAGCGCCGGGAGGCGGTGGAGTTGAGGGCGGGGGAGCCGTGGTTCGGTCGGGCACGGGAGGCGTTCGAGGTGGTGTTCGGCGGCGAGTCGTCGCAGCCGACGGACGACGAGTTCGATGCGGCGCAGCCGCTCTTCTACGGCCGTTGGGACGCGGCGGCGCAGGCACACGCGGCGGCGGACGTCGAGCAGAGCAACGAGGCGGCGGGGGCGGTGTACGCGTCCGAGGGAGCCTTCGACCCGGCGGCGGCGCGGCAGACGCTGGCCGGGCTGGCGGCGCCGGTGCTCTTGCTGGCGGGAGAGCTGGACGGGGGGCCGCGCCCACGGGTGGCGGCGGAGGCCGTGCACCTGTTCCCGCGCGCGGAACTGGTCGTACAGGCGGGGGCGGGGCACTTTCCATGGCTGGACGACGCGGCCGCCTTCGCCAAGACCGTGGCGGACTTCCTCGCGAAGGCGGACGCCACCGACTGACACCAAACGCAGCCCTGGGCCGCCACCGCCCCGGAGCCGACGCAAGCGGTGCCCGAACCCGACCGGTCCTGGCACCGCTCACGGAACCTGGGCGAGCTTCCCCGCGAACCGCCCCAACTCCCCGACGACCTCCCCCAGAAGCCGTACGGATGCGAGAGCGTCCCCCGGGACCTCCAAACCGTGGTCGGCCAAAGGCAGTTCGAGGATGTCGTGCGGCAGCTCCCGGGCGGCCCGGGGCACCCAGGACCCGTCGCCCGTCCCGCCGACCAGCAGGGTCGGGGCCGTGGCCCGCGCGAGGTTCCGCGACACCAGCGGAAGGTGCAGCAGCGGCGTCAGCCAGACCGCCGGAATCCCCCGGTCGGCCACCAGCCCGGTCGTGAGCGAGGCCAGCGACTTCCCGACCACGAGCCCGCACCCGCCGTCCTCGGCGTCGACCGCCCGCGCGACCTGCTCCTCCGCCCACGCCACCTGCTCGTCCGCGGTCAGTTCACGGATGCCGTCCGGCAGCTGCCACCACAACTCCCTTACGGTCCAACCATGTTGGAGCAGCACGGCACGGGCGTAGTGCAGCAGCGGCCGGGCGGGCGTGTACCCGGCCCCCGGTACGACGAGGGCGACACGGCCCGTGCCGGTACCGGTCGGGGGCTCGAACCGGTCGGGTATGGAGTGCGACATGGGCACAGGCTAATTCCCGCCCCCGCAAGCACAACCACCGGCATCTGCGGCCGCTGCCGCGACGACTTCGGGCGGAAGCCCGGGGCGATCGGCTGCCACCGGCCTCGCCCGACGGTCGCCCAGACACACCGCCAACGCCCGTGCCGTCGCGCGAGGATGCCGGGCGATCACCCGCAACGCCCGCGACACCGGCGGCTCGCGCCGGGCCAGGAACTCCAACAGGCCCGGCGTGGCACCCGGGTTGGCGGCGACCCGGGCCACGACCTGGGCCCCGCACCGTACGACCATCGCCCTCAACTGGGCATCGGAGAGCCCCTGATGCGGGGCGACCGCCGCGACGACCTGCCTTGCGGGCGACCGCCGCGACGACCTGCCTCGCCTGCGGCGGCAAGCCCGGCGGCGCGCCCGTCGACGTCAACGACACGTGCCCCACCCGGCACTGACCGCACGTTGCGGCCCGCGTTCCCGCCCGTGCGAAGCGTCGGGGGTGCGAGCGGGGGCGGTTACTTCTGGTGACCGGTGGCGTAGCGGGCGAGCATCGTCTCCACGGCCTCGTCGACGGCATGGCCGGTCGCGTCGGCGGCCGGGTTCCAGTCGGTGAGCAGCATCCGGGGCCACAGGACGAAGTTGGCGATCATGCCGAGGAACTGGTTGGCGGCGCTCTCCGCGTCGGGCACGCGCGCGGTGCCGGCCTCGTGCTCGGCTTGCAGGTAGAGCCGTACGGAGTCGAAGTAGGGCAGCTTGCCCAGCTGGAACTGCATCCTGCCCAGTTCGGGCAGGCGCGGCAGTTCGGCGATGACGATCCTGAACAGGGCCGTCATCGCGGGCCGGCCGACCAGCTCCGCGTAACGGTGGCCGATGGCCGTCAGGCCCGCACGCAGGTCGCCGGGCGGGGGCGGGGGTGGGGTCGCAGCGTGACCGGACCCCCGCTGCCACGACTCGCTCACGATGGCCTCGAACAGGGCCGCCTTCGTGGGGAACTGCTTGAACAGCGTGGACTTTGACACCCCGGCCGCCTCGGCGATCCGGGCCAGTGACGTCCCTGCGTAGCCGTGGTCGAGGAACAGGGCGGTGGCGGACGAGGTGATCGCCTCCCGCTTCTGCCGCGCCAGCCGCCGGTGGTGGTCGGAGAGTCCTTCTGTCATGGCGTCAGTATGCCCGCTCCTGCGAGGCGAGTCACTTGACTCGCCTCTGGAGGCGGGCCTACGTTGAAAGAGGCGAGTCGACCGACTCGCCTCTCATGTCGGGCAGTGAGCCCTACAGCGTTTCCCCCTTCCCATCCGAGGAGCAGTCCCATGGACAGCAAGAAGATCGCGCTGGTGACCGGTGCCAACCGAGGGCTGGGCCGCAGCACGGCGCTGGCCCTGGCGCAGCGGGGCATCAAGGTCGTCGTCACCTGCCGGGGTGATGAGGTCGGGGCGCAGGAAACGGTCGAGGCGGTGCGGGCGGCCGGGGCCGACGGCCTCGTGCTGCGTCTGGACATCGCCGATGTCGCCTCGTTCCCGCTCTTCGCGGCCGAGCTCGGCGAGCACCTGCGGCCCTGGGGCGCCACGCGGCTGGACATCCTGGTCAACAACGCAGGTGTGGGGATCTTCAGCCCCCTGGAGCAGGTCGGTGTCGCGGACTTCGACGCGATGATGGACACCAACGTCCGTGGGACCTTCTTCCTCATCCAGGCACTGGTGCCACTGATGGCCGACCCCGCCAGCGTCATCAACGTCTCCAGCTCCCTGACCCGCCACACCAGCCCGGCCACAGCCGTCTACGCGGCGTCCAAGGCCGCCGTCGAAGTGTTCAGCCGCAGCCTGGCCCTGGAACTGGGCCCGCGCGGCATCCGGGTCAACTCCGTCGCCCCGGGACCGACCGCCACCGACTTCAACGGCGGTGCCATGCGCGATGACAGCGACATACGAGCGGGACTGGCGGCGCAGACCGCCCTGGGCCGCGTCGGCGAGCCCGCCGAGATCGGCGACGCCATCGCCACGCTCGCCTCCGACGGACTGCGATGGGTCACCGCCCAACGCATCGAGGTTTCCGGCGGCGCCCTGCTCTAGCGGGACACCGTTGCCTGCACCCGCGGGCCCCGTACCGGCACTTCACGTCCAACGATCACGCGCATCCTGGACACGCTGGATCACCGGGTCACCGGTCCTTCGAGAGGGCGTACAGCTCGGCCAGCAGGCTGTCCTCCCGGGCGACCAGTTCGTCGAACGTGCCCTGTTCGCGGATACGGCCCTTGTCGAGGACGATGACGCGGTCCGCCATCCGTACGTTGTCCAGGCGGTGCGTCACGACCAGCGTGATACGGCCCGGGGCCAGCTCCCGCAGGGCGCGGAAGATCTCGTGCTCGCCCCTCGGGTCCATCTCGCTGGTGGGTTCGTCCAGGACCAGGACGCCGGGACTCCGGTAGAGCGCCCGGGCACAGGCGAGGCGTTGCCACTGGCCGCCGGAGAGTTCGTGGCCGCCCCACACCGAGCGGGCCAGGAGGGTGCCCAGTTCGGCGGGCAGTTTGCGCAGGGGGGCGGCCATGCCGACGGATTCCGCCGCCTCCCAGACCCGGAAGTCGTCGAACTCCCGCTGCTGGCCGAGCGTGATGTTCTCGCGCGCGGCCAGGGGCCAGTGGCCGTTCTTCTGCGGGACCAGGCCCACATGCCGCCACACCGACTCGGCGTCCGCCTCCGCCAGGTCGGTGGCGTCCCAGCGGACGTGGCCCGAGGTCGGCAGGGTCAGCCCGGTGATCAGCCGTACGAGTGTCGACTTTCCCGCGCCGTTCTCACCGACGATCGCGGTCACTTCGCCGCGCCGGAGGGTGAGGGAGAGCGGGTGGAGGGCCGGGGTGTCCTTGTGGGGATAGGCGAATGCGACGTCGTCGAGATGAATGGTGTGGGGGGCGGTGGGGACGAGGGACGTTCCTCGATTCGTGGTCGAATTTCGTACTTCGGTCAGGAATTCGTGGTAGTCGCTGAGATAGAGGCCGTGGTGGAACATCACCGTGCCGTACCGAATGATGGAATTCAGGGCCCGGCCGGACGTCTGCGAGGCCACGATCGCGGTTCCGGCCACGGCCAGGGCCATGTGCCCGCCGAGTACGAGTGCCGCGAGCGACGCCCACATTCCGAGGACGAAGAATCCGGAGAGCGCGGCAGCGAGTGCGGTGATACGGAGATAGGGGCCCGCCCCTTCCAGTTCCTTGCCCTCGACGCGGTCGCACATCGTCCGGTACCAGAAATGCAGGTATTCCCGCATGGTGTTGGCGCGCAGTTCGTCGGCGAGTTCGGCGGTGGTCAGCCACCACCGCATCATCGAGCGGACATTGCGCGAGGAAATCGTGCGGTCGTGGACGCGGTAGTCGATGCGCGCCGCGATCACCCCGCCGAGCCCCTTCGGGACGACGGAGAGGAGCAGGACGAAGAGCAGGAGGGGGTGGAGCAGGGTCAAGACGGAAGCGGCGGAGACCAGTTGGACCAGGCCGTTGGTGAAGGTCTTCGCGTCGTCCGCGAGGTCCACCGCCCGCGCCGCCCCGATCTCGGCCGCCTGACTGCGGTCCTTGAACCCTTCCTGGTCGTACGCGCTGACCTCGGCCCGCATGTGCAGGTCGACGATGGTGAGGTCGGCGGCGGAGGCCACCTGGGGGTTGAGGCGCCGGGTGGCCCAGTCGGCGCCGATCCACGCCCCCGAACCGGCGGCCTGCGCCACCCCCGCGACGACGAGCGCGGGCCAGGCCGCGTGCAGCGCCGCGGCGGGGCTCGACGCGGTGAAGAGGTGGGGCAGGGCGCGGGCCACGGCGGCCAGCATGATCGCCGTGCCGATGCCCGACAGCACCTGGCAGACCAGCACGGTGAGCACCATGCGCCGGTCGACCGACCAGGCCAGCCGGGCGGTCTGCGCCAGCGCGGTCGGGATGCGCCGGGCCATGTCGAGGAGCGTGGCGTCCTCCATCGCCCGGCGGTGGCGCCGCCCGTTGTAGTCCAGTTCGGGCGGCACGGTGGGCCGGGGCCGATCGGGCCGGGGCTGCGGAACGGTGGGGGAAGGGGTGGGGCCGGTGGCCGGGCCGTGGTGGGCGGGGCCGGACGTACCGGGTCGGCTGTCCTCGGATTTGCTCATGCCGCCCACCTCGGTGAACGGCGTGAGGAGGTGCCCGGCAGCGCCCTGACGGCGTCAACCAGGTGCCGGGACCGGGCGGGACCGGCGGGAGGGTTCTCGAACGCAAAGTGACGTCGAGTACGGGAACGGACGGCATGCATGGGTCCTCCTGAGGAGACGCGATCGGATGCGGCAGCGGGGAAACTCTCCTGATCAAGGACCCGTTACGGGGAGCGGGAGGCGAATCGTCGAGTGAATGTTCGGGTTCGGGGGTGTGGGCGGGCGGGGGCTGTGCGGGCGGCTCGTGATCCGGCGTTCGATTCACTCCTGGGTGGCTCTTCACCCGTCCGAGGGATTGCCGGGAGGCGTCCTGATGACGTGACAGGAGCGGCCGGCGGACCCGTACGGTCGGCTCGGGCAGCCGGGGCCTCTCCGCTCCGCAGCGGGTGGCCCCGGTCGTCCGCCCGCCCGGACGGCTGCGCTAGCGTGCGCGGTACGAGCGGGAAACGATCACGGGACCAGGGGAGGACCTCATCGTGCGGGAAGTGGCACGCCACGGAGTCGACCGGCAGAGCATCGCCCAAGCGCTGGAGGACATCAGGGGCCGGACCTTCGGGTACTGGCACGGCCTGCAGTACGGCGGCCTGGCACTGAACGACCTCCGGCGCATGTGCGACGACCTCCACGACCACATCGCCGCCCGCACCCTGGACGACCCCTCGCTCGGCGACGCTCACGCTCGGCAGGCGCTGGAGGCCGGTTCGGAGGGGGCGTTCGGCGTGCTGAGCCTCGGCTGCTTCCCCAGCGGGGACTTCGACATCAGCTTCCCGCTCGCCGACCGGGAACTCCGCAGCGGCGAGGGTGTCACCTTCGAGGACGTCGTGGAGTTCGCCCCCACCACGGAACACTGGCTGGACGCCTTCGCCTGGGCGGTGACCAGCGGCCTCGTCCACGAGCGCGACCGCGTGCTGGGCCTGCTCCTCCGCTCCGACTACGCCCCGGCCATCCGCGAGGGCGTGCCCTACTCGCGCCTGGAGTCGACGTCGTCCCCCGCAGGCCTCGCCGAGATGAACGCGCTGTGCCTCTACCTGACGGAGGCCTCCGGCCACCGCCCCGGCGACTGGCCCACCACCGCCCTGCGCAAGCCCGACGCCGCCGAACGGGCCGCTGCGGCACGGGACTTGGACGCGGCCTCCGCCTCGACCCCCGCGACGCCGGACCAGCGCCTGCTGCGCGTCCTCCTGGACGACGACCGCCCCGCCTTCGAAGCGGCGCTCACGGACCGTCTCGTACGACTCTCCACGGAGACCCCTGCCGCCGCGCCGCCGCGCACTCTGCTCCCGCTGCTCACGATCGCCCTGACCGCACTGGCCGTTCAGGTCCACGGCTGGCAACTCGACCTGGAGTCGCACTACTTGCCTGAGAGCCTGATCCAGACACCGGGCCGACCGTCACGCACGAGCTGACCCGGGTGCCCGGCAGCGGACCCGACCCCGGACTCGGTCCGCCCGTCCGATCCCTCTTCCGGGACGTCGTCACCGACCGCATGCTCGGCGGTCAACTCCCGCCTCAGGCGGCCATGTTGTACGAGGGCGGAGTCGACCCGAGCCGGGACGGCGACGCGGGCTTCCTCGCGGACTTCCTCCACGAGTTCCTGCACCAGGACACCTGCACCCCGGTCACTGCCGACGGCGTCCCGCTCCTCGCGGTGCTGGCCGCCGACGACCGCGTACCGCCGCAGCAGCGGTACGCCTTGGCGGGACTGCTCCTGTCCATCGCCACCGTGACGGAGCGCCACCTCGCCGAATCCTGGCCGCGTCCCGCGCCGCATGCGGACCCGGACAGCGAGCAACGGGCGCGTCAGGCCGTCGAGTTGGAACTCGCAGGCCTTCTTGCCCGTTGGGGCGTCGAGTGTCCCGCCGTACGGCTGGCGCTTGCCGGTCTCGCGGTCGTCTTCCCCATGGCCCGTACCCTTCCGGCGCTCAGCGCGCGTCTGTGGGGATGCGTCGACCGGTATCCCGAGGGCACCGACCTCGGCGATTATGTGCGCTTCGTGCTGGTGCTCGCCGCCCGGGACGATCACCGCACCCTCGCGGCGCTGGAGGCCTGGACGGACATCCGCCGGCAAGGGACCGCACGTCAAGTACCGGTGCGGGCGCGGGCATTGCATCTGCTGGAGCAGATGTTCCGGGCCCTCTTTCAGGGGCGGCGTGTCGCGAGCACGCAGAATTCGTTGCCCTCGGGATCTGCGAGTGTCACCCAGCTCTCCTGACCGGTCTGACCGACGTCGGCCGGGCGGGCGCCCAGCGAGAGCAGGCGGCTGACCTCCGCCTCCTGACCGCTGTCCGTGGGGTTGACGTCGAGGTGCAGCCGGTTCTTGACCGTCTTGCCCTCGGGCACCCGGACGAACGCCAGCGTCGGCGGTACCGGACCGGGGCGGTCAATGCCCTCGGGTACGGCGGGGGAGCCGATGGAGATGTACTCCCCGTCGCCCTCCTCGTCCTGCACCTCGTAGCCGAGTACCGCGCACCAGAAGCGGGCGAGCGCGGCGGGGTCGGCGCAGTCGACGGCGAGCTCGGTGAACTTGCTGGTCATGCGGGGGCCTCCGGGGGCGTGGGTGGGTGCTGCCGGGCCACAGGGTAGTCACGGGGGCCTGTCGCCGGCGGCCGTCTGCCCCGGCCCACCCCGCCCCGGCCCGCATGCCCCGCGAGGCGTGCCCGGCTGACTACCATGACCCTCTGCGCGAACCTGTCAAAAGCCGCACCGTCGCGATCCTGCCCCCGACAGACGAGAGGACCCCCATGACCGCCACCGTCAGCTTCGAGGGAACCGAGACCGCATCCGGCCAACTGGAGTCACGCGCAAAGAAGTTGGCGGGCGGTCTGTACGCGCTCGGGCTGCGCGCCGGAGACGTCGTCGCGGTGCTGCTGCGCAACGACGCCGTGTACGTCGACGTCATGCTGGCCTGTCGCCTCGGCGGCTACCACTTCTGTCCGCTCAACTGGCACTTCACCCCGGCCGAGCTCGCATACATCGTCGCGGACTGCGGCGCGAAGGCCGTCGTCGGCCACACGGACCTGCTGGCGGCGGCACACGACGCGCTGCCCGACGGACTCCCGGCCCTCGCCGTCGGCGCCGGACCGACGGAGCCCGCCCACGTGCCGTACGAACCCTGGCTCGCCCAACAGCCCGACTACGACGGCCCGTTGGTTTCCCCCGGCGGGCACATGGCGTACACCTCCGGCACCACAGGCCGCCCCAAGGGCGTCGTCCGCGCCCCCGTCCCGGTCGAGGAGATCGACGACTTCCGCAACCGCACCCTCGCCGTCGTCGGCCAGGTCTACGGCCTGCGCCCCGGCTGCCGCGCCCTGATGACGGCCCCGCTCTACCACAGCGCCCCGAGCATGTTCGCCCAGTACGCGGCCATCGCCGCCGACCTGTTCGTCATCGCCCCGCGCTTCGACCCCGAGCAGACCCTCGCCCTGGTCGAGCGTCACCGCATCGACGCGCTGTACTGCGTACCGACCATGTACGTACGGCTGCTCAAGCTGCCGCGCGAGGTCCGGGAGCGGTACGACCTGTCCTCGCTGCGCTTCGTCGGCTCGACCGGGGCGCCGTGCGCGCCCGAGGTCAAGCGGGCCCTCATCGACTGGCTCGGGCCGATCGTGCACGAGACGTACGCCTCCAGCGAGACGGGTTACATCACCGTCATCGACTCCCACGAGGCCCTGGAACGGCCCGGCAGCGTCGGCCGCCCGCTCGGCGACGCGCAGATCAGGGTGATCGACGAGAACGGCAAGGACTGCCCGCCCGGCGAGGTCGGTGTCCTGTACGTACGCCAGCCCGCGCACACCGACTTCACCTACCAGGGCCGCCCGGAGGCCCGCGCGGAGGCGGGCCTCGACGGGCTGGTCTCGGTCGGCGACATGGGCTACCTCGACGCCGACGGCTACCTCTACATCTGCGACCGCGCCGTCGACATGGTCATCTCCGGCGGTGTCAACATCTACCCCGCCGAGATCGAGGCCGCCCTGCTGACCCTCCCCGGCGTCCTGGACTGCGCGGTCTTCGGCATACCCGACGCCGAGTTCGGCGAGCGCCTGCACGCACTCGTGCAGCCGGAGCCGGGCGCCACCCCCGACCCCGACGCCCTGCGTGCCTCCCTGCGCACCACCCTCGCGGGCTTCAAGGTCCCCCGCACCCTCGATCTCGTCCCCGATCTGCCCCGCGACCCCAACGGCAAGATCGCCAAGCACCGGGTGCGCGCCTCGTACCTGAGGTCGGCGGCCCACCGGGCCTGAGCCGCTCCGCCCGCACCCCGGACCCGCAGTGAGGGGCCGGGGTGCTTCTGCGTGCCCCGGCGGATCCGGAGGGGCACGTACCGCTCCGGACCGGGGCGGATGGTGTCGAGTGCGCCTCGCGCGATGACTCCGCCAACTCCCTTCACGTACCGCTCCGTTGACAAAACCGATACCTGGTAGAAACCTGTCTGCTCAGCGCTGCAAAAGATTGACTGATCTACTCAATTTTTTGATTATCGGCGTTCGCTATCCGATATCACCAGGCTCCCGGTCATCCCCCTCGCGCCCGAAAGCCGTGCGGCGGGGCCGTGGTCGCGCGCCCAGGGAAGGGATCGAGAGAGCTTCATGAGTGAGAGAAACCGCTTCAGGACTCCGAGAGACCGCAGACGTCGCAACCGGCGGCTGCTCGCCGGGCTGACGGCGGCCGGTCTGCTCGCGGGCGGGCTGCTGCCCGTGGCCGCACATGCCGCCGAACGGCAGGGCGCAGCAGTGAGCGCCGCGCCGCGCGCACTGGAGGGCCCCAACCTCGCCCTCGGCCGCCCCGCCACCGCGTCCGGCGCCCACGGTGCCTACCCGGCGGGCAACGTCACCGACGGCAGCCAGGCCACGTACTGGGAGAGTGCATCCGGCACCTTCCCGCAGTGGGTGCAGATCGACCTCGGCACCGCCACCGACCTCACCGAGGTGGTGCTCAAGCTCCCCGCGTCCTGGGAGGCCCGCACCCAGACCCTGAGCGTTCAGGGGAGCACCGACGGCACCGCCTTCAGCGCCCTGTCCGCATCGGCGGGCCGGAACTTCGCGCCCGCCTCGGGCAACCGCGTGCCGATCGCCGTCTCCGGCCGGGCCCGCTACGTACGCGTCCAGATCAGCGCCAACACCGGCTGGAGCGCCGGCCAGCTGAGCGAGTTGGAGGTGTACGGCAAGGACGGCGGGACCGGCCCCGGTGAGCCGCCCGCCGGAACCAACCTCGCCCTGCGCAAGCCGATCGAAGCCTCCTCCACCACCCAGAACTACGTCCCGGCCAACGCCAACGACGACAGCACCAGCACCTACTGGGAGGCGGGCGGCGCTTCCTCCACCCTCACCGTCAAGCTCGGCGCGGACGCCGACCTGTCGGGCGTCGTCCTCAAGCTCAACCCCGACGCCGCCTGGGGAGCGAGGACCCAGAACCTTCAGGTCCTCGGCCGGGCGGCGGGCGCGACTGCCTTCACTTCGCTCAGGGCACGCGCCGACTACTCCTTCAGCCCCTCCGGCAACAGGAACACCGTCACCATCCCGGTCTCCGGCCGCTACGCCGACGTACGCCTCCAGTTCTTCGGCAACACCGGGGCGGGCGGCGGCCAGGTGGCCGAGTTCCAGGTGGTCGGAGCGGCGGCCCCGGCCCCCGACCTGACCGTGGCGGACCTGACCTGGTCGCCCACCGCGCCGTCCGAAGCGGACCCGGTCACCGTGGATGCGACCGTGCGCAACACCGGCACCGCCGCGTCCCCCGCCACCACCGTCGACGTCAGCGTCGAAGGAACCGTCGCGGGCAGCGGGGCAGTCGGCGCGCTCGCACCCGGCGCGTCCGCGAAGGTGCCCGTCCAGGTCGGCAAGCGGGCCGCCGGAAGCTACACGGTGTCGGCGGTCGTCGACCCCACCGACACCGTCGCCGAACTCGACAACAGCAACAACGGACGAACGGCAGCAGCCAAGTTGACGGTCGGTCAGGCACCCGGTCCCGACCTCGACGTCACCGGCATCACCAGCAGCCCGGCGAACCCGGCGGTCGGCTCACCGGTCAGCTTCACCGTCGCCGTCCGCAACCGGGGCAACGTGGCCGTCCCCGCCGGATCGGTCACCCGGCTGACCGTGGGCGGCAGCACCCTCAACGGCACCACGCCCGCCGTCGCGGCAGGCGGCACCGCCACCGTCGCCGTCAACGGCACCTGGACCGCCGCCAGCGGCGGAGCGACCCTGACCGCCACCGCCGATGCCACGGGCGTCGTCGCCGAGACCAACGAGAACAACAACACCTTGGCCCGCTCCCTGGTCGTCGGTCGCGGCGCCGCCGTCCCGTACACCGCGTACGAGGCGGAGGACGGCCGGTACAACGGCACCCTCCTGGAGTCGGACGCCCAACGCACCTTCGGGCACACCAACTTCGCCACCGAGTCCTCGGGCCGCAAGTCCGTCCGGCTGACCGCCACCGGCCAGTACGTCGAGGTCAGCTCGACCGGCGCCGCCAACTCCCTCGTCGTACGCAACTCCATCCCCGACGCGGCGGCGGGCGGCGGCCAGGAGGCGACGCTGAGCCTCTACGCCAACGGCCAGTTCGTCCGCAAGGTCAACCTGTCCTCCAAGCACAGCTGGCTGTACGGCAGCACCGACGACCCCGAGGGCCTCACCAACCGGCCCGGCGGCGACGCCCGTCGCCTCTTCGACGAGTCGAACGTCCTGCTCAGCCAGACCTACCCGGCCGGCACCGTCTTCCGCCTCCAGCGCGACGCGGGCGACAACGCCTCCTTCTACGTCGTCGACCTGATCGACCTGGAGCAGGTCGCCGCCCCGGCCGCCAAGCCCGCCGAGTGCACCTCCATCACCGCCTACGGGGCCGTGCCCAACGACGGCATCGACGACGCCGACGCCATCCAGCGCGCGGTGACCGCCGACCAGAACGGCGACATCCCCTGCGTGTGGATACCGGCCGGCCAGTGGCGGCAGGAGAAGAAGATCCTCACCGACGACCCGCTGAACCGCGGGCAGTTCAACCAGGTCGGCATCAAGGACGTCACGATCCGCGGCGCGGGCATGTGGCACTCCCAGCTCTACTCGCTGATCGCCCCGCAGGACGCGGGCGGCATCAACCACCCGCACGAGGGCAACTTCGGCTTCGACATCGACGACAACACCAAGATCTCCGACATCGCGATCTTCGGCTCCGGCACCATCCGGGGCGGCGACGGCAACGCCGAGGGCGGCGTCGCGCTCAACGGCCGCTTCGGCAAGAACACGAAGATCAGCAACGTCTGGATCGAGCACGCCAACGTGGGCGCCTGGGTCGGCCGCGACTACTCCAACATCCCCGAGCTGTGGGGGCCGGGCGACGGCCTCGAATTCAACGGCGTCCGCATCCGCAACACCTACGCCGACGGCGTCAACTTCGCGAACGGCACCCGCAATTCGACCGTTTTCAACTCCTCCTTCCGCAACACGGGCGACGACGCGCTCGCGGTCTGGGCCAGCAAGTACGTCAAGGACACCTCCGTCGACGTCGGCCACGACAACCACTTCCGCAACAACACCATCCAGCTGCCGTGGCGCGCCAACGGCATCGCGGTGTACGGCGGGTACGGAAACACCATCGAGAACAACCTCATCTCCGACACCATGAACTACCCCGGCATCATGCTGGCCACCGACCACGACCCGCTGCCCTTCTCCGGCCAGACCCTGATCGCGGGCAACGGGCTGCACCGCACCGGCGGCGCGTTCTGGAACGAGGACCAGGAATTCGGTGCGATCACCCTGTTCGCCCAGGGCCAGCCGATACCCGGCGTCACCATCCGCGACACCGACATCCGCGACTCGACCTACGACGGCATCCAGTTCAAGACCGGCGGCGGCGAGATGCCGAACGTGCAGATCAAGAACGTCACCATCGACAAGTCGAACAACGGCTCCGGAATCCTCGCCATGAGCGGGGCCCGAGGCAGCGCCACCCTCTCCGGCGTGACCATCACCAACTCGGCGCAGGGCAACGTCCTCATCGAGCCGGGCTCCCCGTTCGTGATCAACGGCGCGGCGGGAGCACAGGCCTCGCGCCGCTGATCACCGTACGTACGACCCCCGTACGACCGGTGCGCCCGGCCCCAGCGCCGGGCGCACCGCCCCCCACCCATCCCACTGACGTGCCCCACCGCGTGCGCGGCGGGGCCGAGATCGGGGACGTATGAGATCCCGTACGAGAGCGCCGCAGCGCGTGGCGAGAAGCGTGCTCAGCGCCACGCTGGCCACCAGCCTCCTCCTGCTGGCCGGACCCCTCCTGACCTCGGCGTCCGCCGCCGAGGGACCCAACGTCGCCGTCGGCGACCCGGCCTCGGCGAGCAGCTCCCACAGCGAGTACGGCGCGGCGAACGTCACCGACGGCAACCAGTCCACGTACTGGCAGAGCGCGGGCAGCGCGCTCCCGCAGTGGGTGCAGGTCGACCTCGGGGCCGCTCAGCGGGTCGACGAGGTGGTCCTCAAGCTCCCGGCGGGCTGGGAGCAGCGCAACCAGACCCTCGCCGTGCAGGGCAGCGCCGACGGCACCAGCTTCACCACCCTCAAGGTCTCCGCCGCGTACACCTTCGCGCCGGGGTCCGGCAACACCGTCACCGTCGGCTTCCCGGCGACGCAGACCCGGTTCGTGCGGATCGCGATCAGCGCCAACACCGGTTGGCAGGCGGGGCAGTTGTCGGAGCTGGAGGTGCACGGCGCGGGCGATTCCTCGGTCAACCTGGCCCGCGGCAAGACCTTCACCGCGAGCAGCCAGACCGAGGTGTACGCACCCGGCAACGCGGCCGACGGCAACAAGGCCACCTACTGGGAGAGCCGCAACAGTGCCCTCCCGCAGTGGCTCCAGGCCGACCTCGGCGCGTCCGTGCGCGTCAACCGGGCGGTCCTGCGCCTCCCCGACGGCTGGGGTGCGCGCACCCAGACCCTGAAGCTCCAGGGCAGTACCAACGGCTCCGACTTCACCGACCTCACCGCCGCCAAGGCCTACACCTTCGACGCGGCGGGCCAGAACTCCACCACCCTCTCCTTCGACGCCACCACGACCCGTTACGTCCGGGCCCTGATCTCCGCCAACAGCGCGCAGAACGCAGGCCAGTTGAGCGAGCTGGAGGTCTACGGCCCGGCCACCGGCGACACCCAGGCCCCGACCGCCCCCGCGAACCTGGCCTACACCGAGCCCGCCACCGGCCAGATCAGGCTCACCTGGGGCGCCTCGACCGACAACACGGCCGTCACCGGCTACGACGTCTACGCCAACGGCACCCTGTTGACCTCGCTCGGCGCGGGCGCCACCACGTACACGGACAACCGTCCCGCCTCCGCGACCGTCAGCTATTTCGTACGGGCCAAGGACGCGGCCGGGAACGAGTCGGCCAACAGCAACACCGTCACCCGCACCGGCGACACCGGTGACACCCAGGCCCCGACGGCCCCCGCGAACCTCGCGTACACCGAGCCCGCGACCGGCCAGATCAAGCTGACCTGGGGCGCGTCCACGGACAACAAGGGCGTGACCGGCTACGACGTCTACGCCAACGGGGCCCTGCTGACCTCGGTCGGCGGCACTGTCACGACGTACACCGACAACCGTCCGGCCTCGGAGACCGTCAGTTATTACGTACGGGCGAAGGACGCGGCGGGGAGTCAGTCGGCCAACAGCAACACCGTCACCCGCAATGGCACCGGCACCGGAGGCGGCACCAACCTCGCCGTCGGCAAGCCGATCGCGGCCTCCTCGGTGATCCACACCTTCGTCGCGGAGAACGCCAACGACAACAACACCGCCACCTACTGGGAGGGCACCGGCCACCCCGCCACCCTCACCGTCAAGCTCGGCGCCAACGCCGACGTCGACCGGCTCGTCCTCAAGCTCAACCCCGACTCCGCCTGGGGCCGGCGCACCCAGACCATCGAGGTGCTGGGCCGCGAGCAAAGCGCGTCCGGCGTGACCTCGCTGGTCGCCGCCAAGGAGTACGTCTTCGACCCGGCGAGCGGGCAGAACACCGTGACGGTCCCCGTGGGCAGGCGAGTGGCCGACGTGCAGCTGCGCTTCACCGCCAACTCCGGTTCGGGGGCTGGTCAATTGGCTGAGTTTCAGGTGATCGGTGTGGCCGCGCCGAACCCGGATCTCGAAGTGACGGGGCTGACGGCCTCGCCCGCATCGCCCGTCGAGACGGACACCGTCACCGCCTCCGTGACGGTACGCAACAGCGGTCCCGCCGACGCGGCGGCCAGCAAGGTCGCGGTCCGGCTCGGCGGAACCAAGGTCGCCACCGCGCAGGTCCCGGCCCTCGCGGCGGGCGCGCAGGCCACCGTCACGGCTTCGCTCGGTCAGCGCGAGGCGGGATCGTACGAACTGAGCGCGGTCGCCGACGACGGCAACGCGGTGCTGGAGCAGAACGAGTCCAACAACACCCTGACCAGCCCGAGTCCGCTGGTCGTCAAGCCGGTCGCGAGCGCAGACCTGGTCGCCGCATCGGTGACCACCACCCCGTCCTCCCCGGCCGCCGGGGACGACATCACGTACAAGGTGGCCATCAAGAACCAGGGCACCGTCGCCTCCTCGGGCGGCGACCACGCCGTGACCGTCACGCTGACCGATGCGAAGGGCGCGGTCGTCACGACGCTCACCGGCAACCACTCCGGGGCCATCGCCGCCGGCGCGACCACCGCACCGGTCTCGCTCGGCACCTGGAAGGCCGCCAACGGCTCGTACACGACGAAGATCGTCATCGCGCCGGACGCGACCGAGCTGCCGGTCAAGCGGGAGAACAACACCTCCACCCAGCCGCTGTTCGTGGGGCGTGGCGCGAACATGCCGTACGACATGTACGAGGCCGAGGACGGCACGCTCGGCGGCGGCGCGCAGGTGGTCGGGCCCAACCGGACCGTCGGCGACATCGCGGGCGAAGCCTCGGGCCGCAGGGCCGTGAACCTCGACGCGACCGGCGAGTACGTCGAGTTCACCACCAGAGCCAGCACGAACACCCTGGTCACGCGCTTCTCCATCCCGGACGCAGCAGGCGGCGGCGGCATCGAATCGACGATCGACGTCTACGTCAACGGATCCCTGAAGAAGGCGTTCCCGCTCACCTCCCGCTACGCCTGGCTGTACGGGAACGAGACCGCCCCCGGCAACTCGCCCGGTTCCGGCTCGCCCCGCCACATCTACGACGAGGCACACCTGATGCTCGGCGAGACCGTTCCGGCGGGGGCGAGGATACGGCTCCAGAAGGACGCCGCGAACACCTCGACGTACGCGATCGACTTCGTGAACACGGAGCAGGTGGCACCCGTCGCGAACCCGGACCCGGCGACGTACACCGTGCCCGCCGGATTCGGCCACCAGGACGTGCAGAACGCGCTCGACAAGGTGCGGATGGACACGACGGGGAAGCTGGTCGGGGTGTACCTGCCGCCGGGCGACTACCAGACGTCCAGCAAGTTCCAGGTGTACGGGAAGGCGGTCAAGGTCGTCGGGGCCGGGCCCTGGTACACGCAGTTCCACGCGCCCGCCGGGCAGGAGAACACCGATGTCGGCTTCCGCGCGGAGGCTGCGGCGAAGGGGTCGTCCTTCGCGAACTTCGCGTACTTCGGGAACTACACCTCGCGGATCGACGGACCCGGCAAGGTCTTCGACTTCTCCAACGTGTCGGACATCGTCATCGACAACATCTGGAACGAGCACATGGTCTGCCTCTACTGGGGCGCGAACACCGACTCGATGACCATCAAGAATTCCCGCATCCGCAACATGTTCGCCGACGGCATCAACATGACCAACGGGTCGACGGACAACCTCGTGACGAACAACGACGCCCGGGCCACGGGCGACGACAGCTTCGCGCTGTTCTCCGCGATCGACGCGGGCGGCGCCGACATGAAGAACAACGTCTACGAGAACCTGACGTCGACGCTGACCTGGAGGGCCGCGGGCGTCGCCGTGTACGGCGGCTACCGCAACACCTTCCGCAACATCCACATCGCCGACACCCTGGTCTACTCCGGAATCACCATCTCCTCGCTGGACTTCGGGTATCCGATGAACGGCTTCGGGACCGAGCCAACGGTCTTCGAGAACATCTCGGTGGTCCGCGCGGGCGGGCACTTCTGGGGCGCGCAGACCTTCCCCGGCATCTGGGTCTTCTCCGCCTCGAAGGTCTTCCAGGGAATCCGGGTGAACCACGTGGACATCGTCGATCCCACCTACAGCGGGATCATGTTCCAGACGAACTACGTGGGCGGGCAGCCGCAGTTCCCCATCAAGGACACCGTCTTCACCGACGTGTCCGTCACCGGGGCGCGCAAGAGCGGTGACGCCTACGATGCCAAGTCGGGCTTCGGTCTGTGGGCGAACGAGATGCCGGAGGCGGGTCAGGGGCCGGCCGTCGGCGAGGTCGTCTTCAACGGGCTGCGGCTGAGCGGCAACGCGGTGGACATCCGGAACACCACCTTGACGCTGAAGATCGTCAACAACCCTTAGCGGGAGGCCTCGGAGGGTGCTCCGGCACCCTCCGAGGGCTGTCCGCTCAGCGCACTTCGACTGTCCGAATAGCGCAAGCGCCTTGCAGCGCTTGCGCTATTCTTGCGCCCATGACGCGACGACTTGCTCAGGTAGCGAAAAAGGTTGGGGTCAGCGAGGCCACGGTCAGCCGGGTGCTCAACGGCAAGCAGGGGGTGTCGGAGGCGACCCGGCAGTCGGTGCTGACCGCGCTGGACGTGCTCGGGTACGAGCGGCCGACGCAGCTGCGGGGGGAACGGGCGCGGCTGGTGGGGCTCGTGCTGCCGGAGTTGCAGAACCCCATCTTTCCGGCGTTCGCCGAGGTCATCGGCAGTGCGTTGGCCCAGCAGGGCCTCACCCCCGTGCTGTGCACGCAGACCAAGGGGGGCGTCTCGGAGGCCGATTACGTGGATCTCCTGCTCCAGCAGCAGGTGTCCGGAGTGGTCTTCGCCGGAGGGCTGTTCGCGCAGGCGGACGCCCCGCACGAGCACTACCGGCTGCTGGCCGAGCGGCAGATCCCGGTGGTGCTGATGAACGCCTCCATCGCGGGGCTCGACTTCCCCTGTGTGGCCTGCGACGACGCGGTGGCCGTCGAGCAGTCGTGGCGGCACCTGGAGTCGCTGGGGCACGAGCGGATCGGCCTGGTGCTCGGGCCTGCCGACCACATGCCGTCGCGGCGTCGGCTGAAGGCCGCCGAGCAGGCCGCGGGCGGCTCGCTGGGGGACGAGTTCATCGAGCGGTCCATGTTCTCGCTGGAGGGCGGCCAGGCGGCCGCGACGCGGCTGCTGGAGCGCGGGGCGACCGGCATCGTGTGCGCGAGCGACCCGCTGGCGCTGGGGGCCGTGCGGGCCGCGCGGCGGCTGGGCCTGCGGGTGCCGCAGGACGTGTCCGTGGTCGGCTACGACGACTCGGCGTTCATGACCTGCACCGAACCGCCCCTGACCACGGTCCGCCAGCCCATCGAGGCGATGGGACGGGCCGCCGTCGAACTGCTGATCCTCCAGATCCAGGGCAGCGACGTGCCGCACAGCGAGCTGCTCTTCGACCCGGAGCTGGTGGTGCGCGGCTCCACCGCGCAGCCGTCCGGGGTCGCAGGGGCCGCGAAGTAGGGCCTTCGGGAGTCGGCTGGGCCGCAAAGTGAACCCTTGTGACGGTCACGATCTGACGTCCTTCTGCTTCTGAACTCCACCTGTCTGTCAATCAATTACGAAATCTACGCGACATCTTGCGGCCACTTGTTTGCGGTGGTTGAGTGAGCGGCGCCCCACAACGCATCGGCGGTGGGGCGCCTTCCACGTTCATGCCCGAAGGGGTCCACCCATGAGAAGTGCTCGGTTCCGTCGCGCCCGCACTGCAAGCGCCATGACGCTCGTCTCCGCCCTGACGCTCACCGCTCTTGCCGCCTGCGGTACGAGCAGCAGCAAGGACGACGACCCCGGTTCGGGTTCCAAGGGCAGCGGGAACTCGGACCCCGCCGCCCCGCTGGACCCGAAGACCAGGGTCACGATCTCCATCGACTGCATGCCCCCGACGGCGAAGGCGGCCGAGCTGAAGGAGTGGAAGGAGGACGTGGCCGCGTTCAACAAGACCTACCCGAATGTCACGATCCAGGGCCGCTCCACCGCCGGCCAGTGCCTGGAGCCGCCGCGCTTCACCGCGATGCTCAAGGCCAAGTCCCAACCCGACGTGTTCTACACGTACTTCACCGACCTGCCCCAGGTGCTCGACAACGACGGCGCGCAGGACATCACCGCGTACGTCAACGAGAAGTCGGTGCCGCGGCTCAAGGACATCGACCCGAACGTCCTCAACTCCCTCAAGCAGGACGGCAAGTTGTACGGTCTGCCCACCAGCAACTACACGATGGGCCTGCTCGTCAACCGCAAGCTCTTCCAGCAGGCGGGCCTCAACCCCGACACGCCTCCCCGCACCTGGGAGGAGGTGCGCGCCGCCGCCAAGAAGATCGCCGGGCTCGGCAACGGCATCGCCGGGTTCGGCGAGTACAGCGCCACCAACCAGGGCGGCTGGCACTTCACCGCGCAGATGTACAGCGTCGGCGGCGACATCGTCGACCCGAGCGGCAAGAAGGCCGCCTTCAACACCGACCTCGGCAAGCAGGTGCTGAAGAACCTCCACGCCATGCGCTGGGAGGACGACAGCATGGGCAAGACCCAACTGCTCAAGTGGGGCGACCTCCAGAAGATGGTCACCACCGACAAGCTCGGCATGTACCTGGCCGCGCCCGACGACATCCCGTACATGGTCCAGCAACTGGGCGCCACGTACGAGAACTTCGGGATGGGCCCGATTCCCGGCGAGAAGAACACCCTGGCCGGCGGCAACAACTACATGATCAAGAAGGGGATCTCCGCCGACAAGGTGAAGGCGGCCGTCGCCTGGCTGAACTTCAAGAACCTCTCCGTCGGCAAGGGCCAGTTCGACTGGGCCCGCACCAAGGCGGACAGCCTGCCGGTCGGCATTCCGCAGCCCAACTTCTGGCTCAACGAGTCCAAGAAGACGGACGACGCGGCCCGCGTGAAGGACGCCACCATGCCGGTCGCCAACTTCAAGACCTTCATGGACAACCCCGTCCAGGGCAAGGCCGAGCCGCCGAAGGCGCAGGAGATCTACAAGATCCTCGACAACGTGATGTCCGGAGTCCTCACCAACAAGGACGCCGACGTGGACAAGCTCCTTGCCACGGCCGAGTCGCAGGTCAACCAGATCCTCGGCGCATAGCGGCCGACGCCGGTCGTAGGCCCGGCCCGACGGCCTCGCCAGAGAGCCAGGCCGGACGGCCCCCCGCCCGGGCGGGGACGGGCCGCACTCCCGTCCCCGCCCGACCCCGCACCGTACACACGCATACGTACGCACGAAGAACCGGCACCCCCGCACCGAGGAGCAACGATGTCGGCCCCCAGCCTCACCCCGAGCAAGACGGGCAACTCCCTTGCGGTGAAGCCACGTTCAGCCCGACCCGGACCGCAGGGCGGACGCCTCGCCCGGAGCCTGCGCCGCAACCTCACCGCCCACGGCTTCCTCGTCGGCGCGGTCGTCTGTTTTGCGCTGTTCTCCTGGTACCCGATGGTCCGGGAGGTCCTGCTCGCCTTCCAGAAGACCGAGGACGGCGCGGTCAGCTGGGTCGGGCTCGACAACCTCGCCACCGTCTTCAACGACCCGGCGTTCTGGCAGGCCTGGCGCAACACCTTGATGTTCACCCTGCTCGCGCTGGTGCTCGGCTTCGCGGTGCCGTTCGTCGTCGCCGTCACCATCAACGAGTTCCGGCACGGCAAGGGCTACTTGAGGCTACTGGTCTACCTCCCGGTGATGCTGCCGCCGGTCGCCTCCGTACTCCTCTTCAAGTACCTGTACGACCCCGGATACGGGCTCCTCAACGAGGTCTTCGACTTCTTCGGGCTCCCCGCTCAGCAGTGGCTCCAGGACCCGGACGTCTCCCTGCTCGCGGTCGTCGTCGCCTCCACCTGGATGAACATGGGCGGCGCGACCCTGATCTACCTCGCCGCACTCCAGGGGATACCCGGCGAGCTGTACGAGGCCGCCGAGCTGGACGGCGCGGGGCTGCTGCGCAAGATCTGGCACGTCACCGTTCCGCAGACCCGGCTCATCCTGTCGCTCATGCTGCTCATGCAGGTCATCGCCACCATGCAGGTCTTCGTGGAGCCCTTCCTGCTGACCGGCGGTGCGGGCCCCGAGGGGTCCACCACGACCGTCGTCTACCTCATCTACCAGTACGCCTTCAGCTTCAACAACTACGGCGCGGCGGCCGCCCTCGGCCTGCTCCTGCTCGTACTGCTCGCCGGATTCTCGGCCGCGTACGTCAAGCTCAGCCGCGCCGAGGACGAGTAGGGAACGGGGAGACACGCCATGTCGACACGCACGCTCATCTCACCCGCCCAACTCGCGCGCCCGCGCGGCAAGTTGGTCTACTGGATCATTTTCGCCGTCATCGTCGGCGGCTTCACCCTGGTCTTCCTCGGACCGCTGTACTGGCTGGTCTCCAGCGGCTTCAAGAATCCGCAGGAAGTCATCCAGACCCCGCCCACCCTGGTTCCCGGCTCCTTCGAACCGGCCAACTACGGCCGGGCCTGGGAGGTCATGGACCTCGCCTCACTGCTCTTCAACACCCTCTACTACGCCTTCGGCGCGCTCGCCTTCCAGCTCGTCCTGGACGTCGCCGCCGCCTACTCGCTGTCCAAGCTCCGGCCGATCTTCGGCAAGGCCGTCCTCGGCATGATGCTGGCGACGCTGATGATCCCGGCCACCGTCCTGGTCGTACCGCAGTACCTGACCGTCCTGGACGTGCCGGTCGTCGAGCGCAACCTGCTCAACTCGCCGTGGGCGATCTGGCTGCCCTCCGTCACCAACGCCTTCAACATCTTCCTGCTGAAGCGGTTCTTCGACTCCATCCCCAAGGAACTCCTCGACGCCGCCTCCATCGACGGGGCGAGCCCGACGCGCACCCTGTGGTCGATCGTCCTGCCGATCTCCCGGCCGATCCTCGGCGTCGTGTCCATCTTCGCGGTCGTCGGCGTCTGGAAGGACTTCCTGTGGCCGCTGCTCACCCTGCCCGACCCGGCGAAACAGACCCTCAACGTCGGCATCTACTCGCTCTCCAACGGGGTCCCCGTCAATGTGCTGATCGCCGCCCTCACCATCGCGTCGATCCCCACCCTGCTCATCTTCCTGATCTTCCAGCGGAACATCATGAGCGGCCTCACCGCGGGCGGCCTCAAAGGCTGAGCCCGGCCGGCCCTTCCCGGTCGCCCGACCCGTCCCGGTCGCGCGGCCCCTCCTGATCGCCCGACCCCTCGCACGACCGCGCCGCCGGGCAGGCGGCGCGGTCCGACCTGCCCGAAAGGACCTTCACGTGGCAGACGCCCTCCCGTCCCGCAGCCCGCACTGGTGGCGCGACGCCGTCATCTACCAGGTGTACCCGCGCAGCTTCGCCGACGCCGACGGCGACGGCACCGGAGACCTCGCGGGGGTCCGGGCCAGACTTCCCTACCTCTCCCAACTCGGCGTCGACGCCGTGTGGTTCACCCCGTGGTACGTCTCCCCGCTGGTCGACGGCGGGTACGACGTCGCCGACTACCGCACCGTCGACCCGGCCTTCGGCACCCTCGCCGAGGCCGAGAAGCTCATCGCCGAGGCCCGTGAACTCGGCATCCGCACGATCGTGGACATCGTCCCCAACCACGTATCGGACCAACACGCGTGGTTCCGAGCGGCGTTGGAGGCGGGGCCCGGCAGCCCCGAGCGCGAGCTGTTCCACTTCCGCCCCGGACGCGGTGCGCACGGCGAACTGCCGCCCAACGACTGGCCGTCGCAGTTCGCGGGCCCCACCTGGACCCGGGTGCCCGACGGCGAGTGGTACCTGCACCTCTTCACCCCCGAACAGCCCGACCTCAACTGGGCGCACCCGGCCGTCCGCCAGGAGCACGAGGACGTCCTGCGCTTCTGGTTCGAGCGGGGAGTGGCAGGCGTACGGATCGACTCCGCCGCCCTGCTCGCCAAGGACCCGGCGCTGCCCGACTTCGTCGAGGGCGTCGACCCCCACCCGTACATCGACCAGGACGAACTGCACGACATCTACCGCGCGTGGCGCCGGATCGCCGATGCGTACGACGGGGTGTTCGTCGGTGAGGTGTGGCTGCCGGACGCCGAGCGCTTCGCCCGCTACCTGCGCCCCGACGAACTCCACACCGCCTTCAACTTCAGCTTCCTCGCCTGCCCCTGGGACCCGGAGCGGCTGCGGCGCTCCATCGACGACACGCTCGCCGAACACGCGCCGGTGGGCGCCCCCGCGACCTGGGTGCTGTGCAACCACGACGTGACCCGCACCGTCACCCGGTACGGGCGCGCGGACACCGCCTTCGACTTCGCCACCAAGACCTACCGCACCCCCACCGACCTGGCCCTCGGCACCCGCCGCGCCCGTGCCGCCGCCCTGCTGACGCTGGCCCTGCCCGGCTCCGCGTACCTCTACCAGGGCGAGGAACTCGGCCTTCCGGAGGCGGACATTCCGAGGGGCCGCATCCAGGACCCGATGCACTTCCGGTCCGGGGGCGTCGACCCCGGGCGGGACGGCTGCCGGGTGCCGCTGCCGTGGGCGGCCGAGGAGCCGTACTGCGGATTCGGGTCGACGGTCGAGCCCTGGCTGCCGCAGCCCGAGGGGTGGTCGGCGTACGCGGTGGACCGGCAGGACGCCGACCCCGGGTCGATGCTCGCCCTCTACCGCGAGGCGCTGCGCATCCGGCGGACCGTACCGGGCTTCGGCGACGGACCGCTGGAGTGGCTGGACGCGCCCGGGGGAGTCCTCGCCTTCGCGCGTACGGAGGGGCTGTGCTGCTTCGTCAACCTGAGGGCCGTGGCGGTGGAGTTGCCCGAGGGTGCCGAGGTGCTGCTGAGCAGTGGACCGCTGGACGGGGAGGGCAGGCTGCCGGGGGACACGGCGGTGTGGCTGCGGCGCTGACGGCGGACCGGGCCCAGGGGCGGACTCCATTGGTCCTAAGAAATGCCACCCCTTCGCGTGACAGCGAGATCGTCCTGAAAGCCGTAACGTTCCTGCGGAACCGCCTCTGAACTGCGGTGTTGCTCGATCCGGTAGCTCCTGGAACTTTCGTTCGAGTAATCGGTGTGCTGGCCATGATCCGTAACCCTCGTAAGGTCGTCCCGATTTCATCCAAAACGTGATCCGGCGAGGTGTGGGTGTCAGGCGAACTCTTCTGCCCCGAAGCGGAACCGAGGCAGGCAAGAGGCGGCATCGCCGGGGGTCCGACCGCCGTCGTCGAGGGCCTCGCGGGCTGGGTCCCGCCCCGTACGGTGGCCAACGACGCGCTCCCCTCCGCCTGGGAGGTGGACGACGCCTGGGTGCGCCGCCGCACCGGCATCGGCGAACGCCACTGGGCGGACCCGGGCACCTCCACCGGCGACCTCGCCCTCCGCGCCGCCGTGCGCGCACTGGACGTCGCCGGGAACCCGCGCATCGACGCGGTCGTCCTGGCGACCTCCACGCCCGACCGGCCCATGCCGGCCATGGCACCCGAACTCGCCACCCGGCTGGGCCTGGGACCCGTCGCCGCCTGGGACGTCTCGGCCGCGTGCAGCGGATTCGTGTACGCCCTGGCCAGCGCGGCCGGAGCGCTCGCCTCCGGCATCGCGGAACGGGTCCTGCTGGTCGCCACCGAGGTGTACTCGACCCTGATCGCCCCCGACGACCGCAGCGCCGGAGTCGTGTTCGCCGACGGCGCCGGGGCCGTGGTCCTGCGCCGGGGCGAACGAAGGGAGCCGGGCAGTGTCCTCGGCTTCGACCTCGGCAGCGACGGCAGCGGGCACGGCCTCATCGAGGTCCCCGGCGGCGGCGCGCTGGAACGCTCCGAGCCGAGCCGCTTCGTACCCGGCGACCGGCACTTCCGCATGGACGGGCGGGAGGTCTACCAGCACGCGGTCCGCCGGATGACCGCCTCCTCGCAGGCCCTGCTGGCCGGTGTCGGCTGGCGTACCGAGGACGTCGACCACTTCGTCGGCCACCAGGCCAACGCCCGCATCCTCAGCGCGGTCGGCGAACGGCTCGACGTCCCGGCGGCCCGGCAGATCTCGAACATCGAGCGGGTCGGCAACACCGGCGCCGCCTCCATCCCGCTCGCCCTCGCCGACGCCGCGTCCCGCGACGAACTCCGGCCGGGCGCACGCGTCCTGCTCACCTCGTTCGGCGCGGGACTCACCTGGGGCTCCGCCGCCCTGGTGTGGCCGGAACTGGCCACGGTGGCACCGGTGTCGGACGCCGGGTGACCGACGGTCCGTAACACCGCCGCGTACTCCTCACCACGCGACCACTCCTCCGTACTCCTCCCCTTCCCCACGCGACCTCTCCTCGCGTGCCCCTGCACTGAATAGACCTATGCGAAAGGCACCCCCATGTCTCCTGTCGTCACCGCCGTCCACTCCGTGCTCACCGACAAGTTCGAGGTCGCTGCCGACTCGATCCGGCCCGAGGCCACCCTGGAGAGCCTCGACCTCGACTCGCTCTCGCTGGCGGAGCTCGCCCTCGCCCTCCAGGAGGAGCTGGGCGTCAAGGTCGAGGAGCACGAGGCGACCAAGGCCACCACGGTCGCCGAACTCACCTCCACGCTGACCGCCAAGCGCGCCGCGGCAGGCACGCTGTGACCGCTCCGACCCCCTCGGCCGACCGCGCGGTCGCGGTCACGGGGCTCGGGATGATCACCCCTGCCGGTGTCGGCAGGGAGGCCACCTGGCAGGGCGTGCTGCGCGGCGAGTCCACGGCCGCGCACGACCCCGAGCTCAAGGAGCTCTCCTCCGGCGCCTTCTCCTGCCGCATTCCCCCGTTCGCCCCCGGCGAGGGCCGCATCGGCGGGGGCAAGGCGTGGCGGATGTCCCGCTTCACCCAGCTCGCGGTGCTCGCCGCCCGCGAGGCCGTCGCCGACGCCGGGCTGGACCCCAAGAGCTGGGACGGCGCACGGGTCGCGGTGGTGATCGGTTCCGGACTCGCGGGCGCCGCCCACCTGGAGGAGCAGACGGTACGCATGCACCAGGCCGGGCCCGACTTCGTGTCACCGGTGCTGATCCCCATGCTGATCTCCAACATGGCCGCGGGCGAAGTGGCCCTCGACCTCACGGCGCACGGCCCGTCGCTCGCCACCGAGACCGCCTGCGCCTCGGGCGCGAGCGCCCTGGTCGTCGCCCGTGACCTGCTGCTCTCGGGGGCGTGCGACATCGCGGTCGCCGGGGGCACGGAGGCGGCGATCAGTCCGGTCGTCACCACCGGGTTCCAGCGGATGGGCGCGCTGTCGGGACGTAACGACGCACCCGTGGCGGCCTCCCGGCCGTTCGCTGCGGACCGGGACGGCTTCGTCATCTCCGAGGGCGCGGCGATCCTGGTCCTGGAGCGGGCGGCGGACGCGAAGGCCCGGGGGAGGAGCGGATACGCGCTGCTCGCCGGGACCGGCGCCAGCTCCGACGCCCACCACCCGACCGCCCCCGCCCCCGGGGGCACGGTCGCCGAGACCGCGCTGCGGCTGGCCGTCGCCGACGCGGGCCTCGACGTCGCCGACGTCGACCACGTCAACGCGCACGGCACCTCGACCCCGCTCAACGACAGCACGGAGGCCGAACTCATCGGCCGGGTGCTGCCGCACGGGCCCAGCGTCACGTCCGCCAAGGGCGTCCTGGGACACAGCCTCGGCGCGGCCGGGGCGATCGAGGCGGCGCTCACCGCGCTGACGATCCACCACGGGACGGTCCCGCCGACGGCCAACCTGACCCCGCAGAACCTGGAGTTCCCGCTGAACTGCGTGACCGGCGAGCCCTCGCACCAGGAGGTGCGGGCGGCGGCGAGCCACTCCTTCGGCTTCGGCGGGCACAACGTGGTGCTGGTGCTGCGGGCCGTCTGAGCGTCCCTTCGTTCCTTCCCCCACTTCGTTGCTTCCCCCGATTCGTTCCGTACCCCGATTCGTTCCCTTTCGCGACTGAGAGAGTCCGTTCACCCCTTGACCGTGTACAGCGCCCTCGCATACGCGAGCGTCCACATCCCGGCCGGCCGCCAGACGGTGGCCGAGGTCGAAGACCGCTTCCGCGCGCACAACCCCGGCATCCCGATGACCCCGGGCGTGCTCCAGCACATGTACGGACTCGTCGAGCGCACCGTCGCCCCGGCCGACGAGCAGCCGTCCGACCTCGCCGCCCACGCCGCCCGCACCCTGTTCCGGCAGCACGGCACCGACCCGCTCGACGTCGACCTGCTGATCTTCGCGGGCATCCTCGCCGACATGGAGGAGCCCGCCACCGCCCACCTCGTCGCCGACAAACTCGGCCTCACCTGCCCGGTGTTCGACCTCAAGAACGCCTGCAACGGCGTGCTGAACGCCCTGGAGGTCGCCGACGCCCTCATCACCACCGGCCGCTACCGCCGCATCCTCGTCACCACCGCCGAGGTCAGCACCCGCGAGAGCCGCTGGTCGGTGGAGAGCGCCGACGACGTCCTGCACGCCCTGCCGAGCCTGAGCACCGGCGACATGGGCTCCGCCGTCCTCGTCGAGGCCCGCGAACGGCCCGGCATCCTCGGCTCCCGCTTCTTCGCCAACTCCTGGGGCTGGCGGGCGGCCACCCTCCCCAACCCATACGCCAACCACCGCACGCTCGGGCAACTCACCATCGACTCGGCGGAGTTGGTGGCCTCCTTCGAGGGGATGCCGGAGAAGGTGCGGCAGGCGATGCGGGACCTCGGGGTGAAGACCGGCGACCTGGACCTGGTCTGCGTCCACCAGCCCTCGGTCGCCTTCACCAAGGTCGCCTGCGCATGGATCGGGGCCGACCCGGCCGACGTGCGGGCCACCTTCCCCACGCACGGCAACGTCGCCACCAACACGCTGCCGCTGCAACTCGCCCTCGCCCTGGAAGCGGGGGACCTCCAACGGGGCGACCTCGTCGGCCTGTTCGGGTTCGCGAGCGGGGCCAGCGCCGGGGTGGTGATCTGCGAATGGTGAATTCGGCCGACATGAAGGTGAGTTCGCGTGTTCGCATCGAACCCGTGCCGTACGACCAGTGGCCGCAGGCCCTGCGTGACGTGCTCGACGGGTCCCGCAAGGACGGGTCGGGCCGCGTCAACCTCTTCGGCACCCTCGCCCACCATCTCCCGCTCGCCGAGGCCTGGTTGGCGCTGGCCCGGGTGCTCACGCACGACGGCACCCTCACCGCGCGCGACCGCGAACTCGTCGTCCTGCGCACCGCCTGGCGCCTGGACTGCGCCTTCGTCCACGACCGCCACACCGGTCAGGCCGCCCTCGCCGGACTGACCCCGGCCGAGACGGCGGCCACCGCCGTACCGCTCGACGCTCACCCCTGGCAGCCCGACGACCTCGCGCTGCTGCACACGGTCGACGCGCTGGCCGCGCACGAGGACGTACCGGACGCGGTGTGGCAGCGCCTCGCGGACCGCCTGCGCACCGATCAGCTGGTCGAACTCCTGGTGCTGGCAGGGCAGTCGGCCATGATGTGCATGACGCTGCGGACCCTGCGCACCCCGCAGGACGACTCCCTCGACTCTCCTGCCGAACGGACTGTACGGACCGTGCCGACCGTACGGACCGGCCGCGCCCGGGAGTGCGGGCCGACGCCCTCGTCCACGTAACAGAAGCACATCAGCAAACCGTCACGGAGTCCTCCGAAAGGCAGCCCCCGCATGTCCGTCACGCGTACCGAGCCCCGCCCCCACCCCGGTCCCGCGCTCCCCGCCCCCTACGGCGCCTGCCCGTACGGGCCGCCCGCGGCCTACCTCGACGCCGCGCGCACCGCGCCGGTCAGCCTCTCCGCGCTGCCCGACGGCACCCCGTGCTGGCTGGTCACCGGGTACGCGGAGGTACGTGCGGTGCTCGCCGACGCCCGGTTCAGCGCCGACGCGCGCACGCCCGGATTCCCCTTCCTCTCGCCCGGGCAGCGGCAACTCGCCACCGCCAAGCCCAGCTTCATCCGCATGGACGACCCCGAGCACGCCAGGCTGCGGCGCATGGTGACCAAGGACTTCCTGGTCAAGCGGGTGGACGCGCTGCGGCCCGGGATTCAGCGCATCGTCGACGAGGCCGTCGACGCCATGCTCGCCAAGGGCGCCCCGGCCGACCTCGTCGCGGACTTCGCGCTGCCCGTCCCGTCGCTGGTCATCTGCCTGATGCTGGGGGTTCCGTACGAGGACCACGAGCTGTTCCAGTCACTCAGCCGCACCCTGCTGGACAACACCGTGGGGCACGCACGCATCGCCGAGGCCCACCACGAGCTGATGGACTTCCTCACCCGGCTCGCCGCGCACAAGCGCGAGCACCCCGGCGACGACATCCTCAGCCGCCTGGTCGCCCGCGACGACCTCACCCCGCAGGAGACCGCGTCGCTCGGCTTCCTGCTGCTGGTCACCGGCCACGAGAGCACCGCCAACATGACCGCCGTCAGCACCCTCACCCTGCTGCGCCACCCCGAGCAGCTCGCCCTGCTGCGCGACCGCCCCGAGCTTCTGCCCGGAGCGGTCGAAGAGCTGTTGCGACAGCAAACCATCATCCACCTCGGGCTCTCCCGCGTGGCCAAGGAGCGCGTCGAGCTCGCGGGCGTGACCGTCGAACCCGGCGACGGCGTGATCTGCATGCTGTCCACCGCCAACCTCGACCAAGAACTCTTCGCGGCGGACGGCGGCACCTGCCCCACCGCACTCGACGTGACCCGCGACGCCCGCCGCCACCTGGCCTTCGGCTTCGGCATCCACCAGTGCATCGGCCAGGCGCTGGCCCGGGCGGAACTTCAGATCGTCCTGGAGACCCTCCTGCGCCGCCTGCCGACACTGCGGCTCGCGGCGGCGGAGGAGGAGCTCAGCTTCTCGACGGAGAGCATCGTGTACGGATTGAGGGCGCTGCCCGTGGCGTGGTGACGCCCGCTGGCGGTGAGGTCCGCTCAGCGGCGGTGAGGTCCGCTCACCGGGGCGGGAGCATCCAGTGCCCGCCCGTGCTCCAGCCGACGAAACGCTGCGCCCGGCCGCTGTCCGCTGTGCCGTCCGCAGCGAACTCGCCGCCGGACACGACGAGTCGGAGACCCGCGAGGGCCGGGGCGAGGCGGGCGGCGACGTGCGCCGGATGGCGGGCCGCCTCCGCCGACAGCCCGGCGAGCACACGGTCCCGGGCCGCCGGTGCGCACAGCGACAGGTGGAACAGCATCTGGCGCCAGGCGTACGCGGCGTCCTTGACGGTGGGCAGCGGCCAGGGGCTTCCCTGCACCCGGGCCGTGAGGCGGCACACCGTCGTGAAGCAGCGCAGGGCGAGCGCGTCCCAGCCCTCGCCGGGACGGACCCCCACCCGGTGCACGAGCGTGGCGAGGTTGTGGGTGGTGAGGATCTGCGCCTGCTCGATCACCTTGCCGTTGGCCGCGACCGACCAGGAGTGCGCGCCGCCACCGGCCCGCGTCGCGCACAGGGCGGCGAAGTCAGGTGCGGTGCGGGGCGTCTTCCTGCCCGGCCGGGAGCCCTTGTCGGGCCGTGCGACGGGAGGCTCACGCAGCGCCGCGTAGTCGATGCCGTAGTAGCGCGCGTACAGCGAACCCTCCAACAGCTCGGCGGCGACCTGCGCGGCCTTCAGGAACTTCGGGCTGAACGTCCCCATGAAGATGTCCGCCGCCAGCTCCTCCACCAGCGGCGCGTCCAGCTCCGCCTGACGGGCCAGCACGGACAGCTCCCGCACGAGCGGATTGGGCAGGATCGTGCCGGGGAAGGCGCGCACGGCGGTCCCGGCCAGCTCGCGCAGCGCGTCCAGGGCGGCGTCGGCGTCCGGGCTCCGGTGCGCGGCAACGGCCCGCACCCAGGGCAGCTCGTCCACCCGTACCTGGTGCGCCAGGTTGAGCAGGAGCAGCGAGCGGCGGTTGCGGAACGCACGGTAGGTGGCCGCGGCGAGCGTGCGCAGCGGTCCGTCCTCGTACGTACGGGCCGTCGTCGACGCCACCAACTGCGGCACCAGCTCGGCCAGCACCTCGGCGGACGGCACCAGCTGGCGCTCGACCAGCGTGGCCAGCGGCGCGCTGAGCGTGCCCTCGACCACACGGCGTACCGGAACGGGCAGCGGAGCGCCTGCGGGCAGCCCCGACTCCCCGGCCTCCCGCGCGCTCACCTCCACGACCAGCGGGCCGGTGTCCTCGACGCCGGACTCCTGGGGGAGCGCGGCGAGCCTGCGGGCGGCCAGGTGGGCCAGCTCGTGGTGCGCGGGCAGCGCCGCCTGGGCGGCCTGGGTGCCGCGCAGGGCGGTGTGCCGCTCGGAGCCGGGCAGGCCGCGCCTGCGGACCATCGAGTCGACGGCGGTGCGCACGAGACCGGTGCGGCGTGCGTCGAGGGGGCGCCGGGCGGAGACCTCCGTGAGCGCGCCGATCAGGATGCCGACGTTCCCCTTCGGGTCGCGGTGCTTGGTGCAGAGCGTGTGCTCGGCGGCGAGCGCCCGGTAGCGCTGGAGGAGCGCGTCGCCGTGGGCGTACCAGGCGTCGTCGGGGTCCGTCAGCCAGTGCGCCAGCAGCTCGTCGGAGAACGGGTTCCAGACCGTGAGCGCCTCGCGTTGCTTCTCCACCGCCGTGTTGGGGAGCCGGGCCTCCAGCCGCCCGCGCGCGTCGGCGACCGTGCGCCGGTGCACCAGGTCGGCGCGGCCCGCCGGGACGGCGGAGGGGCGGGGCAGGAAACGCAGGGTGTCGACGTACGGAGCGAGCACCTCCACCAGGTCGGCGGCGGAGGCGACGTCGCCCGCCCGCACCAGCCACGCCACGGTGAGCAGGGCGGCCTCCTCGGGCACGGCCACCTCGTAGCGACCGCTGTCGAGCAGGGCGAACAGCGCGTCGAGACCGGGCTCGGTGAGGGCGTGCGCGAAGAGGGCGCCGCGCGTCGCCGGGATGCCGCAACGCCGGGCGGCCTCGGTCTCGTACGGCAGGACGGGCCCCGAAGCGCTCGCCGTGCCGGTGGCGAATCCGCCGCGCACGACCTCGGGGGTCACCCAGGCGGGCAGGCCGCGCACCGGGGTGCGCGAACCGATCGACAGACGGCCCTCGGCGATCCCCGCCAGCACGGCCTGCCAGCGCTTGCCGCGCGCGGCGGCCCGCTCGCGGGTGGCCGCGTCGGGGTGGCTGCCCGCCGTGGCCAGGGCCTTGGCCAGCTGGTCGGCGGCGTAGGAGAGGTTGACGGCTGTGACCTGGGAGGGATGCGAGGGCTGCTGGTCAGCGTTGGTGTCCATGGCCGACGTGGCGGGTTCCGCCCCCGCGCCCTCCGGGTAGGAAGCCCGGTGCTCTGACTGCTGAGCTACACGTCGATGTGCAGTGACCGTAGGGGAGCCCCGGCGGCTTGCTCAACAGGTTTTGGGGCGTGGGCGCCAGTATGTGGACCGTTGTGAACGCCTGTGACGTGCACTGGAACAATCGCCGCAGGTACAGCCGTGCGCCCCGTGCGTGCGGCTGAGGAATTCCCGAGTCGGCGTGCGGCCGACGGGCCCCGGGCCGTCTCCCCGGAGGGCTCGCCGTGCCGGGCGCGGACCAGTATGGAAAGGATGTGACCGATGTCTGCGACCTCTTCCGCGGCCATGCAGAACGGTGCCGCCAGGACCGGTGCCTTCGACAACAGCGTCATCGAGAAGCTGTACGCCGAGGTGCTGCGCCGCAATCAGGGCGAGAGCGAATTCCACCAGGCGGTGCACGAGGTTCTCGAAACCCTCGGCCCGCTGCTGAGTGCGCGCCCCG
>NZ_JBIUXN010000023.1:0-162389 GCF_044744005.1 Streptomyces sp. NPDC087440 | reverse complement strand
ACCCGGCGGTCTCTCGGCACCCAATACCTACGCCACCCCGGCACACAACCACCCCTGCTCGATCCGCTTCAACACGTCGATTCAACAGGGAAGACTACCAGGACGACCAGCCCGGAGCCAACTAAACCCACCACACGCCGCCGCCGAAACCCCCGACCTCCCACTGGAGTTCGGGGGTTCTTTGCGTTCACGGGAGATCGCTGGCGTAACTGAGCGAGGAATCGGCGTACGCGTAGCAGAAGGCAGGAGTCACATTCAGGATCACCGTGGAGAGAGAGTGGGAACCCTTCCGAAGAGCCCACGGCTGCTCCTGATTTGGACAGTTCGCCGCAGGCAGACAAGGAATTCAGCAGAAACACTGGCCAACGCGTTCGGCGCATGTCAACGTAGACGATCTTCCCCGAAAGATCAGGTCACGACGCTGCGCGGTCTCAGCTCAAGGCTTGCCGGGTGGCGACTGCTACGTCTCCCGAGCGGCATTGTGAGAGCGAATGCCCTCTCGGAGTTCGGGGAATCTCGTCGGGCACGAACCACTCGGACCACCGCCTGCGCGGGCCAGGTGAACTCTGCCCCACCGAAAAGGAGATGTTCACGTGGAGTCCCCGGAAATGAACGTCGGCGACCTCGTCGCGCTCCTGTCGACCTGCGACCCGAACACGCCCCTGCGGTTGGCCATGAACCCGTATTTCCCCATGGCACACCGCCTGGCCCAGCTTGTCGAATCGGTAGACGAGACAGGCCGGCCGGTCGTCTATCTGGCCGAAGGGCCGGACGCAGATAGCCAAATCGGACCCTTGCCGCCGGAGGCTGCTGTCGCCCTCACCTGGCAGCGTCCCGTCCAGGCAGCCCCACGCCGCCCGCGCCGCATCGCCAGCGCGTAACAGAGCCACCCACAGCCCTTGGAGGCGCCCCTGAACACCAACCCGCCATTCGACCCGTCCATCCCGAGCAGCGCCCAGTCCGCGTACTGGGTCGGCCCCCGGCACCTCGCCGGTGACGACGGACGCCTCTACGACACCGTCGCCGACGTCCTCGCCAGCCTCGGCTGGACCAGCCTCACGCTCGTCCGCGGCCGTCAAGAGCCCGACGAAGCACCGGAGGACCGCCAGGTGCTGCGCAGCACCGTACTCCACATCAGCCCCGATACTCTCCGCTGGGCCCAGTGGGTCCTTCCGGACGAGCCCTTCCACCTCGGAGACCTGCCGATCGCCTGGCAGATCTCCGCTCGCACGGACACCAGCAGTCCGCTCGCCCAGTGGTCCGGCTACTTCACCCCCGAGGTACCCGGCGAGGCCCTGGCCGACTTCGTCCTCGCGCTCGACGCCCGGGATCAGCCCGCCGTCTCGTTCGCCGGTCCCGAGGTGGTGCTCGACGCGGTCACCGCACACGGGTGGCTTCGTGACAACGATCATCCGGCGGATGGCGCGGTGGACCCGACGTTTACGTCTCACGTCGCTTTCGGTGAGGTGCCGCCTCTCATCCAGGACGCGGATCTCCGGGTCCTGACGGCTGAGGCGTACGAGGCGGGGCCGGCCGGGTGGCAGGCATGGGCGGAGCCCTTCATGGGTGCGCCATGCCTCTGGGCAGCTTCCTTCGGTGCCAGCACCCCGGACGACCTCGTCGCCGTCTTCGCCGATTCCGTCAGCTCCACCGCCCCGGTGTTGCGGCGGCTGCTGCCGACGAGCACGAAGGAACGGCTCCTTCGCGCGCCGGCCAGCTGACGGCCAGCACCTACAGGTCCGAGGCCCGGTCCTCCGTGTCACCACGGAGGACCGGGCCTCGGCCATTCGCCGCTGCTCGTGTGACGAGGGCGCGTTTCCTTGCGCGCTGGAACCCAAAGGCGCCCCCGGCAGCTACGTGCTGCCGGGGGCGCCTTTGGTGTGTGCCGGGGTACGTCAGCGACCCGCGGTCGCCTTGGAGAATGCCCGGGGGAGGAGCCGGTCGACGAGCGCGGGTGCTCCAGAGATGACCAGCAGCACGGTGTCGGACCGGATCGCGGTCTGCTTCACGATGCTCTCCTTCCCCCCGGTCGAGAAGGTGAGGAGCTGACTCCATTGCTCGCTGCCGAGGGCGGGCGTCGGCAGCTTTTGCGTGGAGATGTCGATCACGGTGCTGCCGTTGAGGACCTGGTACTCGGGGCAGCTCGTCATGGCCTGGACGATCCTCCGGGTACCGGCCGAGAGGTTTCGGGCGGTGTCGCTGTACAGGTCCTCGGTTGCCTCCGAATTGCTGCCGCGCCGAATGGTAAAGGACACGTGCGCCGCGCGAGGGAAGGCGAGCGAGCCTGCGAGCGCCGCGTCGCTGTCGAGCTGCTGCAGGGCGGGGCAGCCCAGGACCGTGACGTCCTGGCGCCCTGTGGGCTTCTCGGGCAGGCGGGTGTAATCGTCGCCGAGGTCGTCCTCGTCGAGGAGGTGCTCGCCCAGTGCTGCTGAGGACAGCAGTGCTGGCCGACGGTTCGTCGGGGCGGCCGACGCGACCGCGGGTGAGGGGGCGGCGGGGGCTGCGGAGCAGGCGGGAAGGGCAAGGACGGCGACGGCGGTGAGACCGACGGCGATGGAGACGCGAACGCGCACGGAGTGACCCCTTGGTGCTAGACGGCAGGTCGGACAGTGCGGGCTCGCCGCCCGTTGGGGTCGTAGGGGAGGGGTCAGTGGCCGAGGTGACGCAGGCAGTCCTGGAACGTTGCGTGCGTCGCGTCGGCGGGTCCGGCGTTCCGGTTGTACCAGGCGGTGTCCAGACGCGGTTCGTGCTGCTGGTGGCCGGCCCGGCAGCGCAGCCACACCTGGTCGTCGGTGGAGAGGACGAGCCAGTCCCGGTACGTCGCGCATTCGGCGCAGGCGACGATCTCGCCGTCGAGGATGATTGGCTGCGGCCAGGGCATCATCCGGCCGTCGAGTTGGTCGTGGCTCGGCACGCGCAGCTCGGGAGGAAGGAAGTCGGGCACGAGAGCTTCCGGCTCGGCGTGCTCCTGCGAGGGGTCGGGTGTCGGTACACGGTGCGGGGGCATCTCGTTGGCCAGCTCGGCATGGGCCACAGCGTGCTGTACCTGCAGTTCGGTCGGCTTTGCTCGGCGCCTTATTCGGTGAAACACCGGTGGTCCTCCCTCGTTTTGCCTGCGTGCGACATGATCGTGCCCGATGCCCCGGCTCGGCTTCAACTCAAGAATTCTTGAGAGCAGTTGGCAGTTACCGGGTGGTGCCAGAGCCATGACCGTCGGAACGTCCGGATGGCGACGTGCGTTGCGGGGACGGCCTGCGAGAAGACAACGACACTCGCCTTCGCGCCAGTTCGGTGGGCGAGGAAGTGTCGGCGGGCAGACCAGCAATACGCCGCAGGCGCCACACCAGCACGTCGCTCACCGAGTCCGCCGTGTCGAGCTCACGGCGCTGCACGGCGGTGGACAGCAGGACAGCAGGGTCGTGGCCAGCGGCTGCGGCGTCGGAGATGGTGGCGGCGAGTGCGAACCAGCCAGGCTCAGCGAGGATTCGCTCGGCCAGCTCCGGCAGCGCCTCGCGCAGCAACGCCTTCTGCCGCTGGAGGACGGGCCGGTCGAGGCTCCGGCCGCGCTGCTGGAGTGCTCCAAGGGGTTGCACCGCGGCTGCCTGGTAGGCGGCGCGCAGGTGCTCGGCGGCCTGGCGGGCGGCTGCGGCCTGCTGAGCGTGGCCTTTCCTCGCGTGCCAGTGCATGGCAGCGGTGATGAAGAAGAACAGCATGTCGATGGCCATCGCGGTCGTCGCCCCGTGCTCGCCCCTGCCGAGGGCGGGACCGCCGTGTACGAGGTCACGGGCGGCCTGGCGCAGAGCTCGATCGTGCCCGCGTTCGGCGTGCACATGGGATCGGGCTGCGCGCTCGAACGCGGAGGCGGCAGCGCGAAGTTCGTTCCGCGTGTGAGCGGCCGATGTTTTCGCGAGCGCGTCCAGGACCTCGCTGGCCGAGGCGATGTACGCGGCGGCAAGGCCGTCGGTCCCGTGCTCGACGATGGTGATCGACGCCCAGACAACTGAAGCGGTTCGTCTGCGCGCGGTCGACGGACTGACCCTTGCGGCGGCAGGAGGGGCTGTGGAGGGGAGCTGCTCGGGAAGGTCGGCAGACCAGCGCTCTCGTATGCGCGGCAGAGACAGGTCTGGGGCGAGGCGCGCGCCCGGGTAGAACACGGGCTGGCCGTCCTTGTTGCGGTCATCAGGCAGGGCCACCTTGTAGCCGAGGAGATCCCCGGAGGGAGCGACGCGCTTCCGGATGAGAAGACCGGCGGCGGCGAGCCTGGTGAAGAACTCCTCGTCGCTCCTGACGCCCGTCACCGCTTGCCGCACGGTCTCGCGCAGTTCCTCACGCGCGGTTTGCGTGCGGCCCTGACGCTTGGCCTTGTGACGCTCAGCGCTGGTGGGGCGCTGCGCCGCCGTGCCGTCCCCGGGCGCGACCTCGCGGAGGCCGAGCTCCTTCTCGATGAGTCGGGCTTCGGCCTGGGCGCGGGCGCCGGAGCGGAAGTCGTCGGGTCGATGGCCGTCCTCGGTCACGAGGGTGGCGATGATGTGGATGTGGTCGGCGGCGTGCCGTACGGCGGCCCAGCGGCAGCCGGGCTTTCCGTCGCCGGGGTCGATGCCGGTGGCCGCGACGATGCGGCGAGCGACATCGGCCCATTCCTCGTCGGAGAGGGTTCGGTCGCCGGGGGCGGTGCGTACAGAGGTGTGCCACACGTGCTTGGCCGGGCGGGCATGCTCGGCGAGAGCCATCACGGGTTGGTCCAGGAGCTGCTGGAGGTCCTTGAGCGTGGCATGTGGGTCGCGGCCCGGGTCGGGTGACATGCCGTCGAAGGAGGCGACGAGATGCGGGTCGGTGTGATCCTCGAACTTGCCTGTCTCGTAGAGGTAGTAGAGGAGCCCTCTGGTGTCCGATCCGGACGCGTTGACGCTAGGGATCATGAGCTTTGGCGTTCGATCAGTCGGGCGGCTGCGTCGTGCACGGTGTCGGCGGCTCTCCGTACGGCGGCGATGGTCATTTCGAGGTGGGGAGCCTCTGTTCCGGAGTTGAGCGCCCGGACTGCTTGGTTCAGGTTGCTGCCGGCCCAGCCGAGCCGCCGCCTGCTTTCGAAGAGCGCTGTGATCACGTCTCGTTCGTCGGCGATTTCGATACTGGTGCGGTCGAGGTCTCGGGCGGCTGCGAGCGCGGAGCGGGCGAGGAAGCCGCCGACGGTCAGGTTGCACTGGGCAGCGGCGGAGGCGAGCAGGGCGATTTCGGCGTCGTTGAAGCGGGTCGTACGCAGGTGGCGGCGCTTCTTCTCGGGCGGCTTACGTGGACGCTGGCGAGCAGGACGCTCACGAGGTCGACGAGTCGGCTTGCGCTCCTCCTCTGGCTTCGATCCGCCCTCGGTCGAAGCCCCTAGGACCTGCGCCCCCCGGTGCAGGTCCTCTTCCGCCCCCTCGGGGGTGGACTCGGCGGAAGTACTACTTCCGCCCCAACTTGCTCGCCCTGGGACCGGGTTGGTAGTCGACGGCTGGGTTGGGGTGGGATCAGCGTCAGTCGGCTTCGTCATCGGCTGCGGGACCCCGGAGTACGCAGCTGCTGCTGGATGGAGGCTGCCAGTTCGAGTACGGCGCTGGCCCCGTCGAGCACGCGGACCGGGCTGCCGGGTTCGTACTGGACGAGCCACTGCCCGGTCGGTACGAGAACCGCGGAGTGCAGCAGGCCGTGGCGGACCAGGACGTCGGCCCAGGCTTCGGCTTCCTCGGTGGTGGCCGACGCGGGGGTGCGGTGGGTGATGGTGATGCCTCCGGGAAGGGCGGTGGCCCGGCTAGAAGCCGAACCACCGGGCTGAAGAAGGGCCTGTGACCTGCTGCTTTGCGGTGTCAGCCGCATTCTCGGCAGCGGTCCACGTGGCGGGTGAGGGCGCGGGCCATCTGCTGCTTGGTCCATATCGCGTTCTTCGCGCTGATCTTCGCTACGGGTCTGCCGGTGTGCCGGACTGAATGGGCGGCGAGGAAGGTGATGTCCCGCTCGTACTCGGCGCGGATCGTGGAGAAGCGGTGGCAGGTCTTCATCGGGTACTCCTGGTCATCGTGGGTGTTTCCTTGGTGCGCAAGGCGTCGAGGACAAGGCCGAGATGCTCGTTTCGGCCGCCGCTGAGCCCTTCCTGGCGGAGGATTTCCCTCAGCTGCTTTCTGTTGACGGCCTCGTTGCCGTCGCGCTCCAGGAGCGCGGGGACGTGCGGCAGCACTTCCTTGACAAGCGCGTCGACCGAGTCCTGCAGATCCGGTGTGGGCGGCGGCTTCGGCTGGCGCCGAGGCTGGCTGTTTCGTCGGCTCTTGCCGGAGGTGCTGGACGTGGGTTTCCGCCGGCTCTTTCTGTTGGTGCTAGTGGTGGGCTTTCGCCTGAGCGGGACCTTGTGATCCGTGGTGTCGGTCCCCGGGTTGGTGGGGGTCGGTCCCCGGTCCCCGGTGGTGTCGGTCCCCGGGTTGGTGGGGGTCGGTCCCCGGTCCCCGGTGGTGTCGGTCCCCGGGTAGGTGGAGGCCGGTCCCCGGTCCGGATCTGCGCCCTGAGCAGGCTCTTTGTTCCCCTGGAGGCCGGTCCCCAGAGGATGGGCGAGCGCCTTTGCGGTCCCCGATTCGGGGACCGTGGTCCCGGCTTCGGCTTGCTCGGTCCCCGCGCCTGAAGCCTTGGTCCCCGCGCCGTGGTCCCCGGTTTCGGGGACCGGCCGAGCGCCCGTTGGGTGGGCAGTTCCAGGCAACGGTCCCTCGGCTTCTCGTGGGGACCGGTCCCCACGAAGCACGGTGTGTGTGCGGGACCGTTCGGCGGGGACCGAGACGCCGAGCGGGACGGTCCCCCGCTGTGATTCGGGGACCAGGCCGCCGTTGACGAGGGGTGGGGACCAGGGCGACGGGAGGGGGGCGGTCGCGAGAGCGAGTGCGTGGCGGCGGGCTGCGAGCTGGTTGAGGAGCGCCGCTCGCTGTGCGGGGTCGGTGCCGACCGAGGCTCTGCCGATTGCCCTCGATAGACGTCGGGTGAGCCGTTTGCCGCGCCAGCTTGTCTGCTGCTTGTCGGACTTCTCGGCCAGGCGGGCTGCGAGATTTACCGCGCGGGTGGTGGCTCGGTCGCGGGTGATCTGCGCGGCGTCCCGATCCCGTGCAGCGATTCCGAGGCGGGATAGCAGCCGCTCCCGCGCTTCCCGGCCCAGGGTGGCGAGCAGCCCGTGGGAGGCGGCGCCGGGCGTGCGGTGGCGTAGCTCGATGCCCATGGCGAGATGCCACAGCATCGCGGCCATGACCGGGCCGACGAAGGCGCGGACCGTGCCGCCGACCGGGCCGCTCTCGGCGTAGGCGGGGATGATCTGAACCCCGGTGATGAACCAGACCAGCGTTCCGGGCACCCCGGGTGCCCCTTGCGTGGCGAGGTTCTGCCGGGCCATCAGGGCCGTTGCGAATAGGCCCATTTCGGCAGCGGCGAACATGCCGATCCGTTCCGCGGTGCCGGCCATGTCGAGGAAGTCGGTGGCGAAGCGCCAGCTGGTGTCCGCGGTGTAGGCGGTGCAGCCGAGCGCGGCGAGGGCGGCGACCTTGACCGCCGGGCTGCCGGAACGCTTCCTCCCGGTACCCCTCCGGCGGAGCGCCCAGCCGGTCAGAGCCAGTGCCGCAGTCGCGAGGGGGATGCCGATCACGAGGAGAGTGGTGGTGTCCGGGATGACGCCGAGGGCGAGGTGGGTCATGCGGCCTTTCCGAGAGGGGCATGCGGGGACATCGTCGTCACGGGGTGGGTCGCCTGCGGCGTCGTGGCAGCCTCGGCGCGCGGCGGCTTGCTGGCGGGAGCTTTCGGCTTCTTCCGCTTCTTCTTCCGGGGCTGGGGCACTCCCTGGCGGAGGTCGCGGGTCTCGATGGCCTGGGCGGCCTGGGTCAGCAGGTCTCGGGCGTGCTTGTGGGAGACCTTCAGGGCGACGGCAAGTCGGCCCGCGCGCCAGCCGCGAGCGGCAGCGTGACTGACCACGACGTTGCGTTCGGCGACGGTCAGGTGCACGTCACGCCCGTCGAAGACTGCGAGGATGCGGCTGTAATCGAGCCGGTGGGGCAGCCCGTCGTGCCAGGGCCGACGTTCGGCTTCGGTGAGCCCGCCCCAGGTGCCCTCTTTGAGGTCGTTCTCCACGGCGAAGTTCAGGCACTCACGCTTCACCGGGCAGGGTGCGCACAGGAGCTTTGCCTCGGCGATGGCCTCGTGGTCCCTGGGTGGCGGGAAGAAGCACTCGTCGGCGTCTTCGGGGTCCATGCCGTGGCACACCGCCCTGGTGTGCCAGCTGGTGTCGCCGATGCCGCGCAGGCCGGTGGCCGGGGCTTCGTGGGTGGTGATGGTGCGCAAGAGGGTCTCCGATGTGCTGCCGCGAGGCCGGCGGGGAAGCGGCGGCGGAAGGGCGCGGCGTCGGGGCCGGCTGCTGGGCGGGGTCGGAGCCGCAGCCGGGCGGGACATGGGTGCGGAGCGGGCACCGGACGGGGTGCCAGGAGGCGAGGGTTAGGCCATCGCGGGGTGCTGCTGGGTGTGCTGTGCGGCGGCGAGGTCGACGCGGCCGGGGTGCGGCGTCGCGCGCGGGGCGGTGCCGCGTGCGCCTCCGTCGGGGCCGATACGTCGGCGTCGGCACGGCTCGCCTGCCTGTGCGAGACACCACTCGCAGCGCACTCCGAGGGCGTCGGGACCGCCTCGGGCGATAGCCGCCTCTCGGGCCGCGCGGGCGGGCCGGTAGGGCGCGAGCTCGGCGCGGACGGCGGGCGGTATGCAGGATCCGATCTCGCGCAGCCGCTCTTCGAGGTCGGGGTGAGGCGAGCCGCCGGTGATCTGCCGGTGGGTGGCGGGTGCGGCGTTGCCGGAGGCCACGGCGCGGCGAGTGTTGACCAGTTCGGCCTGCCAGGCGGCCTGGTCGTCCGGATCGGCGTGCGGGGTGGGGTCGGTGTGCCGGGCCAGGCGGTCGCGCCGGTAGTGCACCCACGGGCGGGCGATGTCGGCCGGGAGGATCTGGTACGGCGAGACCTGGATGTGCTGGCGGGCGGCGACCCGGGCGTCCCACCCGTGCCGTGTGGCCATCGGTACGTCCCCGAGGAGCTCGTACCAGCGGTTGATCTGGTCGCGGGCCTCGCCCTGGTCGGTGCGGATGGTGCGGGGGTCCAGCCGACCGATGTAGGCCAGCAGGGCTGCGATTTCGCGGTGGTCCATGGGGGTTGCTACTCCGTTCCTGTCGGCTCGGCGAGAGCGGCGAGGAGGGCGGCGGTGTGCGCCTCGGCGCGGGTCATCCCGGCTGCCGGGCCAGGACCGCTGCTGGGCAGGGCGTAGAGGTGCGGGCCAGCCGATACGTGTTCGCGGGCGACCCAGGACCGCCAGTCGGCAGCCCAGGCGCCGGGGGTCCGGGGCGGCATGGCAGCCCGGTGGGCACGCCACTTCGCGTCGGCGGAGCGCAGGCCCTCCTCACCGAGCCGCTCCAGGTGACCTTGCTGGCGGGCCCAGGTGTGGGTGGCCTGGTCGACCTGCCACTCGCTGGCCGGGAGGACGGCAGCTCTCCTGCTGTCCTTACGGTTCACCTTCGGTTCACTACGGTTCTGGGGGTCGGAATCCGCTCCCCCCAAGGGTCGGAATCCGGCACGTCGGGGGGTCGGAATCCGACGGGAGGGGCCGGAATCCGTACCGGTCGCATTCCTGCGGGAGGGGTCGGAATCCGTGCCCTTCTTGGGCCAGATTCCGTACTGCCGAAGGTCTTCGGGCCGCAGTTCGGGCACCGTCCCCGGTTCCGCTGCGGAGGCGGCGTCGGAGGCGTGGTCTTCCCGCTCGGAGGACACGTCCCTGGCGAGGTATGCGGCGGCGCGGGGCAGGCGGTAGACCATGGTGCGCTGCGGGCCCTGGAGGTCCTCCAGGTGCTCCAGATCGCCGTCGGCGGCGAGCGTGACCAGGGCAGCGCGTACCGCAGTCCGGCTCGCGTTGGTGCGCTCGATCAGGCTGGAGAGCGAGGCCCAGGCGGCGCACTGCTCGTCGGGCACCCGGTCGGCGATCGACAGCAGGACCAGACGCGCCGTACCGCGGCTCTCGCTGTGTTCCCACACCCACTCGCGGGCGTCGCTGCTCATCGGCTTTCCTCCGCCAGCGTGTGAAAACCGCTGGTCAGGAGGGTGGGGTGGACGTCGTTTCGTTGCCGGTGGAGAAGGGAAGGAAGGAGGGCGGGTGCCGTGCAGGCCCGGTGGACGGGCCTTTTGCGCAGGGCGGGAGGCATGCAACAATCCCCTTTGCAGTGTTGCCGTGCTGACGTGTCCCGGTGCTAGGGATCAGCGCGGTGAAGGTTGGCAATCTCCGCCCTTGCCGGGGCGGGTTGTGCCGTTAAGCGTTCGGCGCCTGGGAGTTCATACCTCTCGGGCGCCGTCGTTGTTTCCGGACCGTGGTCCGATTCGCGGGTGGTGCACTCCTCGCATTCGTCGTCCCCGGGCAGGGGGCTGCCTGGGGACGACGAACATACGCACGCACCCGCTTCAAGATCCAGCTTTAGCTCTTAACCCCTGCACTAGTCGCTGCGGTGAATCCCCGGCGCTTTATTGCGGGGGCTCCGCCTGGATGACGAATCGGCGGCGGGCGGCTGTGGGCATACCGTTGCCGCGGATGCCCAAAATGGCCGACGTTTGCCAAAGTGTCCGGAATGGTCTCCGGGGGTGAAATCCTCGGCGCCGGAGCTATGAAGCGATTGGCTTCTCATCGCCGCCCGCGCCTTTCAGTCGAGTCGAGAAATCAGGGTGACGCATGTCGCATGACGGGTGTGGCGTACGCCATTCCGTCGGCTGCGGGCTGCCCTGTAGATACAGGGATGGCGCCTGCGGCCGAAGGGATGACACGTGTCGATCTTCGGCGACAGGGAGAACTTTCCATACCCAGGGCAGGGCGTCAACAGGTGTTAGATAACGAAATCCATGGCATAAACTGCCGTTAATCAGCGACGGACAGGAAAAGGATCATGGAAGAGCTTGCGGAAGGGATGCCGGGGTGGGATCCAGATGTGTTCCGCGCGCGCCTCGCGCACCTTCAGTACACGGTGCACCCGCGTGGCCGCGGTCCCTACAGCGACAAAGAAGTGGTCGCCCTCATGGCGGAGCGCGGGCTGGAGTCGATGAGCTACGTGCATTTCTGGAAGCTCCGAACGGGCAGGACCGGTAACCCGCGGATCAGTGAACTCGCGGCGCTGGCAACGTTCTTCGGGGTTCCCTTGATGTACTGGTTCAGCGACCAGGTCGCGGAGCAGTCCAACGAGTCCCTGGAGAAATTGGTATTGATGCGGGATGCGGGGATCGAGAGCATCTTGCTGCGTCTGTCGGATGTCTCCGAAGACGGCCAGGCGGCGGTCAGTGGCCTGCTGGACCACTACCGGAAACGAGAGGGTCTTCCGCCCGTCAAGTAGCTTAAGAGTGGCTGCAGTTCGAGAAGATTGATCAAGCAGGAGAGCTGTTAAATGTGGCCCGCCCGTAGGCGTCGGAAAGACTTGCTGCGCGAGCTGAACCTCCCCGACGTCATTAATATCCGCGACCTTTGTGACGAGGTGTCACGTCGCGTTGGCCGCCCGGTAGTTCTGAAGCCGCGAGTGCAGGATATGTGCGCGGCCGTCGTCGTGCGCACGGCCGTCATCGAGGTCTTCTACGATCCGCGGGCTGATCCAAAGCTCGTGGAACATGCCCTGGCGCACGAATTCGCGCACCTGCTGCTCAGGCACCACGAGTCCCGGCCGGCGTCGGCCTTGGGACCCGAGTACCTTCCGGGCGTGGACCTGTCCACGGCCCAGCTGATGCTCGGCCGGACCCACTATGCGGAGGAAGCGGAGCGCGACGCCGAGCGTCTCGCCTACCTTCTGCAGCGCCGGATCGCCGAGTACCGGCTGCGCACCGACGAGTCCTCCGGCGACGAAGTGCAGGACCGGGTCGCTCACACGTTGCTGCGCCGACGGGAGACCCGCAGGTGAAGAACAGCGCGCACATCATCTGCCTGTGCGTGGCGGCGGCAGGCTTCCTGTGCCTGCTGCGCGACCTTCCCGTCCGCCGCAAGGACCCGGCCTCCACCGCCCTGGCCTCCGTCTTCCTGCTCTCCGCAGGATCCTTCTTCCTCGCGCTCGTCTCGACCGGGAAATACCTCGACCGGCTCTTGGGGACCGCGAATCTGTCCGTCCCGTTGTCGCAGGCGTGCGTGCTCGGCCTGCTGGCCTGCCAGCAGGTCGTCCTGACCCACTGGGGCTCCCCACCAGAGGTCGCCCGGCGGATGTCACGGCGCTGGCTCATCACCGGCGGGGCCGCGATCACCACCCTGTGGCTGGTGTTCCTGCTGTTCTCGCCCACCGTCCAGCGGCTGCGGGACTTCACTCTCTATTACTCGCCCGACAACGGGCACGCCGTATACCTCACCGTGTACTGCACGGCCTACACCCTCGGCGAGCTGGCCCTCGCGCACGCCTGCTGGCGACTGGCCCGCCGCAGCACCCGTGCCTCGGTCCGAGTGGGCCTGCGCTTCGTCACCGTCGGTGCCCTCGTCACGCTCGGCTCCAGCGCGGTGCGGCTCGGCAACGTGGCCGCCAGCAAGTTCGGCAGCAGCTTTGAGTCGTGGGAGACGCTCGCGTGGATCTGCGGCGACGGCGGCGCGCTGCTGACCCTGGTGGGCTGGCTGATCCCCACGGGCGCCGACCACGCCGAGCGCCTGCGCCGTTGGACGCGCCAGCACCGCGCCTACCGCGGCCTGCGCCCACTGTGGCTCGCGTACTACGCCGACGCCCCCGAGCTGGCGTTCCCTGTCGACCGGTCCGACCGCCGGTACTTCACCCGCATCGCCCTCCGGCTCTACCGCCGCACCATCGAGATCCACGATGGTAACCGCCGGATTCTGCCGTTCCTCGACGCCGAAGTCCGGGAGGCCGGTGAGGCCCGCCACCGCGCGGCGGGCCTCACGGGCGACGATCTGCTCGCTGCGGTCACCGCCGACCAGATCAGGGCAGGGATCATCGCCCGCGCGCAGGGCATTCACCCGGCCCGGACGGTGGACCTGGCCGACACCGAACGCCGGCTCAGCCGCCCGACGGACGACGACGACGCCCTTCTTGCGGTCGCCTGGCACCTGCACCGCACTGCGGCCCGCGCCGATGCCGAGGCCGTTCGGATGGCCACCGGATGAAGCGGAACGGACACTGAGGATGACGTCGACGGGCCAGCCCCACCAGCCCTGCATTCCTGGACCAGCGACCGAGAGGCGCGCATCGTGACCCACGAGCACCCGCAGACCCCCCTTGCTCCCGGCCCCCGGGACCGGACAAGCGACCGCGACCGGACACAGCTCGGCCGGGTCCTGGGGGCTGCTGGCGACGGGTGCATGGCGTGCGCGGACGAAATTCTCGCGACTCTGACGGAGCCGTCAGCGGTCGGGCGCCTTGTGGAGATCGCGAGGCGTACCGCTGTACTGCTGAACGATGGGGCCCTTCCGGGCTACATGACCAGCGGGCTGTCCGACCTCGCATCGGAAGAGTTTTGCCACCTGGCCCGCACCATCACCGAGGCGGGTAATCCCGCGGGTGCTGCCGGCCGGATGACCGAGGGACAACGCCGAGCCGCGTCCCGATCGGCGGCCCGCATCCTCGTGGAACATGCCGGCAGCTCCTACCAGACCGCCCGTGACCGCGCTGCCGCTGGGGTTCCGACCCTGCCTGATGTATGCCTGTCCCAGGCCGCACTGATGAGCACCTGGTGGACCCACACCGATCCGCGGTCCGCCGATGTCCACACCGGGTGGCGTCAAGCCTGCGACGAGGCCAGCATGCGAGCGATGGAGCCGGTCGGGGAAGCGACCGCTGTGTACGTTCTTGGCGCGGTGTTTCACTCCGTGGCACAGGAGACCAACACCCGCGCGGACGCGTTCCAGACCCTCCCGTACACCCGGGGACTGCCCCTCATTCGGAACAGTGAGGCAGCGGCGCGTATCGTCACAAACTTCGTTTCTCCTCCCCAGTGGGAGGAAACAGGGTTTGTCGCGAAGCGTCTCGCAATCTACCTGCCGACTGCACCGATGTTCCGCGTGCTGCGGCTGTGGGCCGACCTTCTGTGCGCGGCGCACGCGGCGGATTGCCCGCAGCAGGGTCCGGGACACGAATGCACGCTGAGCGACCGGACGGCGGCCCTGGCTCCCCACTCCAACGTCGCCGCGTAGTGCGGAGATCCTGCAGGAGTGGTCGCCGACCCACCGGGCTTACGCGGTGCCGCCAGGACCCCTGCTAGCGTGCCCGGGCCGAGGGCCACGGTAAAGAGTGGGCCGTCCGCCGCACACTCGGCTCCGGGCCGCATTTGTTCGCGGCACCACAAGCTCGCCACCGGTCCCTCAGCCGCCCTGTACGCGGACGCCGCCTGACACGGAGGCACCGCTCGCCGCTCCCGGCCGTGGATCAGCAGCCGTACGACGTCAGGATCGAGGCCGAGCCGTCGTCAGCGGGCGTCAGCGGACGAGTCCCGCCGCGCACGGCGTGATCGAGACGCAGCGGCGGCGCCTTCTCGTCGACGGGCGTGATGGTCATCTGCCCGGGGCCGGGGTCGTCGACGGTGATCCGCGAAGAGCGCGGGAATCCCTCTTCGCTGGCGTACGGGCTGACATGCAGGCATTCCCCGGGGCCGCTGAGTTCACGTGCGTACCGCGTCATCGGGTCGGGGTAGAAGTGCTCCGACACGGGGCCTGCGGACAGGGTCAGGCCGGCGAGTACGACGGTGGCGACAGCCGCTTGCTGCCAGCGCACCGGACGGCGGGCGAAGGCGACCTTGGCCACGGCGAAGGTGGCAGCCGAGACGATCAGGGGCACACCGATGATCACCGCACGTGCCGTTGCGGGATCGTCGTGCAGCACCTGCGAGCGGACGAGGACCATGGTCGTCGCGTTGAGCGCTGCCACCAGCACACCGATGGCGAGGGTCACGGCAGGGAACGAGCCGTCCGCGCGCTCAGCTCTACCCTTCGCATCCGTTCGCGACACCGGGATCTCCTTCCTCCGCAGGGCGGAAATGCTATATGGCTGGCTCGATGGCACCGAGCGCCTGGTGGGGGCGCTGCCGAGATGCGGCAGAGCGAGCCGGGCGGCACGGTGGGGGTATGTCCAGCTCACGCATACGTATCCGTCGCCCACGGAAGTCCGCCGGGAGCGAGGTCACCATCGACGGTCAGAAGATCGGCACCGTCTTCAGCGACCGGGATCTCGTGGAGCTGCTCCGCCGGACGGGGCACCATGATCCGGAGGCGCTCGTCGACAGTGGCTCCCCGAGGATCGAGTGGGTCGGTGACCCGCATGACTACGGGTGGGGCCCTGGCGTCGCTGGTTCTCCGCCTCCGCCTCGGTAGCCGCTCGGAGGGTGTTCACTGTTGTGGCGGCTTTGCGACCACCGTCACCACGCCTCGGGTCGGCCGAGCCAGAAGGCGGCGACGGACGGCTGGTCGATTCCGGCCGTGGAGCCGTCGTGGGGGAGGAACTCGGTAGGGGCGATGTATCCCTCGCCTGGTGCGAGGTAGATACGCAGGCAACGCAGCGGGTGCCGGGCGGTGACGTAGCGGCGGATGTCCTCGGTGTGGGGGTGGTGCCGGTCCGGGGCGGTGTGGAGGGTGCGGCAGATCTGCTGAATGTCGCGGTCCCCGATGAGGAGATAGCGCGCGCCGGGGCCGAGGTTGAGGCAGAGCCGGCGGCGGCCCTGGTGGCGCCGGGCATAGGGCAGCCGGTCGAAGTTGTCGACGTGCAGGCCGATGCGTCGGCCGGTGGCGGAGTCTTCTGTGGTGGTGGTCCGGTTGCCGGGGCTAGCTGTGCAGCCCAGGAGGGTGGTGGGCCAGCGGCCGTCGAGGGGGTCGAGGCGTGCGGCGGTTTCGAGTCGGCCGGACAGGTCGTCCTGGTCGAGCGGTGGCAGTGGTCGGCGTACGAGCTCTATACGGATGCTGTCCGGCGTCGAGTCGTCGGCCTGGTGGCGCTCGGCCTCCTCGGCGGTGAGGGGCGCCCAGTCGTTGCCTGGGACGACGGCGCCTTGGTCGTGGCCGGGCTCGCTGCTGGTCTGCCGGACCGTCGCGGTGTCGCACCGGTCGCGTAGGTCGTCGTACGAGTCGAACACGAGTCGCGGGCCCATGGCCGTGCCTCCCTGGGGCGGGTGCCGAGCTACTTGTCGTCGAGGTCTTCGCCGAAGGTGACGTCCAGTTCGGCGACGAGGGCCTCGGCGAGCTGCAACGTCTGGGCGCGGTCGATGACGATCTGCTTGAGCGAGGCGAGACCGCGGAGCTGGGAGAGGTCGTTGTCCCGGAGGTCCAGGCCGCGGTACTTCCCACCGTCAAATTCGGTCAGCCGCAGGTCGCCGTCGTCGATCAGGGCGGTACTCAAGTCGGCCGAGGCGAAGGTTGTCTCGCGCAGCGACGTCTTGGTGAAGATCACGGGTCCGGTGGCCCGGACGCGGGTGAGGGTGCTGTAGTCGAGCCTGCAGTTCTCGAACAGGACGTTGTCGAGCGTCACGTCTTCGAGCGTGGCGCCCATGAGCTTGCAGTCACGGAAGACGACGCGGGAGAGCTTGCTGTCGGTCCAGTGCAGCGCGGCGAGGTCGCATCCGGTGAACTCCACGGAGTCGACACGGAGTTTGTCGAGGCGGGTGCGCTGGGCCTTGAGGCCGGTGATCCGCCCGTCCATCAGATGGGTGTCGGACAGGTCCAGGTCGCGCAGTGCGGCGTCGGCGTACTGGAACTCGGTGACCCGGCCACGGCCGCCCTCCAGCGAGGTCACGTTGGACAGGTACAGACCAGGCTCGTTCAGGGCGGGCAGGGTGACGCTCGTGCGGCGGATCGTGCGGGTGTCCATCAAGGGCCTTTCATCGTGGTGGCTCGGTTGTCGTGCTGGTGGCGCATCCGGCGGGTGCGCCACCAGGCGGTTTGTTCTACTTCTGCTTGTTCCAGTTGTCCCAAGTGGGGCGATTGTCGAAGGGGGCGGGGTTCTTTGCCCAGTTGTCCCAGGTGGGGCGGTTGTCCCACGCTCCTTCAACGATCACGGGGCCGGGAGCGTCGTGCGTGGTCGTCAACTCCATCACGATGGGGGCGTCGGAGGCGGCGAGTTGGACCAGCAGCGTCATGCAGCTGTCTCCTTCGTTGCGAGTGTGGAAAGGGCCGTGACCAGGGCCTGCCGGGATACCCGGCAGTAGTTGGTCTCGGTCGACGTCAGGCTGCCGTTCTCGAAGTAACGGTTGGCCGCCTGGGCGCCGCGGCAGAAGTCGAAGAACTCGCACTCAGCTTCGCAGCGGTCCAGGCCGGTGAGGAAGTCCCTCACGTAGCGCAGCCGGTGAGCCTGGCGAAGGATGGTGGTCAGGGAGCGGTCGAGGATGTTGCCGGCCACGAAGTCCTTGTACGCGGGCGCCGTGGTGTCGGCGAGCTCCGGGGAGAGCAGGACCACGTCGCCCTTGTAGGAGATGGTGGGAATCGGGTCGAGGCGGCGCCGGTCCCATTCGGCTCGCTGGCCGGAGCGGATCAGCTGGAGGTACTCGGCGAGGCGTGCGACCTCCCGGACGGTCGGGGCGTCGGGGTGCTCGCGTATCCAGGTCAGGGTGCGGCGCCAGAAGTCTTCGGCCTGATCTGCGGTGGGCGGCTGCCGGTCGGTGTTGGCCCCTTCGATCTCCTCGAGGTTGAAGCCCACCGAGTGGCTCCCCAGCGGGGCGAGGAAGTCAAGCAGCTCCTCGGGGACGTCGATGCCGGCGGCGCCGACCACCGAGATGATCGAGTACGGGATGCCCCGTGCACGCAGCCTGCTGATCCCGTGCAGGATTCGCTCAAAAGCGGGCTTGCCGCGCAGGTCGACCCGCTCGGCGTTCGCGGCGGCCGGCCCGTCGATGCTCACCCCAACACAGACGTCGTACGCGGCCAGCACGTCGCACCAGGTGTCGGTGATGAGCGTCGCGTTGGTCTGCACGTAGTGCTGCACGCGGCCCGCGCGGCGCAGAGGTTCGAACGGGACGAGCAGGGCCGCGAACTTGTTGGGTCCCACCGCCAGCGGCTCGCCGCCGTGCCAGACGATCCCGATCGGCTGGCCGCTCTCCTCGAACTGGGCCACCGCCGTCGCCAGGGCGACGGAGACCTCCACGGGCATCTGATGCTTGAGCTTGCGAAACGGCAGGTAGCAGTACCGGCAGTCCAGATTGCACCAGGTCGTGGGTTGCACCACCACGGTCTGCGGAGCCGCGAACCGCTGCTCGTACCGGGCACGCCACGCGGGCGGATGAGAGCGCATCGGAGTCCTCTCCACGGCCGACAAGGGCACCTCGACCGCGGCCAGGGGGCTGCGGCTCGGGGTGTCACCACCATCGGTCCGACCGTGACGTGCACGCGATGACATTGGGTTGTCATCGCTGCTGACATGTCATCCGCGCCGCGATGACAGCAGGCCGAAGTCCCATGTTCTGCACATGAGTTCGGGCAGGTGGCAGTGGGTTATCGTGGCGGGCGTGCCTCGCTCGATTCTGATCCATGACGGCCAGACCTCCCGTGACGTCGGTCTGGTGTACTGCTGCTCGGGTTACCTCATCGAGGACGGCAGGGTGCTGCTTGTGCACCACAACCGTTTCGACAAATGGGTTCCACCTGGAGGGCACATCGAGCCCGGCGAGTCCTTCGCCGGCACCGCGGTGCGCGAGTTCACGGAGGAGACCGGTCTGGTGGTGGAGGCGATCTCCAGCCAGCCGGCCATCCACCCCGCCGACCACAACGCCACCCCCGAGCCGGTGCCGTTCTACGTGGATATCGAGCGCGAGGGTTTCCCCACTCCGGCGCTGGTCCAGTTCTTCTATGTCCAGCGGAAGCCCGGCACCCGCCAGCAGGTCATCGAAGCCGACCTCGCCGAGGTCCATGGCGCGGAGTGGTTCGGCCTCGACGATCTCGACGACCTCAAAACCTTCGACCAGGTGCGCTCGCTGGCCCGGTTCGCGCTGCTGAACTACCCGGTCGCCGAGGAACGCGCCCGGCCGTAGTCGAGCGCCGTACCTTTCCCTCCCGAGGTCCGAGAGAGCCCGAGCGGCTCGGCGAGGTCGACGGCAGGGGTTGCGAGCGCGGCGTGGGTGAGCGTGCGGGAGGCTCCCGCACCGTCATCAGCTTCGGTTCTCCGGTCGTGGCCTCTGCTGTCCCGCGTCCTTCACAGGACGCTGTCCCACGAGGCGATATCCCCCGAGACCATCGACGGTCGCAGCCAGGAGGAGGCGGGCCGGGGCGCCGCCAAAGCCTGCTGAAATGGCCTGGTTCAGCCGTTGAACGTACTTGGGCACCGAGGACGGCGCGACGTAGAGCACCGCCGCGATCCGCTCGGTCGCCAGCCCGTCCGCAGGGGCGTCGAAGATGACCTGCACGAGATCGAACAGACGCTCCGTCAACTCGCAGACCGCCGCGCCGCTGCCGCCGCGCGCAGTGATGCGGACCGTGCGGCCAGGGCCGAGCTCGACCTGTTCGATGACCATCTCGACAGACGGCTCGCTCACGTCCTCGGCGCCGCTGTCGGACAGGCCCACCAGTGCCAGGCGCCGAACCGCTGACTCGTAGGCCGACACCGTGTAGTACGCGGCCCGGATGGTCGCGCGCTTGCCCGAGGCGCCCGGCTCGTTCCACAGCCGGGCGGTCGGATCCCACAGGTCGTTCATCAACGTCCACGCCTTGGCGAGCCGGGGATCGCGCGGGTTGCCACCGGCCCGGATAGCTGCCTGGGTGCACAGCGCGTACGCCATGTGCTCCCAGGCGGTGCCCTGCACGTCCTTGTCGTCCTCGACGAAGGTCTCCCAGCGGTGGTGGTTGTGCAGCAGCCACTTGCCGGCCTCGACGACTGTCTCGGACAGCCGCTTGTACTGCACCGGGCCGTGCACGCCGCCCACCTCCCGCGGGTCGTCGCGGTATGCGGGATCGCCACCCGGCCCCGTGCCGGAGGCAACGGCCGACAGCGCGAGCAGACACAGCGCGGTCTTGCTCGGGCTCGGGCCGGTGTCCACGTAGGTGCGCCATCCCCAGGCGCCGCTTGGACGTCGGTGATACAGCAGGCCGTGCACGCCGTGATCGATCAGGGGCACCACCCGTTCCAGCAGACCGCTGGTCTCGGCCCCGCCCGGCAGGGCCATCCCCGGGCCGAGATCGTGCAGTGCGTCGCGCAGCTCGGCGAGCCCGTGTACGGCCAGGGCGGTCTGGTGCAGCGACGTGTCGTCGAGCCCGAGAACCTCGGGCCAGCCGTGATCGACCTGGTGGTTCTCCAGCCAGCCGACGCACCAGGCCGCGGTCTCCACGACGCCGACGTGTTGGAAGAAGCGCGGGTGCGAGAGAAGTCCGGCCAGGCCGAAGGCAATGAACCGCGTGTGTTCGCCGCGGCCACCCTTGTGGCGCGGCTGACAATGGTCCGCGACGGCACCGGTGAGGAAGTCGAGTGCGCGACGGACCGGTGCTCCGCCGATGCCTGCCGCTCGCAGAATCGGCAGCACCTCGCTGGTGTTGACGATCGACGAGACCGAAGTCAGGGTCAGGCCCCATCCGCCGTCGTAGCCCTGATTGGCCAGCAGGGTCCGGGCGGCCTGCCCTGCTCTGGTCTCGAATGCCGCGAGCCCGGTATACGCACTCTTCATGATTCGCCTCCGCCGCCAGCCCCAGACGCCCGGTCGGAACGTACCCAACTGGCCTACGAGTAACGCGTGTTCACCCTTGGTCCGCTACCGAGGAGACCAACGCCCGCTCGGCGGCGGAGTCCCTGGTCTCCAGCCTCCTTGTCTCAGGGCCGACATCGACCGAGCTCCGCGGCCTCGTGGAGCGCAGCGGCGTTCTCCTCTGAGATCTGGCTCCTGACGGCCGGTCGACACGCGGTCCTAGAAGACGAACCGGCCGAACTTACTTGCCCGCTCGGCCAGTTCGGAGCGGGCTTCGGCAGGGGAGGCGACGATGCCCGGTTGCTGGTACAGCCAGGTGACGAGCGCGGCGGCCGAGTGCACCGTGGCGATCGGCTCGCTGGCAAGGCGGGCGGTGATGGTGGTGTCGGCTTCAAGGCGACTGACGGCGAGTGCTTCGAGCTGATCGAGAGCAGCGTCCCAGTGCCTGGGCGGGCACATGATGCCCAGGAGGGTCCGGGCACCGGCCTGCCACTGATCGGGATCCACGGCTGTGGTGCCGAGGTGGCGCATGCCTTCGCCAGCGAGGTGGCCGACCACGTCGTGCACCATGGACCGTGACACCCAGCTGGAGAGGACCTCGGCGACCTGCTCCGCCGGGCTGCTGGCCATGGCCTGCGTCTCGACGACAAGCCGGTCGGTCCGGATCCGCTCGGTGTAGTCCTCGTCGCTCTCGTCCGGCTTCTGGGGTGCGAGCAGCCCGGCGGGCAGACCGTCCGGCCCGTCGAGAGCGCACTCCAGGTACGACAGCAAGATCATCCAGGCGTACACCTGCTTGCCGAGCTCTTGGCGGGCGTACGAGGACAGCCGACCGCCGCCGATGTCATCCCGAGTCGACGCCTTGGACGGTTCCGGCGCCAGCTCCCGAGGCCCTCGGGTCGTTCGATCCTTCGAGCCCTGCTTCCGCAGCCGCTTGCCCTTGCCCATGTGGTGCCCCCTGCTTGTCCAAGTGCCCGAGACCGGAGCCGATGAGACGGCCCCCACCGCCACTTCGAGCGTGTGGACCACATCTTGCTCGGCGGCCGTCCGAACGTCCAAGGCGCCGAAGCCGGTTCCTGCAGCAGACCTCGTGACCGAACGCCTGTGGTGCCTGCGGGGAGGTCCGGAGGAGTTCCGGATTCTGCATTCCCTCGTGGAAGGGGACTTGCTCGTATGTACTGTCCTCATGGTGGGCGCCGCTTCGGCGCCTGGAACATCGGGGGAGGAACGCTCACATGGAGCCTTTCGTGCCGAAATTCCGAGGGCGCCCGTGGGAGAGCGGCATGGGGGCCCTGCATGTGTACGTGCTTCCGCGCCCAGGTGTAGATGCCGAACTGCTTCGTCTCGTGCAGGCGTGCCGCCCGATCCTGGCCGGCTATCCGATCGACCCGCAGTACGGCAGCGGCCCGAGCGACGCGGGGCTCTTGCACCTGACTGGCGAAATGCTCGCCGACGTACCCTCTGCCGACTACGACGAGGCGGCGCGGGAGGAGATCGTGGCAGCCCTGCACGCGGAGCTGGCGGACATGCCGCCCTTTATGACGCAGGTCGGCCCCCCAATCGGGAACGCGTCCGGGGCTGTCCTGGACGTTTGGCCCGAGGAGGACGTGGGTGCCGTCATCGAGCGGGTCCGTGGCGCGATCCGTGCGACCCGGGGCGAGGATGCGCTGCAGCACTCCGGCGGGCGCCCGCACATCTCGCTCGGCTACTCCCACGCCCGGGCGTCGTCCGACCCTCTCAACGGTGAACTGCGGAACGCGGTCCTGCCGCGGCGCGCGACTCTGGCCGTCGACCGGGTACATCTCCTCGATGTGACGTGGGCTTTCGACGACGGGCTCGGCGGATGGCGTATGGCGTGGGACCCGGTCGCAGAGATTCCGCTGCGCGGCCGGCTTCCCGAGTAGCTGTGGCCGGATGCCGTTGTGGTGCAGAGGACCGCTGTGATGGCGGCCTGCGGGGATGGAGTGTGGGCAAGTCGTGATCGAGCCAGGCGATGGGCAGTCCCGCCCTGCGGTGGCCCTCTACCCCGGTTCCCGGGTCGGCGCGTCCCGGGTGGATACGCACGTACAGGACGACCGCCCGGCAGGGGGGCAACTGACGGTGTACATCACGCAGTATCCGGCCGAGATGCCGGATCTGTCCCGCTATCTCGTTGGCCCGGTGGTGCGGGGGGCGCATGAAGTGATCCCGCCCCGGGCGATGCCGGACCGCTTCTGCCCGCACCGGCTGGCGATGGCGCCCCCGCCGGACGAGCTGTGGCGGGCGGCACTGCCTCCGGACTGGACTGTTCGGACGCGCGTGCGGTACGAGGCGAGCGTACGCGAACACGAGCAGTGGGCCACGCAAGCTGACGCCCTCGTGGGGATGGAATGGGCCGGATATCCGGCGGAGTTGGTGCTGGACGGGCTGATGACCCAGTACCCCTTTGCAACAGTGGCCACGGTGCTCTTGAACGAGCCGGGACGGTGTCGCGTCGGCATCCGTCTCGTCAACTGCAACCCGCCCTCGCCTGGGGAGCCGAGCGGATACATGGTCACCATGCAGGGCCCGGACGATGCGCCGACGGCGGTGTTCGGCTCGGCCTTGTTGGGCTGGGCGCAGTGGTGGCTGCGACAAGACACCGGGGAGAGGAAGCGACAGTGGTCCGAGGTGCCTCATCCCCCGGAGGGCCTGGTGGTGACGGAGGCATGGGCGCCGTACCGGGTGGAGATCTCGGACGTGGAACACACACGATGGCCGAGGAACAGGCGGCCGTCGCACGATTGATGCGACGCCCATGCCGTGAACCTGTCCAGGAAGGCCATCGAGCGGGCCCCTCGGACACCGGGAGAGTCGTGGGCGGTGCGGCTCACCCTTCCGGTGGGCCCGCGGAACCGACACGATCCTCGCCCGCCTCAGCGCGTCTCCCCTCGTTGAGGTTCAGCGAGCATCTACTGGTGCGTCGTTGTCGCCCTGGACGACGCTGTGAGAGCGTCGCTGGTCGAGGGCCACTTCGGGATGCTCCTGCCCTCGGGGAAGACCCGCGGAGACTTGCCCTCGCGCAGTGTCACCTGCACGGTTACGGCCGGAGCGAGCTCCTTGGGCAGGCGGCTTGTGACCGTCGCGTGTACCCACTTCGCGAGCGTGGCGTGATCGGCAGATGGCTGCCACGAGCCGCCAAGATCGTTTATGTGCCCGTAACGGAGATTCCTCTCGATCTCCGCGCGTGCCACGGCCAGGAGGTCAGATATCTCAGGGGTGAACTGATGATCCGGTGCGCTGCAGGCGATGGTGACCGTGTATTCGTGCATGTGAGTGCGGGAACAGATGTGCCAGCTGGGCAGTTTTGGCATCAGGTGGTGCATCGGGACGCTGTACTCGTGCACTGCAGTCAGCATGATCTCCTCCTCCGACGACGGGCCCAGTCTGACGCACCGTGCGGTGCGCCGCAGGTGATCTGCCGCATCAGCGTCGTGTCCCGCAAAGATGCTCGGTTGCTGCGAAAGCCAGCGGGAAGCCTGGCGGGGGTCGGTGAGATGACGCCGGGACGCCGGCACCCTGGAAGACTTCTTCTCACGCTTCGGGCCCGCGGCCCCCGACGAGGACGCTCTCGTCGGCACCGGCGCCGTGGACGAGGTCGTGCGAAGACGGCCATCGACAACAGGGCGGCGGGTGTGCCCGGGCGAGTGCGAGCACCTCGCTCGCACTCGCCTGAATCAGGTCAGCTGTACTCGCGCAAGCTCCCGGCGTTGATGCGGCCGAGGTCAAGCGTGCACAGCGTGCCCCAGTGGTCGCTGTATCCGCCGGGGTCGATAGTCCGGTACGAGGTCAGCGCGGGCACGAGCGCGGGCGTCACGTGCGTCTGGTCGGTGCGCAGAAGGCCGGCGGTGCCGGTGATCTGTCGTAGTGCCGGGTCGTTGTGGAGGTCGGCGAGGTGTGCGGCGACATCGGTCAGGTCGGCGTCCTGCAGGACCTGGCCCACCGTCCGGTCGCCTTGCCAGGGCTCGGACGTGGTCGAACGCCGAAGGCACCGGGAAGCCCGGTTGTACGGAGGGACGCGTTCCCAGTCGGGCTCGGGGTCACCGAGAGGCAGGTGGTTGATGTCGCCGCCGATCAGTCCGAGGCCGCCGTGCTTGTAGGCGCGCGCGCACAGCAGCTGTGCTTCCTGGGCGGCGGCCTGGGTGGCGTAGGGCGTCAGGTGGGTGCTGATCACGACGAGCGGTACGGGGAGGTCTATGCCCCGGGGGCGGACGCGCGGCGCGCAGTAGCCGTGGTGGAGGTCGGTGGTGCTGTACTTCGTCTCCACGCCGAGAACGTCCACCGTGTCCGGGTTCCAGGCCACCGCGACGGGGATGTTGCGGCTCGGGGCGACGGCCAGCCGCATGCCGAGTTCTGATTCGGCCGCCGTGACGGCCGTTTCCGTGGTCAGCCAGTTGACCTCTTGTAACAGCAGCAGGTCGGGCCCCAGGGCCCGGACTCCGGACGCGAGGTGCGTCCAGCGGCCCTCGGACGGTGCGTCGAGCTGCACGTTCTGGCTCATGACGGTGATCAGCACTGCGGTCTCCTTCGTGGTCGGGGATACGGGTGGGGTGGTGCGCTCAGGGCTTCAGGAATTCCGTTGCGCCGCGCAGCGTGGTGCGGAGCTGCTGCTGGGTGGCCCGGCTGTCGAGGCGTACGTCGAGGGCTCCGGGGTGAGGGCTGTCGGCCCGTCGCGCTGTGAGGAGGCGGGCGGGGTCGAGGCCGTCGCGGCGGGCGATGAGGACGCCGAGTTCGTGGCGTGTAAGGGCGTCGGGGCCGGCGAGGTGGAGGATGCCCGCGGCCCCGCCCGCGGCGATTTCCAGCAGAGCGGCAGCGAGGTCGCTCACGTGCACGGGGCACCGCACGTCGTCCACGTACAGAGCGCCGTCGCGGGCTCCGTTCGCGAGGTGATGGACCAGGCGTTCGTGCTCGGCGCCGGGACCGAAGATCAGGGAGGTGCGGGCGACGGCCGCCTGCGGGTGGACCGCGAGGGTGCCGGTTTCCGCTGCGGCCTTGGCGGCGCCGTACGGGGTGACGGGATCCGGGCGGCACGACTCGTCGTAGTACGTGCGGCTGGTACCGGAAAACACCGCATCCGAGGACACGTGCACCAGGCGAGCACCGTGGTGCGCTGCCGCCATCGCGAGGTGCACCGGGCCTTCTGCGGTGATCGCCCAGTCGGCCCGTCCGCTGGATGCGTTGATGATTGTGCCCGGCTTTACCTGTGTCAGCACGGTGTGGATGCTCGAAGGGTCACGCAGGTCGAGGTGGAGCCACGCGATGGCCGTGGCCTTGCTGTTCGGCTGGGTCGCGTACGTCGCGAGGGCACGGTGTCCGGCCGCGCTGGCTTGCCGGACGAGTTCGGAGCCGAGGAAGCCACTGCCGCCGATGATCAGCAGGGGCTGGTTCAGAGTGAGGGTCATCCTGCTCCTTGCGGGCGAGGGGCTGACGGGGTGAGCGGTCAGTGGAGCAGGAGGTCGGCGGCGGCGAGGATCGAGTGCAGCTGGAAGCCGCCGGGGCGTACGAGCGGGTACGGCGAGGGCCGCAGCGCATCGTCGGCGGCCTGCAGCCACTGCGCGAACAGCGCATCGACTTCCTCCCGTGCGGCACGGCGGGCCGCGTCGTCGCGGGGCGAGTTGTGGTGGCCGGAGGGGGTGTCCAGGGCGCGCAGGAGCATTCCGCCGGCGCGGAGCGGGGTGAGGTGGGCGAGGTCCTGGCCGTCACCGGCGTGGGGGTGGGCACGGTAGGAGCGGGCGATGGCCCGCATGATGGCGAGGGTGTCCGTGACAGCGGGCGCGAAGGGGCTGTCCGGAGGCAGAACGGTGCGGCGGATGATGTCGGTCAGGGCGTCCGCGGCTTGCTCCAGGTGCCGGGCGGCGCCGCCGACCGGGAAGCGGTGCGGGCTGGTGGACCACATCGGCATCTCGGGCATCAGCGCGTACCGGGCGCCTCTGCGGTGGGCGTAGTGCACGCTGCTGACCGCCGAGGCCGGGGGCTGTGCGGGAGGCGGCAGGACGTGGACGCCGGGGCCCGGGGAGGGCCAGCCGAGTGTGTCCGAGGGGTGTGCTTCCACGGGCAGGTCGTGGCGTGCGCTGGCCTGGTGCAGGAGGGGTACGAGTGCGGAATCGTCCTGGGCGGTGAGCAAGAAGGTGCCCCCGCTGTCGCTGTTGTGCAGGGAGAGGTACACGTGCGGGCGCACGGTGTCGATGACGCGGGCCAGCGCGGCGGCCTCGGGGAGCCGCGCGGCGGCCCCGGACTGGGGCAGGGCCCACTCCGCCTGGTCTGCCCGCGACGGGCGGAAGAACTGGCGGTGGTAGCTCTCCATCGGTGCACCGTTGTGCTGGGTCCAGGTGTTGAGCCGGGCTCCGTCGGGGTCGAGGCAGGGCATCAGGTACCAGGAGACCTGACTGCTTGCCTCGGGCCGTAGGGACAGGAGGCGGCCGAGCGCGGCGAGGACCGCGAGACCGATGTTCTCGTTGGGGTGCGGACCGCCGACGACCAGCACGCGAAGCGGCCCTCCCCGGACGGTGACGAGGTGCAGGGGGTCACCGCCTCGGGAGAGTCCCGCCTGTGCCATCGCCCAGGTATCGGCGTTCCGGTTGACCAGGTCGCGCAGGAGGACATGCAACTCCGTGACGGACGGCGGGCGGTGTATCCCGTGCCACAGATCGTCGGGTATCAGCTCCCGCAACGCCGGGCTCACGGTGGAGGTGGTGCCGATCATGCGTTGTTCTCCTGCGGGGCGGCGAGGGGCGGGTGGTGGTACGCGGTAAGCGAGGCCGGGGGGTGGTCGATTGGCAGGTCGGGCCGCCAGGCGGTGAGGACGTGGGCGGTGCATTCGAAGAGACCGTCGGGGAGGTGGCCGAGTGCCGTCCAGCGCCAGGACCCGATGCTCTCGCCGGGCTGGTCAGCCGCGGTCCCTGACCAGCGGTGCACGCGGGCGGCGACGGTCACCCGTACTACGCCGTCGACGTGGTCGACGAGGGTGCCCATGAGGGCGACGTCCGCCAGCGTGGTGCTCAGTCCGGATTCCTCGTGGAGCTCTCGGATGACGGCTTCTTCCAGCGTTTCGCCCGCCTCCACGGTGCCGCCGGGCAGTTCGTGAGTACCGCGGTGATGGCGGCCGAGCAGGATCTCGTCCCGGTGGTTGGTGACGATGATGCCGACGCCGAGCGCCGCGCGGGGAGTAGGCGGCCGGTTCGTACGGGGTCGGCTCGTCACCCTTCGCCCGCCGTGCCGGGGGCGGCGGCGGGCCGTGATGAGCTGCTGGATGACGGGGTTGCCGCTTTCCGGCGCCCGCAGGAGTTCCACGTTCTCGACGCGGAAGCCGTACTCGTTCAGGAGGTCCTCCCAGAGCGAGGTGCTCAGGACCCACATCTGTACCGGCAGCGGCGGGGTGTCGCGCAGACGGATGTGCTGCTCGCGCGGGGCGAGCGTCGTGGACGGGCCTCGGTCGTGCAGGTCGGTGTGCAGGACGGAGAAGACCAGCGGAGCACCGTCGCGCAGGCCCTTGTGTAGGGCCGGCAGTACGCGGTGCGGGTCGAGGTAGGCCAGGGTGCCGATGGCGTAGGCGGCGTCGAACGGCTCTGCGTCGGCGAGGTAGTCGACCACGTCGCCGAGAACGAACTCGACTCCTGGGGTGCCGTCGTGCGCATCGATGGCGCGCTGGTGCTGGGTGGGTGCGCACTCGATCGCGGTCACGAGCGCGTTGTGGGCCTGGGCAAGGTGTACGGCGTGGTGTCCGGCCCCCGAGCCGATGTCCAGGACACGTTTGCCACGGATCGGGCCGAGGACTTCGGCACCTGGACCGACGTGCGCCCAGAATCCCCAGCTGAGCCGCGACGGAACGGGCGGCGTGTAGCCGCAGTCGAGTTGCCGCTGGCCATAGACGGTCCAGCTTTGTTCCTGTGATGGGGGAGCGTTCAATGGGCCATCTCCTTCTAGGTTGTGGGAGGTTCAGGGGCGCAGGGTGTAGCAGCGGAGAACGTCGAGGTCGTCGGTGTGGACGGCGGACCATCCGGTTGTGAGGAGTTCGGCTTCCCCGGGGGTGATGCCGAGGTCCTGGTGCGGATCGGACGCAGGGCGGCGGCCGGCGATCTCGGTGACGACCCAGAAGCGGCCACCAGGGGCAAGGAGTTGACGGACCCGGTGCAGGAAGGCGGATTTGTCCGCGGCCCATCGGTAGACCAGGCGGCACGTCACCACGGCGTACGCGGAGTCGGGCAAGAGGCTGGGGTCGTCGGTGACGATGTCGCCGCACCGCCAGGCCGGGCCGCTGCTCCTGGTGGTGGTGTCCCTCGCTTCGGCGAGGGCGATGGCGCTGGGTGCGCAGTCGATCCCGGTGGTGTGGTAGCCGAGTTCGTGCTGGAGGTAGCGGGCGAGGGTGCCGTCGCCGCAGCCGATGTCCAGAGCGGGCCGCCCGTTGCCGGGGCCGATGCGGGCGGCCAGGAGGGCGGTTTCGGCCCGGAGGAGCGGGCGGTAGCGCACGCCGTCTGCCCAGAGTGGCTCCCAGTAGTCCCGCGGCGACTGGGTCATGTGTGCTTCCTCGGGAGTGGTGGGCGGTCTGGGGGATACGGTCTACGGGCGGGTGGCGATGATGGCCTCGGTGCGTACGAGCTCGTCAAAGGTGCCGCCGGAGTTGAAGTCGGTGAGGGCCTGGCGCAGGTCGCGCTCGAAAGCGTCCTTCTGATCGCCGAGCTGCGCGGGACTGCTGTAGCTGTAGGAGAACTGGAGGCCGATCACGGAGTCCAGGTCGCGGGTGATGGTGTGGTCCCAGGTGGCGACTTCGATGTGAGAGAACGGGGAACGGGCGAGCACTTCTTGGTGGCCCTCTTGGGGGTGGGTGTAGGTACCCGACCCGGCCCGCCGCTCGGGTCCGAGGTAGCGGGTACGGACCTCGGTGACGACGTCCAGCCAGGTGGGCGGTTCGATGGTGCCGGGGGCCGGCCCGCCGATCACGGCGACGGCTCCGCCGGGTGTGACGAGTTTGTCCAGGGAGGACAGGAGGGTGGCGCGATCGGTCCAGTGGAAGGATTGGGCGAGGGTAACGAGCTGCAGCGGTTCGAGGCTCAGGTCGTCTAGGTGGTGGGAGTCGCCGAGTCGCCAGTCGATGTTGGTGATGTCGCGTTCGGCGGCGAGCTTTCGGCCCTCGTCGAGCATGCCGGGATTGGGGTCCACGGCGATGACCTTGCGGACATGCTCGGCCAAGGGGATGGCGATGGCGCCTGTGCCTGTACCGAGGTCGAGGGTGATCTGGGTTTCGTCCAGGCCGAGTTGGGTGGCGAGATGAGTGATGAGCGCGGGTGGGTATCCGGCGCGGTGCCTGGCGTAGTAGGGGGCGGTGGAGGCGAAGAGCCGGGCGGGCGAGTGGTCGTCCACGGGAAGCTTCCTTGGGGCGGTGGGCAGTGGGCTGGGGGCTGGGTGGGGACGTGGTAGGCGGACGTCAGGTCCAGCCCATCGCGGTGTAGGACGTCCCACGGGCGACGGCGTCCAGGGCGGTGCGGGTGTAGGGCACCGTCGGTTCGGGGAGGGAGGCCAGCGGCCACCATGCCCACTCGGTACAGCAGTCCGGCTCCAGGACGGTGGGCTCGCCGTCCCACCTGGTTGCGGTGAAGAACAGCTGGATGCGCGGGATGGTGCTGCCGGGGTCGCGGAGGTCGAGGGTGTGCACGAGGGACAGATCGTGCTCGCTGACGGTGATTCCGGTCTCTTCCCGGGTCTCCCGGATCATGCAGGAGAGTGCCGACTCCGTGGCCTCGCGGTGTCCGGCCGGGAGGTGCCAGGTCGATGGGGCGAAGGCGCTGTTCGGATGGCGTTTTCCGAGCAGGACGGCCCCGTCGCGCAGCAGGACGAGGTGGGCGCCGATGATGCTTCGGCTGCGGTGTGCGGCGGGCTCGGTCACCTGCACGACGGGCAGGGAACCGGCCTTGTTTCGGGCGGGGTTCGGGTTGTTTTGGTGGGCCTGGAGCACGGCGAGGGTGCCGGGGTCCATGGCCATGTGCGCGGTCTCGGCCATCCGGGTCCAGCGCAACTGGATGCCCTCGCGCAGGTCGATCTCGTGCGCGGGGAGGTTGAGGGTGCCGTGGTAGACGCGGACGCGGTCCTTGAAGGCGCCGCCTGCGTCGAGAGTGTCCAGGGTGACGAAGCCGTTGAGGTCGGGAATCTCCAGGCCGGCCTCCTCGGCGAGTTCCCGCACGATCGCCTCGTCGCAGGTTTCGCCCGGTTCGGTGTTCCCCCCGAGGAGGGCCCACTGCCCCGGCCGCCAGATGGGCTTGTTCGCATCGCGCAGGTGGAGCAGATAGCGGCCCTGGTTGTCGGTCAGCAGCGCTGCGGTGCCGGGGACCACCGGCCAGTCGACCGTGATCACGGTGTGCCTCTTGGTGAAGACGTGCGGGGCCGTCGTGCTGCTGGGGTCCGGGGTACCTGTGCGGGGGCGGACGGTGAGGCGTGGGAAGGGGGCCGCGCGGTGATTGCGTTGCCAGTGCCTCACCTGCTCGGCCATCTCCTCGGCGGCCGAGTGGCCGGCGGGCCCGTACCCGTGGACGACGAACTCGTACAGCCCCGCCCCGTCCTCGCCCTCGCTGATCTTCTCGCTGGCCAGGCGGGCCAGTGAGGTACCGCGGACGAGCGCCGCGCTCGGCCAGTGCGGGGGCGGCGGGGTGAGGGTGGTGGTGTCGGGGTCGGCGGACAGGCGGCAGAACCCGGCGAGTGCCCCGGCCAGGTACAGCAGGAGCGCGTCGAAGGGCACTTGGCCGGGGACGGTGACGTGTGTCCGGACGGTGGCCGGGGGAGTGTCGACCGCCGGGGCGAGGCCGTCGACGGGCAGCGGTGTGCCGTCCTCGAAGGCGAGATGGATGCCGCGCCCGGGAATGGTGCTGCGGTGGCTGTCCCAGGCGCCGTCGCCTTGCATGGGCACGAAGCTGCACGAGGTCAGCGGCCCGTCGCTGGTCAGCACACCGTCCCGGTGGGTGAAGCCGATCGCCCACGTGTACTGGTGCAGGCGCAGCGGAGCGACCAGGCGGCCCCCGTCGGCCAGCAGGTGGGCCCAGGGCAGGTCCCAGGCGTTGACGGTGACGATCACGGCGTCGAAGCCGCCCTCGGGCACGATCTCGGCGGGCAGGTGCTCGGCGTCGGCGGTGACGACGCGCACCCGGCCGTATCCGGTCGCGGCGAGGTGCCGGGCGGCGCGGGCGGTGACCAGCGGGTCGATGTCGACGGTGGTGACGCTGCCCGACGCCCCGACGGCCTCGGCGATCAGGGCGGCGTTGTAGCCACCCGAGCCGATCTCCAGGACCCGGTCGCCGGGCCGCGGGCGGGCGGCTTCGAGCATGGTCGCCTGCAGCCACGGTGCGGAGATCGAACTGCTGGTCCGTCCGTTCGCTGCGTACTGGATCGGGATCACGTCGTCCGCGTAGGCGACCTTCACATCCACGTCCGGGGCGAAGGCGTGCCGGGGCACAGCACGGAACGCCTTCTCGACCGTGGGGCTGAGGATGCGGCCGTCGGCCAGGAGCCGGTCGGCGAGCTGCTCGCGCAGGGCGGCGGGGTCGACGAGTTGTTCAGCGGGGGGAGCCGACATGGAGACCTTCCGAGGGGGGTGGTGTCACGCGGGGTCGACGACGGTGCGCGAGCTGGGGCGGGGGATGCGGGTGGTGGGGGCGTACTGGTCGGCCTGCGCGGTGAACATGGCGGCGTACCGGCCGCCCGCGGCCATGAGTTCCTCGTGGGTGCCGGACTCGGCCAGACGCCCGTGGTCGAGGACGTGAATGCGGTCGGCGTGGCGCACCCCGGACATCCGGTGGGTGACCAGGACGACGGCCCGGTGCGGGGCGGCGAGGCGGCGGATCCGGTCGAACGCCTCGATCTCGGCTTCCGGATCGAGGGCCGAGGTCGGCTCGTCGACGATCAGCACGCTGTCCGCCTGCGAGGTCGTACTGCGCCAGTGAGTTCGAGCCAGGCCCACCTTCTGCCACTCCCCGCCGGAGAGCTCGATCGCTCCGCGGAACATGCGGGCCAGCAGGCTCTGCAGCCCGTCGGGGAGTTTCGCGATCACGGGCCCGGCACCGGCGTAGTCGATCGAGGGCTGGAGTTCCTTTGCCGTCGCGGGGCGATCGGGGCGGCCGAGGCGGATGTTCATGGCCGCGGTCACGGGCCAGCGCTGGAAGTCCTGCGTGAGCAGGGAGACCCGCGCGAAGACCTGGACGCGGTCGAGGCCGGCGACGTCGTGGCCGCCGTACCGCAAGGTGCCGTGCTGCGGCAGCAGCAGACCGGACAGGATTTTCATCAGGGTGGATTTGCCGCTTCCGTTCTCGCCGACCACGGCGGTCACCGATCCCATCGGCAGCGTGAGCGACACCCCGTCCAGCGCGGCTTCCTCGCGATCGGGGTACCGGTAGGTGACCTGGTCGAGGGCGACCTCGCCGATGCGGTCGGGGACATCGGCGCCGCCCGCCGGGATCACGTGCTGGGCTGCCTGGCTGATGAAGCGGCCGTGGTCGCGGACGTAGAGGGACTCCTCGTGCAGTTGGTTGATGTTCATCACCAGCGCGCCCAGGCTGGCCGAGCCGGTGCGTACCGCGATCACCGCGGTGCCCGCGACGGCCAGGCTCATCCGGCCCTCCAGGATCAGCCAGAACATCGCCCCGTACGTCCCTGCGGTCGCCAGCCCGGACAAGGCGGCAGCCACCCACTCGGTGAGCGCCTTGCTGGAGGCCAGCCGCTCCTGCTCGGCCTCGGCACTGTGCGCCATGTGCTCGTACCGGCCCAGCAGGAAGGCCCCTACGCCGTGGATGCGGACCTCCTGGGCGGCGGTGCGCTCGGTGAGCAGGTTCCCGATCAGGCGGCTGGCCCGTACGTGCTCGATCCAGCTCATCCTCGATACGTACCGCTCCTGCGCCACCCGCATCGCTCCCCAGCCCCGTGGGGCTGCGATCAGTACCAGCATCGGCAGCAGGACGGGGTCCAGGACGGTCAGTACCCCGGCCGTGGCGATCAGCGAGATGGTGCTGTTCAGGGCGGCGACGCTGACGCTGATCATGCGGCGTGCGGAGCCCGGCCCGTGCTGGGCGATGTCGATCAGCCGGCGGAAGTCCGGGTCGTCGATGGTTTCCAACTCGACCGAGGCGGCAGCGGCGAGGTACTGAGTGGTCGCGATCCGCTCCACCAACGGCTCCAAGCGCCCCGCCCGCGCGGTCGACCACCCTGCGAGCACCGAGTTCACGACCGCGATGGCCGCGACCGCGAGCAGGGCGGGCACGACGGCGTGCAGGCGCTCGACGGCAGTACCGGAGCCGCCCAGCAGCACCTGCATCACGGCGTTGACGGCGAGCAGGCCGACGGCAGCGGCGATGCCCTGCCCGACCTCGCTGGCCGTGACCGCAAGGAGCGCGCGCCGGTCGGCGGTCCACGCGATACGTAAGGTCCCACCGATCAACGACGGCATCGAGCGCAGAGCGGACAGCATGGTCAGATCGAGACCGGCGTGCTCGTGCGTCGACCACCCCATGTCGTACCGCAGCGGCCCGCCGAACAACTCCCGCTCGGCGTCGGACACCTTGGGCTCGGCCAAGCGGACCGGTCCGAAGAATCGCTTCACGAACTACCTCCTGCGCTCGTCCAGTTCACTGCTTGGTACGAAGGCCCCTCGGTCAGCAACCGGAAGACGGTGGCGGTGTCGGGATGGCAATCCGGCGGCGGATGTTCCATCGAGACCCAGAAGAGCTCTTCCTGCTCGTCCAGTTCGGCGCTGCGGGGTTCACCGGCCCAGGTCTGCGACACGAACACCACCGTGACCCGGTCCGCCCCTCCGGGCGTGCGGTGATGGACAAGCCCGACGAACTCCTGTTGCTCTGGGCTGATGTGGACACCTGCCTGCTCTTCTGCTTCCCGCCGAGCGGCGCGGTCCAGCGGCTCGCCCGCCCGCAGCGGACCCCCGACGAGCCTCAGCGAACCCGGTGCGTGCACCGCATCGGACGCCTGCCGGACGCACAGAGCCGACCCGTTCTCCCGCAACAGGACCTGGGCGACGCTCGCGGCAAGCAGGTGGGACGCCTCGTCCATCACCCGACCTCCCGCATCAGGCGCTCGACGGTACGCCGACCGCGCTCGGTCACGAAGGCATCGCCATGGCGCGGACCATAGGCCAGCGCACTGGCCGCATCGGCGGCGGAGAAGGCCACCAACGCGCGTTCCTCCACATCGGACAGAGGGCGCCCGTACCCGGCAAGCAGCGCAGCACGGAGTTCGGGATGGCCCGGCCAGACCGAGGTGGCGAGTTTCACGAAGTCCGCGACGACCGGCCCCGGCGCACTGCGCTCGAAGTCGATCAGGACGCAAAAGTGCCCATTCCACAGCAAGTTGCGTTCCCAGAAGTCCCCGTGGAGGAAGCCGGCGGGGAGCGGGCCAAGGGCGGGGAGGGTGTCGACGAGGCGCCGGAGCAGCTGTGCCTCGGCGGCGGACAGGTGGTCGCGGGCGGCGCCCAGGTGCTTGTCCAGCCCTGCCACTGTGGCTTCGACGGCGTGCGCGGCCTCGGCCTGGGCCCTAATGGTCGGGTATACGTCGTGGAGGCGGCGCAGGAGACGGCCCGCCTGCTCGTGTGCGGTACGACGCCTGCTGGGCAACGTCTCGCTCTTGAGCGGGTCGCCGTCCACGGCGGTCAGGATCATGGCGTACAGCTCGGCGGAACTTTCCTTCAGGACAGGCGCGTTCCCGCGCCCGAGACGCGGGACGGCCTCACGGTAGGCCCGTGTCTCGCGGGTGTAGGAGATCGGCCGGGGTGCCACCTTCACGAAGTACCGTCCGCTGCGGCCGGCCACCTCCCACACCGCCGAGTCCGCTCGGGCGTGCGAGGCGTCGCGGACGGCTCGCACCGCTCCCACGACCGACTCCACCCACGCCGCCAGAGGCTGCGGCAGGGCTGCGGCTTCCGTCATGCCCAGCACCTCGTATCCGGTCGTGATGCCCCGGCGAGGGACCCGGCGCAGCCGACGGCCCTGCGCCCGGACGGGCCCGAGACGGGAGCCGCATTTTCGAACGCAGGATGAACAAGAGCGGGGTTGTGCACGCGATGCATGTGGGCTCCTCGGGCGCGATGCGGACAGGTGATCGGGTAACGGGGGTGTTCCTGTCGCCGTCACGGGTGTGCGGGGGCGAAATCTAGAACGGAATATCGAGCTGGGTGCCGGTCCCAGGTGTGGCTGCGGTATCAGTGCCGTGATGCGGTGTTCGATCACTCCTGTGGGTGTGGTTCCTCCTTGTGGGGGATTGCGGGCAGGCATAGGGGGGCGGGCTCCGGACGGGCCACGTCGTCGGCGTAGAGAACGGCCTGGTGCTTCGGTGCGGAGCCGTCCGCGGCGCGTTCCTGGCAAGCGGCTTGTGCGGTCAGCGGGGAGGCCCGTGCGGGGTGGTGGACATGCCGGGGGAGCGACCGGGGCGCTCTGCGAGCTGTTTCAGCAGCGCCAGCCCGTGCCGGAAGTCAGCCGGTTCCTCGGAGAGGTTGATGCGCAGGAGCTGTTTGCCGGGGTAGAGGGTGTTCCAGGCGGCGTTGGTGCCTCCGTGGACCACGGTGGGGTTGAGGCGCAGTCCCCGTTGCCCGCAGTCGCTCACCCAGCGCAGGAAGTCCGCTTGGGGCGGGTGCAGTTCGGCGAAGGCGGAGTAGCCGGCGGCCGGGGCCAGGCCCTCGATCTGGCGCAGCGGCGATGCGGGGTCGGTGAGGGCCTCGGCGTTGTGGCGGAAGCGGTTGCCCATGGCGGTCAGGTGTGCGCGGGCTCGGTGGTGGATTTCCTCGTCGGGAAGGGCGGGCAGGTGTGCGCGGCGAACGCAGTCCTGGGCGATCTGGACGAGTTTGCCGAGGTGGTCGTCAGGTGCGTCGAGGAGGAGGAGTACGGAGACGTAGAAGAGTAGGGCGATTTCGCCGACGGGGTTGCCGCTCATGGCCAGCCGCTCGAAGTGGTCTCGGGACAGGTGCCCCAGCAGGGCTTTGTTCTTGGTGACGATGACGGCCGCGCGCAGGCCGGGCAGGGACAAGTCCTTGGATGCGGTGAGGATCAGCGCGGAGGTGCGCAGGTCGAGGCTGCGGACGCGCTCGCGGAGTATGTCCGCCGGCTGTGCTCCTGCTGCTCCGGTCTGGAAGGGGACGTCGACGACGGTGAAGTCCGGGGCGGGCAGCTGGGGGAGGGCGTGCCGGGCACCGGTGACGCCGTTGGGCAGCACCTCGACCAGACACGAGGAGGTGCCGGGTGGGGCTCCTGTGGTGTGGTGCTGGCCGTCGTGGCGGTAGTAGCCGGTCACGCTCGCGCCCCAGCGGACGGCGCACTGGTCGAAGGCGTAGTAGGACGGCAGCGGCAGGGTGAGGCTGTGACCGCTGTGCGCGAGGTGGGCGAGCGTCAGGCTGATGGCTTCGGTGCCTCCGCGGGTGAAGAAGACGTCGCGGGGCTCCAGAACGAGACCGAGGTGGGGGCCGAGGAGTTCCGCCATGGCCTGCCGTGTCCCGCCGCGTCGGGGGTCGCCGTAGCTGGAGAGGGTGCCGTCGCGGATGAGGCGGTCTAGGAGGCCGGAGAGGTATCCGGCGAGATCGGGCGAGGGCGGGAAGCGGTTGCAGCCTTCGCCGAGTTCGAGAGCGTCTGCGTCGTGGCAGCCTTTGCGCAAGGCGCCGAACGCGGAGAGGCACTCGGCCTGAGCGGGGGAGGGGGCGTGGTGGTGCACAAGCAGCTCCGGGGACGCCATGGGCCGGGGCGCTTCCGGGCTTCCGCAGTGCGGACGACGGCGAGATTACCGGACCGGCACTGTCGCGGGGGCGGATATCGGAAGCGGCGGCACCTCGTGTGTGGTCGGGGACCGGTCGGATGGGGTGTGGGCACGGGACAAGAGGATGCGGGCGGCGGAGACGAGGTCAGGTGTGTCGGCGGGGCGGTCGCGGCGTACCCAGATGGCATCGATGCCGCACCGCACCGCGCCCGCCGCATCGGCTTGTCCGTTGTCGCCGATCATCAGGAGGCGGTGGCCGGGGCTGGCGGCGGCGCGGGCGAGACGGAAGGCTTCTGGATGCGGTTTCTCGAAGCCGGTCGTGGCGGAGTTGAAGACGGCCCGAAACCGTGAGCGCACCTGCAGTGCGTCGAGGAGGTCGGGGAGTTCGGGGACGTGGTTGGACAGCAGGATGTGCTGCCATCCTGCCGCAGCCAGCTGGTCGAGGACCTCCAGAGACTGGGGGTACAGGCTCCACGCGGCGGGGTCGGTGTAGGCGACGCGGGTGGCGCCGGCGGCGGCCCGGGCCGGGGGGCATGCCGAGGCCGGTGAGCGCGGTGGTGACCACGGTGGTGATGTGCTCCCACCACGGGTCGGGGTGAGACAAATGCTGGTGGGGGAGGTCGGCGGTGTGCCAGGGGAAGCCGGTTGCGAGAGCGCCGTACACCGCGGGATACGTCCACCGGTGGCCCGGTTGCTGGGTGTCGAGGACTTCGAGGAGGCATTCGGCCCAGGTGCCGTGCCGCCGGTGGCCGAGCGTGCCGTCGAAGTCCCACAGCACGGTTCCGCTCACCACAGGTCCAGGGTTTCCAGGAGTACCGGTGCGCTGGGCAGCGGGGCGGTCGGCAGTGCGGTGAGGAGGTTTTCGGGAACGTCCGCCTTCGTTGTCAGGGTGATCATCTCGCGCCAGCGGCGGGCCTGCTCCCACTGTGCGGCCCAGGCCGGTCGCAGGTCCTCGGCGGGAATGTTCTCCAGTCGTCGTCCGCCGGCCAGGAGACGGGCGGCGGTCTTGGGGCCGATACCGCGCACTCCGGCGATGCCGTCCGAGGGGTCGCCGGTCAGTGCCCGGAAGTCGGGCCACTGCTCGGCGCGTACCCCGTAGCGGGGCTCGATGTGTTCGCCCATGGTGTAGCGGAGGTCCTCGCGCATCCCGGTGTTCAGCAGGCGGACGTACGGGTCGGCGAGGAGCTGGACGAAGTCCTTGTCGGCGCTCATGATGTCCACCCGCCGGCCGGTGGTGCGGGCGCGGGCGGTGAGGGTGGCGATGACGTCGTCGGCCTCACAGCCGTCGTGCTCGATCCACCGCACCCCGCTGTCGTCGAGACCTGCCTTCACATGGGCGAGGGATTCCATCAGGCCGGGATCGGGCGCCGGGCGGTGGGCCTTGTAGGCGCTGTCCTGAGCGCTGCGTTCCGCGCTGCCGGTCTCGGCGTCGAAAGCGACGAAGACCTCGTAGCCGGCCGCGTGCTGGGTCTGGGCCTTGCGCAGCAGGGCGGCGAAGCCGAAAACCCCCGTACGGTCGAGCGTCTTGTCCCGGGAGAGGATGCGCGCGGCGAACCCGAACCAGGCCCGGTGGAGCAGGTTGTGTCCGTCGACGAGGAGCAGGGGCACGGTCATGGGGCGGCCTCCAGGGGGTGGTGCGTGCTGGCGGGTGCCTGCGACCGCGGCGGACGGGCATCCGTGATCGGATGGTCGACGAGTGTAGCCAGCGGCGGTGCTTCCGGCCGCCAGAAGGACGCGAGCAGCGTGGCGAGGTGGGTGGCGGCGTCGCGCTCTTCCAGCACCCGCCGGCAGGCGTTGGCACGCATGCTGGCCTGCTGGTTTGAGGTGAGGTCCAGGGCTCGTCGCAGTCCGGCGGTCAGCGAGCCGGGGACGGCGGGGTCGTAGAGCAGCCCGTTGTATCCGTCGGTGATCTGTTCGGGGAAGCCGTCGATGGAGGGGGCCACGACGACGGCGCCGCTGTGCCGGGCCCACAGTCCGGTCTCGAAGACGACGTTGGCCAGCGTCTCACCGCGGCTGGGCACGGCCATCGCCCGGGTCGCTGGCAGGGCGGCGAGTGCGCGGGGCAGGGCGCGGTCGTAGTGCCCGACGATGGTGGCGCTGAGCCGAAGCTCCTTGCAGCGGTCGCGATACGTATCGAGCAGCTTGCGGCGCTCGTCGTCGGTGGGCACGGCGATCATGACGAGGTGGACTTCGTCGCGGAGAGGGCCGAGGGCTTCGATGAGGAGGTCGAGGCCCTTGGTGTGGTCGGTGCGGCCGACGGCGGCGACGAGCGGCCGGTCGGGAGGAATCCCCAGGGAGCGTACGGTCTGCTCGGCCTCGTCCCGGGGCGGAGCCGTGAGGTCGGCGGCCATGAGGTGAAGGCCGGAGGGCCAGCGGCGGAGCCGGGCCGTGTCGAGCTGGTAGTGCTGCTGCAGGTGCCCGGTGAGGAAGGCGCCGATGTCGGCGACCCAGGCGCGCGGGTGCCGGTTGACGGCGTGGATCGCACGCTCTTCCCAGGCGAGGCGGGCAGGGTCGGGGCGCGGACGCTCGGTGATGCGGGTGGTGGAGAACAGGGCGAGCAGCACGTCCACGTCCATGTTCTCGTCGGCGTGGTGGGCGAGCCCGGCGAAGGGGGTGTCGACCCCGATGGCCAGGACGTGCTCGTGTCGGCGGGCGAGCTGGGACGCGACGCGGGCGGCCTCGTCGGACAGGCGCTGCCACGTGTCCGGATGCCACAAGGTGCGGTGGGTGTCGTGGGGCAGTCCGATCACGGCGCCGCCCCACGCCTGAACGACGCGCTGGGCGTAGCGGAGGTCGTCCTCGTCGTACCCCCAGGTCGCGGTTCCCGGCTCGGGAACGGCCAGGTAGGGGGTGAAGTCGCCGACTTCGGCGGTGAGTTGTGCGTGGTGCTCGTCGAGGGTGGCCAGGAGCGTCTTGGTCTGTCGGCCGATTCCGTTGGTGTTGTTGGCGATGCCGTTCACGGCGCAGTACAGGAGTGCCTTGGTCGGGGGCACCGATGGCTCCTTCCGGTTTCGGGAGCGCCGGTTGACCGGGCGGCGGGTCGTCCCCGCCGGCCCGGTCAGCCGGCGGCGTACAGGTCCTCGGGATGGGGGCGCCAGATCTTCGACTTGGCCAGTGCGGGCCGCATCCCGTGCTCGGTGAGCAGGTCGGTCAACTCGTGCCAGGCGGCTTCGGCTTCACGTCGCGAGGTGCAGAACAGGGTGTAGTTGTCGGTCATCCGCACGGCGGGGTGGGTGAGCTGCTGGTCGACAGGGGTCATGCGGAGGTTGGTGAGCATGGGGCTCAAGCCGCTGCCGGGGGCGAGCGGGTCGGGCAGGGCGGCCAGGATGCGGCACAGGAGCGCCAGCAGAGTTCCGTCGTGCACGAAGCGGGCGACGGAGGTCAGAGCTTCGTCGAGGGACACGCCGTGGGAGGCGGCGGCGATGTCGATGTCGACGACCCAGGTGCGTCCTTCCCGCATGTGCCGGTCGGCGGCGGCGATGGCCAGGGGGCGTCCGGCCCGCCGGTGCCAGCCGAACATCCAGGACGGATAGGCGTCGCGTTCCAGGACCGGCTCGATCGCGTTGCGTACGGCGCGGTGGACAATCCGGTCGGTGACGGTCGGGATGGTGACGACGTGCTGCTTGCCCCAGGCGTCGAACTCCTTGACGCGCGGCGGCCCCGGCGTCCAAGAGCCCGCCGCCAGGGCGGCGGACAGGGCGGTGATCCGTGCGGGCAGGTCCTGCCGGAACTCTTTCCAGGTCATGCCGTCGGCCCCGGGAGCTCCGGCGCGGCCCATGCACTGGCGGGCGGCCCGCTTGAGCGCCCGCTCGCTGGTGACCTGTCGCATGACCGAGTGGGAGGCTGCCCTGCTGTTCATCGGCGGTTTGCTCCTGTGGCCGCGAGGAAGGCGCGGGCGGCGGCGGTCGGGGAGTGGGCGGCGACCTGCCGGGGGCCCTGCTGGGACGCGGCGTGGTAGGCGGGGCGATTTTCGAGGAGCCCGGTCAGCGCCTCCCACAAGGAGGCGGGCCCGTCGTCCAGCGCCCTCATGCACCCGGCCGTACCGGTGAGGTGCGGCAGGTGGCCGAGACCGAAGCCGACCACGGGGGAGCCGGCGGACAGAGCCTCGGCGGCCACGTTGCCGAACGTCTCGGGGCTCGTGGAGGAGACGAGGGTGGCACAGCCCTGAGAGAGGAAGACCGGCACCTCCTGCCAGGGCAGCGCGGGCAGGATCTCAACCTCCGGCAGTCCCGCGGCAAGGGCGCGGATGTCCGAGGTGACCTCCTCCTGCATGCCCGGCCAATACTCGAACCCCGCCGCAGCCAGGACGATCTGCACGGTGCGGCCGAGTCCTCCGGTCGGGTACGCCTTCAGCAGTTCGGCGATCCCCTTATGCGGCTCGGCGCGTGCCACGATCCGCACCGGGCCTTCCCGGCGCAGCGCCTCCCGTTCGGACGGGGACGGCACGGGGGCGGTGTGCAGCAGGGCGTTGGGTACGACCGACCACGTACTTGTGTCGACGCCCCAGCGGGCCATTTCCTCGACCATGAAGTCGCTGACGGTCAGCACCGATCCGGGGCGGTGGGCCAGGCTCTGGTGCAGCGGGGCGTCGTCACGCGGTACGTGCACCATCAGTGCGGTCGCGGTGGTGGTGGGGGCCGGGCTGAGGAAGCCCAGCCCCCAGACGGCATCCACCCAGCACACCAGGTCCACCTGCTGCTCGGCGAGGAGACCGCGGACTTCGCTTTCGACGGGCGCGGGAGGGTCGAGGAGGGCCATCACGTGTGCTTCTACCACCGGGCGGGGCAGCGTCAGGGTCGTCAGGCGCAGCAGGTCCGGCCCGTCGCCGGGGGTCGCCGGGCCGGCGGCGATCACGAGGGCGCGGTGGCCGAGGTGGCGGAGTCCGGCGGCGAGGGCGGCCACGCTGCGCTCGATGCCGGCGGGCTCGTCGGGGTTGTGCGTCAGCAGGACGAAGGCGATGTTCACGAGTCGGCTCCGATCGAGGAGAGCGTGGGAGGTCCGGGCGGGGTGTTGCGGACGGGGCGGATGCCGATGCCCAGCGACGACAGGCCCGCAGGGACGTCGTTCGCATGGGTGCACTCGGCGTACTGGGTAAGGGAGTTGTACGAGCCGCCCCGCAGCAGGGCGACCCGGTCTCGGCGCCAGGGCGCGGCGGTCCACTCCCAGACGTTGCCCGCCACCTCCCACAGGCCCTCCGGTGTGCGGCCTGTGGGGCAGCTGCGGACTCCCATGACCGTTCCGGGGCCGAGGTCGCGGAGGTTGGCCTCCCCGGGGCCCGGCGGCCGATCGCCCCAGGGGAAGCGGCGAACGCCTCCGGACGCCATCCACTGCCACTCGGCCGAGGTCGGGACCCTGGCGCCCAGTGCGTGCGCGAGGGTGGCGGCGTGTGGCAGAGGAAGGGCGACGAACGGCAGGTTGGATCGGGCCAGCGGGGTCGCCGCCCACCAGAGGTCCGGAATGTCCTGGGCCGGATGCCATTCGCCGGCGGGAAGGTGGCCGCCGGGTATCCGGATCCACTCCACCGGATCGAGGGTGGCCGCTATGGTGGTGAGGTCCCGGGCAGAAGGTACGTTCCCCGGCGGTAGAAACGGCCCGCTCATCAGCACACGCGGGCTTGCCGACGGCGAAAGACGACCCTGTCCGGGCGCCTTGCGTCGCACTTGGCGCCCTGGCGGTCTGGTGCGGCTCACCGGGTGGCCACCGCCAGCAGCCGTGCCCCCAGCGGGCTGTCGTCCGCGAACGCCCCGCTGAAGGCGTAGCTGAAGGTACGCGCCTTGTTCTGGCGAACGCCCCGCATGCTCATGCACAGGTGCTCGCCGTCGGCGGCCACCCCGACGTCCATCGTGCCGGTCGCCTTGATGAGGTCCGCGGCGACCCCGTCGACAATCCGCTCCTGGAGCTGTAAGCGGTGTGCGTGGGCCGCCACGATCCGGGCGAACTTGGACAGTCCCAGCACCTGGCCGCACGGCCGGTACCCGATGGTGAGGTCCAGCTCCATCGGCAGCATGTGGTGCTCGCACAGGCTGTACGTACTGATCCCGCGCACGATGACCAACTGGTCCGTGCCGGAACGGAGTTCCTCGGCGAAGACGGTGTCGGTGCGGCCGGGATCGTGATCGAGGAACTCCTTCCACCAGCGGGCGACCCGCTCGGGGGTGCCGGTCAGCCCCTCCCTGTCCGGGTCCTCGCCCAGGGCGATCAGTACCTGGCGGTACAGCGCGGCTACCTGGGCCAAGTCCACTCCCGGGCGCCGGACTTCGTTCTCCACGATCGTCATCGAGTGAGGGCCTTCGTCTCGGTCCGCGCCTGGGCGCGGAGAACGTCAAGGGTGCGGGGACCCTCGTGAAGGAGCAGGTCCAGGGCGCTCAGCGAGCTGTGCCAGCTGCGCCCGCTGCCGTAGGCGGCGGGACAGTAGGTGGCGACTTCGAGGGTGATCTCGTGCTCGGCGAGCCGGGCGTGGTCGAGGTAGCCGAGCGCCCCTGTTCCGACGCGCAGGCGCGATGCCCCGCGGATGCGGCACAAGTCGATCAGCATGTCCGTCTGCTGCCCGACGGGAGCGAGCTGGCTGGACCGGACCAGGGGCACGGGCAGGCCGAAGGCATCGAGCAGCAGCCGCAGCAGTGCCTCATTCAGCGGCGCCAGCTGTGACCACGGCGTTCCGTACACGGCTTCCAGGGCCTCCTGGTGGAGCGGCCAGTACGGGGCGTGGCGGTAGGTCTCGGTCAGAGCGCGCCAGTGCCGGGCACGCCAGGTGTCGTCCGCGGTCCTGACGTCTTGGATGCTCTGGCCGAAGCTGCGGCGCACCGGCACGGTCAGCCGGACCGGTGCACCGGAACGGTCGGTTCCGCGGATGAAGTTGCGGTTCTGCCAGCCGCGTTCGGCGGCCTGGACGTGGTCCAGCAGCACGAGTTCCTCGGCGTCGTCGACGAGCCGGGAGAAAAACCCGGGCCAGGGCAGATAGGCAGGCTGGTGGGCGACCAGCACCGGGGCGGCCATCACCAGGCCATCCGGTACGCGACGAACGCTTCGGCCCGCGCGGCACCGATCGCCGCTCCGGCCACGGTGTCCCCCGCCCGGATGCGCTCCAGGGACCTCGGGTGGTCGTCCGGGCGAAGCTCTCGCCTGTAGCAGCCCAGGGCCTTGTCCTTGACCGACGCCGTGCTGGTGATGTCGACGATGGCCGAGGGGCGGGGGAGTGTCGGGCTCCAGGCGTGGTCTTCGGGTCCGTAGAACCCCAGGACCATCCGAGGCCAGGAACGCAGCGAACCGCTGGGCCGGGCTGCTGCGTAGGCGGCCTGGTGGACGGCCTGGTGGTCCTGGTGGACGGCGCCGGCCGCCGGAATGAGCAGCGCGGCCGGTTTCAGGGCGGTGAGGGACAGCTCGGGACCGGACTCGACGAGCCGGGTCAGTTCGGCGAGGTGGCCGCCGAGGTCGAGGGCCGGACCGGAGTCGCTCCAGGCGATGGCCCGCCGGTCGACGCCCAGGACGTCGCAGGCGGCGTCGAACTCCTCGCGCCGCAGGCTGCTGTCCGTGGCCGGTCCCCAGCGGTGCTGGGTCAGGCAGGCCACGGCCAGCACGTGCACGTCGATGCCGGCGGCGGTCATCCGGGCGATGGTGCCTCCAGCGCCCAGAGTTTCGTCGTCGGGGTGGGGGGCGACTACGAGAACGCGGTCGCCGGGTTCCAGGCCGAACATGGCCTGCCTCCTCTTGTGTCCGTGGAAGGGGAACGGGGTGCCGAAACGTTCAGGCGCGGGGCGCCGGGAGGGGCGCGGTCTGCAGGCGGGACAACGGGGGGAGGAGCTCGAAGTCCTGGCTGCCGTCGGTGTCCGGGGCGGGCTCCCACGGGAAGTGGACCCAGTCGGCGACGTCCCAGCCCCAGCTGTCGAGGGGGTAGTCGGCTCCGGCGTTGCGGCACAGGACGGCCGTGCGGACGCACGTCGTCTCCAGGGACGCGGCGAGGGCCGCCACCACCGCGCGCAGGGTGGCCCCGGAGCCGCAGATGTCGTCCACGACCAACAGCGGGCTCCCCTGCGGTAGTTGTGCGAGCGCGGTGGCCGCAGAGAGCTCGACCTCCAGGTCGACGTGGCCGGTCGCAGCCTGCTGGATCTCCTCGCTCCGGTTGTGGCGGGCGCGGAAGGCGTAGGCGGGTACGCCGAGCTGGGCGGCGACGCTCTCGGCGAAGGGAACCCCGCCCCGGGCGATCCCGATCACGGCGGCGGGTGGGGAGCCCGCCTCCCGCTCCGCGACCAGAGCGGCGGCGGCGAGGAAGGCGTCGTGGGTCAGGCGCCAGATGCGGCGGTTCTGGAAGATGCGGGCAGAGGTCATGGCCAGTTCCAGGAGTTGAGGACGGCGTGGACGTCGTCGTGACGGTCCTGCGGATTTGTGATCAGGTGCGTCGTGGCCACCGGGACCGGCCCCAGCACCTGCGCGTACACGTCCTCCGTCAGCACCAGCGCCTCCGACGAGGGGAGACGGCCCAGGTGCTGGAGCACGCGCTCCGGCGTCGTGTGGTGCAGGGTCCGCTGGCGCTCGCTGGTCATGGGCTGGTCGTACGTCTCCACGGGCGTGTCCGCCGTCATCAGCCCGTACCGGGCGGACAGCACGAGCACCCGACGCCGGGCCGCCGGGTGCCCGGTGACCCGCTCCCGGAGCAGCGGGACCACCCACCCCTCGTACAGGTCGAGCGCGGGAACCGGGCCGGAGGTGACCCGCTTGCGCTGGCTGCACCCGACGATCACCAGCCCGTCGGTGACGTCCAGCCCTTCAGCGGCCACGTTCGTCGCCCCACAGCAGGACGTGCAGCCGGGTGCCCAGCCGGTAGCCCCGGGCACGCACCGGCTCCTCCAGGGAACGCATGCCCGCGAGCACCTTCTCCGCGGTGGTGCCCTCCGGCATCACGGTGATGTGGGACAGCCCGTACGCCTCCTCCAGGGCGGCGATCTCGGCCAGTTCGGCGGGCGCGGAGACCACGAACTTGAAGCGCGCCAGCCCGCTTGCAGCGAAGGCACGCAAGACGTCCGGGCGCAGGCGGCGCGTCTCGGACATCGTGGCACCGAACCCGGAGAGTTTGGGCGACACGTTGAAGTGCGGCCCGGCGGCGACGAGTTCAGCGGTGGGGGCGATCGTGCCGTTGGTCTCGATCTCCACCTCCCGGCCCGCCGCACGCAGTCCCTTCACGAGTGCGGTCAGGCTCGGCATCTGGAGCAACGGCTCACCCCCGGTCAGGACCACGAGGTTCTCCGGCTGCGCCAGCGCCCAGGCCAGCAGGGTGTCGACGCTCTCGTACCGCGACTCCTTGCGCAGGTCGAACCGGCGGGCGTCCCAGGTGTACGGGGTGTCGCAGTCGCCGCATTCCAGGTTGCACAGCATGAGCCGGATGAAGCAGGCCGGCACCCCGGTGCTGACCCCTTCGCCCTGGAAGGTGCCGGCAAACGTCTCGGAGATCCGCAACGGCTTCGGCTTCACCGTGGTCGTCGAGGCATTCATGTCGTCCTCCGGGTGTACTCGGCCCAGCTGGTCTCGGTCTCCGAGACCCGGATGCACAACCCGCCCCAGCTCTCCTGGCCCATACCGCGCTCCACCAGCCAGTCCACGCAGTGTTGAGCGAGGTGCTCGGACGTCGGATTGAATCCCGGGAAGATCGTGTTCAGCACCTGCCCGTCTACGGCCGTGCGGAGGTGGCTGCGCAGCAGCACGGGAACTTCGCGGTTGCGCCGGGCCCCTGCAGCAGGGGCACTCACGACGTACGAGTGGCCGTGCAGGCGCCCGCACGGGTGGCCCTCGCGAAGCCCGCAGAGCCGATGGGACGCCTCGAACTCCACGAAGTGGGATTTGTAGGAGTGCCGCTGTCCCCTGCCGGTGCGTACGTAGACGGCCTCCAACGCGGCGGTGACGTGCGTCGGCAGGTGGTCCTGTGCCCACTTGGTGAGGTGTTCACCGAGCCCTGTGTCGCTGGGGTCTTTGACCGCCTCGTTGAGGATCTGGTGGTCCAGGGCGTTGTCGATGTACTTCCTGAGCAGACGCAGGTCGCCGAAGTCCGCCACGAAACCTTCCGGACTGAGTGCGGACGAGCTCAGCACGGCCTCGGCGGTGAAGGCGTGCCCGTCGTAACGGCCGTCGCTAAGCTGACGGGTGGCATCGAAGCGGAAGCTCTTGCCGATCCTGTAGGAGTGCGCGGAGCGGGTCACCGGACGGCCCCCAATCCGTTCGTCGCGTACAGGGTGGGGTCCTCGACCCCGGCATCCGCGAACGCCTCCCGGCGCTCGGTGCACGTCCCGCAGGCCCCGCAGTGCACGTCCGCGCCCTCATAGCAGGACCAGGTGGCCTCGAACGGCACCCCCAGAGCCGAGCCCGTACGCACGATGTCGGCCTTGGTGCTTTCCAGGAAGGGCGCCACGAGCTGGAAGCCGGCCGCCAGGTAGCCCTCGTTGCCCGCCTGGATGGACGCCTCGATGCGCCGGAAGAACTCCGGCCGACAGTCCGGGTACACCGCGTGGTCCCCGGAGTGCGCGCCGAACGCCACCGCGTCGGCGCCGGAGGCCACCGCCGCTCCTGCGGCGATCTCCAGCATGATCGCGTTGCGGTTCGGAACCACGGTGCTGCGCATGGTCTCCGCCTGGTAGTGCCCCTGCGGTACCGGCACCCGCGTGTCGGTCAGGGCCGAGCCGCCGAGGATCCGTCCGAGTGGTGCCAGGTCGAGGACGTCGTGGGAGACGCCGAGGTGCTCGGCGATCTTCTTGGCGTGACTCAGTTCGGTGACGTGCCGCTGCCCGTAGTCGAAGGACAGCAGGCTCACCGTCGAGCCCTTGTCCAGGAGGGTGAAGGCCGTGACCGTACTGTCGAGGCCACCGGAGAAGATGACGACCGCGTGACGCGGTAAGCGAGTTTGGGACATGGATGTGCCTTTCCGAGGTCCCCCGGCTGCGGCCGGGGTGAAGAAGGAGTGGACCTGGGGGCTCGTGCCGGGGCATGGACGCCTCGGCCGGGCAAGGGCGCAGGGCTATCTCCGCCATCGCCTGGTCACACTTAGCCTCAGCCGGGCAGGATGAGGCATCGGTGAGTGACGCTCACTCACCCTTCCTGCGAACTCACGCCCGGGGGAGCCCACATGCCAGGCCAGGGGAAGACGTCCTTCGCCGCCGTGCTGACGCGGTTTCGCACGGTGCGCAACCTGACCAAAGTGGAACTCGCCCGCCGCATGTCGATCTCCGCCTCGTACATCAGCCACCTGGAAGCCGGACGGGAACGCGGAGGAGCGGAGATCGCCCGCGGCTTCGACAAGGAACTCAATGCCGGCGGCGAGATCTGGAGAGCGTGGCAGGACGACCGCAGCGGCGACCTTCCCGGAGCCGACGGAGCCGAGACGCCGTCGCCCGCGGGCATCGTCGTGCTGGAAGACGCAGCAGAACTCCGCTACGACGGCACCGTCTACCACCTGGCCATGCGCAGACGCTTGCGGAACTCCGGGACCGAGCCCATCACCCGCTATCTCGTCCGCATCGCCGTCGACCGCTACCCCGGTGAGCCGGAACGTTCCAACGCGCTCTACCGCAGCCGTCCCTTGACGTGGGACGAACTCCAACTGCGGGCACACTGCGGGGGAGAGCCGATGGACTACGTGGTCAAGCACGATCACGATGCGACCAAGGAAGTGTGGCTGAAGTTCTCCCACGGGCCACAGCGCTTCCCGCTCTACCCCGGGCAGGAGGCGGAGATCTCCTACAACTATTCGGTCAGCGCGGACAAGTGGGGGGCGTGGTTCCAACGAGCCGTACGACTGCCCACCCGCCAGCTCAGCGTCCGCCTCGCGTTCCCCACCCGATTGCACCCCACCGTCTGGGGCACGGAAACCTCGCTGAGCGCAGACGCCAATGCCCTGCGCACCCCTGTCGCCCAGACAACCGAGGGCGAGTACACCGTCTTCACCTGGGGGACCATGGACCCCGCCCTGCACGCCCGGTTCCGCATGGAGTGGCGGACGACCGAACTTCCCCAAGAGAGCGAGCCCGTGAACAACCCTGCACCCAGTACCGTCATGGCCGCCGCCGGCATCGTGCAGGAGGGCCACCCTCTGCTGACGTCCATCGCGCAGCCCTTCGCCCTGCCTGGTGAAGCGGAGGAAGCCCACGGCGTCGTCCGTGCTCTCCACGACACCATCACCCGCGTCAAAGCACTGCACCCCTTCGGCAAGGGAATGGGCCTTGCCGCGCCGCAGATCGGCATGGGACGGGCTGCGGCCGTGGTCGTTCCTCCTGGCGAGGGCGCCGTCCCGATCGTGCTTCTCAACCCGCGGGTGGTCGAATCGTCGTCGGAGAGCGACTGCCAGTACGAGGGCTGCCTGTCCTTCTTCGACGTCCGAGGACTGGTCGTACGCCCCCTGAGTATTCTCGTCGAACACACCGAGGCCAGCGGCGAACCGCGGCTCACCCGATTCGAGCACGGCCTGGCCCGCTTGGTGCTCCACGAAGTCGACCACCTCGAAGGCCACCTCTACCGCACCCGCATGGCCCCGGGCACCTCCCCGATTCCCGTCGAGGAGTACAACGGCACCGGTCAGAAGTGGACTTACGGATAGCCGAACGAGTCTCTGAGCACTATTGCCAGGCCCAGCGTTGTGAGGGGTTGAAGGCCGGTCCTGGCGATGCCTGACAGATAGCCGTCGAGGACCGTCGCTTCTGGGGATCTGCATTGAGCTCGTGACCCTTCCATCCATCGAACTCGTCTTGTTCCAGGTCGAGTTGCAGCGCGTAGTGGGGGGAGTCAGGTCGTGTGGGCTGCCAGCCGTTCCAGCTCGGGGTATTTCACGGGGCCGCCAGCCTCTTCGTACGCCGCGTCAAGGAGCGCGATGTGCAGCCGGTCGGCGTCGTTGCGGGCCTGGGAGGCGCGGCCGTGACGTGACAGGCCCCACGCCTTCAGTGCCAATCGGTCCTTCATGAAGTTCGCGGCGTTGATCCTCAGCAAGCTGGGGGTGTAGATGCCGAGGTTCAGCCCGGTGCGCCATAGCTCCAGCCACGCCTGGCGCATCAGCAGCGGTCCTGACTCGCCCGGTTCGACGTGCGTGGGGTGGACGCTCTCCCAGACGGGTTCGAGTTCGGGGTGGGTCATGGCGGTGCGCAGAATGTTGACATGGGCCTGGAACAGGCCCAGTTCGAGCCTCTCGCGGTGGCGGCGCTGCTGCTGTTCCAGGGCCTGCCGGTGGTGTTGGCCGCGATGGCACGTGCGTACGGCGGCAGCCGCACCGATCACCCCGGCCAGGACCAGGAGGGGAGACGGGGAGGTCCTCATGGTGCTCCTCGAAGTCGAGGGCGGCCGGTGTGGGGGCCGCCCTGGGAGAAGTGGGCGAGTAGGGGAGGTGCGTTCGTCAGGCGGTTGCGAGCAGCACGGCGAGCGGGGGCTCGGCGGAAGGGTCGTCGTCCTCGTCCTGGCGCAGAAGAGCGGCGTATCGCTGGAGCAGCCGGGCGCGGGCCGTGGCGTACGACGGCAGGCCGGCTGCCGTACGCCGGGCGTCGAGGTGTTTCGGGTCGGCGATGGGCAGTGCGCTCAGCGTCCCGTCGACGAGGCGGCTCTGCGTGGCGTGGAGCTGCGGCTGTCCGGCGACGACGTTGCACCGGTCGTGGAGATGGGCCCACAGGGGCAGCAGCGTGCGGTCCGAGTCGGTGGCCGTGCGCAAGTGGCTCAGGGCGAAGCGCTGGATGTCGGGGGAGTGGTCGCCGTGCAGGGCGATGCGCCAGGCAGCTGCCACGGCCAGGTCGCCGACGAGGACGCGGGTCGGCCAACCGTGCATGTCCAGCACCTGCTGGAGGAAGGCGCTGTTGGCCTGCTGCTGGAGGACGCCGACTCCGTACGCGGCGTCGTCGAGTTCCCCGCGTACGAGCTGGGTGCGGAACGTGCGGTCGTTGGTGGCGCGTTCGATGAGGGCTGCCGCGAGGTCGGGGCGCTGGGGGCTGGTGCTCATTGGTGTGCTCCTTGGAGCAGTGCCTCGGCCAGGTGCTGGGTGGCCAGTACGTCGAGGGAGCCCAGGTCGACAAGGGGGTCCCCGCAGCCGCGACTGCAGTCGGGGTGGAAGGTGACACGAAGGACTCCGCCTTGGGTGGCGTTGCTGACGCCCTTGATGAGTCGTTCGATCAGGGGGCCGGATTCGCTCAGCTCCAGGACGTCCTCGGCCGGGAGGTCGTCCTCGGCGGGCGGGGCGCCCAGGAGCGTGGCGAACTGGTCGGCGGTGGGCACGGATACGGAGTCGAGGGCGATCGATCCGGCCCGTACTGTGGGTGTGGAGAAGCCGCTCAGCCCGCAGGCGGTGAGCGCCTCCTGCAGATGGGCGGCAGCCATGTGCGCAGGGCGCAGGAACTCCTTCAGCACGGCAGACAGGTTCGCAGCAGTCCGGTCGTCGAACGGGGCGATCTTGAAGTACGGCGTTGTGTTGCGGAGGAAGGCGACGTCGATGCTGATCAGGCCCAGCCCGGCAGCCGAGAGCTGGCGGTTCAGAGCCGCGACGGTGTCAGCCGCCTCCCGGCGGACGGTCGCGTCCGGCGGCGATGGGGCTTCGGTGGTCATGAGGGCTGCTTCTTTTCCACGGTGAAGGTGATCTGCGGGGGAGCCGCGCGGGGTGCCGCCCGCGGGAGCGGGTGGTCGCCTGGGCGGTGGGAGGGTGCCGGCGGTCCGGCCGGGGCGGGGGTGCTGGTACGGGATGCGGCGAGGCGGGCGCGGGCAGAGGGGAGTTCGTGCTCGCCGAGGTCCAGCAGGGTGGGGATGGCGAGGTACACCGCCTGCGTGTAGCTGTGGGCGTCGAGCTCGGCGACCACGTGCTTGCGGCGGGTGTTCAGCTCTCCTTCCGTGAGCCCGTACTCTGCGGCGATGGTGCGCATCGTCTTACCGAGGGCGAGGTCGGCGAGGAAGACCAGCGCCTGGTCGCTGAGGTCGCGGCGTCCGGCGGGCGGTGGCGGCAGCACCCCGCGCACGGTGGCGGCGACCATGATCTCGCCGGGCTCGGCGGTGGCGGTCTCCAGCACCCTGGCCGCTTTCCGCAGGAGTTTCTCGGCGTGCAACGGTCGGATGCCGTACACCCGGTGTGCCTTGACGGTGCTGACGCCCTGGGCGAAGAGGTGCAGGAGCCGCTGGACGGAGGGTGCCAGGATGCCGTCTTCCGCGAGGAGCGCGGGCATGGTCGGGGCGTTCGTGTGCATCGGCCTCACAGGTCCCCCGGGAAGGTGCCAGTCGCGGTGGCGTAGGCGTCGTCGAGTGCCTCGTGCACTCGCAGGGCGGCACCGCTCTGCCCGCGGTCAAGGGAGCAGGCGCGGGCCCACACCCAGAACCGCCGGCCGCTTTCGGTGGCGAACAGGGACTTCGCGTGTGTCCGGATCTCGGCCAGGGACACCGCTTTGGTGCGGTAGCCGAAGATCCACAGCGACACCCAGCCGTGCAGGTGCGTCCGCTGCGTCTGCGTCGCCGGGTCCACCTTCTCGAACGGTGCCCAGCACTCTCGGAGACCGAGGTTCTCGGCCATGGCGGCGAGGAGCCGTTGGTGCTGTTCTTCGTAGGCGCCGAGCGCGTACCGGTGGGCCCGGTAGGCGTGGGCGGCGACATGGGCAGCGCCCATGATCGCTGATCCCAGGGCGACGGCGGCCAGCAGGCGGGGCCGCGGGGAGTGGTTCATGCGGTGCTCCGGGCGTCGGGCGTCTCCGCAGCGGTGGCGGCGTGTGCAGGCACGGTCTGGCCGGTGCGCGCGGCCAGACGGCTTCGTGCCGCAGCGATCCGGTCGGCGGGGACGGTGATCAGGGTCGGGGTGCTGAGGTAGACGGCGTGCGGGTAGGTGCGGGCGGGGACCTCGGCCAGGACGCGTTTGCCGTGGGCGTCGAGGTCGCCTTCGGTGAGGCCGCGTTCGCTGGCGATGGTGTGCACCGTTTTGCCGAGGGCGAGGTCGGCCGCGAAAACCAGCGCGTCGTCGGAGAGGTGCCGGCATCCGCCCGGTGGCGGGGGCAGTACACCAAGCGAGGTGGCGCGGCGGAGGACTTCACCGGGCTGGGCGGTGCCGCAGCGGAGTGCGGTGGCCGCTTCCTGGAGAAGGTGGCGCTGGCGGGCGGGGCGGATCCCGTGGTCGTAGCCGATCCTGGCCGCGCTGACCCCCTCAGCGAGAAGGTCCAGCAGCCGGTGCACCGACGTGGGCAACGGAGTCGTGACGGGTATCGGTGCCGAGGCCGGCGTCGGGGGTGTGCTCGTACGCATCAAGATTCCCGAGGTAGTGAGGGGCGGGAGAGCAAGGAGAGGCGGGGCCGGAGTGGTACAGCGGGCGTTCACCTTCCGCTCCGGCGCGGAGGCCAGGACGGAGGTCCTGGCCTCCGGGGGGCGGGGACGAGGGGCGGGCCGGAGGTCATGTGCACGTGCTCGGGGCCCAGGACGTGATGGCGCCATCCCTGGGTGATGAGGTGGTGCGTGCTCACGGCCTTCGTGGCCACCTTCAGAAGGCCGACACGGAACCACCAGGCGCTCTCGCTGAGCTGCAGGCGGCGGGCGGCTTGTTCGCCCGTTGCGCCGCTGGCCAGCAGTTCAAGCACGCGGTCGCTGTCGGTGTCGACGACTGCAACCCCCGTTGACGGCAGCGGCCCGGCATGCGCGGGCCGGGCGAGGATGCCCAGCAGGTACGAGGCGTGCACGAGGGCGCTGCGGCCGTCCACGCCGATGTGCTTGTTGCAGGTGAGCCGGGCGGTGCCGACCTGTGTTGGTGTGAGGCCGAGGACCAGCGCGGTTTGTGGGCCGGTGTCCCCTTTGGCGAGGCGGTCGAGGACCTGGATGTGGCGTTCGGTCAGCCGTCCGTGCGGCGCCATGAACTCCTTCTTCACCGCCGTTCCTCCGCCCGTGAGGTGGGGGAGGCGAGCTGCGGTCGAGGCGCGGGGAGGGCGGCGTCGAAGGCGGTGAGGTGCGCGGCGGGGGTGAGGGTGACGTTCCCGGTCATGTGCACGTGCGTGGGGCCCAGCACTCCGTGCTGCCAGCCGATGGTGATCAAGTGGTGGGTGCTCACAGCCTCCGTGGCCTGTTGCAGGGAGGTGATGCGCAACCACCATGCAGTCAGGCCGAGTTGCAGGTGCTCGGCGCCCTGCTGGTGCGTCATTCCCATGGCCAGCAGTTCCAGGACCGCCGTGGCATCGTCGTCAACGGCGCGTCGGCCGGTGGTGGGCAGCGCCGTGGGGGCGAGCCCGGGCCGGGGCACGACGCCCAGGAGGTAGGCGGCGTGGACGAGGGCGCAGCGGCTGCTCACCCCGAGGTGGCGGGAACACGCGCTGGTGGCGTCGTAGACCTGGGTCGGCTTCAGGCCGAGCGCGCGTGCTGCTTCGTTGCCGTTGTCGCCCTGGGCGTACCGGCTGAGCACTCGGATGTGCCGTTTGGCCAGGGGGACGTGGGGAGCGGGGCGGAATCTCACGGCCGGGATTCCTTCCGCGCGGAGGCCGCCAGGCGCACTGGGGTCTGCGGATGGCCGCTGCGTTGGTCGGGATTGGCCTCGGCCCCGGCCGGGTGTCCGGGGGCCCGGGCGGTGGAGGGCGGAGTGCCGACGCGCCGACGGGGCCCCGGACGCTGGGTGGCCCAGGGGGAGTCCTGGTCGGCCCGTAGGTTTTGGATCATGGTGTGTGCCTGGTTGAGCGTGTCCTGGTCGCGGTGGAGGCGGCCCCATCGCAGGGCCTGCAGGGCGTCCAGGGCTGCGGAGATACGCATAGTTTGGTGCTCGGCGCGCGTGAAGGCGCGGCCGTACCCGGTGCGGAAGGCGGCATCAAGGTCGGGGCGCCCGCGCAGGACGCGGTACCCGAGCCGGGCGAGATCGGTGCTGGCGGCGGACGCCCCGGTGGCCGCCTCGAAGTCGACGACGCGCAGGCGGCGGCCGTCCCAGAGCCAGTTGCGGGGCATCCAGTCCCCGTGCACGCCGACCCGCGCCAGCCGGGGCGGCGGCCCGCCGGAGAGCAGATCTGCCAGCATGTCCGCCGCATCGGCCGGCAGGGCGAGCAGTTCCCCCTGGGCCTGGGCGAGCTTGTCCTGCCAGGTGATGCTGCCGGGGGCCGGGGCAGGGGCGGGCTGGGCGTGCAGGGTGGCGAGCACGGCTCCGGCCTGCCGGTAGACCTCGGCCTCCGTGCTGGCATCCAGGGACAGGGTGGAGACCGGTGTACCGGGGATTCGGGTGAGAAGGAGGGTGCGGGTCCGCTCGCTCACCGCGACCAGGAGCGGTGCCGTGCCGTCGCCGAGCGCGGGGACGATCTTTTGGTACGCCGCAAGTTCACGGCGGTGCGCGGTGACCGAGGCGTGCTGCTTGACGACCAGACGGTTCCGGAGCCCCCGGGGGCCGTACTCCAACTCCCACACCCGGTTGAGCAGGTGGCCGGGTCGGGTGAGATCCGCTACGACCCGACATGCTCCCGCCTCGGACCTCACCAGGGATGCCACGTCGTCGGGCAGGTCCATCACGAGGCCCTCCCCGTAAGGGCCTGGGCCCGGTGGATCGGGGCCGCGGTCTTCGCCGTGGGGTGGGCGGGCGGCAGCAGGACGCGTGCGCCGTCGGCCATCTGGACGTGGGCCTCGTGCAGGAGACCCAGGCACCACCCCAGGGTGATCAGCTGGGGCCTGCTGGTGCACTGGGTGCGCCGGAGCAGGCCCTTGATCCGGCAGCTGATGGTGGAGGTGCACCGGCCGAGGGCGGCGGCGGTCTGTGCGACGGTGGCGCCCGTGGCCAGCAGCCGCAACAGTGTCCGCTCCTCCCAGCAGAAGGCCAGGGTGGTCCCCGCCGTGGCGGGGCGGGGGAGGAGGAACCGGGCGAGGTAGCAGACGTGCACCGCGGCTTCGGGGCTGGTCACCCCCAGCTGCCTGTTGGTCTCGCTCGCATACGTGTACAGCGTGTTGATGGCCAGCCCGAGACGGGCGGCAGCACGGGGCATGGTGTACCCGGAGGCACGCAGCGACAGCAGCCGCAGGTGATCGTCCGCGAGCGGCAGGGGAACAAGCGGGCGCATCAGCACGGCGCCTCCTGGCGGTCGGTGGTGACATAGAGGCCCCGCCCGTACGGTCCGTCCGCGAGATGCAGCGCGCCGTCGGCGACCAGCCGTCGGCAGGCACGGCGCACTTCACCGGGGCTGAGGGTGAAGTCGGCGCCGAGGATGCCGGTGGGCAGGGCGCTCCCGGGCGCGTAGTGGCCCGTGCTGATCCGGTCGCGGACGTAGGCGTCCAGCGCAATGTCGTGCGGATGCAGGGCGCCGGGGGCCAGCACCTTCCTGCGGACGAGGTAGCCCCGGGTCTCCAGGTGCTGCCGGCCGCGGAAGACCGCGTGTGTGGGCACGCCCAGCTCGACGGCGAGTTCGCGGTCGGAGGGCAGGACGGTGCCCGGCTGCCACCGCGTGCGGATGCGGTCGTACAGGCCCTTTGCCGCCCGCGCGGTGGCGTGGTTTTGTATGCCGCTGATCCAGGACGAGTCCACGTCCGGCGCGTACATGGTGGTCACGGCAAGACTCCAGCTCAAGTGGCTTATGGGGACAGGAAGATGGGTTGGCTCGGTGCAGAGGGAGGTGGGCTGCCGCCTCGCGAGGAAGGGGGTGTGCGGGGCGGCAGCCCGGCGGGGAGGGCGCCCCGGGCGCGGCGGAACCGTGTGCCGCTTCCGGGTCCCCGCTGCCCGGTCCTTCTGCTCGCCCCCGGCCGGGCAATAGGGGAGCCTGGCGGAGTACGGGCTGGAGGGCCGGGACGTTGAGGGGCGCCCCGCGATGCGGGTGTGTGTTCACCGCACCGCGGGGCCACCCGGTCTAGGGGATCGGCTCGGGCAGGGCGTAGGCGTCCGGTTCGCACACCCACAGCACGTGCTGGGACTGCATGCCGTCGACTCCGCGGAGGTAGCCCTCCTGCCGCGCCCAGGCGCAGCCCTGGTCGGCGACCGGCCAACTGACACGGCCCTCGCTGGCAAGGACGTGCGGGGAGATCTCCTGGCCCGCGACGTATGCGCCGCTTTTGACCCGATCCCGCACGAGCTGGGCGACGCGCGCGACCGGGCTCGGCCCGACAGGCTCGGCCCGCACAACGGGACGGCGTGACGAGCCGCCGCCGCGCTGGATCAGGCCCTCGGCCGCGAGCCTGCCGAGGGCCTCGTGCAACGAGTGCATGCCGACGCCGAGCTCGGCGGCGAGGGAGTGCAGCAGCGGCAAGGTCGAAGCGGGCGGGTAGACGCCGGAGGCGATGCGTGCGCGCAGGGTGGCGGTGGTCCGCCCGACCGCGGTCTGGCAGAGCGTTGCGGTCACGCGGCCACCCCCGTCGGCCGGTGCGGGGCGATGATCTGCCCGTTCGGCAGGAGCTCACCGGTGTCCTCGAAGAGGAGGACGCCGTTGCACAGAAGGCTCCAGCCCTGCTCCGGGTGGCACGCCCGGGGGCGGGCGGCGTCCCGGTCGGCGGACTCGGCGGACGGGCACGGCGGCTGGTGCTGACACATGGACAAGTCCTCGTATGTGAAGGAGGGAAGGGAGAGGCGTGCGGGCCGGGTGATCGAGGGTGGCGCGCCGTGGCGGCCAGGGCATTTCGGTGAAGGCGCCGGGTCGTCAGACGCCGGCGAGGTGGCCTCCGGGGGAGTAGACCTGGGAGGCCAGGCGCGGCGACGGCCCGGGGCACCCGTCGCGGAGGTACGCCAGACGCTGCAGCTCCGCACTGATGAGGCGGATGCAGCCGGTACACGCGTAGAGGTCCGTGGTGGCGACCGGCGGCAGGGACGGGGCCGCGAGCAGTTCCACCGTGCCGACCGCGAGGACCGCGGCCCCGGGGACGGCGGGCGCTTCTTCGCCGCACCACAGCCAGCACCGGCGGGGCGGCCCGTCCGTGAGGACGCGGGCCACGGTGCGGTGAAGGCGCGTCAGGCATGAGGAGCAGACGTACAGCGACGCTGCCCACCCGTGATCCTGGACGCTGCCGACGTACTGCACCTCGACCAGGCGGCGGGGGCACCATAAGGCGCACACCGCCCAGATCAGCGCTCCGGCCACGGCGTCTCCCTCCCATCCTCCGCGTCGAGCTCGTCCGTGGTCGTGGACCCGATGGACGAGGAGGGGCGCGTCATGAGCACGGCCATTACGACCAGCAAGGCGATCCCGATGCCCAGCACCCAGCCGGAGCCCCCGGTCAGGGCCTCGGTAAGGACCTCGATCATCGGCCGACCCACCCACCGCGAGCGTTCTCCTGCCCGATACCAGGGGTGCGGCCGGCCGGGGCCCCGCCCGGCGGCGGAGGCGCCCCCCGGCACGGCCGGTTGCACAGCCGAAGCGCATGCCATAAGGCCGTGAGCGGCTGCGCGCCGTCCAGCAGGGGCAGGGGCAGGGGCTCCGGGCGTGCGGGCGACCACGGCGGCGTGTCCCACCGGACCCCGGGCGAGGGCGGCAAGACCAGATTTACCCGGGGCCCGGAACGGATCTGCACGTCGGGAGGGTCGCCGAGCACTTGGCCCGTGCCCGCCTGCACCAGGAGCGTGGTGTGTGCCTCGGGGATCAGGCTCGGCACGGGTCCGCGCCCGCGGCTCACCTGGAGCAGCAGCTGGTGACCCGCCGGGCGGGGGAGCGTAACGCCGTCGAACGCCTCGCAGCCGGTGCGGATCACGACGTTCTCGGATTCGGCCGAGTCCCCGGCCTCGTCCACGATGAGCCGCCAGTCCAGAAGATCGGCGTGGGCGCGGACCAGCCCGGGGTGGTCGCTGGCCCGCGGGGGCCAGGCGGTGGCAGTGCTCCTCATCGAGTCCTCCGATTGCCGCGAGCGGAAGGCGAACAGCGGAAGCCTCACGCTGGGTAGTCGGCTGACTGCCCGTCGGTTCGGCTGAGGAGGAGTATGGCCAGGGGATCGCTCTCCATGGAACGCTCATGATGAAACTGTCCGCATGGGCGGACCAACAGAGTTTCGGGCGTATGGGGTTGCCCCATCGCGCCGGGTACCTTTCTTGTGGCAGTGCCAGGGGCATCCGGCTGACCGCGTGCGTACAGGGAGGAACGTGATGGCAGAGAGGCTCGCGGAAGCCGCTGAGGCTGACGTTGTTGCAAGCGGTCCGACCGCGCGGCGACGCTCGCTGGGGTTTCGACTGCTGGGGCTCCGCGAGGCGGCCGGGCTCTCAGCTCAGCAGGCCGGCGAGCTGGCCGGGATGTCCAAGGCCACCGTCAGCAGGTACGAGCGTTCCACCATGAACGTTCGCTGGAACCAAGTCGATCAGCTTTGCCGCGTCTACAAAGCCTCCGACGATGAACGCGAGGACCTGGTCGAACTGGCGAAAGCCTCCAAGATCACAAAGGCGTGGTGGATGCCTTTGGCCGGGTCGCTGTCGAGCCCGCTCCTCATGCTCCTTGCTCTGGAGGACGAAGCAACTGCCATCTCCGGGCACGCGGTGGGCATAGTGCCGGGCCTCCTGCAAACGCGGCAGTACGCCGAGGCGATCAAGACTCCGCCGCCGGGAACGTCGCTGCCAGCCGAGCGGGACGTCTACTTCAACATGCGCATGAAGCGACAGGAGATTCTTGATCGGCCAGCGGCCCCGAGATATCACGTGGTCCTCCACGAGGCGGTCCTCCGCTCGCGGGCGGGTGGTGCAGAGGTGATGGTTGCCCAGATGGACCGCCTACTCGAACGAAGCCGACAGCCGCATGTGACTATTCAGGTGATCCCGTTTGCGGCCGGGGCGTATAGCGCAGCCACCAGCAACTACACGATCCTGGGCGGCCATGACCCCGACCTTGACGTGGTGTACGTCGAGAACCCCGCTGGTTCCCTGCTCTTGGAAGAGGCCAGTGCCAGGGAGACGTACGCCACGAGCTTTGACTTCCTGTGCCGAGAGGCGCTGGACGCCGCGTCTTCGGTGGACTTGATCGCCGAGGCACGCGAGACACATCGGCGAAACACGTAGCGAGGAAACAAGTGGCACAGCCTTCAGCTTGGTTCAAGAGCACATACAGCGGCTCGCCCAACGACGAGTGCTTGATGTGCAACTACACCGAAGGACCCGGTGTTCAAGTGGGCGACTCAAAGATCGTCGGTGGCCCCAACCTGCGCATCACACATGATGCGTGGAGCCGTTTCGTTGACGCGGTATCGGAAGGACGGATGCACCGAGACTGACGCTCCGGCGCGTCCCCGAGACCGTACTGCGCCAGCCCAGTACCCCTGCGGTGCTGGGCTGGTCTGTGCTCGGTGCGCCCGTGAGTGGTTCGCTCGCTACACGCTGTTGAAACGAGCGTCGATTTCGCGAACTCGGGGTCATCGAGGCACGGTTGCGGTATCTAAGTGCAAGGGCGGGCCGTCTGTGCCCGCTCCGTTGGATACCGAAAATCCCAACGGATGCGGACAGTGCCACCTATGCGTGCTTGTCCGCATCGCGGAGTCGAGGGAGGCGCTGTGCCGCAGAGGCCGAGGGATCTCGATTGGCAGGCTTCACCCCAGGCGTGGTGGGGGGTGGAGCTGCGCAACTGGCGCAACCAGCGCGGCCTCTCCTCCGCCGGGCTTGGGAGAATGGTCCAGCTCAGTGGGTCATCCGTGGAGCGCATCGAGAAGGCCGAGCGGGGCTGCACCCGCACGCTGGCGGACCGATTCGATCAGGTGCTGGACGCAGGTGGTGCGCTGAGCAGGCTCTGGCAGTGGGTCGAGAAGGAGGCAGAGAAGGCCCACGTTGATGCGGACAGGAAACCCAAGGGCGATGCTGCTGAATCGTCTTCTTCCCGCGTTCCAGGCATGCTGGTTGCTGACCGGGGAGCCTCACCGAATGGGAGCGAATCGTCCATGGAGCGTCGATCCTTCATTACCGCGAGCGGAGTTGTTGCGCTGGCTCCGCACTCCCTGGCGGAACTGGTCCCTCGCCTGGGGAAGTCTCCATTGCCCAAGTCCGTACGCCCGGAAGATGTGCAGAAGATCCTTCACGCTTCGTCGGCCCTCACTGACATGGACAATCGCTACGGCGGGGGAGGTGGTGTCGCTCGGGAGGCGGCTCTCGCTCAACTTTCCTGGGCCCAGGACCTGTTACAGATCAACTGCCCAGCGCAGCTGAAAGCTCCGCTCGCTACAGCGATCGGCCGACTGGCCATCACGATGGGCGCCGGTGCCTTCGACGCCTATGAACATGATGATGCGACGCAACTTCTGCTCTTCGGGGCACGCTGCGCGGAGTCCACAGACAACTGGAGCCTTCGAGCCTTGGCTCTGGGGTGGCTGGCACGCCAGGCGATTTGGCTTGGATCTCCGGACGTCGGTCTTACCTATGCGGAGAACGGACTCGTCAGGTCCGACCGGCTCACGGGAAGCGAAAGGGCTGCGTTGCACAACGCACGCGCTAGGGCCTACGGGAAGATGCGGCGCCGGCAGGAGACTTACGCAGCAGTAGGCACCTCTGATGAGGCATACGCCCAGGGAGGCGGATCCGCCACTGCGGAGTGGATGGTCTTCTACGACAGCGCTCAGCACCACGGAGATACGGGACACGCGCTTGCGGAGATTGCGTTGCTCCCCGGCTCGTCGCCGGTCCGAGCGGTGCAGCGCCTGCGGACGGCTGTTGAGAACCACGCTCCCTCCTACGTACGCTCCCGTGCATTTTCGGGGGCCAAGCTCGCCACGCTCATCATGAAGACCGGAGATCCACAGGAAGCGGTGGCCATCGCCAACCGTTCCCTCGTGGGGGTGCAGCAGCTCCACTCTCGTAGGGCTTCCGCCGATCTCCGCGCACTCATGAGCGCGGCTGCCCCTCATCTCCGAACGCCTGAAGTGGCGCAGCTGAATGCGCGGATCGCCCGTACCGTGCGGGCATGATCTCTACGCGAGTTGCCGCTTCAAGGGCGGTCTTGGACGAGGCCCTCAGCACGGCCGGCCTGGACGCCGAGAGCGCAGAGCCGATTCGACTCGCCGAAAACGATCTTTGGCGTACGACAGATCGAGTCGTGGCCCGGATTGCTCGGCCGGGACAGGAAGCGGCAGCGGCTCGCGAGGTGGCCGTTGCACGGTGGCTGAACGACGAAGGCGTGGCTGCGGTACGTCCACTCGACATAGAGCAGCCCGTCTTCGCGGCTGGCAGAGCTACGACCTTCTGGGAAGAACTGCCCCCGCACCGACATGGTGACGAAAAGGATCTCGCCCCGCTCCTCCGCCAGTTACACGACCTTCCGATCCCTCACGGACTGGGCCTCCCGGAGTTGAACCCCTTCGTGCGCCTGGACGAACGAATCGCCGAGGCGGTGAGCCTCGGGGGCAGCGACCGCAAATTCCTCCTTGACATACTCGACGAGCTGCGGGCTGCGTGGGCCGATCTGCCACCAGGCGCGTCGCCCTGCGTAGTGCATGCCGACGCATGGGGTGGCAATTGCGCCGTTACCTCCAGCCGAACCTACCTGCTGGACTTCGAGCGTGTAGCGATCGGCCGGCCGGAATGGGATTTGGTGTCAACCGCTGTCTCGGTCGACACATTCGGATCGCTTGCGGAAGGCGCCTACCTCGAATTCTGCGCATCGTACGGCGCGGACGTCCGAGACTGGCCTGGCTACGTGACGATGCGAAGTGTCCGCGAGCTGCGGCTCGCGACCTTCGCTGCGCAGGTCGCGGACCACGATCCGTCTGCCCAGGAGGAGGCTAAGCGGCGCGTTGCGTGCCTCAGAGGAGACGAAGGCGCTCGCCCGTGGGGATGGCGGCCGGTGGGATGAGGGCCGGGCGGGGCCGCGAGCGCAGAGCGTCCGGCTCAGGATGGAAGCGCCGAAGCCATCTGCACAGCGCGGTGGCGCAACTCCTGGGCAGCGGGAAGGGCGTCGAAGCGGGGTAGGCGGACGGTTAGGTCCTTCAGGGCGGCGTCGACCTTGGCTGACTGGATGTCGGCGGCGCAGTCGAGGAATGCTTCCCAGGTTGACAGGGCCCCGTCTGGGGCGCCTCGGTGGAGCTGGACTCCGCCGAGGTCCGCGAGCACGATGGCCCGGGTACGGCGGCGGTCGAGCCCGTGGACATCGAGTGCAATGTGGAGGTGTTCCTCCGCTGCGTCGAGGTCGCCGAGTCGGCTGAGGATCTTGCCGGACTCGTGGGCCCAGCGGCCGGGCGAGTAGTGCGCTGCCCAGGATTCGCCGGACGCGGTGCTCGGTTTGCCGATCGCGGATTCCGACATCGCGAGGTGCCGGGTGGCCAGGTGCCGGTCGTCGTTCTGTGCGGCGGCGTTCGCGAGCGTCGCCTGGTAGTAGGCGACGGCACGAGGGTGGTCGAGGTGGCGGCCGTAGCGGACGCACACCTCACTCAGCTGAACCGCTTTCGCTGAACCGCAGGAACGTGCTCGCAGCCATGGGTGCGGCCGGGCTTACTCAGTACGTCCTGCAATCTGCCATCGCCCCGGCCGAGGCAATCGCGGCCCCCGCGCGGGACGGTATGCGCGTGTCGAGTTCGTTGCTTGCCTCGCTGCAAAGCACCAACCCATGGAATTTGGATTCCGTAGCAGGGTGAAATTTCGAGATCGCTCACGGCAGACAGGAAAGATCCGCACAGGACTGGAACTCCCTCTTGGGGTATGTCAACGTACAACACCCCTGGAAGAACGTGGCCGCTATGCCCTCGTGGGGGATAAGCGTCTGGGAGGTCATTCTGTCCGCACCTGCAATCCGCTCATTTCGGTACACCGCCCCGATTCTCTTCTCACTGGGCGCACTCAACGCGTGGACCGAGCAGGCTCGGATTTAGGAGCGCTGTCGTCCGGATCTGCCTGTGTGTGCGACCGGTCTGTTCGGAGAGGACCTGGTACAGCGCGGATACGTCATTGACCGGGCCATCTTGGTGTACGCGGCGAAGCACCCCGGCGCGGAAGAGCGCTCGATCACCACAGGCGTGGGTGGCTCGCTTCGAGCCGCCCACGGCAGGCTCTTGCGGCTGTGCGATGACGGCATCCTGGTCGCTGAGCGGGAAGACCCGAACGCCTCACCAACATATCGCCTCGCGCCGTAAGGCGCCTTGGCGGAACGCGCAGGCAGAAGCGGGCGAAATATAGCCGCTGATTGCCGGTTGGCCAAACCGGTCATCACCGTGACCATGGAGGTGCCTGAACCCGGCGCCTGGTGGCGGTTTCATTGTGAGTATTTGCGCCAGTTTTCCATGTCGCCGACCGGTAGACGTGGACAGCTATTTCGATCGAGGAGAGTGGAAGTTGCCCGAACCCATCAAGAAGCTGCCGCCGAACTCAAAGGGAGAAATCCGCTACCGATTCGTTGTTGACGTGGGAATCGACCCTGAAACCGGTAAGCGTAAGCAGGCGAGACGTACATTCGACTCGCTGAAGGAGGCTCGGGCCGCGTACGCGAATATATCTAATCGTCGGCATGAAGGGACACTCGTTCCGCCTAGCAAGATCACCGTAAACGAGTGGCTCGACAAGTGGCTGGCCATGAAAGCGGAAGATCTTGAGGAAACCACCATATATAACTACAAGATCACTTTGGATCGGGTTCGAGGGAGGCTCGGTGCGATTCATCTTCAGGACCTGACGGAAGAGCAGGTTGAGGAGTGGATGAAATGGTGCCTTGCGCATGGTCGCGTGCGCGGCAAAAGGGCCGGAACGGCGCTCAGTGTAAGGAGCGTGGATATGAGCCTCGCTCGCTTGAAGGAAGCGCTAGGAAGAGCCGTGACGCGGCGATTGGTATACGTAAATGTCGCTGAGCATGTGACGATTCCCCGGCGGGCGAGAAAGGAGGAGCGGAAGACGAAGGAGGTTGTGCCGCCCTGGAACGTCCAAGAGGTTCAGAAGTTCATTCAAGGCATTAGGGGGGAGCGTCTCTATGCTGCGCTGCTTCTTTCCTTGATGGGGCTTCGTCCGGCTGAGGTTTGTGGCCTGCGGTGGGAAGATGTCGACTTGGAAAGTGCCACCATCACCATTGCTAATACGCGCACGATGATGGGTAACCGCTACGTGGTTGAAAAGGACACCAAGTCGCTTGCGGGTGAGCGGGAGCTGCCGCTGCCACCTCTGGTGCTCGGACCCCTGAAATCATTCCGGGCTCTCCAGAGAGAGGAGCTGCTTGCTCTGGAGGAGGGGTACACGGAATCCGGTTACGTGCTAGTGCATGAAGCGGGCGAAGCTTTCACGATGAAGCAACTTCGTCGGCGCGCGTATCAGTTGATGGAGCAGCTCGGGCTGCGTCGCGTCCGGCTCTATGACGCGCGTGCATCGTGTTTGACCTATCTGGCCAATAATGGAGTACCAGACCACATCCTGGCACGATGGGCCGGGCATACGAATGTCAAGACGACCAAACGTTGGTACGTCAAGCCGGACGTGGAGGACTTGCGTGGAGCCGCCGCCACTTGGGACGGTCTGCACGGGGCTAGCGAGGGGTGATGGCACGGCCTGCCCGCCTTGCGGCTCGTGGAGCTGTTGGTCCACAGGCTGGGGTCTCCCGCAGCACTCGGTGCAGTGCGTTCCAGCACTCGGCGGCAGCGCACGCTTGAGACGAGGGCCGCATGGTTCACCCCGGCGCTGTGACATCTCGTGACAGATGAGAGGGTCACGCGATGAGTGAGACACCGATGAACACCCTGCAATACCGCTTTGACGGGCCAGAAGATGCCCCTGTCGTCGTGCTGGGTCCCTCACTGGGTACCACATGGCACATGTGGGACCGGCAGATACCCGAGCTGTCCCGTACCTGGCGCGTCTTCCGCTACGACCTGCCCGGGCACGGCGGCGCCCCCGCCGAGCCCGTGGCGTCCGTGGCGGAGCTGACCGCGCGGCTGCTGGCGGTCCTGGACGAGCTGGGCGTGCAGCGCTTCGGGTACGCGGGCTGCTCGATCGGCGGCGCGGTCGGCGCGGAGCTGGCGCTGCGGCACCCGCACCGGGTGGCGTCCCTGGCGCTGGTCTCCGCGTCGCCCCGGTTCGGCACGGCGGACGAGTTCCGCCAGCGCGGCGTCATCGTGCGGACCAACGGCATGGAGCCGATGGCGGCCGCCGCGCCCGGGCGCTGGTTCACCCAGGCCTTCGCCGCCGCGCAGCCCGCCATAGTGGAGTGGGCCGTGCAGATGGTGCGCACCACCGATCCCGGGTGCTACATCGCCGCCTGCGAGGCGCTGGCCGCCTTCGACGTACGTCCCGAGCTCGGCCGGATCGCCGTGCCGACCCTGGTCGTGGTCGGCGAGCAGGACCAGGTCACCGGGCCCGGCGACGCCCGCACCCTGGTCGCGGGCATCCCCGACGCCCGCCTCGCGCTGGTGCCGGGCGCCTCGCACCTGACGCCTGTCGAGCAGCCCGCCGCCGTCACCGACCTTCTCGTACGGCACTTCTCCTCGCCCTGGGAGGATGGCAGCACGACGCTGCTCGCCCCGGTGCCGCCCGCCCCCGAAGAGGTCCCCGAGGCCGCGCTCCCCGCTCCCGTGAGCGAGCCCGAGCCGGTGCCCGCCGGGCGGCCCGACCCGTACGACGACGGCATGAAGGTGCGCCGGGAGGTGCTCGGCGAGGCCTACGTCGACGGGGTACTGGCCGGCACGGACGAGATGACCGGGGACTTCCAGGACCTGCTGACCCGGTACGCCTGGGGCGAGGTCTGGACCCGGGACGGCCTGGACCGGCGCACCCGCAGCGTCGTCGCCCTCACCGCGCTCGTCGCGGGCGGCCACCAGGCGTCGCTGGCCACCCACGTCCGGGCCGCCCTGCGCAACGGGCTCACCCCCGCCGAGATCCGCGAGGTGCTGCTCCAGACCGCCGTCTACTGCGGCGTCCCCGCCGCCCACGCCGCCTTCGAAACCGCCCGGGAAGTGGTCCGGCAGGAGACCACACCGCAGCCGTAGCAGGATGGAAGCCATGAGCGACACGAACAGCAGCATCGAGCTGACCAAGAAGTCCCACGCCTGCGTCCGGCTGGAGAAGGACGGCCGCACCCTGGTGCTCGACCCGGGAGCCTTCAGCGAGGCCGACGCCGCCCTCGGCGCGGACGCGATCCTCATCACGCACGAGCACGCCGACCACTTCAGCGAGCCGCACCTGCGGGCCGCCCTGGAGGCCAACCCCGCCGCCGAGATCTGGACGCTGCGCAGCGTCGCCGAGAAGGTCTCCGCCGCGTTCCCCGGCCGGGTGCACACCGTCGGGCACGGCGACACCTTCGGCGCCGCCGGGTTCGACGTCCAGGTGCACGGCGAACTGCACGCCGTCATCCACCCGGACCTGCCCCGCGTCACCAACATCGGCTTCCTGCTGGACGGGGCGGTCTTCCACCCGGGTGACGCCCTGACCGTCCCCGGCCACCCCGTCGAGACCCTCCTGGTGCCGGTGATGGCCCCCTGGAACAAGGTCTCCGAGGTCATCGACTACGTTCGCGAGGTCAAGCCGCAGCGCGCGTACGACATCCACGACGCGCTCCTCACCGACCTCGCCCTGCCGCTGTACGGCCAGCACATCGGCAACCTCGGCGGCACCGACCACCACCACCTCGCGCCGGGTGCCTCCACGCGGCTCTGACCTGCTCGGACACCGGCACACACCCCGACTGTCAGACCCGACGAGTAGGTTTGGACACATGCGCATCGCCACCTGGAACGTCAACTCGATCACCGCCCGACTGCCGCGGCTGCTGGCCTGGCTGGAGAACACCGGCACGGACGTGCTGTGCATCCAGGAGACCAAGTCGACCGCCGAGCAGTTCCCCGCCGCGCAGCTGCGCGAACTCGGCTACGAGTCCGCGGTCGTCGCCGACGGCCGGTGGAACGGCGTGGCACTGGTCTCCAAGGTCGGCCTGGAGGACGTCGTCCACGGCCTGCCCGGCGGCCCGGAGTACGGGGGAGTGCAGGAGCCCCGCGCCGTCTCCGCGACCTGCGGCCCGCTGCGCCTGTGGTCGGTGTACGTGCCCAACGGCCGCGAGGTCGACCACGACCACTACACGTACAAGCTGGCCTGGTTCGAGGCGCTGAAGGCCGCCGTCGCCGAAGACGCGGCGGGGACACGGCCGTTCGCCGTTCTGGGTGATTTCAACGTCGCCCCGACCGACGCGGACGTCTGGGACCCGGCCCTCTTCGAGGGCGCCACGCACGTCACGCCCGCCGAGCGCGCCGCCCTGGCCGCCCTGCGGGACGAGGGCCTGGCCGACGTGATGCCGCGTCCGCTCAAGTACGACCACCCCTTCACCTTCTGGGACTACCGCGAGCTCGGTTTCCCCAAGAACAAGGGCATGCGCATCGACCTCGTCTACGGCAACAAGCCGTTCACCGAGGCCGTCACCGACTCCTACGTCGACCGTGACGAGCGCAAGGGCAAGGGCGCCTCCGACCACGCCCCCGTGGTGGTCGACCTGAACCTCTGACGTCGCAGGACGCCCCCGGGGCCCCGCGGCAGGGGTCCCGGGGGCACGTCAACATCCGCGCGCCTGTGGTGTGCAGAGCCATGTGGGTGCGAACCTGAGCGGTATGAATTTCCTGGACACCTGGCGCAAGCGCCACGACATGGCGCGCGGCACCGCGACGTACGTGTCCGACGAAGCCGACCAAGAGGGCATCGCCGAACTGTTCGCCGAGTGCGAGCTGCTGCGTGTCCGGGCCGCCCACGACGGCCTCGAACTGGACGACACCCCGGCGTCGTTGGAGGCCCTCGACCAGCTCCCGCCGCGCTGGCGCGACGACCCGGAGGAGCTGCCCTGGTTCGGCAACGACGCCGGTCTCTACCTCGGCACCGTGATCGTACGGACCGTCCCCGGCGCACGCTGGCACCTGTGGCCCAACGGCACACCCGTGGTGATGCTGGCCTCCGGCCGCGACATCGAGGTCGTCGGTGCGGGACTCGACTGGGCGGCCACCGGCGCCCCCGAGCTGTCGCAGGTGTACGCGGAGGCCTCCGAGCTGTGACGCGTGTGACGTCTGTTGCCTCCCGGGGCGGGCCGGCGTCACCACCCGGGGCGCCGCCCGGGTCAGCACCCGCGTCAACCGCGTAAATACGGCTATTGGCGGTTCGTCCCGCTTGTGCGTGTCGGGCGTGAAGTCCCTTTCCGGGATGGATAGTTTGCGCTGACCTCGACACAGCTGAGAGTGGGTAGGGCAGCGTATGGCCGTCGATCCGTTGATCGAGCTGCGTGGCGTCAACAAGTTCTACGGACAGTTGCACGTCCTTCAAGACATCGACCTCACCGTCGGCCGCGGGGAGGTGGTGGTGGTCATCGGCCCGTCCGGCTCGGGCAAGTCAACGCTCTGCCGGACGATGAACCGGCTGGAGACGATCGAGTCCGGCGACATCCTCATCGACGGCAAACCCCTCCCCGAGGAGGGCAAGGCGCTCGCGAGACTGCGCGCCGAGGTCGGGATGGTGTTCCAGTCCTTCAACCTCTTCGCGCACAAGACCGTGCTGGCGAACGTCTCGCTCGCCCAGACCAAGGTGCGCGGCCGGAAGAAGGAAGAGGCCGACAAGCGCTCCCGGGAACTCCTGGAGCGCGTCGGACTCGCCGCGCACGCCGACAAGTTCCCCGCGCAGATGTCCGGCGGCCAGCAGCAGCGCGTGGCCATCGCCCGGGCGCTCGCCATGGACCCCAAGGCGCTCCTGTTCGACGAGCCGACCTCGGCCCTCGACCCGGAGATGATCAACGAGGTCCTCGAAGTCATGCAGCAGCTCGCCGCCGACGGCATGACCATGGTCGTGGTCACCCACGAGATGGGCTTCGCCCGCTCCGCCGCCAACCGCGTGGTGTTCATGGCGGACGGCCGCATCGTCGAGGACCGCACCCCGGAGGACTTCTTCACCGCTCCGGAGAGCGACCGCGCCAAGGACTTCCTCTCCAAGATCCTCAAGCACTGAGGGGGCGGAGAGACATGTCGCGCACCCCATCCCCGTCGCGCCCCGTCCGGCCGCGCACCCGAAAGCTCCTCGCCGTCCTCTCCCTCACCCTCCTCGCCGTCGCCTGCGGCAAGGAGGGCAGCCCCCCGGTCAAGGGCCCGCGCCCCGACCAACTCCCGCACTACCAGGTCGCGTCGGGCTTCTCGCTGCCCGCCTCGCCCACCTGGGAGAAGGCCGAGCGGCGCGGCCACGTGGTCGTCGGCGCCAAGGAGGACCAGCCCTACATGGGCGAGAAGGACCCGGCGAGCGGACGCTACTCCGGCTTCGACATCGAGATCGCCAAGATGATCTCGGCCTCCCTCGGCTTCGACCCGGCGAGCGTCGAGTTCCGTACGATCGCCTCCGCGAACCGCGAAACCGCCCTCCAGAACGGGCAGATCGACTACTACGTCGGCACCTACACCATCAACGACAAGCGCAAGAAGCTCGTCGGCTTCGCCGGCCCGTACTACATGGCGGGACAGTCCCTCCTGGTGCGCACCGACGAGAAGGACATCAACGGGCCCAAGGACCTCGACGGCAAGCGCGTCTGCTCCGCCGCGGGCTCGACCCCGTACCAGCGCATCGACGCCGAATACCCGAAGGCGGACCTCGTCGCGTACGACACCTACTCCGTCTGCGTCGACAACCTGCTCACCTACCAGGTCGACGCCGTCACCACCGACGACACGATCCTGATGGGGTACGCGGCCAAGGTCCCCGAGGAGATGAAGGTCGTCGGCGCGCCCTTCTCCAAGGAGCCGTACGGCATCGGCGTCCCGCGCCCGGACAACGCGCTGCGGTTCGCGATCGACGACGCCCTCGCGGCGCGCGAGAAGAACGGCGACTGGCAGAAGGCGTACGACGTCACGCTCGGGCTCTCCGGCCGCAAGGCCACCCCCGCGCCGCCCATCGACCGCTATCCGGCGAGCTGAGGGAGGCCGCACCCGTATGAACGTACTCACCGACAACTTCGCCCTGTACGGCAAGGGATTCCTCGGGACGGTCCAACTGACCGTCTACGCCTCCCTGTTGGCCCTCGTCCTCGGCTTCGTCATGGCCTCCTGCCGGGTCTCCCCGGTCGGCTCCTTCCGGGCGCTCGGCACAGCCTGGGTGACCATCCTGCGCAACACCCCGCTCACCCTGCTCTTCTTCGCGGTGCTGCTCGGGCTGCCGCGGTTCGGACTGGTGCTGCCCTTCCAGCTGTTCGCGGTGCTCGCGCTCGGCTGCTACACCTCGGCGTTCATCTGCGAGGCGCTGCGCTCGGGCATCAACACCGTGCCGCTCGGGCAGGGCGAGGCGGCCCGCAGCCTCGGGATGACCTTCGGGCAGACGCTGTCGACGGTGGTGCTGCCGCAGGCGTTCCGGTCCGTGATCCCGCCCGTCGGGTCCACGCTCATCGCGCTCGCCAAGAACTCGGCGATCGCCGGCGCGTTCTCCGTCACCGAGCTGCTCGGCACGTACAAGACCCTCAACGAGCTGGGCTACAGCGTCGTCTGGTCCTTCGTCTGGATCGCATTGGGATACCTGATCATCACCCTCACCATCAGCGCGCTCTTCCACGCGCTGGAGAAGCGCTGGGGAGTCGCCCGATGAGCCGCGCCCTGTCCACGGAGTCCACCGCCCTCTACGACATCCCGGGGCCCAAGACCCGGCAACGGCACCTCATGTACGGGATCGCCTCGACGGTCCTGCTGCTCGGGCTGCTGGCCTGGGTCGTGTATCTCCTGTTCCACACCGACCAGTTCACGGCGGCCAAATGGACCCCCTTCCAGTACAAGGGCATCCAGGAGCTGTTGCTCCACGGACTCGCGAACACGCTCAAGGCGTTCGCGTACGCCGCGGTGCTCTCGCTCGCCCTGGGCGCGCTGCTCGCGGTGGGGCGTCTGTCCGAGCACCGCCCGCTGCGCTGGATCGCCGGTCTGTGCGTGGAGTTCTTCCGCGCCATGCCCGTACTGGTGATGATCTTCTTCATCTTCGTGGCGCTGAAGGTCCAGCCGCTGCCCGCGCTGGTGGCCGGACTGACGCTCTACAACGGCTCGGTGCTCGCGGAGGTGTTCCGTACCGGGGTCAACTCCGTGGACCGCGGCCAGCGGGAGGCGGCCTATGCGCTCGGCATGCGCAAGACGCAGGTCATGACGCATGTGCTGGTGCCGCAGGCGGTCCGGGCCATGCTGCCGACCATCATCAGCCAGTTGGTGGTCGCGCTGAAGGACACCTCCCTCGGATATCTGATCACTTATGAGGAGTTTCTCCATGCCGGAAAGCTCATCGCGTCCAATCTCGACTACGATTTGCCTTTCATCCCCGTGGTTCTGGTGATCTCACCGATCTACATCGGGATGTGCATGCTGCTCTCCTGGTTCGCCAACTGGGTGGCCAGGCGTCAGCGACGCAATCCCAAGACGGAGGCCGTGGACATCGGTCCGGCCGAGGCGGGGACGCTGCTGCCGGGCAGGCAGTAGCTCGATAGAGAGAGCAAGCCTGTCCGGCAGCAGCCGGGGATCACTTGTTCCGCAGCGGAATCGGCCCCAGACCCGGGTCGGCCGCGAAGGACGAGAAGGTCAGCTGCGCGCCGGACGGGCTGTGCTCGTCCCCCCCCCACCACGCTTTACAGGGCGCTCTTGGACTGCCAGTCGGCCCAGGACACGTTCCAGTTCCCGTAGCCGTTGTTGAGTGCCTGAGTGCCCTTGGCGTCGCTGCCGGTGACCTCGAAGGGGTCGCCGACCTGCACGGCGTCGTAGACGAACTGGGCGTTGGTGTCGCTCATGCCGATGCAGCCGGAGCTCTTGTTGGCGGAGCCGAAGTAGCCCGCGTTCCACGGAGCGGCGTGCGCGTACATGCCCGACCAGGTCAGGCGCATCGAGAAGTCGACCATCTTGTCGTAGGCGTCACCGAGGCCCACCGTCTCGGAGCGCATGTTGATGGTGCCCTCCTTCGACATCAGCACCGTCTTGCCGCGCCAGGACGCCTTGTCGCCGCCCGGGGTGCCCGCCGACATCGGGACGTCCTTGACGGTCTCGCCGTCGCGGATCAGCTTCAGGCGGTGGTTGTCGAGGTCGACCTTGACGATCTGGTTCTTCCCGATCGTGAAGTTCGTCTGGTAGTCGCGGACGAACCAGCCGCCGCCCTTGCCGGAGTTCACGCCGTTCAGGTCGGCGTTCAGGGTGACCTTGGTGCCCGGCTTCCAGTAGTCCTTGGGGCGCCAGTCGACGCGGTCCTTGCCGGAGTAGTCGGTCATCCAGCCCCAGGAGCCCTCGGTGTCGTTCGAGGTGGTGATCTTGAGGTGCTTCTCGACGTCGGCCTTGTTCTTCACCGGGTGGTCGAACACGATCGACACCGGGTGCGCGATGCCGATGGTGGTGTTCTTGCCGGGGGCCATCGTCAGCTTGTTGACCTTGTCGGCGGCCTCGGTGGTGAAGTCCGCCTTGGTGGCCGTGGCCCCGGCCGCCTTCGCCTCGACGGTGTAGCTGGTGCCGGGGGAGGTGGTGCGGGCGGAGGTCCAGGACCTGCCGTCGGCGGATATCTGGCCGGTCAGCGTGCCGCCCTTGGTGTCCTTGACGGTGACGGAGTCCAGCTTGTCGCCCTCGGTGAGGGTCACCTTGACCGGCTCGCCCGCCTTGGCCTGCTTCCCCGAGGCGCTCACCGACACCTTGGTCTGCGGCGCTTCCTTGGCGGCTCCGGAGCCCTCACTGCCACCACCGCCGCCGTTGCAGGCGGTGAGGGCTGCTGCGGCGAGCACGGCCGTACCGGTGAGCGTGGCCGTACGGAGCCGGGTGCGCGGGCGGCGTATGCGGGTCAACTGGAAAACCTCCGTGGCGGTGCGTGGTCGAGCGGGTATCGGCTTCGTGTCCTCGTCTGTCCTTACAGAAGGAGGTAATCCGGAACGTCCCGGTTGCGCCAAACGGGGGAGGGGCTTTGTGACGATTCCCGCAGCAGGTGAGGACGAAAGTCCCTGGACACCGGGTCGTGCGACCCCTTGCGGCTGCGAACGATCCGTGGCCCGCACGTCCCTTGCCGTTGCCGGGGTTGCTTCTGATAATCGCGCGGTCCGCTTCCCGCCCGCTCTCTCGGGGTGCGTCGTTTCGGCCCCGCGTCCCAGTCCCCTCGGAGGACACCCGTGCGCAAGAGAACGTTCGGCCCGCTGCTCGCCGCCGCCCTGCTCGTCCCGCTGGTCGCCGCATCGGCCCCGGCCGCGGCTCCCCTTCCCGTCCCGGTGGAGGTCCGGGCGGCTCCGGCCGCCGACAAGGGCCGCAAGGTCATCCTCGATGTCGACATGGGCGAGCTGAACGACGACGCCGTCACCATGTTCATGCTCGCCAAGGCCCGGGACGTCGACTTCCTCGGTGTCACCGTCGTCAGCGGCAACACCTGGGTCGAGGAGGGCACCGCCTACGCCCTGCGCCAGCTGGAGCTCGTCGGCCGCACCGACATCCCTGTCGTCATGGGCGCGGGCGAACCCCTCATGCCCGGCCGTCAGGAGCGGCTCGCCGCCGAGAACGCGCTGTACGGGAAGGCGCCCTGGGGCGGCGCCTTCGACTCGAAGCGCCCGCCGGCGTACGACAAGCTGGCCAAGCCTCCCTACGGCGGCTACCCGAAGACGAAGCCGAAGCAGGACACGGCGGCGGCCGACTTCATCGTCGAGCAGGTCAAGCGGCACCCGAACCAGGTCACCGTCTTCGCCGACGGCCCCGCCACCAACCTCGCGCTCGCCGTGCGCACCCACCCCGAGATCGTGCCGCTGATCAAGGAAGTGATCTACATGGGCGGCGCCTTCGACAAGCCCGGGAACATCACCCCCGCCGCCGAGTTCAACTGGTGGTTCGACCCCGAGTCGGCGCGCATCGCGGTCCGTACGCCCTTCCGCAAGCAGACGATCGTCCCCGACGACGCCGCCCAGCACGTCGTGTACGGCAAGAAGCAGTACGACCGGATCGTGGCGGGGAAGCCGACCCCGATCAAGAAGATCTTCCGTGACCTCCAGGGACCCGAGTTCGCCAAGGACCCGAACACCACGCACCTGCTGTGGGACGCGATCACCGCGGCCGTCTTCCTCGACCCGGCCGTGGCGAAGAAGACCGATGTGCGGTACGTCGACGTGGACGCCAACTTCGGTGCCGATTACGGGCGTTCGCTCGGCTACAAGCTGGACGAGTTCGACGCTCCGAACAACCCCAAGGGCACCCGCAAGGCGTCCATCGTGCTCGACGTCGACGCCCAGCGGTTCTGGGACCTGTACACCGGGCTGCTGCGGACCGAATAAGCCGTTGTGGCGCAACCCTTGCGGTTGCGCTGGTTGCTTCTCATAATCCGCCGCAACACGAGTTGCCAACTCGTGTTGCGGCGGCCGGACCTCTCCGGCCTGCCCGACAGGGGACGTGGGAAGACCGGGGGTCGGCATGGCAACACGGCAGGACGTGGCGGTGCTCGCGGGCACCTCGCCCTCGGTCGTGAGTTACGTGCTCAACAACGGCCCGCGCTCCGTCGCCCCCGCCACCCGCGAACGGGTCCTCGCGGCGGTCAAGGAACTCGGCTACCGGCCCAACGCGGTCGCCCGCTCGCTGCGGATGAGCCACACGATGACGCTGGGGCTCGTGGTGCCCGACGCCGCGAACCCCTTCTTCGCCGAACTGGCCCGCTCCCTGGAGGACCACGCCTGGGCCGCCGGATACACCCTCCTGGTCGGCAACAGCGTCGACGACCCCGCCCGCGAGGCCGGATACATCCGTACGTTCGTGGACCGCCAGGTCGACGGGCTCGTCCTGATCCCCTCCCAGGGGGAGAAGGCCTGGCGCGCCGAACTCGCCCGGTCGGGGGTGCCCAGCCTGGTCTTCGACCGGGAGCTGGACGGGGTCGCCACCAGTTACGTCCTCGTGGACAACGCCCGGGGCGCGCAGACCGCCACCGAGCACCTCCTCGCCCACGGCCGCCGCCGCGTCGGCTGCATCGCCGGGCCGCTCGGCATCCACCCCACGGTGGACCGCGTCGTCGGCTGGCGCACGGCACTGGAGCGGGCGGGCCTCAAGGCGGGCACGGGATCGGGCGGGCGCACCGGCTGGGAGGCCTGCCCGGACGCCGCACCCCTGCTGCACGGCTCCTTCGGGCGGCTCGACGGCTACCGGTCCGGGCTCGCACTGCTCTCCCGGGACCGGTCGGTGGACGCCCTGTTCGTCACCTCCGACGAACAGGCCGCCGGAGTCCTGCGCGCCGCCACCGAACTGGGCATCCGGGTCCCCGACGACCTCGCCCTCGTCTCCTTCGACGGCATCGCGGCCGGCGCGTACACCTGCCCGGCGCTGTCCACCATGCGCCAGCCCTACGACGACCTCGGCCGCACGGCGGTACGCCGCCTGCTCGACCGGATGCGTGAACCCGACCTGCCCCCCACCCGGGACGTCCTCCCGGTGACCCTGCTGGCCAGGGGCTCCTGCGGGTGCCCCGACCCGGCGGGCGGCGAACACCCCGAACTTCGTGGAGAGAACGGTGACACCCGTGAGTAGTGAGCGACTGGTCGTGGTCGGCAGCCTGAACATGGACCTGTCGGTCACCGTGCCGAGGCTGCCCCGCCCCGGCGAGACCGTCTCCGGCGCCGACGTGGTGCGCGGCGCGGGCGGCAAGGGCGCCAACCAGGCCGTCGCCGCCGCCCGGCTCGGCGCCCAGGTGCGCATGGTCGGTCTGCTCGGCGACGACGCCCTCGGCAGCGAACTGCGCGAACGCCTCGCGGTGGAGGGCGTCGACGACCGGGGGGTACGTCAACTGCCGGGCGTGTCCAGCGGGTTGGCGCTCATCGTCGTGCAGCAGGACGGCGAGAACACCATCACCCTCTCGCCCGGCGCCAACCACCACCTCGACGTCCCCGCCCTCGGCACCCTCACCGGCGGCACCCTCGCCCACAGCGCCGACACCCTGCTCCTCCAGCTCGAAGTGCCGCTGCCCACCGTGCTCGCCGCAGCCCACCAGGCCCGGACGGCAGGCGCGCTGACCGTGCTGAACGCCGCACCCCTGCCCGAGTCGGGCAGGGCGGAACTCGCCGAACTCCTGCGCGCCGTGGACGTGTTGGTGGTCAACGAGACCGAGGCCCAGGGACTGTTGCCGCACGCGTACGACGACTGGGCCGAGCACGCCGAGGCGCTGCGCGCCCTCGGTCCCGCCACCGTGGTCGTCACCCTGGGCGCGGACGGCGCGGTCGCCGCCGACGCCCACGGGGTGTGCCGCGAGAGCGGGTTCAGCGTCGACGCCGTCGACACCGTCGGAGCGGGCGACGCCTTCTGCGCACAGCTCGCGCTGTCCCTCGGCTCCGGTACACCGCTGGGGGAGGCCCTGCGCCGGGCGTGTGCGGCGGGGGCGCTGGCCACCACCCGGCCGGGCGCCCAGAGTTCGCTGCCGTCCACCGACGAGGTGGAGGCGCTGCTCGGCGACGTAACCCGTCGGCACGAGGGCGAGAGCGAGGTGCACCATGCGTGCTGACGGGCTGTGGCACCCCCGCCTCCTGGAGATCATCACCTCGCTCGGCCACGGTGACCTGCTGGTCGTCGCCGATCCCGGCCTGCCCGTGCCTTCCGGGGTGGAGGTCGTCGACCTGGTGTGGCGGCGCGGCGAACCCGCGTTCCTGCCCGTGCTCGAAGCGGTCCTGGACGAACTCGTCCTGGAGCACGCCACCGTGGCCCACGAAGCCACCGACCCCGACCTCCTGGTCGTCTTCGACGAGCAGTTCGCCGACGTCACCCTCGACCGGGTGCCGCACGCCCGGCTCAAGAAGCTCACCCGGCGCGCCCGGGCGGTGGTCCGCACCGGCGAGACCACCCCGTACGCCAATGTCGTCCTCCGTGCGGGCGTCCCCTTCTGACACCCCTCGGGCACGACGCCCACCCAGACCTCCCGGGGCCCGTCCGCCCTCGTACCACCGCACCAGGAAATCCTCCAACCCGGCACTCTCGGAAGGCAGTTCAACGATGAACCGCAGCATCTCCCTCGCCGTCTCCGCCTCCGCCTCCCTGGTCCTGGCCGTCGCCCTCACCGGGTGCGGGCAGGAGGGCGGCTCGCCCTCGGCCGGGGGCAAGGAGAAGAAGAAGGACGGCAAGCCCGTCGTCTGCCTGATCATGAAGTCGCTCGGCAACGAGTTCTTCCAGACCATGCAGCAGGGCGCCGAGGAGCACGCCAAGAAGCTCGGCACCCTGGAGCTGAAGGCCAGCGGCATCCAGAACGAGACGGACATCGACGGCCAGGTCGCCGCCATCAACCGCTGCATCACCGACCAGGCCGACGCCATCGTGCTCGCCCCCGCCGACTCCCGCGCGCTCGTCTCGCCGCTCGGCCGCGCCGCCAAGGCAGGCATCAAGCTGGTCAACATCGACGTCAAGCTGGACGACGGCGCCCTCAAGGCCGCCCAGCTCGACGTCCCCTTCGTCGGCCCCGACAACGCCGAGGGCTCCCGGCTCTCCGGCGAGGTGCTGGCCAAGAAGCTCGGCAAGGGCGGCAAGGTCGTCATCCTGGAGGGCAACCCCGGCGCCGCCAACGCCCAGCAGCGCAAGGCCGGTTTCGAGAAGGCGGCCAAGGACGGCGGGCTCACCGTCGTGGACTCCAAGACCGCGCACTGGGAGACCGACGAGGCGTACACCGTCCTGACCAACCTCCTCACCGCGCACCCCGACATCCAGGGCGTGATGTCCTCCAACGACTCCATGTCGCTGGGCGCGGTCAAGGCGATCGGCGCGGCGAACAAGAAGGGCAAGGTCGCCGTGGCCTCCTTCGACAACATCGACGCCATCAAGCCGTACCTGAAGGACGGTCAAGTCGTCGCCACCGTCGACCAGTTCGCCGCCAAGCAGGCCGCCGACGGCATCGACGTGGCACTGAAGACGATCGACGGCGGCAAGGCCGAGGCCTGGGTCAAGACCGACGTCAAGGTCGTCACCGGCGCGGACGCGGGATGAGCAGGCACATGAGCGAGACGAACGGAGCCGCGCCGGTGGTCCTGGAGGCCGCCGGCATCGGCAAGGCGTTCCCCGGCGTCAAGGCCCTGGACGACGTACGGCTGGAACTGCGGGCGGGGGAGGTGCACGCCCTGCTCGGCGAGAACGGGGCGGGCAAGTCGACTCTCGTCCGCATCCTGGCCGGAATCCAGCCGCCCGACACCGGCACGATGCGCCTCGGCGGACAGCCGTACGCCCCCAAGGACGCGGCGGCGGCGATGGGCGCGGGCGTGCAGGTCGTCCACCAGGAGCTGAACCTGCTCCCCAACCTCACCGTCGCGGAGAACCTCTTCTTCCAGCACCTGCCCCGGAAGTACGGGCTCGTCGACCGGCGCACCCTCAACCGGCGCGCGCAAGAACTCCTCGACGAGGTCGGGCTCGACGTACGCCCGCACGTCAAGGTGGAGCGTCTCGGCATCGCCCAGATGCAACTCCTGGAGATCGCACGGACGTTGTGGCAGGACTGCCGGGTCCTCGTCATGGACGAACCGACCGCCACCCTCACCTCCCGCGAGACCGAGCGCCTCTTCGAGGTGATCCGCCGCCTCACCGCACGCGGCACCGCCGTCCTCTACATCTCGCACCACCTGGAGGAGGTCTTCGAGATCGGCGACCGCATGACGGTCTTCCGCAACGGCCGCCACGTGGTCACCAAGGACCTCGCCGACACCGACACCGCCGAGGTCATCCGCCTCATGGTCGGCCGCGACCTCGCGCAGGAGTACCCGCCGTACGTGTCCCGGCCCCCCGGCGACGAACTGCTGCGCGCCGAAGGCCTGCACCCGCGCGGCGGCAGCCCCGTCAGCTTCGCCCTGCACGCGGGCGAGGTCGTCGGCGTCGCCGGGCTGGTCGGCTCCGGCCGCACCGAGACCGTACGGGCCCTGTTCGGGGCCGACCACCACGACGGCGGACACGTGTACGTGAAGGGGCGCCGGGTCCGCATCCGCACGCCCCGGGACGCCGTCCGGCACGGCATCAGCCTCCTCACCGAGGACCGCAAGGGGCAGGGCCTGGTCCTCGACATGCCCGTCGCCGCCAACGTGACGCTGGCCGCCACCGGCAAGGTCTCGCGCGGCGGACTGCTGAAGCGGGGCGAGGAGGACACGTACGCCCACCAGGCCGTCGAGCGCCTCGGCATCCGCACCCCCGGCATCCGCACGGCGGTCCGCACCCTGTCCGGCGGCAATCAGCAGAAGGTGGTCCTCGGCCGGTGGCTGCTCGCCGGAACGGACGTCCTCGTCGTCGACGAGCCGACCCGAGGCATCGACGTCGGGGCCCGCTACGAGATCCACCAGCAGCTGACCGACCTCGCGGGCACCGGCAAGGCCCTCCTGGTCGTCTCCTCCGACCTGCCCGAACTCATGGGCATCTGCGACCGCATCCTCGTCTTCTCGCGCGGCCGGATCGCGGGGGAGGTGGCCCGGGAGGACTTCGACAGCTCGCGCATCCTGGCGCTGGCGTACTCCGGGTACGTCACCCGGGGCCCGGTCGCGGACGACACCCCGCACCCATCCACCGACGTACCCACCCAGAACGGTGAGACCTCCTCATGACCACACCGGCCCCCACCAAGGAAGCCGCCCCGGCGCCCGCCGGTGAGCGGCGCACCGCACGCCAGCTCTCCCGGCAGGTGATGGGCGAGGCGGGCATCGGCATCGCCCTGCTCGCGCTCGTGCTGATCTTCACGCTCGCCGCGCCCAAGTTCGCGACCTCCGACAACCTCACGAACATCGCCACCGAGATCACCCTCAACACGATGCTCGCGGTCGGCATGACCTTCGTCATCCTGGTCGGCGGCATCGACCTGTCGGTCGGGTCCGTGATGGCGCTCTCGGGCGTCGTCGCGGGCGAGGTGCTGACCTCGACCAGCCTGTCCACGCCCCTCGCCGTGCTGCTGTCGGTGCTGGTCGCCGCCCTCGTCGGCATGGCCTGCGGTTTCGTCAACGGTTTTGTCTCCGAACGCTGGCGGGTGCCGTCCTTCATCGTCACGCTCGGCATGCTCAACGTGGCGCGCGGGGCGGCGCTCGAATACACCCACGCCAAGACGCTGTACGACTTCCCGCCCGGCTTCAGCCACTTCGGCACCTCCACCCTCCTGGGCATCCCCTCGCTCTTCTGGATCGCGCTGGTGATGGTGGCCGTCGGCCATCTGGTGCTCACCCGGACCGTCTTCGGCCGTCTGGTCTTCGCGATCGGGGCGAACGAGGAGGCGGTACGGCTCTCCGGGCACCGGACGAGCGTCGTGAAGGTCGCCGCCTTCGTCATCGCCGGGTTCGCGGTGGGGATCGCCGCCGTCACCTACATGGCCCGTCTCAACATCGCCAGCCCCAGCATCGGCGGCGGCTACGAACTCTCGGCGATCGCCGCCGTCGTCATCGGCGGGGCCTCGCTGTCCGGCGGCAAGGGCTCCATGATCGGCACCCTGCTGGGTGCCTGTCTGCTGGGCGTCCTCACCAACGGCCTTCTCCTGATGGGTGTTTCGGACTTCCAGCGGCAGATGATCACCGGCGTGGTCATCATGGTCGCGGTCGTCGTCGACCACTACCGGGGCAAGCTGGCCGCCCGCATGCCGCAGAAGGCGGTCGCGGGCTGAACCCGGCGCGACCGGGGTGACCGGGTTGAGGGCGACCGGGGTGGAGAGACGGGGCCGATTACCGTCGGGTACTGGTGCTGGGGCCGTACAGCGCCGAAGCTCTGACCATGACGCATGCACAGGACCCGCAGGGACCGCAGGACGCGGTGCCGCCGGAGGACACCAGAATCGAGCTGCCGCTGCGCGGGGTGGTCAAGGCGATGCCCGTCGCGGCGGCGGTCGTCACCGTGATGTGGGGCTACACCGTCTTCGCGGTCGTCCAGGGCGGCAACAACGCCACGCTCTCCGCGGCGCTGATGTCCGTCCTCGGCCTGCTGCTCCTGTTCGTCGCCGTGACGTACATCGGCTACCTGGTCCGCCCGCTGACGCTCGGGGCGGGCCCGGCCGGCGTACTGGTGCGCCTGCCGCTCCTCGCCGAACGGACGCTTCCCTGGGACGACGTGCTGGCGGTGCGGGCCGCGGGGGTGCGGGCCGGCCAGTTCCTCATCGTGGAGGCCCGCGAGTCGACGCCGGGCGCGCTGCCGTACGTCTCCCGCCCGAGGGCGGCGTACCGCAGGTTCTCGCTGATGACGGGGAGTGCGCCGCGGGTGAAGCAGGGGTTGTGCTTCGAGACGTACGTCTTCGAGTTCGCGCTGGATGATGTGCTGCGGATGATGCGGGAGCATGCGCCGGCGGACTTTCAGGTGGAGGATCAGCGGCGCTGATTCGCTGCGTGGGGTTGCGGTGCTCGCGAGGCAGCCAAGAAGTGACGATTCCTCGAACGCTGCTGCGCACAGCGAGGTCAAGTCCCTTGTAACCACACTCTTTTGGGGGACTCCGTGCGCGGTGCACGCAGGTCTACGCTCCTCACATCCCTCCCCCCGTGCAATTGCATATGGGATTTCACGAGGGTGGTCGTTTCGATGTGAGAGGTGGCGGAATGCAGGTCTACAACGGTGTTGCCGCGAGCAGTATTGCCGGGGCGAGTTGGGTCAAGAGCAGTGCCAGCGCGGCCGGGAATTGCATTGAGGTGGCGGCGCTTCCTGGAGGAACGGTGGCGATGCGCAATTCGCGCGATCCGCAGGGGCCGGCGCTGATCTACACGGATGCGGAGCTGGAGGCGTTCGTGGCGGGGGCGAAGGCGGGGGAGTTCGACCGGTTCGGCAGGTGATTGTGTCCCGGTGACAGGCGCTGTGCGGGGGCCGCGGGCGGTGGCCCCCGCACAGCTTTGGGCAGAGGTTGAACCGGCGGGTACGGCCCCACCAGTCTGGGAAGCTGGCCCTTCGTGTTGCCTTCCCCTGGAGTGTGCATGCCTGCCGAACGCTTCCGAGACGACGTGCCGGGGGCGCAGTCCTACCGAGGGGCCGGAGGGGACGGGGCGTGGCAGGGGAAGTCGGAGGCAGCCGCCCGGGTCCTGGGTGAGCATTTGCGCCAGCTGCGCAAGGAGCGGCGGCTGGGGCTCAAGGATGTCGCTCCGGTGATCAGAGGGTCGGTCTCGAAGGTCAGCAGACTGGAGCGGGGTGAGAGCCCGCCGAAGGAGCAGGACGTCCGGGACCTGATGAAGTTCTACCGGCTGAGCCCCATGGAGGAGTTCGAGATTGAGAGCCTCCTGCGGCACACCCGGGAAAGCCACTGGTGGAGCCAGTACGCGGATGTGACGCCAGGCTATCTGCGCAGGCTGATCGGCCTTGAGGGCGCGGCGGAGCGCATCTTCATGTACGAGAACCACATAATCCCCGGACTGCTCCAGACCCGGGACTACGCGCGGGCGGTCGTCAGAGCCGCCGTGCCGAGCGCGACCCTGCTGGAGGTCGAGCGACGGGTCGATCTGCGCATCCACCGGCAGCACATTCTCCAGGGGACGCAGTCGCCGACGATGGTGGTGCTGTTGGACGAGAGCGTGCTGTGGCGCCAGTTCGGCGGGGCGCAAGTAATGCTGGACCAACTGCTGCACCTGAAGAGGGTGGGGAACGGCAGTGGCATGAACATCCGGATCGTGCGGTTCGCGGACAAGGAAGGTGATGTCGGCGTCAGCATCGCGCCGAGCTATCCGATTACGCACCTGAAGTTCCACGACGGAGGTCCGGCCGAGCTTGTGTACGTTGAACTGCTGGACAGTGCCCTGTATTTGAGCAAGCCACCGCAGGTTGATCTGTACCGGCATGTTCTCAACGAGCTGAGCTTTGCGGCGGCACCGCGTCGGGTCAGTGCGCGAATGCTGGACGATGCGATCGCGCGGCAGCGGTCACGGCTGGAGGCGGCAGGGCGCGTGGTGGCCGACGAGGACCGGCCCTGACGGATCGGCCCTCGTGTCGGCTGCGGCGACCGCCCTGCAGGGCGGCACCAGTTGAACGCCGGTCCCCAACAGTCGCCCCCGATGCCTACAGCACCCTTCCGACACCGCCCCATTCGATCCATTCCTGGCTCTTCTGCCGGGGTACCACCTGGGAATCCGCGCGCCAGTTGGTGACGTCGCACAGAGGGTGCTTACCGGCACTGTCGCCCACGCCGGGGTCGAGGATTTCGAGCCCTTCGAAGTAGGCCTCGACCTCCTCCGGCTTGCGCACCCTGCCCCAGCGGCCGCCCGTGCTGACGTCCATCAGGTGGGTGACCTTGTCGCGAACGTCGGCCCGCTCGCTGGCCAGTTGGCAGATCACCATGAAGTCGCCGGGGTTGAGGCGGGCGCGGACGGTGTCGACGAGGGTGCGGGCGTCCTCGTCGGGGATGCAGTGCAGGACCGAGACGAAGAGGGCGGCTGTGGGCTTGGAATGGTCGATGAGCCGCTTGTACTCGGCGTCCTTGACGATGTTCTTCTGCTCGCGCATGTCCGCCTGGATGATGGCGGTCTGCTCGTTCTCCTCCAGCGTTGTGCGGCCATGGGCCAGGACGATCGGGTCGTTGTCGATGTAGACCACGTGGGTCGCGGGGTCGACGCGCTGGGCGATCTGGTGGACGTTGTCCTGGGTCGGCAGGCCGGAACCGTGGTCGACGAACTGCCGGATTTGGTAGTCCTTGGCGAGAACGCGTACGACGCGGCGGAGGAAGTTGCGGTTGTTGAGGGCGAGTTCCTTGGTGCTCGGTGCGATGTCGAGCAATTCCGCGCAGGCGTCGCGGTCGGACTGGTAGTTCTCGATGCCGCCGAGCAGCCAGTCGTACATGCGGGCGACGCTGGGTGTGTCGACGTCGATCGCGTTCGGGCCGGCAGTGTTCCGCTTATTCATGTGTCCCCCCAGGGTCCTCGGCCGCCCCGGCACGGCCGCAGGAAACCTCCATGCTAGGGAGGGGCGGGGTGCTGGGCCAGACCACTATCAGGCGAACTGGGGGCGTGGGGGCTGACGATGGCGTGTCCGGGAGTGGGTGAGGGGCGGACGGCCTGAAGACCGTCCGCCCTGAGGGTCAGTTGCCGTCCCTCCTCTCGCGGGTCCTGCGGAACTTGAGCCGGTCGGCGACGGTGGCCAGGACGCCAGCCGGGAGGGCTTCGAGAACCTTCAGCACGGCCTCCACGAATCCGGGATCGGCGCCGTGAGCGGCGTTCCACGCCGTAAGGGCGAGACGCAGCGCCGGCCAGAGGCGTTGGATGAGAATCCGTCGATTTTCGTCACCGACCAGGGTGAGCGGAGCCGACGGGGTGGTAATTTCGCTCGGAGCCGAGGTGTCCGGAGACGGCCCTCTGGTCTTGGAATGGGACACGGGTCCTCCTCATCGGGGCGTGGTGTTCGATTCCTACGGCCCCAGGGTGCGGCTAGGCACTCTGGGGCCAACTCCCTTTCACTCAGGTCGACTTGCGTCCAATCGCTTCGACGTCAGCCTCACGATAGCTCTCCCGAACCGACTCCGGAGGCTCCTTCAATTGGGTGAGCGGAGCTCGCGATCTTGCAAATGCGCCCCAATCCTCATGCACGCAGTTGGTGATTCGGGCGGGCGTGCGATTCAGGGAAATTTACGTTCAACTAGCGAAGTGCTTCGGAAGTTTCGTGTATCGAAAGTGGATGAGACGGTCGGGATCGAAGACAAAGCGGATTGATCCTGAATATGCCTGGGGCAGGTTCTGATCTGGGCTGCGGAGAAAATCTCCGTTCGCAAGCTCTGATTGCAACCAACCTTGCAAAAGGGAGCGTCCAGAAGGCCCGATTCGGGCGTTCCCCAGGAACCAACCCGTTCCGAGGCGGTCTTGTCCCGCGTGCTGTCGCCGGGCCACCGTGGACCCGCACGTCGAACCGCCCCCTCGTCGCAGCCCGCGTCCGGATCGGAGCCCCCGTGACCCCTCACGTCCTGCCCCACACCCTCGTCGGTGAAGGGCCCCACCACGTGCTCGCCGTGCACGGGTGGTTCGCCGACCGTGCCGCCTATGCGGCGGTCATGCCCGATCTCGATCTGGAGACGTTCCGGTATGCCTTCGTCGATCTGAGGGGGTACGGCGAGGCGTTGAACACGGCAGGGGACTTCACCACCCGGGAAGGGGCCGGGGACGTGCTGGCCGTGGCCGATCACCTCGGGTGGGAGCGGTTCTCGGTGGTCGGGCACTCCATGGGCGGCAGCGTCGTGCAGCGGATCGCCGCCGCCGTGCCCCAGCGGGTGCGGCGCATGGTGGGGGTGTCGCCCGTGCCCGCGAGCGGGTTGCCGATGCCGCCCGAGCACTGGGAGTTGTTCGCCGGGGCCGCCGACCGGCCCGAGAACCGGCGGGCCATCCTCGACCTCACCACCGGAGGCAACCGGCCCGCCGCCTGGCTCGACCGGATGGTCCAGCAGTCCGTGGGGCGCAGCGACGCCAAGGCGTTCCGGACGTGGTTGGACTCCTGGGCGGGGGAGGACTTCCACGAGGAGGTCGTGGGGGTGGGCGTGCCCGCGCTCGCCGTCGTCGGCGCGCTCGACCCGGCGCTCGGTGCGGGGCTGATGCGGGAGACCTGGCTGCGCCACTACGCGCGCGCCGAGCTCGTGGAGATCGCCGGTGCCGGGCACTACGCCATGGACGAGACGCCCCTCGAACTCGTTCGCACGGTGGAGGACTTCCTGCGGGCGGACGGGGAGGGGTGAGGGAAGGAGTGCCGGGTGTGCCTGACGTGTACGACCCGCGTCGCTACGCCCAGGGCATCCCGCACGCCGACTACCAGTGGCTGCGCGACCACGAGCCCGTCGCCTGGCAGGACGAGTACGAGGTCCTGGGGTGGCCGGCGGGAGAAGGATTCTGGGCGGTCACCCGGCATGCCGACGTCGTGAGGGTGCTGAAGGACGCCCGGGTCTTCTCGTCCTGTCTCGGGGCCACCCAGATTCGCGATCCTGATCCCGCCGACCTGCCCTTCGTACGGCGCATGATGCTCAATCAGGACCCGCCGCAGCACGGGGTGTTGCGACGGCTGGTCAGCCGGGCGTTCACGCCGGGGCGCATCGACCGGTTCGAGGGGCGGGTGCGGGAGCGGGCCCGGACGCTGCTGGAAGCGGCGGTGCGGGACGCCCGTGACGGGGTTGTCGACCTTGTCGCCGCCGTCACCGACGAGTACGCGCTGCTCAACCTCACCGACCTGCTCGGCGTCCCGGCGGCCGACCGGGGCCTGCTCCTGGACTGGACCGAGCGCGTCATCGCCTACCAGGACCCCGAAGAGGCCGACCGGCTCGTACGCGGGCCCGACGGGCGGCCGGTGAACCCGCGCTCACCGGCGATGCTGGGGGAGATGTTCGCGTACGCGCGCGAGTTGGCCGCGGAGAAGCGGGCGCGCCCCGGCGAGGACCTGATGACGGCGCTCACCCACGCGGCGGGGGACGGGGCGCGGCTGGCGGACGCCGAGCTGGAGATGTTCTTCTTCCTGCTGACCGTCGCCGGGAACGACACCGTGCGCAGTGCCGCACCGGGTGGGTTCCTGGCGCTCGCGGAGGATGGGGCAGCTCAAGAGGGCATGGGGAAAGTCGAGTTGAGGGGGGCGGTGGAGGAGCTGCTGCGGTGGCATCCGCCCGTGCTGAGCTTTCGGCGTACCGTCGCCGAGGACACCGAACTCGCCGGGAGGACGCTTCGTACCGGAGACAAGGTCGTGGTCTTCCACGCGTCCGCCAACCACGACGAACGCGTCTTCGCCGACCCGCACCGCCTCGACCTCACCCGCTCGCCCAACCCGCACGTCTCCTTCGGCGACGGCCCGCACGTCTGTCTCGGCGCCCACTTCGCCCGGCTCCAACTGCGCGTCCTGCACGAGGAAGCGCTGCGGGTGATGCCCCGGTACCGGTTGGCGGCGCCGCCCCGGCGGCTCGTCTCGCACTTCATCAATGGGATCAAGTCGCTTGAGGTGGAGGTGGGTTAGGAGATGGCGCGGTGGGAATTGCGGGGTGGTACGGGAAGCGGGGTCTGGGCGGCGCGGGTCACGTCCGCGACCAGTTCCACGACATCCGGGCCGTACGCCTGGGAGTTGACCACCTTCAGGAGGAGGCAGAAGGAGCGGTTGCCGTGCTTGCGGGCCAACTTCTCGTGGTTGCGGGCGAGATAGCGGGTGGCGGCCTGGTTGGTGATGGCGCGCTGGCCGCAGAAGAGGAAGACCGGGCGGGCGTTCTCGCCGACCGTGAGGCGGGCCAGGAGGACGTACTCCGCGATCCCGTGCTCCAGGCGGTAGCGGTCCGTGCCGATCTGGAAGGCGCCGCGGTCGGGGGAGGGGTCGACGTCCACGTTGATGCGGATGCCGGGGAGGAGTCCGGCAAGGTGGGCGGCCATACGGCGATTTGACGTGGGGCCGCCGACGCAGAATTCCGTGCGTTCGCCGAAGCCCTGCTGGGCGAGGTCGTGGGAGAGGATCTGGGCGTGCGCCCCGCAGTCCTTGATCAGGGCGGAGAGTTCGAGGAGCGCGAAGACGTCGAAGCGGTGCACCGCCCCGTCGCCGCCCGCCTCGCGATTGACGATCAGAAGTGACTCGGAATTCCGTGGCAGCCCGAAGAACCGCTGCTTGCGGTGGAGTCTGCGGCGCCAGAGGTACGTACGGGCGAACCAGCCGATGGTCGCGCTGAGGCCCGCGGCTATCACGCCCAGGACGATGTTGCGGAGGTCGTCACTCATGGGCGGGCATGGTAGCGGCCCACGGGTACGGGTGGGGCGGATGGTGTCAGCAGGCCTGCCGGGCGGGCTTGTTGCGTACGGATGACGTTCCCGCCCGAGGGGCGAGACGCGCCCCGTGGCACCTGGCGGGGGCCTGGCGCTGGGGCTACGCTGCGCGGACGTCTCACGCCTGGAGGTACGCATGCGTCGGCCCACTCGACCCGCTCGGCCCACCCGGCCCGTCCGGCCCGGCTTCCGGGCGCTGACCCTGCTGGCCGCGACAGCGGTCGTCGTCACGGTGGGAGGGGCGGCACCGCCGGGCGCCGCGAGTCCGTCGCAGGACGCGACGCCGCCCGCGAAGGTGCCCGTCGCCGTCGGGTACGGGGGAGCGGTGGCCAGCGTGGACGCCGACGCGTCGGCGGCGGGCATCGAAGTGCTGCGCAACGGCGGCAACGCGGTCGACGCCGCCGTGGCGACGGCCGCCGCGCTCGGCGTCACCGAGCCGTACTCGGCGGGCATCGGCGGCGGTGGCTACTTCGTCTACTACGACGCCAAGTCCCGTACGGTACGCACCATCGACGGCCGCGAGACCGCGCCGCGCAGCGCCGACAAGAACCTGTTCGTGGAGGACGGCAAGCCGATCCCGATCGACGAGGCCATGACCAGCGGGCGCAGCGTCGGCACGCCCGGCACCCCGGCCACCTGGGACACCGCACTGGACGCCTGGGGGTCCAGGTCGCTGCGGACCCTGCTGAAGCCCGCCGAGAAGCTGGCGCGGGACGGGTTCACCGTCGACGCGACCTTCCGCAGCCAGACACAGGGCAACGAGGCGCGCTTCCGGGACTTCCCCGACTCGGCGAAGCTGTTCCTGCCGGGTGGGCAACTGCCGGTTGTCGGGGCGAAGTTCAAGAATCCTGAGCTGGCCCGGACGTACGAGAAGCTCGGCAGGGAAGGCGTCGGAGCCCTGTACCGGGGCGACCTCGCGCGCGACATCGTCCGTACGGTGCAGAAGCCGCCCGTCGACCCGAAGGCGACCCGCAAGGTGCGCACCGGGGACCTGCGGGAACGCGACCTGCGCGGGTACGAGACCGAGCGGCGGGCCCCCACGAAGGTCTCCTACCGGGGGCTCGACGTGTACGGGATGGCACCGTCGTCCTCCGGCGGGACGAGCGTGGGTGAGGCGCTCAACATCCTGGAGCGGACGGACCTGCGCAAGGCGTCGCAGGCGCAGTACCTGCACCGGTACATCGAGGCGAGCCGGATCGCGTTCGCGGACCGGGGGCGGTGGGTCGGGGACCCGGCCTTCGAGGACGTACCGACGAAGGGGCTGCTGTCCCAGAAGTTCGCGGACTCGCGGGAGTGCCTGATCAAGGACGACAAGGTGCTGGTCAGCCCGCTGCCGCCGGGGGACCCGCGCAACCCGTCGCGGACGTGCGGGAGTTCGGGGGCCGTCGCGCCGACGACGTACGAGGGCGAGAACACGACGCACCTCACGGCGGCGGACAAGTGGGGGAACGTCGTCTCCTACACGCTGACCATCGAGTCGACGGGCGGCAGCGGGATCACCGTGCCAGGGAGGGGGTTCCTGCTCAACAACGAGCTGACGGACTTCTCCTTCGCCCCGGCCAACCCGGCCGTGCACGACCCGAACCTGCCCGGGCCGGGCAAGCGGCCGAGGTCGTCGATCTCGCCGACGATCGTGCTCGACAAGCACGACCGGCCCGTGCTGGCGCTCGGGTCGCCGGGCGGGGCGACGATCATCACCACGGTGCTGCAGAGCCTGATCGGGCATGTGGACCGGGGGCTGCCGCTGGTCGACGCGATCGCCGCGCCGAGGGCCAGCCAGCGGAACGCGGCGGCGACCGAGCTGGAGCCGGGGCTGTGGGACAGCGCGGTGCGGGGCGAGCTGGAGCGGCTCGGGCACGTCTTCAAGCTGAACCCGGAGATCGGGGCGGCGACGGGGGTGCAGCGGCTGAGTGACGGTAGGTGGCTGGCGGCGGCGGAGAAGGTACGGCGGGGGGGTGGGGCGGCGATGGTGGTGCGGCCGGCGGGGCGGCCGTAGGGGCCAGCCATGGATCCCGTGGGCGGGGGGCTCTGCCCTCCTGCCCATGGCCCGTGTCCCTTGGGGTCCGCCTCTTCCCCCTGCTCCCTTGGGCGGCGGGGCCGCCCCCCCGGGGGCGGGGCGGGCGGGCAAGGGGGGGCCCGCCCGATACGGGCCCGGCCCGGTTCCGCCCCCTGCCTGCACGTCGGTGCCGGGTTGCTGTTCGGGCCGGGGGCGCTGCCCCCGGACCCCCGGGGATCGCCCCAGTCCCGCCCCTTTCCCTAAAGCGCTTGCCGCGCGGCTGGGTGGGGGGCTGGTCGCGCAGTTCCCCGCGCCCCTGAAGGGCTGCTTCGCAGCGCCCTCAGGGGCCGCCCTTCAGGGGTGCCGCGTTACAGGGCCGTCAGGATGAGGGCCGGGGCCCCGTCCCGTACTGCCACCGTGTGTTCCATGTGTGCGGCCCTGCTGCCGTCCATCGTGCACAGGGTCCAGCCGTCGGGGGCCGCCCCGTAGTCGTCCCCGCCGCCCCCGATCAGCATCGGCTCGATCGCGATCGTCATCCCGTGGCGGAGCTTCATGCCCCGCCCGGGGCGGCCCTCGTTCGGGACCTCCGGGCCCTCGTGCATCGTGCGGCCCACCCCGTGGCCGCCGAAGCCCTGCGGGATGCCGTAGCCCGCCGCCCGGCACACCGTGCCGACCGCGTGGGCGATGTCGCCCGTACGGTTGCCGACGACCGCGGCCGCGATCCCCGCCTCCAGGGCGGCCCGGGCCGTTTCGATCAGGCGCAGGTCGGCCTCCCGCGGCTGCCCCACCGTGAAGCTGATCGCCGAGTCGCCGACCCAGCCGTTCAGGCTCGCCCCGCAGTCGATGCTGACCAGGTCGCCGTCCCGCAGCCGGTAGTCCGTCGGGATGCCGTGCACGATCGCGTCGTTCACGGACGCGCAGATGACGGCGGGGAAGGGCACCGGCGCCCAGTCCGGGTGATAGTCGAGGAACGGCGAGCCCGCCCCCGCGTCCCGCAGGACCTCCCGGGCCACCTCGTCCAGTTCCCGCAGGGTCACCCCCACCGCCGCCGCCTTCTCGGCCGCGGTCAGGGCTTGGGCCACCACACGGCCCGCTTCGCGCATCGCGTTCACGGATGCGTCTGTTTTGATCTCCACCATGCCAATTACTATACCGGTCGGAGGGGTATTAGAATAACGCCATGGTTCGCACCCCCCTCACCCCCGAAGAGCACGAGCGCGGCGAACGCCTCGGCCGCCTGCTCCGTGAAGCCCGTACCGAGAACGGCCGGACGATCGTGGAGGTCGCCGCCGCCGCCGGGCTCTCCGCCGAGACCCTGCGGAAGATCGAGACCGGGCGCGCCCCGACTCCGGCCTTCTTCACCGTGGCCGCGCTCGCGGGCACGCTGGGGCTGTCCCTGGACGGGCTGCTGGTGCAGTGCGAGCTGATGCCGGTCGTGGCCACGGGTTAGCGGGCCAGGTTCGGGGGCGGCGTGCGGGGAGGGCCGTAGGGTCGGCGTCATGGATCTTCAGAGCGCCTTCTCCCGCACCCGGTACGTCAGCCTCACCACCTTCCGCAAGGACGGCACCCCCGTCGCCACCCCCGTGTGGGTCGCGGGTGACGCCGACGCGCTGTACGTGTGGACCAACGCGGAGTCCTGGAAGGTGAAGCGCATCCGGCGGGACGGCCGGGTCACGGTCACCGCCTGCGACGTGCGCGGCAGGCTCAAGCCCGGTGCGCCGACCGTCGAGGGGCGGGCGACCGTGCTCGACGAGGAGGGGCTGCGGAAGGTGCGCGGGATGATCGCGCGCAAGTACACCTGGCAGTACTGGCTGACGGACGCGCCCGCACGGCTGGTGCGGCGGGGCAAGCGCCCCCACGTCGGCATCAGGATCGAGCTCTCGGTCTGAGCGGGCGGCCCCCCCGGACCTCGGGGCCCGGGTCTCGGGGCCCGGGCGGCCGGGCCCTCGCCCGGCGGGTTCCCGGGGAGTCACCCGGTCCGGCGGGCTTCCGGTGAGTCGTTTGAGTTGTTTGAGCCGTTTGAGTCGTTCCGCCCGGCGGGTCCGGTGAATCGCTCGCGAGCCCGCAGGTCAAGGCGGGGAACGTCGTCCTTCACCCCTGCGGGTGTGAAACAAGATCGACTCTGCGGGTTCACGGCGATGGTCTTGCCCCGCTCCGCGCCGCGGCTTACGTTCAAGCATCCACGTCCCAACTCTACGGGCGTAGAGGGTCTCTGACGTCACGTCGGATGTCTGGGGCGTCAGGTCGCACGGGTTGAACGGAGTCGAGTCATGGCCCACGTCGTACGCGCCGCTCTGGTCCAGGCCACCTGGACGGGCGACACCGAATCCATGATCGCCAAGCACGAGGAACACGCCCGGGAGGCCGCCCGGCAGGGAGCGAAGGTCATCGGCTTCCAGGAGGTGTTCAACGCCCCCTACTTCTGCCAGGTCCAGGAGCCGGAGCACTACCGCTGGGCCGAGGCCGTCCCGGAGGGCCCGACCACCCGCCGCATGCAGGACCTGGCCCGCGAGACCGGCATGGTGATCGTCGTCCCGGTCTTCGAGCGCGAGTCCTCCGGCTTCTACTACAACACCGCCGCCGTCATCGACGCCGACGGCAGCTACCTCGGCAAGTACCGCAAGCACCACATCCCCCAGGTCAAGGGCTTCTGGGAGAAGTACTACTTCAAACCCGGAAACCTGGGCTGGCCGGTCTTCGACACCGCCGTCGGCCGCATCGGCGTCTACATCTGTTACGACCGCCACTTCCCGGAGGGCTGGCGGCAGTTGGGCCTCGAAGGCGCCCAGCTCGTCTACAACCCCTCCGCCACCTCGCGCGGCCTCTCCTCCCACCTCTGGCAGCTGGAGCAGCCCGCCGCCGCCGTCGCCAACGAGTACTTCGTCGCCGCGATCAACCGCGTCGGCCAGGAGGAGTACGGCGACAACGACTTCTACGGCACCAGCTACTTCGTGGACCCGCGCGGCCAGTTCGTCGGCGAGACGGCGTCCGACAAGAGCGAGGAACTGGTGATCCGCGACCTCGACTTCGACCTCATCGAGGAAGTGCGCCACCAGTGGGCGTTCTACCGCGATCGCCGCCCCGACGCGTACGAAGGACTGGTCAAGCCGTGACTGCCATGAACGCGCACGCGCACGAAGGACACGAAGGACGGGTTCAGCCGTGACCGACCTGCACTCCCGCCACCAGGCCGTCCTGCCCGAGTGGCTCGCCCTCTACTACCAGAACCCCATTGAGCTGACCCACGGCGAGGGCCGCCACGTCTGGGACGCCGAGGGCAACAAGTACCTCGACTTCTTCGGCGGCATCCTGACCACGATGACCGCGCACGCCCTCCCCGAGGTCACCAAGGCGGTCTCCGAGCAGGCCGCCCGCATGATCCACTCCTCCACCCTGTACCTCAACCGCCCCATGATCGACCTGGCGGAACGGGTCGCCCACCTCTCCGGCATCCCCGACGCCCGGGTCTTCTTCACCACCTCGGGCACCGAGGCCAACGACACGGCCCTGCTCCTGGCCACGACGTACCGCCGCTCCAACCAGCTCCTGGCGATGCGCAACAGCTACCACGGCCGCTCCTTCTCCACCGTGGGCCTCACCGGCAACCGCAACTGGTCCCCGACCAGCCTCTCCCCGCTCCAGACGCTGTACGTCCACGGGGGCGTCCGGTACCGGGGTCCCTTCGCGCACCTCTCCGACGCCCAGTTCATCGAGGCGTGCGTCGCCGACCTCGAAGACGTGCTCGGCCAGACCCGCGGCCAGGTCGCCGCCCTCATCGCCGAGCCCATCCAGGGCGTCGGCGGCTTCACCTCCCCGCCCGACGGCCTGTACGCGGCCTTCCGCGAGGTCCTGTCCCGCCACGGCATCCTGTGGATCGCCGACGAGGTGCAGACCGGTTGGGGCCGCACCGGCGACCACTTCTGGGGCTGGCAGGCACACGCCGAGAACGGCCCGCCGGACATCATGACCTTCGCCAAGGGCATCGGCAACGGCATGTCCATCGGCGGTGTCGTCGCCCGCGCCGAGGTCATGAACTGCGTCGACTCCGGCTCCATCTCCACCTTCGGCGGCTCCCCGGTCACCATGGCCGCCGGCCTCGCCAACCTCTCGTACCTCCTGGAACACGACCTCCAGGGCAACTCCCGCCGCGTCGGCGGCCTCCTCCTGGAGCGCCTGCGCGCGATCGGCGCGACCACTGCCTGCGTCCGCGAGGTCCGCGGCCGGGGCCTGATGGCGGGCATCGAGATCGTCCGCCCCGGCACCGACCAGGCCTGGCCGGAAGCGGCGGGCCGGGTCCAGGAAGCGGCCCGCGAGGGCGGCCTCCTGCTCGGCAAGGGCGGCGGCCACAACACGAGCGTCCTGCGCATCGCACCGCCGCTCTCGCTGACGGTGGCGGAGGCGGAGGAAGGCGCGTCCATCCTTGAACGCGCGCTGCACGCCGTGTAGTTGACCCCGTTGTGCGGGGCCCGCTCCCAGGGGCGGGCCCCGCACCCCTTCTCCGTACGCCCCCTCCCCACGCCCTCTCCGTACGATCGCGAATGGAGCCGAAGCTGTGACTCGCACCCTGATCACGGGCGGTCTCGTCATCACCGCCAACGACGAAGTCCACGCCGACGTACTGATCGAGGGCGGACGCGTGGTGGGCGTCGCGGCCCCCAACGGCCACGGCTGGACGGCCGACCGCACGCTCGACGCAACGGGCAAGTACGTGATCCCGGGCGGCGTGGACGCGCACACGCACATGGAGATGCCCTTCGGCGGCACCTTCGCCGCCGACTCCTTCGAGTCCGGCACCCGGGCCGCGGCCTGGGGCGGCACCACCACGATCATCGACTTCGCGATCCAGTCCCCGGGCCAGAGCCTGCGCGCGGGCCTGGACGCGTGGCACGCGAAGGCCGACGGCAAGTGCGCGATCGACTACGGCTTCCACATGATCATGTCGGACGTGAACGAGTCGTCCTTGAAGGAGATGGACGGCCTGGTCTCCGAAGGAATCTCCTCCTTCAAGCTCTTCACCGCCTACCCCGGCGTCTTCTTCAGCGACGACGGCAACATCCTGCGCGCGATGCAACGGGCCGCCTCCAACGGGGGCCTGATCATGATGCACGCCGAGAACGGGCTCGCCATCGACGTCCTCGTCGAACAGGCCCTCGCCCGCGGCGAGACCGACCCCCGCTACCACGGCGAGGTCCGCAAGGCCCTGCTGGAGGCGGAGGCCACGCACCGGGTCATCAAGCTGGCGCAGGTGGCCGGGGCCCCCGTGTACGTCGTCCACGTCTCGGCGGAGGAGGCCCTCCACGAGATCGCGACGGCCCGGCACAAGGGCCTCCCCGTCTTCGGCGAGACGTGCCCCCAGTACCTCTTCCTCTCCACCGACAATCTCGCCGAGCCCGATTTCGAGGGTGCGAAGTACGTCTGCTCAACTCCCTTGCGTCCCAAGGAGCATCAGGCCGCGCTGTGGCGCGGGCTGCGGACGAACGACCTTCAGGTGGTCTCCACCGACCACTGCCCCTTCTGCTTCACCGGCCAGAAGGAGCTGGGCCGAGGCGACTTCTCCAAGATCCCCAACGGGCTGCCGGGCGTGGAGAACCGCATGGACCTCCTCCACCAGGCCGTGGTCGACGGCCACATCACCCGCCGCCGCTGGATCGAGATCGCGTGTGCGACCCCGGCCCGGATGTTCGGCCTCTACGGCACGAAGGGCACGATCGCACCGGGTGCGGACGCCGACGTCGTCATCTACGACCCGGTGGCCGAACAGACCATCTCGGCGGCCACGCACCACATGAACGTCGACTACTCGGCGTACGAGGGGCGGCGCATCACGGGGCGGGTGGAGACTGTGCTGTCGCGGGGCGAAGTGGTCATCGATCAGGGCGAGTTCAAGGGACGGGCCGGACATGGCGCGTACCTCGCCCGAGCTACTACTCAGTACCTCGGCTAGGGAGTCCCGCCCTGGAGGTCCGGACGCGGGCGGATCGCGTTCGGGTGGGGTTGTCACACGTGTCGCCGGACTCGTCGAGCCGAGCGGACGCCGCGTCCTGCGCGCGCTCCTCGTGCCGAACGAGCACACCGAACAGCTCTGCCGCAGCATCAAGCAGTCGATCAAGGAATCCGGACTGCTCAGCGAATGGAACGGAGAGCGCTTCGTTGCCGTCGATGTACCTCCCCGCGCCGACACGAGCGGGCTGTTCGCCCTGCTGCAGCCGGAAGTCGACGCAGCGCGCGCCTTCTGGGAATGGGCCGATGTCAGGCCGTTCACCACCACACGGGTCTGACCACCTGCCGCCCCTCCACGCGGCACCGCAGCAGCGAAGCGCAGGCCGGGTGAGGGGGAGTGAGGCGTGTGTTCGGTTGCTTGGGGACCCGTGGGCGTGGTGGTGGGGCCTTGGTCGACGATGTGCGTATGACGAATGAGCGGCCTTCGCGTACGTACACCCTTCTCGGAGTGGACCGGCAGGAGTATCCCTCCGATTCCCCCGGTGCGGTGGGTGGGCATCGGTCCCAGCGGTTGTACGGGCGGCTCGACTGTGCGAGTGCGCGGCGGGCGATTGACCGGGGTGGGTATGTGCGTGACCGGGTGTTCTTCGCGGATCGGGCGACCGCCATTGCTGCCGGGTACCGGCCCTGTCACACCTGTCTGCGTGCGGACTACGGGGTGTGGAAGGCGCGGGGCATCACGGGGGAGTTCAGTGACCGCACCTTCTCCGGGGCGGGGGAGTTGTGTGAAGTGCCGTGGGTGGAGGGGGACTTGGAGCTCCTGGTGGGGGACAGCCGGAAGACGATAGGCGACCGTACCGTTCGGCTTCTTGACTACTTGGGGGCTCGGGAGGGCGGGCCGTACGAGCACGGTGAGGTGGAGGCGAGCCTCGGGCTGGCCCGGGGGGAGTTGCGGGCCGCGTTCTCGAAGTTGAGTTGGGTCGTTCATCGCGAGTACGAGCGGACCAACTGGCCCGTGCACTGCGGCAGGGGCAGCGGCGGTACGTATTGGTACGTCCTGGCCGGTCGGACCCGTGCGCGGTGGCGGCGGATCCGGGGGCTGTGAGGGTCCCAACTGGCGTGGAGACGGGGCCCTTTGGGGTGGGGTGCGTGTGGAGGCAGGGGCAAGGTGTTGGCAAAGTCGGGTGTGACGTCGTGGGGGGCGGTGGCATGATCACCCGAGTTTCCGTGCCTCCCACGCCGTGTGTGCCGCGTGCCGACCTATGAGCAGAGGACCCGCCTTGAGCCAGAGCCAGAGACCGAAGTCAGCGGCGACCAACCTGAACGTGATTCTGCCCGTGCTCTATGCCTTGATCGTCATCGTGGTCGCCTCGCTGGCCAGTGGTGCGGTCACAAGCGTCGTGGCCGTGGTGGGGGCCGTGTTGCTGGGGCTGTATTTCGCGTTCGGGCGGCGTGGGCGCGGCTGATGGTGGGGAGGGCTGTCCTCCGTCGTGGGCCTCTCCCCTTGTGGGGCCACTCGCATGGCCGTCGGGAAATGACGGCGCGTCAGCAAATTGCTGGATGCGAACGCTGAAAAGATCTCCGGGCGCCCGCTCCTCGTGCGGGCGATCCCGAGATCCCCTGCACGGAGCAGGGGCGTGACCGAGGGGCAGTGAAGACGTGCGGAGAGTACCTGGTGGGCGTGGTGTACGGATGGTTCGGGCGGCAGGGGTCGCCTGGGTGGCGGCCGGAGTCGTCCTGCTGCCCGCGGTGGCGCAGGCGGGAACGGGGCCTGCGGTGGGGCAGGCGGGGCTTGCGGTAGCGAAGGGTGTGGCCCAGGCCGACCCCCTGCCCGGGGGGCTCGGGCCCTGTGTTCCCGGTCAGTGTCCTGATCCCTTTCCGCCGATCAACAATGGGGACATCGCCGGGTACGACAACGGCATCAACGTCTTCGTGGGCGGCGACTTCCGGGTCCGGGGCAAGGCGGCGGAGGCCGAGGGGCGGGTCGTCGTGCTCGGGGCGTTCGACATGGACAAGTCGCCCGAGGGCAGTCAGATTTATAACGTAGGGGTTGCCGGGGTAGGGTCCCGGGTTGCGCCGCCCGTCGGTTCCGACTACCTCGCCACCGGTGGATCCGTCACCATCGGAGCAGGTCAGCGGCTGCTCGCCGAGGACGGGGTGGTGCGTCACGCCGGACCGGCGACCGGCACCATCGTCGGGACCAGTACGCAGGACGCGGGTGCGGCCACCCCGTATCTGGGGCTGCGCAAGCAGCTCTCGGACGCCAGCCAGTGTTACGCCGACGGCGACACCGGGCTGCGTCCCGCCACCGGCACCTCCGTGAACGAGGGCGGCCAGACCGTCTTCACCGGGGACGGCTCCTCCGCCCTCCAGGTCTTCAACGCCGACTTCGACCTCGCCTCGCCCGGCGGCGGGCAGCAGGGGATCGAGTTCCGCGGTGTTCCGGCCGGGGCGACCGTTCTGGTCAATGTCCTCGGCACGAAGCGCACCATCAACACGTACAGCGGGTCCTTCGACGACAACGACCCCTTCAACAAGCTCCGCAGCCGCCTCCTGTGGAACTTCCCCGACGCCACCACCGTCGACCTCAAGGGCACCGGCCAGTTCCAGGGCAGTGTCCTCATCGGCAACCAGGCCTCCGAGGCCGACGTGACCCTGCCCGGCGTCAACGGCCGCTTCTTCACCACCGGGTCCCTCACCCACCAGAGCGCCCCCAGCGGCGGTGGCGGCCAGGAGTTCCACGCCTACCCCTTCAACGGCGACCTGCCCTCCTGCGGCAAGCCGCTGCCGAAGGAAGGGGAGATCAAGGTCGTGAAGGTCGACGACGCGAGCGGCGCGCCGCTGCCCGGCGCGGTCTTCCAGCTGTGGCGGGAGGCCAACGGGGTTCCCGGGCTCCAGACCACCGGCATGCGCCCCGACCGGCGTCGCGGCCAGCCGTGCACCACGGACGCGCAGGGCGTGTGCCGGGCGACGGTCCTGGCCGGATACTCCTTCTACTGGCAGGAGGTCAAGGCACCGGCCGGGTACGACCTGCCCAAGGACAATGTCGTGGGCCCGGTGGCGCTGCCCGAGGCCGTGCGTCTGCAGGGCGTCTCCGTGACCGTACGGAACAAGAAGACCCCCGTCGTTCCCGACGTCAAGGGCAGCCTGCACGTCCGCAAGGTCGACTCCCGCACCGGACGCGGCCTGCCGCGTGCCGTCGTCGAGCTGTGGCGTGAGACCAACGGCGTGCCCGGCCTCCAGACCGCCGGACGCGCCGACACCCGGATCGGCAGCGGCTGCGCCACCGACGAGCGGGGGCGCTGCGACTTCGACGGGCTGCGGCTCGGTGCGTACTACGTGCGCGAGACGGCCGCCCCGGCGGGCTACCGCCTGCCGCGCCACCCGGTCTCGGGCCCGCACGCCGTGACCAGGGCCAACGCCGCCCAGGGCGTCATCGTACGGATGACGAACGAGGAGCGGCGCGACAAGCCGAAGAAGTAGCACCCGGCGCGTGTGCCACGGCGGCAACCGAGCGGTTCACGGTGCTGCCGTGGCCCCGCCATGCGTCTGACGCCCCGCCTTTGCGGGGGTGTCACTTCCGTATTCGCACCATCGCTGGGTGACTCGGAATCCTAGAGGTATCTCTGTCAACTCTCTTGCGGGGAAGGCGGGTTCGTACGTCAGTGGGCGGCGCACCTTTCTCACCGCCCTCGGCGCCCTCGCCACCACCACCGCTCTCGGCGTCCCCGCCTACGCGTCCGACGCGGCCCGGGACGCCGCCACCGCCGACGAGTACGTCGACGTACAGCTCCTCAACATCTGTGACCTGCACGGGTACTTGCAGGGGCCGACCGGCAGCGACGCCGTCGTACGGGGCAACGGCGGCCGGACGTACACCGTCGGGGGCGTCGCCGCCATGGGGGCGCACCTGGAGCGGCTGCGCGACGGGCGGGCGAACTCGATCTTCTTCGCGCCCGGGGACCTCTTCTCCGGGTGGGAGTTCGACGCCGCCGCCTTCTCCGACGAGCCGACCATCGAGGCGTTGAACAGGCTCGGGCTCGACTTCGCGACCGCCGGGAACCACGAGTTCGACAAGGCGACCGCGAATCTCGTGGAGCACATGGTGGGCGGGCGTGCCTACCCGGTCGTGGGGCGCGACACCGGCTTCCGCGACTCGACAGGGAAGCGCTTCAGAGGGGCCGACTTCCGTTACTACAGCGCCAATGTGGTGCGCGCGGGCTCGGGACGGACCGTGCTGCCGCCGTACCACGTCGAGTACGTACGGGGCCCGCGCGGGCGGCGCATTCCGATCGGGTTCATCCATCTCACCGTGTTCGGGAGCGAGTTGTTCCCGAACTCGTTCCACCCGGGGCTCAGAACCCTGGACCAGATCACCACCGCCGACCGGTGCGCCCGCGAGCTCAAGCGGCGCGGTGTGCACACGATCGTGCTCAGCATGCACGACGGCGCGGTGGCCGGAGGCGACTTCAACAGCGGCAGCAATCCTTCCGGGCCCGCCTACGACCTCGCGCTCAAGGTCTCGCCCGACATCGACGCCATCGTCTGCGGGCACTGGCACACCCGCTTCACCATGATGGTGCCCGACCCGGACGGCGTCCCCCGGCCCTTCGTCGAGGCCGGATTCCACGGCCAGGTCATCAACGAGATCAACCTGCGGATCGACCCGCGCACCGGCAAGGTCGTCCGCGAGCTCACCGTCGCCACCAGCCACCCCAACACCCGCGACGTCACCCCGCACCCCGAACTCAAGGCCGTCGCGGACTACTGGGCCGGGCAGGCCGCCGCCCGCGAGCGCAGCCGCATCGGCACCCAGCGCGCCCCCTTCACCCGCACCCGCAACACCGCCGGGCAGTCCACCATGGGCGACCTCGCCGCCGACTGGGCGCTGTGGGCCGCACGCAGGCCCGTACCGGCGTACGACGACTCCAACATCCACCGGTACGTTCCCGCCCAGCTCGCGCTGATTCCGCTCGCGCCGACCGTCGGGCAGTCGCTCGTACGCGGCGACCTGACGCCGGGGCCGGAGGGCGCGGTCGCCTTCGGGCAGGCCTGGCGGGCGGTCGGGTACGGCAGCCCCGTCGTGTGCGTGAAGGTCGGCGGGCGGCAGCTTCACGACGCCCTGGAGCAGCAGTGGTCGCAGGGGCCGGACGGCGCGCTGCGCTTCGCGCCGCTGGCCGTCTCCGGGAACGTCCGGTACGCCTTCGACGCGTCCGGTGCCGTCGGCGACCGGGTCGACCCCGCCGACGTCACGATCGACGGCGCCCCGCTGCGGCTCGACCGCGACTACCGGCTCGCCACCTCCTCGTACACCCTGCTCGGCATGGACGGCTACCCGGCGCTCACCACCTACCGCGAGGCCTACCGGCACCAGCGGGACTTCGAGAGCTTCGTCGCCTTCGTGCGCGAGCGGAAGGTGCTGACGCCGTCGCCGCTGGACCGGGTGAAGGTCAAGAACGCCGCCCTGCGCGGGCCCGGCGTCGGCGAGGTCGTCGACCCGCCGGTGCCGGTGCGCGAGGACGGCACCCCGCTGCCGCCGTCCGTGGCCGCGACCGTCACGGCCGGCGGGCCGCGCGCCCTGCGGGAGGGTGGTTACCGGCCACCCTGCTGACCGCGACCGGGCGGGGCGCTGCCGGGCGGTCGCTGCCGTACGGGGGAGGGGCCGCCACGGATCTTCCCCCGTACGGGCGAAACCGGCGACGCCGCACGTGGACGCGCGTGGTGTCCCTCTTGCCAAGGTCCCCGGCGGGGTCCACGATTGACCCCTTCGCAGCCCCGGCGACGCGGCCCCGCAGCGGCTGAAATCGCCGTGCGCGCGCGGTAGTTCGTTCCAGCAGACATACCGTCAGTACCTGAGCCAGGAGGTACGCCCCACATGCCGATGGACTTCGGACTCGTCCTGCAGACCGATCCCCCCGCATCCGAGGTCGTCGGCCTGATGCGCCGCGCCGAACGCAACGGATTCACCCACGGATGGACCTTCGACTCCGCGGTCCTGTGGCAGGAGCCGTTCGTCATCTACAGCCGCATCCTGGAACACACCCAGCGGCTCGTCGTCGGCCCCATGGTGACCAACCCCTCCACCCGCACCTGGGAGGTCACCGCCTCCACCTTCGCCACCCTCAACGACATGTACGGCAACCGCACCGTCTGCGGCATCGGCCGGGGCGACTCCGCCCTGCGCGTCGCGGGCCGCAAACCCAACACCCTGGCCCGGCTGGGCGAGGCCATGGACGTCATCCGTGACCTCGCCGAGGGCCGCGAGGCCAAGGTGGACGGGCAGGCGGTACGGATTCCCTGGGTGCGGGACGGGAAGCTGCCCGTGTGGATGGCCGCGTACGGGCCCAAGGCGCTCGCCCTCGCCGGGGCGAAGGCCGACGGGTTCATCCTCCAGCTCGCCGATCCCTTCCTCACCGAGTGGATGATCCGCGCCGTGCGCGACGCGGCCTCCGACGCCGGACGCGACCCCGCCGAGGTGAAGATCTGCGTCGCCGCCCCCGCCTACGTCGGCGACGACCTTGCTCACGCGCGCGACCAGTGCCGCTGGTTCGGCGGCATGGTCGGCAACCACGTCGCCGACCTGGTGGCCAAGTACGGGGCGGACTCCGGTCTCGTACCGGAGGCGCTCACCGCGTACATCGAGGCCCGGCAGGGCTACGACTACGCGCACCACGGGCGGGCCGGGAACCCCGACACAGACTTCGTGCCCGACGACATCGTCGACCGGTTCTGCCTGCTGGGCCCGGTCGAGGCGCACATCGAGAAGCTGCGCGCGCTGCGCGGACTGGGCGTCGACCAGTTCGCCGTCTACAACATGCACGACGCCCGCGAGCGCACGATCGACGCCTACGGGAAGTCCGTCATCCCCGCGCTCCGGTCCTGAACGTCCCTTTCCCGTACGGGGCATTGAGTGTCCCGTACGGGGTGGGGGCTACGGGAGGGCGGCCGCCTCCTGCGGCTTGGGTGCGGGCGCCTCCGGTTGTGCCGTGCGGGAACCCCGGCGTACCGCGCCCAGGCTGGCGACGATGACCAAGGCCGTTCCCACGTACTGCAGGACGTCCCCGGGCTGGGACAGCAGCACCAGGCCGATCACGACCGCGATGGCGGGCTCGAAGCTCATCAGGGTGCCGAACGCGGCCGTGGACAGCCTGCGCAGGGTGATGAGTTCCAGAACGTACGGCAGTACCGGCAGCAGCAGCGCGGCGCCCGCCGAGCCCAGCAGCACCCACGGGTCCAGCAGGTGGCCGGCCGCCTGGGGCAGGCCGAAGGGCGCGGCGCACAAGGCGGCCACGGTCAGGGAGACGGCCAGCCCGTCGACGCCCGAGAAGCGGTCCCCGACCTTCTGGGTGAAGACCACGTAGCCACCCAGGCAGGCACCGGCCAGGCAGCCGAACAGCAGGCCGAGGAGTTCCGCGTTCCCCTCCCAGGGGCGGGTCAGCGCCAGGACGCCCAGCGCGGCGAGCGCGGGCCACAGCAGGTCCACCCTCCGGCCGCGCAGGCCCCAGACGGCCACCGCGAGCGGCCCCAGGAACTCCAGGGCGCTCGCGACACCGAGCGGGATGCGGTCGATGGCGAGGAAGTAGAACATCGTCATCGCGGCGCTCATCGCACCGAGAGCGGCGGCGACCAGCAGGTCCTTGCGCGGGCGGCCGCGCAGCCGGGGCCGGGCCCACATCCACAGGAACACGGCGGCCCAGGCCAGCCGCAGGAACGCGGTCCCGACGGGGCCCGACCGGTCGAACATCCAGGTGGAGACACCCGCCCCCAATTGGACGCTGGTCATGGCCAGAACGGCCAGCGCCGCGGGCCCGGCGGTTCCCGACCGCATTCTGGTGCGCTGCATTTCGCCTACTCTTCCTCGTCGGTCGTTCGCATTGTCTGCGGTGCCGCGAGAAGCTTCACCGGAAGGAAGGGGACGGGCCAGGCTTTCGTGTCGGCCGAAAGCGGAAATGGCCCGTACCGGACGGGCGGCGATCCCGTACGGGAGGTGCGGCAATAGCGAGGGGACGCACGGCCGGAATCGGCCATTTCCGCTTCCTGACAGCCCGGGGGAGGCCGTGGAGTCCGGCCCGCCCCGCAGGATGGGCGCATGGCAGGACCGATGAGAACGGACGCGGCGCGGGACGCCCTGCGCTTCCATGCCTGCCTGCTGTGGGCCGACGGGCGGCCGGCGGCGGTCGACGACCGGGAACTGGCCGACACCGTCCAGCTGATCCTCATCGACCAGCTGGAGACCTGGGCCGACCGCCTGCTGGGCAGTCTCGCCGGTCCGGGCGCCGGTTCGGCCACCGTACCGCCGCCCGCGAACGGGCCGGGCGGGGTCGCCGGACGGCTGCTGTGCACGGCCGTTCCCGAACTGGGGCGCCACCTCTCGCCCGAGCGGTTCCGGCCCGACCTCGCCGCATCGGTGCTCACCGAGACCGCGACGTCCGCCCGGCAGGATCTGCGGCGGCTCAACTCGGCGCCGTTGCTGCGGCCCTCGGTGCGCGGCGGCTGGCTCGCCGCCCATCTGGATCTGCTGGCCGGCCTCTCGATGACGGCCCGGCCGATGATGCCGGGCTGGTCGGCGTTCGTCGGCCGGCACCTCGGGCTGGGGGCGGACGCGCACTGGCCGCCGTGTCCCGGTATCGGGGGACGGCTGCTGCTCCCCGGCGGGCCGCTGCCCACCGGGCTGCCCCTGTACTTTCAGGTTCCGCGGGGGAAATGAGTTACGTACGAGTTCCCTGTTCCACACTTCTTTCCGGGCCGTGTCCGCATGAGGACACGGCCCTTTGTCCGTTTGCGGCCAGCGATTTCACAGATGTGCGTCCTAAGCCTGCCAATGACGTTTGCGGACGCCGGAATCCCTTTCTTCGGATGCTGCGCAACGACAAGATCTTCTCGGGCGGGAACAGCACGCCCGCCGGATCGCGAGTAATTCGCTCGCCTCTCCTGAGAGAAGGAAAACCATGCGTTTCGCCCGTCGTTGGGTTCTCGCCCTGGTGACCACACTGGCCGTCGTCGCGTTCGGTGCGGGTACCGCCTGTGCCGCGGAGAACGGCGGCGCGACCGGTGGTTCGGAGCTGATCACCGAGTGGTGACGCGAGCGAAGACCACCACCGACTGGGCCGTCGCGGAGGGGCGCTACACGCCCTACCGCTTCAGCCGGGAGATACGGGAACGCGCCCGGGAGCTCAACCGGCTCGACAACTGGCACGGGATTCTCGGGTTCCTGTCCGACGCCTTCTGGATCACGGCCGCCGTCTGGCTGAGCGCCGGGGTCTCCTTCTGGTTCTACCCGCTGACCCTGGTCGTGGTGGGTTCCCGGATGCGGGCCCTGGCGACCCTGCTGCACGAGAGTGCGCACGGCATCCTCGCGGCCAACCGGACGCTCAACCTCGTTCTGGGCACCGTCCTGTCGGCGTACCCGATCTTCCAGACGCACTACTCGTACAAGAAGTCGCACGTGGCCACCCATCACCCCAAGCTGGGGCGCCCCGATGCGGACCCGGATCTGGTCTTCTTCATCGAGCAGGGCGTCTACGAGGAGGGGCTGACCGCCCGCGCCCGCTGGATGCGACTGGTGGTGCTGCCCGCGCTGGGTTCGCGCACGCTGTCGGTACTGAAGTACCTGGTCGTCAACAGGTTCGGCGGTGGCGGGAGTGCGACGGAGGAGGAGTCGCGCGCCGACCACAAGGTCAAGGCCCGGCGCGACACCATCGCGTTCGCCGTGTTCTGGGCGGTCGCGCTCGGCGGTCTCGCCTGGGGCGGGCTGCTCGTGGAGTTCGTGCTGTTCTGGGTGGTGCCGTACCTGACCACGTTCCAGATCGTCAGCTGGTACATCGAACTGGCCGAGCACACCCCGCTGGTGCGGGACAACAGCGTCAACCTCTATATGACGCGCAACCGCAAGAGCCGCGGTCTGGAGCGGTTCCTCACGGCGATGCACCGCGAGAACTTCCACCTGGACCACCACCTCGACACCCGCACCCCGTACTGGAACATCCGCAAGGTGCACCAACTGCGCCTGCAGGACCCCGAGTACGCGGCGTGGGACGCGCGGATGGGCGGGCTGTTCATGAAGGGCCCGCAGGGGCAGGAGTCGGCGATCCGGCAGATCGTCCGCGGGCTCGGGGAACGGTCGGCGGCGGCTCGCGGAGAGCGGTCGGCGGTGGCTCTCGGGGAGCGTTCGGATGTGGCCGAGGACTCTGCGCGGCCCGACGGCTCCGTACGGGCCGACGGCGGGGGAGACCTGCTGCGGGCCGCCTGAGAACGGGCCGAAGAAGGTACGTAATTCCGCAGGAACCTTGATGATGTGTCGGGGGCGTCCGGTTACCGGGCGCCCCCGATCCAGTACCCGAGACAACCTTGCATGCATATGCCAAGCTGCGAATATAGTGCCACCCGATCCGTGCGTAATGATCACACTTACCTGGGGGACGGGTGCTGGGGCTAGGCGAACTTGAAGAGTCGGTCTATCGGCGAATTCTTCGTACGGCCGGGGGGCGGGTGCTCGAACTCGTCACCGAACTGGAGGCGGACGAGACGGCCGTCCGGGACGCCATTTCCCGGCTCACCGAACTCTCGCTGATCCGGCGCTCCTGGGAGAACGACGACCTGCTGCTGCCCATCAGCCCGGAGGTCGCCGTGGGGGCGCTCCTCGCCGGTCAGGAGGAACGCCTGCTGCAGCAGCAGCAGGAGCTGGAGCGCAGCCGTTCCTCCATGGCCCGCCTGGTCTCGGAGTACACCACCGTGGGCCATGTCCCCGGCGAGAACGGCGTCCAGCGGCTGGAGGGCATCGACGCCATCCGCACCCGGATCGAGGAACTGGTCTGCAGGAGTTCCGTGGAGATCATTTCGTTCAACGCGGGCTCCTACCAGGCCGAGGCCCTGGAGGCCGGGCGCGCCACCGACCGTGCGGCGCTCGACCGAGGGGTGATCATGCGCGGCCTGTACCTGGAGAGCATCCGCAACCACCCGCCGACCCGCGATCACGTGCGCTGGCTCACCGACAACGGCACCGAGATCCGCACCACCCCGGTGCTCCCGCTCACCCTGCTGATCTTCGACCGGGAGACCGCCCTGCTGCCGGTCGACCCCGAGCAGCGGGGCGCCGGTGCACTGGTGGTGACGGGCACCGGCATTCTGACTGCGCTGCTCGCTCTCTTCGAGCAGTTCTGGGACTCCGGCACGCCCTTCGGGGGCCGCCCGCAGGACGAGGACGGCGAACTCGCCTCCGCTGACCAGGAGTTGCTGCGGCTGCTCGCCAAGGGGCTGACCGACGAGGCCGCGGGGCGCCAGCTCGGCGTTTCCCAGCGCACCGTACGCCGCAGGATCGCCGAGCTGACCGACCGGCTGGGGGCAGGCAGCCGCTTCCAGGCGGGAGTGCTGGCCGGCCGACGCGGCTGGCTCTGACACCGACGGCGGCGGCTGGCTCTGATACCGAAGACAGCGATGACACCGGCGGCCCCGCGATGGATATCGCGGGGCCGCCGGTGTCGGTGTCGGGTCGAGGCCGGTGCCGGAGGGGGGATGCGCTCAGGCCGCCCGCACCGTCTCGGCCGGCTGCCGCGTCCGCGGGGGCACCAGGGTGCGGCCCGAGACCGCCATCAGCACCGCGATGCCCACCGAGCACACCGTGAAGAGCGCCCACAGGCCGTTGGCCGAACGGTCCAGTGACACGGTCACCAGCAGCGGGGTCAGCGCGTTCGCGAGGCCCACGAACATCTGGTGGAAGGCGAGGAAGGCGCCGCGGCGTTCCCCCGGGGCGATGCCGGTGAGAAGGGTCAGTACCGCCTGGGAGGCGATGAGTTCGCCGAGCGTGTACACCACCATGGCCGCCACCAGCACCGCGACCGCCACCGCTTGCGGCAGCGCGTCCGCGACGACCAGCGCGGCGGGCAGCGCGACGTGCAGGGCGGCACCCACCGCGACCAGCGTGGCGGGGCGAACCTTCTCCACGCGGTGCGCGACGGGGACCTGGAACAGCGCGAGCAGCACGGTGTTCAGGGCGAACAGGACGCTCACGGTCCAGGCGGGAGTCGCGCCCGCACGCACCAGGTGCACGGGCAGCGCCGTCTCCAGTCCGACCGCGATGATCCACAGCCCGGCACCGGCCGCCACGACGATACGGAACGGCCGGTTCTGCCAGGGCCGTGTGGACCGGACGTCGGCCGGGGGCGTCAGCTGCGCGTCGGGCACCGGCTTCGTGGTGGACGTCGCCCGGCCGCCCGGCAGCGCGAGGTACAGCGCGGCGGCGACCGCGACGCACACCGCGTTGGCCGTGCCGACCTTGACCAGCACGTCCTGGTCCGCCGCCACCACCAGACCGGCCACGACCGCGCCCAGCCCGAACCCGGCGTTGAACATGGCCCGCGACAGCGCCAGCCAGCGCCCCGGCGCGGCGTCGCCCCGCTCGGCGAGACGGGCGGCCAGCACGGGCGTCGCCGCCTGCTCGGTGCGCATGGCGAGCGCGACCGGCACGCTGAGCGCGACGAACGCGAGCAGCGAGTCGACCAGGGGGTACGCGGCGAACGCGGCCGCCCTGACCGCCGTACTGGCGCACAGCACCCGCTGCGGACCCCAGCGGTCGATGAGGCGGCCGATCGCGGGCAGCAACGGCAGCGCGATCAGCGCGGCGACGGTCAGGGCAGTGCCGACGGCGGTGAGGGAGGAGTCCAGCACCGCGTCGAAGTAGAGGAGCGAGAAGGGGTAGTAGACGCCCATGCCGACCGCGTTGGCGAAGGTCGCGGCGGCGAACCAGGGAGCGCCCCGGCCGGTCGGCAGGGACGCCTTGAGGCCGCTCAGCACGGCAGGCCCGCATCGGCGGTGAGCTGGCCGGCGTCGGCGGTGGGCAGGTCCGCGTCGGTGGTGAGCTGGCCCGCGTTGGCGGTGGGCAGGTCCGCGTCGGTGGTGAGCTGGCCCGCGTTGGCGGTGGGCAGGTCCGCGTCGGCGGTGAGCCGGCCCGCATCGACGGTGAGCAGGTCCACGTCGGCGGTGAGCATGAGGGCGGCGGTGTCCGCCCAGCGGGCCGCCTCGGCCGGGCTGTCCGCGCGTACCACGAGATGTCCGAGGACGTCGGCGTTGCTCCGGGCCCGGCGCACCGCCGTGCCGGGCCGGGCGTACAGGTCGACCGTGACCACTCCCGGCAGGCGCCCCACCAGGTCCTGGCCGCGGAAACCGTTGAGGGTGCCGTCGTCGGCCGCCGTCAGGTAGCGGGACGCGGCGGCGCCGGAGCGGGTGGCGGCGAGGTCGGGCCGCTGCCCGGCGTGCACCTTGACGACCTCGGCGAGGAGGTCCAGCCCGGTGGCCTCCCGTACGACCCGGCCGATCTGGGCGCCGCCCATCCGGGCGTTGATCTCGACCAGGCGGGGACCGTCCGCCGTCACCTTGATCTCGACGTGTGCGGCGCCGAAGTCGTGCCCGATGGCCTTGAGGGCGTCGAGGGCGACCTGTACGGCCCCGTCGCGCACGGTGGCGGGCAGTTGGGTGGGGAAGGTCTCGCCCACCTCCACGAAGTACGGGTGCGGAGCCAGGGACTTGTCGGTCACGCCGACGACCTGGGGGCCCTGCCCGGTGGTGAACGTCTCGACGCTCACCTCGAATCCGGTCAGGTACTCCTCGACGAGGACGCCGCCCGGCTTGCGCATACCGCGCATGTCGGTGTCGGTGGCGGTGAGTTCGGCGTAGTGCTCCACCACCTCGGCGGCGGTCCTGCACAGCCGTACGCCGATGCTCGCGGCCTCGGTGAGCGGCTTGACCACACAGGGCAGCCCGACCGTGGCGGCGGCCTGCCGCGCCTCTTCGCGCGAGGTGGCGCGGACGAACTTCGGGGCGGGGACGCCCACTTCGGCGCAGATCTCCCGGGTGCGCAGCTTGTTGCGGGCCGCGTGGGCGGCCTCGGGTGCCAGCCCGGGCAGGCCCAGGGTTCGTGCGACCTCGGCGACGACCGGTACGTAGTAGTCGATGACGGCGAGGACGCCGCACAGCTCCCCGCTGTCCCGCAGCGGACGCAGAGCTTCGGCGACCGCGCCGCTGTCGCGGGTGTCGGCGGGCAGGACCGCGTGGACCGTGGCGTCGATGAGGGCACGGGAGGCGTCGTCCACGGCGTAGCGGCTGAGGTCGTCGGTGACCAGGACCGGGCGCAGGCCCAGGTCACGGGCGCGCAGCAGGGGCTGGAGGCCGTACTCGCCGCGGCCGGTCTCGACGACGGCGATGATGTTTCCGGCGGACATGGGTCGGTGTCGTCCTTGCGTCAGGAGGGGGGCGGGGAGGGGCCCCGGGGGAGGGCGGGGTGCTCAGCGCGGGAGCGGCAGCAGGTGGGCGTGCTGGGTCTCGGCGGTGCAGCCCCGGGACGCCTTGGCCGCTTCGCTGCCCAGGCCGTAGTGGATGGCTCCGATGCCGAGCCGGGCGGCGGCCTCGACCGGGAAGTAGTAGACGGTCTCGAAGTAGAGGGCCAGGTTGTGCCGCTGCTGGTAGTCGTAGTCGAAGCCGGTCTGGCGGGCGTACCAGTGCCCTTGGTGGTGCAGCAGGGTGGCGAAGCCGCGGATCTTCCCGTCGGCCTCGGCCAGCACCACCTGGGCGTCGGCGCCGTAACCGGTCAGCATCTCCCGCAGCACCTGTTCGGTCTGGGCGGCGGTCCAGGTGGCCCCGTACTTGCCCATCAGCTGCTCCTCCAGGGAGGCGAGCGCCGGGATCAGCTCCGGGGACAGCGGGGCGAGACGCAGCTCGACGCCCGCGGCGGCGATCCGGCGTCGTTCGGCGAGCACCCGGCGGCGGCGCTTGCCGGACGACAGACGCTCCAGATAGGTGTCAAAGCCGCCCGCGTCCACGGTGAGGGAGCTGAAGCGCCCCGCCTCGTGCACCAGGTAGCCACGCTCGCCCAGCACCTCTCTCAGTACGGTGTCGCCGTCCTCCACGAACGGGAACGCGACCGACCGGGCGCCCTCGGCGGCGGCCAGTTCCTCGGCCCGCGCGACCAGCGCCTCGACCTCGGCGCGGCCGGTGCCCGCACGGCGCGGCACCCGGCTGCGGCCCATGTGCCGGCCACCGCACACCAGCGTGGGCAACAGAGCCTCGGCGGCCGGTCCCGGCAGTGCCGCCAGGACCTCGGCGGCACCGTCCCGGCCGTCCTTCGCGGCCGTCTCCAGCATGGTGTCCGGGCGTCCGAACACCCAGGGAGCGGTGTGGTCGGCCAGCGCGGTGGCAAGCCCCGCGGCGACCCGCCCGTCCTGCTCCAGGAGCAGGTAGCGCATGGGGCAGCCGGCGGTGCGCTCGGCGACCTCCAGCCACCGCTCGGCGAGGAACAGGTCTTCGGGGCGCAACAACGCCGCCCACTGCGCGCGCGGGAGGTCGGCCGCGCGGGAGTGCTCGTGCAGGCTCATGGATCTCATCCTTTCCGCGGCCGCGGGCCGGGGTCCACGGGCTTCGCTGTCCTGGTGGGGCCACGTCCGGGACCGGCCGGACCGCCTTCGGGCGGAACGGGTGCGCGAGCGTGCGCCACGTCGGGTGCGCGGGCGCGCCCTACGAGGCGTAGGTGAACGCGCAGCTTGTCCGGACGCTCGGATTGGAGCCGTAGTTGATGACCGTGCTACGGCCGACGGGCGCAGCACGGACATCGGTGCCCGCATAGCCGTCCGGAGTGAAGAACACCCCCCACACGGCGTGCCAGTCCCGCACCTCGCCGGTGTCCTGGGCAGCCACCGGCTCCGCGCACGGCACGACCCTGCGCTGGACGACGTACTGCTGACGCACACTCGCGTCGAGTACGGCGTGCCACTCACGGTCGTCGAGCCGCCAGCCCGCGACGATGCCCCGCCCGCCGAAGTCCCGGAGCGGCTTGAGGATCAGCTCGGCGCGCTCGGCCCGGCAGCGGTCGACGGCGTCCGGCGTGAGCAGGAACGTCTCGGGCAGCACCCGGTCGACGACGGCCGCCTCCCCGGCGCTGAGGGCGGGCCGGGACGCCGGGTCGGAGAGCAGGGCCAGGGCTCCCTTGTTGGAGAACAGGGAGCCGTTGATCGGCGACCACAGGAACAGCCGTCCCTCCTCGTGGGCGCGGAAGAGGATGTCGGCCCGGGCGGTGGCGGCGGGGTCCCAGCACACGTCGTCGACGTTGAAGAACCGCAGGACGACGTCGATCTCGGTGCCGTCGAGCAGGACCCGGTCGCCGCGCTCGGTGACCTGGTCGAGTTCGCCGAGCCGGAAGTCGAGGCCGAGGCGGGCCATCATCTCCGTGAAGCCGTGCAGCAGATGGCCGTACTTCTCCAATCCGGCCCGGCCGCAGACGACGGCGTACCGGTGGGCGCCGGGGCGGGTGCGGGCGAGCAGGGTGTCCCTGATGCGCTCGCCGGTGTGGACGTGGCCGAGGCCGTGCTCGTCGGCGAAGTCCCGGAAGGCCGGGACCTCCAGCAGCGCGCGCTGCATCTCGGAGCGGTCGGTGCCGCCGAGGTTGCTGGCCATGTTGATCTCAAGGAGACGGAAGCCGGTGCCGTCGTGGTAGGCGTCGGCGCGCCCGTAGCGGACCAGGGAGCCCAGGTGGAAGCGGCGCAGCACGGCGGCACGGACCGGGTCGATGCCGACGGCGTCGCAGTACCGGCCGACGTCGCCGCCGAAGAGAAGGTCCGGGATGCTCTCCAGGAGGCTGATGACGTCGCCCAAGTCCTGGGCGAAGCCGTGCAGTTCGGTCTCCGGCACGAACAGTGGCCGGTCCAGCGTCCGCGCACCCCAGCAGTCCCGGAAGACGGGCGGGTAGGGGGCGGCACGGACGGCGTCCGCCAGCGCGGGGGTGCGCAGGTAGGCGTCGGTGACGACGTCGGTGCGCGAGGCGGTTGCGAGGTCGGCGTGCGGGTCGGCGGCCGTGGTCGTCGAGGTCACAGCCGGACCTGCTTCGCCGCCGAGGCCCACGGCTCCGACTCCAGGTGGGTCAGGTCGGGGCTCGCGCCGAGACGGGCCGAGGCGGCCGAGACGAGCCGGTGGAAGGGCAGGATGCCCACCAGCGGGCGGGCCAGTTCCGGCACGTCCGCGAACGGCAGGTCGGCGTCGGGGCCGGTGCCGCTCACCAGCACGGGCGCGCCGAGCGCGCGCAGGTAGTTCGCCAGGTCGTCGGTGCGGCCACCGTCGGGGGCGGCCGGGCGGATCAGGTACGCGACGGTGCTGGAGGAGAACACGGCGGGCGTCCCGTGCAGGGCGAACTCGGTGTGCAGCCCTTCGGTCCAGCGGTACGTGCCCTCCTTGACCTTCAGCGCCGCCTCGTCCGCGGTGACCGCGTCCAGTCCGGTACCGGCGATCAGCACCGGGTGCGGTGCGGACTGGGCCAGCCGGTCCACCGCGCCCGGCGCGAGAGGCAGCGCGAGGGTGCGGCGCATCGCCTCCGGGGCGGCGTGCAGGGCCTGCGCCAGCTCCTTCGCCCCGTCGCCGAGCAGCTCGCAGACCAGCTGTCCGAGGACGGTGAGGGAAGCGGTGTAGGAGACGCTGTGGGTGCTGGCCCGCTCCTGGTGGCTGGTGCGCAGCACCACGTCCGCCGCCGGCTCGACGGAGCCCTGCCCGGTCACGCAGACGGTGTGGGCGCCCGCCGCCCGGGCCTGGCGCAGCACCTCGTTCGGGTAGCGCTTGGTGCCCCGGTGGCTGACCACCACGACCTGGTCGCGAGAGGTCACCGACTCGGTGAGGGCGAGGTCGTGGGCGTCCAGGGCGACCGGCCTGACCCGGCCGCCGGTCAGCCGCCGGGTCCAGGTCGCGGCGATCCGGCAGGCGTGCAGCGAGGTGCCGATGCCCGCCAGGACGAGGGGGCGGTCGGGGTCGAGCCGGGGCAGGCCGGTGAGGCCGAGGAGCCCCTCGACGACATCGGGCTGCTCCGCCACGTGCTGGTCGAACTCCGTGTTGCTCAACTCTCCTGCTCCATCCTGACGTTGCCGATCGGGGTGATTCGGGGGTGTTCTTGATCCTGCGGACGGTGGGCGGGGCCTGTCCACGCGGTGGGGTGACCGCAAACGGCCCTGACCGCACGCTGCCTACGCGGCCACCGGGGCGGACCGGGCGGACCGGGCGGAAACGGCCTCGGCGAGCGACCGGGCCACCGCGTCGGCGTCCCGGGTGAAGTCGCTCCACACCGCGCCCGCCCGGCCGCTGCCGACCTGGGTGAACCAGCGCGGACCCTCCAGCGGGATGCCGGCCACGTACAGGCCGGGTACGGTCGCGCCGTGCGCGTCGACCGGGCGGCAGTCCGCACCGACGACGGCCACCCCTCCGGTGTCGAAGCCGCCGTTGGTGTAACTGGTGAGCACGGAGCGCGCGTACAGGTCCCGGACGAGCGGCGAGGCGTCCCGCCGGACGTCGGGGGCGGGCACCCGGGCGTCGATCAGTCCGGCCAGCCGCACCGGCGCCTCGTCGACCCGGGGCGACCAGGCGGTGAAGCAACGGGCGTCCGGGTCGGTGCCGAACCGGGTGCCGGGCCCCGGGACGCACAACACCCCGGCCCGCAGCAGCGCTTGCACCTGCTGGACCCGGAACACCGGCGGCCCGCTGGACAGTTGGGCGCACACGGGGGCGAAGCGGCCCAGGAAGTCCTCCTGGTGGGAGCGCGGGGTCAGCCCGGAGCCGTCCACGGCGGCGCGCAGCACCCCGCGCACCACCCTCAGCAGCTCGACGGCCGCCTTCACCGGGTCCTCGACGTTTCCGCGCGCCGACCGTGCCAGGTCCTGCGCCAGATGGGCGCTGAGCGCCTGCCCGTAGGCGTGCCGGTCGGCGAACCGGGCGTCGGCGAAGGGGCGCGCCCAGGCGGTGAGGTCGACGGGCTCGGCACCGTCGAGCCCGTGTCGTACGGCTTCGTGGGCGACGGCGAGATCGGGCGCACCGGGGGCCGCGAGTGCGGCGCGCACCGCGGCCTCGGTGAAGCGGGCGTCACCGCCGAGGGCGGTGGCGTGGTGCACCAGTCCCAGTTCGGCCCGCAGCCAGGGCAGCAGATCGCGGTCGAAGTCGACTTGGCCGTGCGCCCGCAGCGCGGTCACCCGGTCGAGGGTGAACAGCCTCGGCCGGTAGACGTAGTCGGGCCGCTTCTGGTGCACGCCGCGCGCGGGCATCGGCACCCCGCTGCGGGACCCGGCGACCAGCAACGGCTCGTGCCCGCCGGGCACATAGCGCAGAGACCCGCCCCCGTCCGGGACGAAACGTCCGCCGCGGCCCTCGGTGAGCAGCGTCATCACGTCGTAGAAGGCCATCCCCAGCCCGATCACGCCGACCGGCGCACCTGCCGCGACCGTGTCCAGCGCCATGTCGGCGGCCGAGTCGGCCGGGACGTACGCCAGCCCGTGCGCGGCCGCGAAGGCGGCATGCTCGCGCGCGGTGCGGCCGGGGCGGGGACGGCTGTGCCCGGTGCTCAGCAGCACCTGGTCCGCGGTGTACCGGCCGCCGTCGGCCAGGCGCAGCGTCCAGCCGCCGCCGGGGGCCCGACGCAGACGCTCGACCCGGGCACGTACCGCGTGCAGCTCGACGCCGTCGGGCAGGTGCCGGTGGACCGCGTCCCGTACGAACTCCAGGTACCGCCCGTACAGGGCGCGCGGCGCGTACGCAGCGGGCCCGCCGACGCCGGGTTCCTCGGCCTGCCACCACTCGGCGAGGGTCGGTCCGGCGCCGGGGCGGGCGGGGCCGCCGTCGGCCGGACCGGAGAACAGGGTGACGTCGCCCGCCGGGGTGTTCATCAGCAGCAGCGGGGACTGGTCGGGCCGCCAGATCCGGCCGGGGCCGGGAACGTGGTCGTCGTAGGCGCGGATCTCGGTACGGGGGGTTGCGGCGGGCCGTTCGGCCAGCCGGACCGCGAGGCGTTCGAGCACGGCCAGGCCGCGCGGCCCGGTGCCGATCACGGCGATGTGGCAGGTCATCGGCGGTTCACCCCACCGTCTGCATGAACGGCGCGACCATGCGCGCGGTGTCGGTCGGCAGGTCACGGCCCCGCACCATCACCGTGCAGCGGTCGGCCTCCACGAGGCCGCGTGCCACGGCCCAGTCCCGGAGTGTCGTCCCGGTGCCCAGGGGGCACTCCAGCCGGATCGGCCGGGACTCGCCCGCGGCCAGATCGGTGACCAGTGCCCGCGCGGTGGGCAGGTCGGGGGCGAGGACCGGGCCGATGGCCAGACGGCCCGCGTTGGCCCAGGCGGCGGCGTACGCGACGACATGACCGTGGCGGGGGTCCCGGACGACACGCACGCTCTCGGCGAAGTCCGGGAGCGCCATGAGCAGCCGGGCCCGGTCGAAGCCGAGGACCGGGAGATCCACGGCGCGCAGTTCGCCCACGGCGTCGGGCGGCAGCGGCACGGTCTCGACACCGTGGGCCTGTGGCCCGGGGGAGAACCGGCCTCTGTGGGTGGCCACTTCATGCACCGCCCGGAAGCCCAGCCGCTCGTACAGCGGGCGCCCGGCGGGTGTCGCGTACAGGAACACGCTGTCCAACTCCCGTGCCGCGCACAGCAGATGCTCCATCAGGCGACGGCCGAGGCCGCGCCGCTCGTGGGCAGAGGACACGAGCATCATGCCGACGGCGCCGACCCGGCCGTGCCGGGTGAGGACCACCGCCGCGATCAACGAGCCGTCGGGGGCGGTGATGCCCCAGCCCTCCGCGATGTCCAGCAGCAGCGCCCAGCGGCGCGGCTCGGCGGGCCAGCCCCGGTCGACGGCCAGGGCGACGCATCCCGGTATGTCGTCCGGGGTCAGGCGGCGGATCGGCGCCCCCGACTGCGCATCACTCACCTGACGGTCACTCAACTTCCGTTCACCCGAACGCGGGTCAGTCCTGTGACGGTCGCTCATGGGGCCCCTTTCGTACGGTGAAGAACCGCCCTCACGATGCCAGTCGGCCATTGGGCCGCACGGCCCGCGAGCTGTCCGCCAGTGGTCACGGCAGCATTTGGCCGCCCCGTTCGCCTTCTCCGCAGGACCGTCGTGCGGTCATGCTCGGCGAGTGATGACGCGACGGTTCGACCGGGACCTGATGACCTGGTCCTACGAGATGAATCTGCAATCCCTGCTGAGCGGCGAAGACATTCCCGGTCTTCCCTTCGGTTCGGTCTTCGGCAGTGTTCCGGCCCGCAGTACCTCGAAGCGGCATTCCCACCAGGACGGAGAAGTCTTCTTCGTCCTGGAGGGCGAGGCCGTGGTGAGAATCGGCGACGAGGAACGCACTCTGGGAAAGGGAGAGGCCGTTTATCTGACGCCGTTCACCTTCCACGAGATCCGCAACGAATCCGACGAGCCCTTCGACCTGATCTCGGTCTACTGGGACAACCCGCAGGCCGCCGCCACGGCCCTGGACGAGCTTCACCCGCGCGGTCAACTGCCCCAGTCCGTGCGGGTGTTCTGCCCGCCGCCCACCCCCAACGGCGGACTGCACCTGGGCCACCTGGCCGGACCGTACGTCCGCGCGGACCTGTTCGCCCGTGCCCTGCGCTCGGCGGGACGTCCCGCGCGGTACGTCACCGGCACCGACGACCACCAGTCCTACGTCGCCGCAGCGGCCCGCCTCACCGGCAGCACCCCCGCCGCCGTGTCGGGCGAGCAGGGCGACCGGATCGTACGCACCCTGCGCGCGGCCGGGGTCGACCTGGCCCGCACCGTGCGGCCCGGCACCGACCCGCAGCACGCACACCGCATCCGGGACTGGTTCGACCGGCTGGCCGCCTCCCCGGCGGTCCGGGTGCGCACCGAGCCCACCGCGTACTGCGCCGACTGCGACCTCAGCCTGTTCCAGGCCTTCGCCCGAGGCACCTGCCCCAGCTGCCACGCGAGCAGCGACGGCGAGATCTGCGAGGCCTGCGCCCGCCCCAACCAGGCCCGGGAGCTGGTGGACGTACGCTGCCGGATCTGCGGCGGCGCGGCCGTCGAACGCGAGGAGACCGGCCTGTGGCTGGACCTCGGGCAGTACACCGGACAACTGCGCGCCTTCCTGACCCGCACCACCCTCTCGCCCGACCTGCGGGACGTCGTGGAGCGCCTGCTCGACGACCCGCTCGGCCTGCCGCCCTACCGGCTCACCCGCACCACCACCTGGGGCGTGCCCGTCGGGGACGACCCGGCGCAGCGCCTGGACGCGTGGGCGGACCTGGCGCTGACCTTCCTGGACGCGAACCGCACCGAGACCCAGGAGCACGGACCGGCCGACACCGCGCTCTTCCTCGGCCTGGACAACGGCTTCTACTACGCCGTGCTGCTGCCCGCGCTGGCCTTCGCCACCAGCACCGAGGAGTACCTGCCGACGTCGTACGTGACCAACAGGTTCCTGCACCTGGACGGCGCCAAGTTCTCCACCAGCCGCGGCCACGCGGTGTGGGCCGACGACGCACTCGCCGGAGCCGACCCGGACGCCGTCCGGCTGGCCCTGCTGCGGACCGCGCCCGAGGGCCGCGAGACCACCGTGTCCCGGGCCACCGCCGAAGCCTGCGGCGACGACCCGCTGTACCGGGCGGCCCACGCCTGGCTGGGCGGATTCGCCGCGCTGGCCGAGCGGCACGGGCCGCAGGTGCCCGGCACCGGCGCGTGGACGGACGCGCAGCGCGAGTTCTACCGCTCCCTGCAGTCCGTGACGCAGCAACTCGACGGCCTGCTGCTGCCCGCCGCGTTCTCCGCGCGCGGTTACGTCCGGCTGCTCGACGCACTGGTGGCGCGCGCCGAGGAGTTCCGAGCCACCGAGGAGCCACTGCGCCACCTCCGCTCGCAGGCCGAGGAGATCCGCACCAGCCTCGCCCTGGAGTACCTGGCCGCGAAGGTGTTCGCCGCGCTCGCCTGGCCGGTGCTGCCGGGCCTCGCCGAGCGGGTGCAGCGCTGGCTGGGCCTGCCCGCCGTACCGGAGCGCGAGACGGCATGGACCTTCCTGCCGTCCGGCACCACCCCCGCATCTCCCGCCCCCACCGAGGAATCGATATGAGCAGCAACGCCCTGCACGACCCGAGCAGCACCCCGCTCGACCCCCTGAGCGACCACCGCATTCACGACGTCATCGGCATCGGATTCGGACCCGCGAACCTGGCACTGGCCATTGCGCTGGAAGAGGAGAACACGGGCCTCGACGCGCTGTTCCTGGAATCCTCCGCGGCGCACACCCCGTGGCAGAGCGGAATGATGCTGCCGGGCTCCGACATTCAGAACCACCCGGTGCGCGATCTCGTCTCCCTGCGCAATCCGCGCAGCCGCTACAGCTTCATCAATTTCCTCTTCGAGAACGGCCGGCTCCTCGACCATCTCAATCTGCCGACGGAATTCCCTCTGCGCAAGGAATACGCCCAGTACATCGACTGGGTCGCCGGACATTTCGCCGACCGGGTGGAATACGGCACCCGGGTCACCGAGGTGGAGGTCGTGCCGGGCGCGGACGGCCCCCTCCACCGGGTCACCGACGCGCGCGGACGGCAGCGGTACGCCCGGACCCTCGTCGTCGGCACCGGCCGCACCCCCTACATCCCGGCCCCCTTCGACACGGTGGACGACCCGCGCGTCTGCCACCTCACCCGCTTCCTGCCCACTCTGGACGCCCTGCCCGGGACGCCGCGCCGGATCGCGGTCGTCGGCGGCAGCCAGAGCGCGGTCGAGCTGACCCTGGACCTCTCGCACCGCTTCCCCGACGCGCAGATCACCGTGTGGGCGCGGTCGTACGCGCTGCGCGAGAAGGACACCAGCCCGTTCAGCGAGGAGGGTTACTTCCCGCAGTTCACCGCGTACTACCACCGGGCCTCGCGCGACGCCAAGCGCACCCTCGACGCCTACATGCGCCCGACGAACTACGCGGCGGCCGACGGCGACGTACTGCGCGAGCTGTACGTGAAGATGTACGAGCAGCGCCTCGACGGCGACCCGCGCATCCGCATCCGCGGCAACCGGCAGCTCACCGACGTGCAGCCCGGCCCCGACGGGGTGCGCCTCGCCGCCCGGGAGACGGTGACCGGCGAGACGGAGGAGGACCACGCCGACCTGGTCGTCCTGGCCACCGGGTTCCGCGACCTGGGCCCCGGCGAACGGCAGGACCGCTTCCCGCGTGCGGTGGCCGCTCTCGCCGACCGGTTCGCCTACGACGCCGACGGCCATCTGCGGGTCCGCGCCGACTACCTGGCCGAGCCGGTGGACGCCACCGTCACCCCGCCGCTGTTCCTCAACGGCCTGTGCGAGTCCACGCACGGCATCGGCGACGCGGGCTCCTTCAGCCTGCTGTCGCTGCGCGCCGCCACCCTCGCCGGTGCCCTGCGCGAGCCCGCCGCCCCGGCCGCCACCGGCTCCCCGCTCCCGCTCGCGGCCTGAACCGAAGCTCCCTGGAGAGACCATGCACCCGCAGGACCCGGACGTCGCGCCGGAATCGGAAGTACGCAGTTACAGCCGCGACTGGCCCACGCTGTTCACCCACGCCCGCGGCTCGCGGACGACCGACGCGCACGGACGCTCCTACCTGGACTTCTTCGCGGGGGCGGGCACCCTCAACTACGGCCACAACCCGGCCCCGTTGAAGAAGGCGCTCCTCGCCTACCTGGAGGACGACGGGATCACCCACAGCCTCGACCTGTTCACCGCCGCCCGCACCGACTTCCTGCGCGCCCTGCAGAGCTGCGTCCTCGCGCCGCGCGGCCTGGACTACCGGGTGCAGTTCCCCGGACCGACCGGCACCAACGCCGTGGAGGCGGCGCTGAAGCTGGCCCGCAAGGTCACCGGACGGCAGACCGTGGTGGCGTTCACCGGTGCCTTCCACGGCATGTCGCTGGGCTCCCTCGCGGTCACCGGCAACGAGGCCAAGCGCGCCGGTGCCGGGGTGGCGCTCGGCCAGGTCCACCGGCTGCCCTACGACGGGTTCGCGGGCGGTACGGTCAACGGGCCGGCGCTCCTTGACGCTATGCTGACCAGCAAGAACAGCGGCCTGGACCGGCCCGCCGCGGTGATCGTCGAAACGGTGCAGGGCGAGGGCGGCGTCCAGGTGGCGTCCGACCAGTGGCTGCGCGCACTGGCCCGGGTCTGCCGCCGCCACGACATGCTGCTCATCGTCGACGACGTACAGATGGGCTGCGGGCGCACCGGCGGCTTCTTCAGCTTCGAGGCCTCGGGAGTGGTACCGGACATCGTCTGCCTGTCCAAGGCACTCAGCGGTTACGGTCTTCCGCTCGCCCTCACCCTGTTCCGCCCCGAACTGGACGTGTGGGCACCCGGCGAGCACAACGGCACCTTCCGCGGCCACAACCTGGCCTTCGTCACCGCGGCCGCGGCCCTGCGCGAGTTCTGGCAGAACGACCTCCTGGAGCAGCGCACCCTGCGGCGCGCCGAGCAGATCGCGGACCGGCTGCGGGAACTGCCCGGCGCCCGGGTCCGCGGCCGGGGCCTGGTGTGGGGCGTGGAGTTCGACGACCCGGCGACGGCGGGCCGGGTCAGCCGGGCGGCCTTCGAGCGCGGCCTGCTGGTGGAGACGTCCGGCGCCCGGGGCGAGGTGGTCAAGCTCCTGCCGCCGCTGACCGTGTCGGACGCCGAACTGGAGGAGGGGCTGACCCTCCTGGAGGAATCGGTGGCGGCGGTGTCCCCGCCGCTGCGGGTACCGCTCGCGGCGTGAACCGCGCCGGTACCGCACGCGTTGAGAACCGCGCCGGTACCGCACGTGTTGAGAACCGCGCCGGTACCGCACGCGTTGAGAACCGCGCCGGTACCGCACGCGTTGTGAACCGCCCCCCTCGACCTGCCCGCCCGGCCTCCGGCCGTACAAGCCCAACGCCCCTCAGGAGCACCTGACATGACCACTGTTCCCTTCGCCGTCCCCGTCGAGGACGTCGACCTCACCCCCGACTCCGGCGGCTTCCCCGGAGACGTCCTGGACGGCGACCCGCGGATGAGCACCGCCGTGCTGTGGGCCGCCGCGGACCGGGCCGTCGTACGCGGCGTCTGGGAGTGCGAGCCGGGACGCTTCACCTGGAACTTCCCCCGCAACGAGACCCTCGTCGTGCTGCGCGGCCACGCCCGCGTCCGCGTCGGGGACGGCCCGGAACTGGACCTCTCGCCCGGCACCGTCGCCGCCTTCCGCACGGGTGACCGGACGGTCTGGGAGGTCACCGAGACCCTTCGCAAGGTGTTCGTCGTCGACTCGGCGACCTGACCGCCCCTCCGGTCGGCGAACCGACCGCCTCTCCGCTCGGCGGACCGCCCGCCCCTCCGTCCGGTCCGTCCGGCGAACCGACCGCCCTTCCGCCTGCTCAGGAGCCCCTCATGTCCAGCACCACCCCCGTCGCCGTGGTCACCGGTGCCGGTAGCGGCATCGGTGCCGCCACCGCGCGCCGCCTGGCCGCCGAAGGCCACCACGTGGTCCTCACCGGCCGCCGCGCCGACCGTCTGGAACACGTCGCCAAGGAGATCGGGGCGGCCGGCGGCAGTGCCACCGTCCACCCCCTCGACGTCACCGACCGGGACGCCGTCCGGCAGTTTGCCGCCACCCTGGACCGGGTCGACGTCGTGGTGAACAACGCGGGCGGGGCCGTCGGCGCGGAGCCCGTCGCCGACGCCGACCCGGCCGACTGGCGGACCATGTTCGAGGTCAACGTCCTCGGCGCGCTCCAGGTCACCCAGGCGCTGCTGCCCGCGCTGACCGCCGCCGAAGGCACGGTCGTCCTGCTGTCGTCGACGGCGGCGTTCGCCGCGTACGAGGGCGGCGGCGGTTACGTCGCCGCCAAGCACGGCACGCACGCCCTCGCCGCCACCCTGCGCCTGGAGCTGTGCGGCACCCCGGTGCGGGTCCTGGAGATAGCCCCCGGCATGGTCCGTACCGACGAATTCGCCGTGAACCGCTTCCGCGGCGACGCCGACAAGGCGGCCGCCGTCTACGCGGGAGTCCCCGGCCCGCTCACCGCCGACGACGTCGCGGACACCATCGGCTGGTCCGTGACCCGCCCGCCGCACGTGAACATCGACCTGCTCGTGGTCCGCCCGCGCGCCCAGGCCGCCCAGCACAAGGTCCACAGACAGTCGTGACCCACCTCCCCCATCCACGTCAGGACACCCCATGGAAATAGGGCTGCTCACCCTCGCGGCCTTCGTCGCCGGGTTCATCGACAGCATCGCCGGCGGCGGCGCACTGATCCTCGTACCCGCCGTGCTGTTCGCCGGGTACTCGCCGCAACTCGCCCTCGGCACCGAGAAGTACGTCTCCACGGTGGGCACGCTCGCCGCACTGTGGAACTTCGCCCGCAGCAAGAAGGTCGTCTGGAAGCTGGTCGGCGCGGGCGTCGTGTTCGCGCTCGCCGGAGCCTTCATCGGCGCCAAGGTGATCCTCGCCTTCGACGCCCAGACGATCGGGAAGATCGTCACCTTCCTCATCCCGTTCGGCCTGCTGCTCACCCTGCTGCCCAAGCGCAACCGGCACGCCGAGAGCCTCCAGGAACTGCACGGCCTGACGCTGTGGTTGTGGGCGCCGCTGCTCTGCTTCGGCATCGGCTTCTACGACGGCTTCTTCGGCCCCGGCACCGGCTCGATGCTGATCCTCGGCTTCCATCTCGTCCTGCGCATGGGCCTGTTGGAGTCCTCGGCCACCTCCAAGGTCTTCAACCTGGCCTCGAACGTGGGCGCACTGGTCGCCTTCGTGATCTCCGGTCACATCCTGTGGCTGATCGGCATCCCCATGCTCCTCGCGAACATCGCGGGCAACTGGATCGGCAGCAAGACCGCGCTGAAGGGCGGCGCGAAGGTCGTCCGCAGGACGCTCGTCGCCTCCATGTCCGTCCTGTTCGTCTCGCTGGCCCTCCGGTACGTCATCTGACACCCCCCCCAACAGCTACGTCATCCCACACCCCCCAACAGCCCCACCGGCACGTCGACCGACACCCTTCGATCCGATCAACAGGGAGAAAACCCACATGTCCTCAGCCCTGAGCGCGACCGCCTTGAGACCGGTCGTCGAACTGGAGCTCGCCGACACCGAGTCGGCCCGGGCCGGTGAGCGGATCGCCGCCGCGCTGCCGCCCGACGGTCTGGACCCGGACCGCGAGCCGGGCATCCTCGCCCGGATCGGCGCCGAGGCGCTGGCCTCTTCGGTCTCCGGCGCGCTGATCGGCGAACTCCGCGGCTTCCCCCGCTCGGGCGCCCCCGTCGTCGTCCTGCGCAACCTGCCCCGCCAGGCGCACTGGCCGTCCTCTCCGACCGCCGGCTGGTGCGCGGAACGGGAACTGTCCCTGCTGAACGCGCTGCACATGGGCATCGTCCAGCTGATGGGCCTGGCACCGTACGCCGTCGAGTACGAGAACGCCGGCCACCTGATGCGCAACGTCGTGCCGACCCCCACGGCCACCGGCACCACCAGCTCCTGGGGCGCCGACACCGAGTTCTTCTGGCACACCGACAACCCGCACCTCGACTTCGGCGAGCCCGGCTCCGACCCGCGCCCCTACGTCCCCCGCTACCTGACCTTCACCGGCATCCGCAACGAGGAGGCCGTCCCCACCGACGTCATGCCGTTGCCCTACCTGGAGCAGACCCTCGACCCCGACCTGCGGGCCGCCCTGGCCGAACCCCTCTACGACGTCACCGCCCCGGACTCCAACCGCGCCGGAGAGGCCCGGACCGGCGTCCCGCTGCTCGACGCGGCCGGCCGGGTGCGCTTCGACCGGGGCCACACCACCGCCACCGGCCCCGCCGGTGTCACCCCGCTGGCCCGCTTCACCGAACTCCTCGCCGACGCCCCGTACGAGAGCCTGGTCCTCGGCGCCGGAGACTTCCTCGCCTTCGACAACTACCGCACCCTGCACCGAAGGGTCGGCTTCACCCCGGCCCCGCCCGGCCGCGCCCGCTGGCTGCGCCGCCTGTACGCCGGGTGAAGTTGCCCCCTGAGCTGCCCGATAGGGTCGGTGGATGAACCATGCATCCACCGGCGGGGGCGCCGTATCCATGTCCGGGGGCACTCCGGACCGGCGCGGACCAGGGCGGTACCTGTGGTGGCTGGTCGTGCGGCAGCGCGGCCGGTGCGCCGCCGGAGCGGCCTGGGGCAGTGCCTGGATGGTCGGCCTGACGCTGCCGCCCTACGCGCTCGCCCGCGCCGTCGACGACGGCCTGGCACCGGGGGACGGCGGACAACTCGCCCTGTGGTGCGCGGTGCTGCTCGGCGTCGGGATGCTCAACGCCTACCTGGCCATCATGCGCCACCGCACCATGACCCGGGTCCGGCTCGACGCCGTCTTCCGCACGGCACGCATCGTGGTCGCCCACACCACCCGGCTCGGGGCCGCGCTGCCCCGCCGGGTGGGGGCGGGCGAGGTGGTCACCATCGGGTTCGGCGACGCCGCCGCGATGGCGAACGTCCTGACCATCACCGGCCCCGGCGTCGGGGCGGCGGTCGCCTGCGTGGTCGTGGCCGGATACCTGTTCTCCGTCGCCTGGCAGCTCGCCGTCGTCGTCCTCGTCGGCGTACCGCTGATCGCGCTGGTGCTCGGCCCGCTGCTGGGCCGCCTCCAAGGGGTCCAGGCCCCCTACCGCGAGCAACAGGGCGCGCTCGCCGCCCGGTTCGGCGACATCGTCGGAGGGCTGCGGGTCCTGGCCGGGCTCGGCGGCAAGGAGGTCTACGCCGAGCGCTACCGTCGCGACTCGCGGACGCTGAAGGAACAGGGTTACGCGGTGGCTTCCGTCACCAGTTGGATCAGCGCCCTCGGGGCCGGGCTGCCCGTGCTGTTCCTCGCGGTGGTCACCTGGCTCGCCGCCCGGATGGCCGCCGAGGGCACGCTCACAGTGGGCGAGTTGGTCGCCGTGTACGGGTATGTGGCGGTGCTGGCGATCCCGGTGTCGTTCTTCATCGAGGGCGGCTCCGACCTCAGCCGCGGACTGGTCGGCGCACGGCGGCTGCTGCGCTTCCTCGACCTGGAGCCCGACCGGGCCGACCCCTCGGCGGGCGCGCCCGCGCCGCAGGGTCCTTCGGACCTGCACGACCCGGCGTCGGGCGTCTCGGTGCGCCCCGGCGAACTGACCGCGCTGGTCGGCGCCCGGGCCGCGGAGACCGCCGACGTGGTCGAGCGCCTCGGCCGGTTCACCGCGTCCGATGCGACCTGGGGCGGCACCCGGCTCGACGCGATCGCCCTGGAACAGGTCCGCGCCCGCCTCCTGCTCGCCGACAACGAGGCCGACCTCTTCGCCGGAACCCTGCGCGAGGTGGTCGCGGGACGCCACGACCGGAGCGAGGCGGACCTCGTCCGCGCCTTCCGGGCAGCCGTCGCCGACGACATCGTGCGCGGCCTGCGCGACGGGCTCGACACACCCGTCGACGCGCAGGGCCGCAGCCTCTCCGGCGGCCAGCGGCAGCGCGTCCGCCTGGTGCGGGCACTGCTTGCCGACCCCGAGGTGCTGCTGGCGGTCGAGCCGACCTCGGCGCTCGACGCGCACACCGAGGCGGCCGTCGCGGCAGGGCTGCGGGCCGCCCGTACGGGCCGTACCACCGTCGTCACCACCACGTCGCCGGTCGTGCTGGACCGGGCCGACACCGTCCACCACCTCGTCGCGGGACGGGTGGCCGCGACCGGAACCCACCGGGAACTCCTGGACACCAGCCCCGACTACCGGCGACTGGTCGCGCGCGGCGAAGACGACACACCGGCCGTGCCAGAACCGACGGCCCACTCCGGCGACCGCACCGCCCAGGAGACAACCCGATGAGCACTCCGACCCCGCACGGCTCGACCCCGCACGGTCCGACTGCGCACGACCCGGCTCCGCACGGCTCGGCTCCGCACGGCTCGGCTCCGCATGGCCCGGCCCCGCACGGCCCGGCCCCGCGCGGCTCGGCCCCGCACAGTCCGACCGCGCACGACCCGGCCCCGCAGGGTCCGTCCTCGCTGGGCCCGTCCTCGCAGGGGCCGACCCTGCACGGTTCCACCCCGCACGGCTCGGCTCCGCACGGTCCGGCCCCGCACGGCTCGGCTCCGCACGGCCCGACCGCGCACGACCGGGCCTCGCAGGGTCCGTCCTCGCTGGGCCCGTCCTCGCAGGGGCCGACCCTGCACGGTTCCACCTCGCACGACCCGACGCAGGACTCGGCCCCGCGGGACTCGGCCCTGCACGACCCGACGCAGGACTCGGCCCCGCAGGATCCGGCCCCGCACGCCCCAACCCCGCACGACCCGTCCTCGTACGAAACGAGCGGGCAGCTGCCCGTCGCCGATGCCGCCCACCTGCGCCGAGCGGCGCGCGAGCTGATCCGGCTCGACCTGCGGGCCTTCCTCACGCTCGTCGGCCTCAACGCGCTGGCCGTCGTCGCCGGGCTCGCCGGGCCCTGGCTGCTCGGCCGGATCGTGGACGTCATCGACGCGGGCGCCGGTGCCTCCGCAGTCGACGGGCTCGCGCTCGCCATGGGCGGGTGCGCGCTCGCACAGCTCCTGCTCACCCGGTACGCCCGGCTCGCGGGCGACCGCTTCGGCGAGCGGACCTCGGCCCGCGTACGGGAACGGTTCGTCGACCGGGTCCTCGCGCTGCCGTCCTCCGTCGTGGAGCGCGCCGGAACCGGCGACGTGACCAACCGGGGCAGCAACGACGTCGCGTCCGTCGCCGTCACCCTGCGCGACATCGGCCCCGACGTCCTGATCGCCACCGTGCACGCCCTGCTGGTCCTCGGCGCGGTCTTCCTCGTCGACCCGCTGCTGGGCCTGTGCGCGGTGGTCGGCCTGAGCGGCATCTACCTCCCCAGCCGTTGGTACCTGCGCCGGGCCCGCAGCGCCTACCTCGCCGAGGGCGCCGCCAACTCCGCGCTCGCGGAGCTCCTGGCCGCCACCGCGTCCGCCGCGCGCACGGTCGAGGCGTACGGACTCCAGCAGCGCCGCGTCGACGCCTGCGGGAAGGCGATCGAGGAGTGCGGGCGCACCCGCATGCGCACCCTGTACCTGCGGACCGTGCTGCTGCCGTCCGTGGACGTGTCGTACGTCGTCCCCGTCGTCGGCGTGCTGGCCATCGGCGGCGTGCTGCTCGCCCACGACGCGGTGAGCCTGGGCGCGGTGGTCGCCTGCGCGGCGTACCTGCGGCAGCTGTCCGCCCCGCTGGACACCATCCTCCAGCGCCTGGAACAGCTCCAGAGCAGCAGCGCCTCCTTCGCCCGGGTCGAGGGACTCGGGCAGCTGCCCCCGGCGCCCGAGGGCACCACCCGTACCCCCGCCGACGACCGCATCGAGGTCACGGGCGTGCGCCACGCGTACGACGGCGGGGCCGACGTGCTGCACGGCATCGACCTGACCGTGCGCGCGGGCGAACGGCTCGCGGTCGTCGGGCCGTCCGGCGCGGGCAAGTCCACCCTGGGCAGACTGCTCGCGGGCATCGACGCGCCCCGCCGGGGGACCGTCACCGTCGGCGGGGTCCCGATCCGCGACCTCGGCCCCGACGTGCTGCGCCGCCAGGTGGTCCTGATCACCCAGGAGCACCACGTCTTCCTCGGCACGGTCCGCGACAACCTGCTGATCGCGGCCGGGACGGCCACCGACACCGAACTCCACGCCGCCCTGGCGGCCGTCGGCGCCGACTGGGCCGACGAACTGCCGGACGGCCTGGACACCGAACTGGGCGCGGGCGGCCACCACCTCGACGGCTCCCAGGCGCAACAACTCGCCCTGTCCCGCGTGGTGTTGGCCGACCCGCACACTCTGATCCTGGACGAGGCCACCGCGCTGCTCGACCCCGGGACCGCGCGGCACACGGAACGCGCCCTCGCCGCCGTGCTGGAAGGACGCACCGTGATCGCCATCGCGCACCGGCTGCACACCGCGCACGACGCCGACCGGATCGCCGTGATGGACGGCGGCCGCATCACCGAACTCGGCTCCCACGAGGACCTCGTGGCCGGGGGCGGGGCGTACGCGGCACTCTGGGGGTCGTGGCACGGCGAGAGCTGACGCCTCGTCTGCGTCTGCGTCTGCGTCTGCGTCAGTGCAGTGCCGCTGCCGCGCGCTCCGCCTGGCGTTCGGTGGCGGCCATCGCGCCGAACGCCACCAGGTGCAGCAGGCAGTGCTCGCTGAACGGCGGCGCCAGCCAGGCCCGTACGTCCTCGGCGGTCAGGTGGTGCGGGGCGAGCGCCGCGAGCAGGGCGATCCGGGCGCCGGGCCGGTCCTCGCGGGAGGGCAGCGCGGGGTCCGTGGGGGAGAGGTGGGCGCGGCCGTCCCAGTCGGCCACCGCCTTGCGGACGTACGCGGCGTCGTCCTCGGCCAGCAGCCCCGCACCCAGCTCGCCCGCGGCTCGCAGCGCCCCGTACGCGACGGCGACCGGCGAACCGGGCGCCGCCCACGGCGGGGCCTCGCCCGAGCTGCGCAGCAGGGGCAGGCTCGCGGCGGGCGTCAGGGTGCGGCGGGCGACCGCGCTGATGTGCCGTCCTGCGTCGGAGTCCAGCAGGCGGAGCCGGCGGGCGTCGGAGTCGCGCTCCTGGGGAGCCAGGAGGGTGTCCGCGACGCGGTTCATGAAGTGGAAGGCGAGCGCGCTGCCGATGAACTCCTCGGCGTGGGGGTGGTCGGCGGGAAAGGGCGGCTTGCTGCCGATGTCCCTTCCCCAGCCGAGGAGTTGGGCGTGCGCGGGGTCGTCGGGGGTGCGGCCCTCGTCGATGCGGCGGGCGAGGGCGTGCTCGCCGTTCGCGTGGAGGAGGAAGAGGTGGGCGTTGGTGCAGAAGCCGCAGCCGTTGGCGAGGGAGACACCGGTGGCGACCAGCTCCTTCTCGGTGTGCCCGGCCTCCCCGGCGAGCAGTGCTTCGCGCATCAACGCCCAGAAGGAGGTGAGCAGTTCGGGGGAGGGGGAGAGGACGACGAAGGTGGGCGGGTACGGGACGCCGAAGTCGTCCAGCACCTGCCGGTAGACGGCGGCGGTCGTGCCGGTGGCAGAGGAGGGGGCTGCGGGCGAGGTGAAGCGGAAAGGTGTGTTCGTCATGCCCTCGATGCTCGTCGGGGAGGGGGCCGGGGTCGTCGTACGGCCGAAGGCTCTTCCGGCTGCTCCCGCCAACTCGGCCGGGCGACCGCCTACTTCGGGTGGAGTAGTGCAACTCCGGTACGAGGGGAGGAGGCGGCACCCGGCATGATCGGTCTAGGTTGCCTCGGGGAGGGGCGCGCAAGCGAGCAGCCGCTTGGGCCGGGGGGACTCCCGGAGGGCCCGCCCGGCCCCGGCGGCGCGGCAGGGTTCGAGCAGTGGCAGCGGTAGAGATACCGGCACCGGCAGGGGCAGGGAGTCAGCGTCATGACCAGCAGATGGGACCACCCCGCCCGGTGGTCCGCCTCCGCCCGGTGGCCCGCCCCCGCCCGCTGGTCCGCCCCGGCCCACTGGCCCGCCCCCGCCCGGGACGCCGTCCTCGCCTGCATCGTCTGCGTCGCCGTCCTTGCCGCCGCGCTCGCCCGCCCGGCCCCCGGCCCCGACGCCCTCGACCTGGCCCTCGTCCTCACCGGCTCCCTCGCCCTCGCGGCCCACCGCAGAGCACCCGTCCTCGTTCTCGCCCTCACCGCCGCCTGCATGCTCGGATACGTCGTCCACTCCCAGCCCGGCACCTCCGCCGCCTTCCCCGTCGTCGCCGGAGTGCACGCGGTGACCCGCCAGGGCCATCGGGCGGCGGCCGGCGGACTCGGCGTGGTCTTCCTCGTCGGGTTCTTCGCGGCGAGCCCGTCCGAGAGCGGCCTGGAGCGGACCCTCCTCCTGCACGGCTGGTTCCTCTGCGCAGGGGTGACCGGCCTCATCGACAAGAACTGGCAGGCCTACCTCCGGCAGACCGAGGAGCGCGCCGCCGAGGCCGAACGCACCCGCGAGGAAGCCGCCCTGCGCCGCGCGGGCGAGGAACGGCTGCGCATCGCACGGGAGTTGCACGACTCCCTCACCCACAGCATCTCCATCGTCAAGCTCCAGGCGGGCGTCGCCGTCCACCTGGCGAACAAGCGCGGCGAAGAGGTGCCGGAGGCGCTGCTCGCCATCCAGGAGGCGAGCGGCGAGGCCATGCGCGAACTCCGCGCCACGCTGGAGGTCCTGCGCACCGACGTCGTACCGCCGGGCACAGGACTCGACCGTCTGCCCGAGCTGGTGGAGCGCGCCGACGCCGCCGGTCTCGCCACGTCGGTGAGCGTCGGCGGGCAGGAGCGCCCCCTGCCCGACGCCGTCGACCGGGCCGCGTACCGCATCGTGCAGGAGGCCCTGACGAACGTCGCGCGCCACGCGGGCCGCGCCAGGACGACCGTACGACTCACATACGGGGCAGCGGAGTTGGAGGTGCTCGTGGAGAACGAAGGGGAGGCGGACGTGCCGGTGCCGCCGGTCGAGGGTCGTGGCCTGACCGGAATGCGGGAGCGGGTGGCGGCGCTGGGCGGCACGCTGCGGGCCGGCCCCCGCCCCGAGGGCGGCTTCGCCGTACGAGCCCAACTCCCCTGTCCCCCAAAGGAGTCCGAGTGATCCGCATACTGATCGTCGACGACCAGGCGCTCATGCGGGCCGGATTCCGGGCGCTGCTCGCGGCCGAGGACGACATCGAGGTGGTGGGGGAGGCGTGCGACGGCCGCGAAGGTGTCGAGCTGGCCCGGCGGCACCGGCCGGACGTCGCCCTCGTCGACGTGCAGATGCCCGTCATGACCGGCATCGAGGCGACCCGCGAGATCGCCGCCGACCCGGACCTGGCGGCGACGCACGTCGTCATCCTCACCAACTACGGCCTCGACGAGTACGTCTTCGAGGCCCTGCGCGCCGGGGCGGCCGGCTTCCTCCTCAAGGACACCGAACCCGCCGAGCTCCTCCAGGCGATCCGCATCGCGTGCCGGGGCGACGCCCTGCTCTCGCCCTCGGTGACCCGGCGCCTGATCACCGCGTTCGTCGCCCGCCCGCCGGACCGCCACACCCCGCCCGGCTTCGAAGGCCTCACCCGCCGGGAGGCCGAGGTCACGGCGCTGGTCGCGCGCGGGCTCAGCAACGAGGAGATCGCCGCCCACATGGTGATCAGCCCCCTCACGGCCAAAACCCACGTGAGCCGCGCCATGGTGAAACTGGGCGCCCGCGACCGCGCCCAACTGGTCGTCTACGCCTACGAGTCGGGCCTGGTGCGGCCCGGCGGCTGAAGGGCGTGGCCCGCAAGAGGCGCTATTCGAGCTCGGGCAGCGGCTCGCCCGTCTCCAGGAGGGACTTGAGGCTGGAGAGCACGCTGGGCCAGCCCTCGCGGATCATGGCGAGGACGGTGCTGCCGGGTGCGAAGCCGTCGTGGACCAGACGCAGCCGGGTCACCTCCGGTCCGGCGGGCTCGATCTCGTACGACACCTTCGAGCGCGGCTCGGCGGCGATGCGGGCGCGCAGGCCCTCGTCCATGCCGACGGCCTCGGCGAAGGCGGGCGTGAAGGTGTGCCAGGTGAAGGCGAGGCGGCGGCCGGGCTCGGCGGCGAGGACCACCTGGTCCGGGTCGGCGTCGCCCAGGCCCATGCCCTGCCAGACGACGGGCGCGCCGGGCCGCCAGTCCGAAGCCAGGGTCAGGCCCCAGAACCGGATGGTCTGCGCGGGGTCGGTCAGGGCCTGCCAGACCTGGTCGGGGGAGGCCCTGACGTACACGATGCAGTCGAAGGCGACGGTGCGGTCGAGGCCGGTGGAGTCCATGACCGCCATTCTCGGCGCGGCCGAGGGGGCGTGCACGCCGAGCACATCCCGCGCGCTTCGGGCCTCAGCCCCGGTCCACCGCGCGCAGGTGGCGCCACACGGCCTTCGCCGCGTTGTGGCCGGACATGCCGTGGACGCCGGGGCCGGGCGGGGTCGCCGAGGAGCACAGGAACACCGCGGGGTGCTTCGTGGCGTACGGGAAGAGGGACATCTTGGGCCGCATCAGCACCTGGAGGCCCGCGAACGCGCCGCAGGCGATGTCGCCGCCCACGTAGTTCGCGTTGTGCGCGACCAGCTCCGGGGGGCCGGCCGTGGCACGGGCCAGGACCAGGTCGCGGAAGCCGGGGGCGAAACGCTCGATCTGCCGCTCCACGGCGTCCGTCAGGTCGCCCTCCCAGGCGTGCGGGACGTGACCGTACGCCCAGAAGACGTGCTTGCCCTCGGGGGCGCGGGTCGGGTCGGTGACGCTCGGCTGGGCCGTGATCAGGAACGGGGTCTCGGGGGCGGTCCCGCCCGCCGCCTGCTTCAGAGCCTTGCCGATCTCGCCCTTGGTGGGGCCGACCTGCACCGTCCCGGCCCGGCGGGCCTCCTCGGCGGTCCACGGGACCGGTCCTTCGAGCGCGTAGTCGATCTTGAAGACGCTGGCGCCGTAGCGGTAGCCCTGGTAGGCGTTGCCCAGGCGGGCGATCCGGGCCAGCGCGGTCGGCGAGGTGTCGAAGACGTACGCGCGGGCGGGGGGCAGGTCGTCGAGGCGCTTGACCTCGTACCCGGTGTGCACGACGCCGCCGAGATCGCGCAGGTACGCGGTGAGGGCGTCCGGGATGGCCTGCGAGCCGCCGCGCGGGGCGGGCCAGCCGTTCTCGTGCGCCGCCAGGGCGAAGAGCAGCCCGATCGCGCTCGTCGCGAACCCGCTCAACGGGGCGATGACGTGCGCCACCAGCCCCGCGATCAGGGCCTTCGCCTTCTCGTCGCGGAAGCGCCGCATCAGCCAGGTGGACGGCGGGAGTCCGTCGAGCCCGAAGTGGGCCAGCCGGACGGGGTGGCGCGGCAGGGCGGTGAGCGGCAGCGACATGAAGTCGCGGGCGAGGCTGTCCCACTTCCCGAGGTACGGGGCGACCATGCGCCGGTACGCACCCGCGTCCCGGGGGCCGAACGAGGCGGCCGTCTCCGCGACGGACCGGGACAGCACGGCCGCCGTGCCGTCGTCCCAGGGATGCGCCATCGGCAGCTCGGGGTGCAGCCACTCCAGCCCGTACCGCTCCAGCGGCATGGCGTTGAACGCCGGTGAGCCGATGCCCAGCGGGTGCACGGCGGAGCACGGGTCGTGGCGGAAGCCCGGCAGGGTCAGTTCCTCGGTGCGGGCGCCGCCGCCGACGGTGTCCTTGGCCTCGAACACCTCCACCGAGAAGCCGCGACGGGCCAGCTCCACGGCGGCGGTCAGTCCATTGGGGCCCGCCCCCACGACGACTGCGTCAAGCATCGACGACACCTCGGACTCCTCACGCCACTGTGCTCCGGGCCCCCAGAGTATTCCCGCGCACCGACAACCCCGGCGGGGGTAGGGTCCCGCTCCGTGGACAAGATCGTTGCAGACATGGCGGAACGGCTCGCAGGCATCCCCGGAGTGCAGGCCGTGGCACTCGGCGGCAGCCGGGCCCGGGGCGCCCACCGCCCGGACTCGGACTGGGACCTGGGCGTGTACTACCGCGGCTCGCTGGACGTACCGGGCCTGGCCGCGCTCGCCGCCGAGTACACCGGCGAACCCGTGGAGGTGGCCGGGCCCGGCGGCTGGGGGCCGTGGGTCAACGGCGGCGCCTGGCTCACGGTGGACGGCACGTCCGTCGACTGGGTGCTGCGGGACCTGGACCGGGTCGAGCGGGTCTGGCAGGACTGCCGGGAGGGCCGCTACGAGGTGGGCATGCAGGCGGGCCACCCGCTGGGCTTCTGGTCGCCGACGTACGCGGGGGAGGTGGCGCTGTGCACGGTGCTGGCGGACCCCGCGGGCGAGCTGGGGGCGCTGCGGGCCACGACGGGTCAGTACCCGCAGGCGCTGCGCACGGCGCTGACCGGGGCGGCCTGGGAGGCGGACTTCTCGGTGGCGAACGCGCGGAAGTCGGCGCGGGGCGGGGACACGCTGCACGTGTCGCTGTGCCTGTCGAAGGCGTTCGGCGTGCTGGCGCAGGCGATGCTGGGGGATGCGGGCGTGTGGTGCGTCAACGAGAAGGGCGCGCTGCGCACGGCGGCCCAACTCCCCTCCGCGCCGGATGACTTCGAGGAACGGGTGGCGCAGTGCCTGCGGAGCCTCGACGAGGGGGCGGTCGAGGCGGCGGGGGTCTTGGTGGGCGAGGTGCGGGCCGGGCTGGGCGCCCGTTAGCCGCGCGGGGCTGTACCCGATCTGCGGCTCCGCCGCGCGGGCGCGACCCGACGGCTCGCCGCCGCCGAGCCGTGCCCCGTCAGGGGCGCGGGGCTGTATCGATGTGCGGCTCCGCCGCGCGGGCGCGACCAGCCGGCTCGCCGCCGCCAAGCCGTGCCCCGTCAGGGGCGCGGGGAACTGCGCGACCAGCCACCCACTCACCCGCACGGGGACCGTGCATGCCCCCGCGGGTTTAGGTGAAGGGGCGGGGCTGGGGACCCCTTGCCCCGGCGGGGCAAGGCTGCGCATGCCCGGCACCGGGAGGCGGGCCGGGGCCCTGGCGGTGACGTGCACCCGGCACGAGGGCTTGGGCACGGGCGGCACCGGGCTGGGCCGGGAGCGGGAGGGGCCGCCCCCTTGCCCGCCCGTTCCGCCCCCTTGGGCGGCCCCGCCGCCCAAGGGGGCTAGGGGAGGAGGGGGAGGGGGAGGGGGAGGGAGGTCTCGCCGCCCAAGGGGGCTACGCGAAAGGGGGACGGAGCTTGGCCCCGGAGGGGTGCCGGGCCGGGAGGGTTAGGGAACGCGGGCCGTCCACTCGGGGGCGGCGAACTTGGATTCCGCGAGGGCCCGCGCCCGGGCCATCTCCGCCGCAGACACCACCCCCCGCTCCAACCCGTACCGCCCCCGGAACGACGCGATCATCCGCTCAATGACCGCCTCCCGCGCCAGCCCCGTCTGCCGCCGCAGCGGATCCACCCGCTTCTTCGCGCTCTTGGTGCCCTTGTCGGACAGCTTCTCCTTGCCGATCCGCAGCACCTCCATCATCTTGTCCGCGTCGATGTCGTACGCCATCGTCACGTGGTGCAGCACCGCGCCCTCATCGGCGACCATCCGCTTCTGCGCCGCGCCCGCGATCTTCCCGGCGTCCGTGGCGATGTCGTTCAGCGGCTGGTACCAGGCCTTGACGCCCATGTCGGCGAGCGCGCCCAGCACCCAGTCGTCCAAGTACGCGTAACTGTCCGCGAAGGAGAGCCCCTGCACGAGGGCATTGGGCACGGACAGCGAGTACGTGATGGTGTTGCCCGGCTCGATGAACATCGCCCCGCCACCGCTGATCCGCCGCACCACCTGAATCCCGTGCCGCTCGGCCCCCTCCGGGTCGACCTCGTTGCGCAGCGACTGGAAACTGCCGATGACGACGGCGGGCGCACCCCACTCCCACACCCGCAGCGTCGGCGGCCGTCGCCCGGCGGCGACCTCGGCGGTGATGACCTCGTCGAGCGCCATGTGCAGGGCGGGCGACTGCGGGGCCTCGTGGATGAGCTGCCAGTCGTAGTCGGTCCAGTCCGTGGCGTGCGCGAGGGCGCGGCGCACGGCGACGGCGATCCCCTCGGAGCTGAGGCCGAACATCACCGTCCCCTCGGGCAGCGACGCCTCGACACGGGCGGCCAGCCCGGCGGCGTCCGTGTCGGCCGGAGCGCCCTCCAGCGCACCGTTGATGGCGACGATGGCCTCGTCGGGCTCCAGGAAGAAGTCACCGGCGACCCGCACGTTGCGCAGTACCTCGCCGCCGCGTCCGTCCGCCTCCGTGTCGAGGTCGACGACGACCAGCTTGCCGCCGGGGACCTTGTACTCACCGTGCACTGTCTTCCGCCTCCATTGCTCCACCCGACCACCCGGCCGTCCAGCCGTCCGGCCTGCGACAACGCTATCCCGCGCCCGGACATTCCTCCCATTCCAGGTCGTCGTCTGGAAACGGGGCGGAAAACGGGGCCCCGGGCCCTCCAGCATCGGACACATCCGCAGCACACCCGGTTGCGCCCGCCCTCGTCGCACCTGCGCCTGCCGGACTGTCAGTGGGGCGTGCTTTGCTGGACGGCATGATCGATGACCAGCTCGAAGACCGGATCGACGATCAGTTCGTCGCCGCCGTGGAGGCGGCCGTCCGTGCGGCGGCCGCAGCCGAGATCATGCCGCACTTCCGTCGCCTCGCCACGCACGAGGTGGTGGAGAAGAAGGGTCCGTACGACCTGGTGACGGTCGCGGACCGGGGCGCGGAGGAACACCTCACGGCAGCCCTGACCCGGCTGCTGCCCGGCTCGGTGGTGGTCGGCGAGGAAGCCGTCCACGCCGACCCGGCGGCCTACGAGGCGATACGGGGCGACGCACCCGTCTGGATCGTCGACCCGGTGGACGGGACACGGCAGTTCGTGGACGGGGATGCGGGCTTCTGCACGCTGGTGGCGCTGGCGCGCGGCGGCGAACTCCTGGCGTCGTGGACGTTCGCCCCGGCGCGGGAGGAGATGGCGGTCGCGGTACGGGGCCGGGGCGCGACCCTGAACGGCCGCCCCCTGCACGCGGGCTCGCCGCAGGCGGGGGCTCCGCTGCGGGTCGCGATCTCGAACCCCGACTACACGACCCCGCAGGAGAAGCACGCGCTGCTGCGCCTGGCGGTGCCGGGGGTGGAGACACGGGCGTGCGGGTCGGCGGGGCTGGAGTATCTGGCCGTCGCCCGGGGCGAGTTGGACGCGGTCGCCTTCTCGTGGGAGCTGGCCTGGGACCATGCGGCGGGGCTGCTGCTGGTGGAGGAGGCGGGGGGTACGGACCGGACGCGGGCGGGGGAGCGGTACAGGATCGGGGGAGGCAACGCGCTGCCGTTCGCGGTGGGGAGGGATGTGGGGGTGGTGGAGCGGGTGCGGGGGCTTTTGGCGGGGGAGTAGGGGGTCTGGCGGGGTGCCCGGTGCGGGGTGCGGGGCTGTTGCACGGTTCCGTGCGGGTGCGTCGTGGCTGGTCGCGCAGTTCCCCGCGCCCCTGAATGCCTGCCCTTCGGGCGGCACATCAGCGGCGCACCAGGCATCTCGGCCCGTCCGGCGAGGACGCGCGGGCGCGCGGGCGCGGCCCGGGCCGGGGGTGAGGGGCGTAGCCCCGTCAGGGGCAGCCGTCACCACCGGGGGGAGAATACGCGCATGGCAAATCCTGCGCCGAACATCACCCTCGTCCGCGGTGACATCACCGACCAGCACGCCGACGTCATCGTCAATGCCGCCAACTCCACCCTCCTCGGCGGCGGAGGCGTCGACGGTGCCATTCACCGCCGCGGCGGGCCCGCCATCCTCGCCGACTGCCGCAAGCTCCGCGCGTCCCACTACGGCCGTGGACTGCCCACCGGGCGGGCCGTGGTCACCACCGCCGGGAACCTGCACGCCCAGTACGTCGTGCACACCGTCGGCCCCGTCCACCAGCCCCAGCTCACCGGCGACGCCGACCGCGCCCAGTCCGAGCTGCTCGCCTCCTGCTACCGGGAGTCCCTGCGCCTGGCGGGCGAGCTGGGCGCGCACAGCATCGCCTTCCCGGCGATCTCCACCGGCGTCTACCGCTGGCCGCTCTCCGACGGCGCCCGGCTCGCCGTGCGCACCGTCCGCGAGGCCGCGCGCGAGCCCCTGCTCGACATCCGGTTCGTCCTGTTCGACGACGCCGCGTTCGCGCACTTCGAGCAGGCCCTGGTCGCCGCACCGTGATGTCGCTTTTCCGCCAGCCGCCGCACCCCCGGTGCCCGATGCTGGATCCATGACGCCCACGCCACCCACCGACGCCGCGCCGCACACCGGTATCCGTGCCATGCACACCGACACCGACCGCTGTGTCCGCGCCGTGCAGTCCAAGGACGCGCGCTTCGACGGCTGGGTGTTCACGGCCGTCACCACCACCCGCATCTACTGCCGCCCCAGCTGCCCGGTCGTCCCGCCCAAGCCGCAGAACATGACGTTCTACCCGAGCGCGGCCGCCTGCCAGCAGGCCGGGTTCCGGGCCTGCAAGCGGTGCCGCCCCGACACCAGCCCCGGCTCCCCCGAGTGGAACGCCCGCGCCGACGCCGTCGCCCGCGCCATGCGGCTCATCCGCGACGGCGTCGTCGACCGCGAGGGCGTGCCGGGGCTCGCCGCCCGGCTCGGCTACTCCACCCGGCAGGTCGAGCGCCAGCTCCGCGCAGAGCTGGGCGCGGGCCCCCTCGCCCTGGCCCGCGCCCAGCGCGCCCAGACCGCCCGGCTCCTCATCGAGACGACCCCGCTGCCCATGGCGGACATCGCCTTCGCCGCCGGGTTCTCCTCGGTGCGCACCTTCAACGACACCGTCCGCGAGGTCTTCGGCCTCGCCCCGAGCGAGCTGCGCGAACGCCGCAAGAAGGGCCGGGGCGGCCCGCAGACCCCCGGCGTGATAGCCCTCCGGCTCCCCTTCCGGGCTCCCCTCAACCCCGACAACCTCTTCGGCCACCTCGCCGCCACCGCCGTCCCCGGCGTCGAGGAGTGGCGCGACGGCGCCTACCGCCGCACCCTCCACCTCCCGTACGGGCACGGCATCGTGGCACTCTCCCCGCGCCCCGACCACATCGACTGCCGACTCTCCCTCACCGACCTGCGCGACCTCACCCACGCCATCAGCCGCTGCCGCTGGCTGCTCGACCTCGACGCCGACCCGGTCGCCGTCGACGGGCGGCTGAGCGCCGACCCGCTGCTCGCCCCCCTGGTGGACCGGGCCCCCGGGCGACGGGTGCCCCGTACCACCGACGCGGACGAGTTCGCGGTACGAGCCGTCCTCGGCCAGCAGGTGTCGACGGCCGCCGCCCGCACCCACGCCGCCCGTCTGGTTGCCGCGCACGGCACCCCGATCGAGGACCCCGAGGGCGGGCTCACCCACCTCTTCCCGAGCCCCGCCGCGCTCGCCGGGCTCGACCCGGAGACGCTCGCCCTGCCGCGCAGCCGCCGTGCCACCCTCACCACCCTGGTCGCCGCCCTCGCCGACGGCACGATCAAGCTGGGCGTCGACACCGACTGGGACGCCGCCCGCGCCCAGCTCCTGGCCCTGCCCGGCTTCGGCCCCTGGACCACCGAGGTCATCGCGATGCGCGCGCTCGGCGACCCGGACGCCTTCCTCCCCTCCGACCTCGGCGTCAAGAAGTCCGCCCAGAGCCTCGGCCTCCCGCACACCCCGGCCGCCCTCACCGCCCGCGCCGCCGCCTGGCGCCCCTGGCGCGCGTACGCCGTCCAGTACCTGTGGGCGACCGACGCGCACCCCATCAACCACCTCCCGAAGCAAGAGAGTTGATCAGCGATGCCGCACCAGCAGCACACCGTCGTCGACAGCCCGTACGGTCCGCTCACCCTCGTCGCCACCGACGGCGTCCTGTCCGGCCTCTACATGGTCGGCCAGCGCCACCGCCCCGCCGAAGAGACCTTCGGCGACCGGGACCCCGAACCCTTCCCGGAGGTCGTCGCCCAGCTCGACGCCTACTTCCAGGGCGAGTTGACCGAGTTCACCGTCCCGCTGGCCCTGCACGGCACCGCATTCCAGCGCGCCGTGTGGGAGCAGCTCCAGCAGATCCCGTACGGCGAGACCCGGACGTACGGTCAACTCGCCCAGCAGATGGGCAACATGGGAGCCTCCCGTGCTGTCGGGCTCGCCAACGGCAAGAACCCGGTCGGCATCATCGTCCCCTGCCACCGCGTCATCGGCTCCACCGGCAACCTCACCGGCTACGGCGGCGGCCTCGACCGCAAGCAGCGCCTCCTCGCCCTCGAGAGCGGCGCCCCGGCCGAAGCCGCCCTGTTCTAGAGGTTCCAGAGCCCGGCCGGCCGCCTCCTGCTAGAGCCCGGCCAGCAGCTTCGGCAGCGCCGTCCCGATCGGCTCCCGGATCACGTCGTCGGCGAGCGGGTCGTACGGCGTCGGCTCCGCGTTCACCACGATCAGCCGCGCCCCGTGCTCCGCCGCCATCCCGGCGAGCGACGCCGCGGGCTGCACCTGGAGCGTGGAGCCGACCGCGACGAACACCTCGCACGCCTTCGCCACCGACATCGCGTAACCCAGCACCTCCTGGTCCAGCACCTGCCCGAACATCACGGTCGCCGCCTTCAGGATGCCCGCGCACGCCCGGCACGCCGGGTCCGTCTCGCCCGCGTCCACCCGCTCCAGGGCCTCGTCCATCGAGGACCGCGCACCGCACCCGGTGCACACCACCGCCCGTGCGGTGCCGTGCAGTTCGAGCACCTTGCGGTCCGGCATGCCGCCGAGCTGGTGCAGCCCGTCCACGTTCTGCGTGAGCACCCGCACCGCGAACCCGTCGCGCCCGTCCAGCTCGGCGACCGCCCGGTGCGCCGCGTTCGGCGCCGGGTTCCACGTCGCCTGCTCCCGCCGCATCAGCCACGACCTGCGGCGGATCTCGGGGTCGGTCATGTAGTGGCTGTACGTGACGAGCTTCTCGGCGTCCGGATCGCGCCGCCACAGGCCGTTGGGGCCCCGGTAGTCGGGGATGCCGGAATCCGTGGAAATACCGGCCCCGCTGAAGATCGCCACAAGAGTCATGGCCGGAGGCTATGCGCGGGCTCCCGCCCGACGCCACCGCAATTGTGCCGCCGCGACTCCCGCGCCAGCCACGGCGCGGTCACCGCCACGAACAGCCCGAACAGCAGCAGCCGTTGCAGCCCGGGCGCGTCCTGCACCCGGCTGTGCAGCGGCCCGTACACGGCGTACGCGTTCGCCACGAGGTCCGTCGCCATCACCGCACACGTCAGCCACACCCCGGCCGCGCTCCGCCCGCGCACCGCCCCCCGGACGACCAGCGCCAGGGCCAGCGGGTCGAACAGGGTCAGCGAGGTCCAGTACAGGTCCAGCCAGTACGGGGCGAACACCTCGTGCGGCCGCAGACCGTGCACGAACAGGTCCGTGAGGTGGGTGATCGTACCGATGGACAAGCCGACGACGTATCCGAGGACGACGCCCCCGCGCCACACCTGACGACCCCTCACACGGCCTCCCCGCTCTGCGAGTTCACCAGGACGTCCCCCGCCCCCGTCCGGTAGTACAGCACGGAACGCCCCGCCCGCCGACGCCGCACCAGCCGCGCGTCCAGCAGCACCTTCAGATGCCGTCCCACCGACCCCAGCGGCAACCCCGTCAACGCCACCAGGTGCGTGGTGCTGCGCGGTGCGTCCAGGAGTACGAGCACGGAGGCGCGGCCCCGCCCCAGCAGGGCCGCCAGCGCCTCCGGGGCCGGGGGGAGCCCCGGCTCGGCGAGCGCGCCCGCGCACGGGTAGACCACCGCGTACCGGTGCCCGCCCGCCCACGACACCCAACTCGTGTCGAAGCTGACCGGGACGAACAGCAGCCGCGCCCCCGAGGTCTGGCGCGGCGCGTGCTCATGCGTGTTGATCTGCAACCGGTCGCCGCCCAGCCAGCGCATCCCCGGCCGCATGTCCTCCAGCGCCGCCGCCCAGCCGCCCCGGCTCAACTGCGCCGTCCGCGCCACGATGTCCGCCTCCAACACCCGCCTGCGCACCGGCCATTGGGGAAGTACGGTCCGCTGCCACACCCACGCGACGAGGTCGGCGGCACGGTCCGCGAGGTCCGGGCGGCACAGGGCGGGCGGCGGCGGGCCGCCCAGCGCGACCGTGAGGTCGTCGTGCACCTGGGCGGGCGTCGTCGCCCGCATGACCGCCAGCTCCTCCTCGAAGGTCTGCCCGCCCTCGGCGGAAGGCGTCGGGGTGATGAAGTCCGCGTTCCACAGCGGGCGGAACGCGGCCTCCAGGAGGAGCGGGGTGAGCGGATCGGCCCGGACCATCCCCTGGAAGGCGGGCAGGTGCTCGGCCAGCCAGGCCCGCTCGCCGGGGTGGGCGGCGGGGGCGTGCCGCTGGAGCAGCTTCAGGCTCGAAATGGTCTCGCTGAGCGGGGACACCACGAACCGCCCGCGCGCGAGCGTGTCCGCGTCCACCTGCCACCAGCCCATGCGCACCCCCGTCGACCGCCCCAGTCCGCGACCTTTCGCGTCTCCGCGAAACATTACGCCGACCGCACGGGCCCTCCCAGACTCCCCCCATGCGCACTTACCGCGAACTGTTCCGCCAGCCGGAATTCACTCCACTGTTCCTGGTCGCCTCCGTGAGGTCGGCGGCACAGACCGTGACGGGTCTGGCCCTCGGCGTCCTCATCTACGCCGACACGGGCTCCCCGCTCCTGTCCTCGCTCGCCATGTTCGGCCCGTCCCTCGCCCAACTCGTCGGCGCCTCCACCCTGTTGAGCGCCGCCGACCGCATCCCGCCGCGCGCCGCGATCACCGGCCTCTGGCTGCTGTTCGCGGCGGCAGCGGCGGTGCAGGCGATACCGGGGCTGCCGGTGGGCGTCTCCTTCGCGGTCCTGCTGGTGCTGGGCATGTTCGCCTCGCTCGGCGGGGGAGTGACGTACGGGCTCCTCCAGGAGATCCTGCCGAAGGGCGGCTTCCTGATCGGCCGCTCGGTGATCAACATGTCCAACGGGGCCACCCAGATCCTCGGCTTCGCCACCGGCGGCCTGCTGGTCACCCTCCTGTCGCCGCGCGTCACGCTGCTGGTGGGGGCCGGGATGTACCTCGTGGCGGCGGCCGTCGCACGCTGCGGACTGAGCCGCAGGCCCGCGCGGGCCCAGGGACGGGCGTCGATCTCCGCGACGTGGCGCACCAACGGGGTCCTGTGGTCGTCGAAGCCGCGCCGCTCCGTGTACCTGATGCTGTGCGTGCCGAACGGGCTGATCGTGGGGTGCGAGTCGCTGTACGTCCCGTACGAACCGGCTTACGCGGGGCTGCTGTTCGCGAGCGCGGCCGGGGGGATGCTGGTGGGGGACACGCTGGTGGGACGGTTCGTCCCGGCCCGGTGGCGGGCGAGGGGCGGGCCCGCGCTGCGGCTGCTGCTCGCGGCGCCGTATCTGGTCTTCTTCCTGCGGCCGCCGCTGGGGGTTGCGGTGGGGGTGGTCTTTGTCGCCTCGATCGGCTTCGCGGCGACCTTGCTGCTCCAGGAGCGGCTGTTGACGCTGACACCGGACGAGTTGAGCGGGCACGCGCTGGGGCTGCACGGGTCGGGGATGCTGGCGATGCAGGGGGTGGGGGCGGCGCTGGCGGGGGCTTTGGCGCAGGTGGTGTCCGTGGGGGTGGCGATGGGGGTGATGGCGGGGGTATCCGTGGTGGTCACGGTGGTGTTGGAGCGGGGGGCTGCCGCGGGGGGCGGGGTGGTGCCTGCTCGGGCAGAGGGGCGTGTTTGAGGCGGGCCTCGTTGGATCCGGGGCCGGGAGCGGGGTGGGTTTCTCCCCTCCCCGCCCCTTCCCGTAACCCTGCGGGGCCGTGAACGGGTCCGTGCGGGTGCGTGGGTGGCTGGTCGCATAGTTCCCCGCGCCCCTGCATGCCTGCCCTTCGGGCGGCATGTCGGCCCGTCGCGCAGGCTCCTATCCCACCCTGCGGCCGTTCTCCAGTTCTACGGCGCCCGTGCCGTCCGCGGCGGCGGCCAGGGCGGCGAGGATGCGGCCGCAGAGGTGGTTCAGGGCGTGGGTGGGGATCTCGTCGACCGGGACCAGCCGCCAGGAGACCAGCTCCTCCTCCTGGAGGCGGATGGCCGCCAGCTGCCCGGCGTCCAGCACCCCGCCGTCGTACAGGTACGCCACGATCGGCGGCCGTCCCGGCCCCACCACCCAGTCCACGGCGAGGAGTCGGCCCGGTTCGACGTCCAGGCCGATCTCCTCCAGGGTCTCGCGCCGGGCCCCCTCGCGGGGCGACTCACCGGTGTCCGACTCGACCGTGCCGCCCGGCAGCGCCCACCCCTCCCGGTAGTTCGGCTCGACCATCAGCACCCGGCCCTCCTCGTCCCGGAAGAGCACGGCGGCCCCGGCGAGGACGCGGGGCAGCGAGGCGATGTACGTGGCGTAGTCCTGGATGTGCTGGGTTCCCTGGGTCACCCGCCCACCCTACAAATCCGCCTTGTACGCTCGCTCGCGATCGCACCGGGGGCGCCCGAAAGGGCGAGGAGGGGGACGTACATGCTGGTGGATTTCGGACAGGAGCCGCTGGGCGGGATTCTCGCGCAGGGCGGCGTCACACACGCGACGGAGGAGACCCTGCCGGAGGGCTGGCCCCAGATGCCGGAGGCCCGTGACTTCCTGCTGCGGGTCGGGCTGCCGCGCGAGGCCCCACTGATGCGGTTCGACCTCGACGGCCCCCTCCCGCCGCGCGGAGGCTGCCGCGAGATCGGGGTGTTCACCTTCCTGCCGGCCACGCACCGCATCGTGCTGGAGGGACCCAGCGGCCGGGTGTACGCCGAGACCCAGGGACACCGCTCCCTCCTCGCCTCCGACCTCTCCTCCCTCGTCCACCTCGCCGAACTCGTCGCCCTGCTGGACCCCGGCAGCGGCCGCTACGACCGGCGCGCCGTCGACTGCGGGGAGGCGACGGTCACCGGGATGCAGCGCGCGATGCTCGAACTCGTCGGCGAGACCGACCCGGTGCTCCTGGACGTCGCGGGGGACATCTCGCCGTTCTGGCGGGCGCAGATGGTGATCCGGCCCCTCGCCTGGATCGCCGGGCCGGACGAAGGGGAGGGGGAGAGGGAGGAGAGCGGGCTCGCCTTCGATCTGGCCGGGGGGTTCATGGAGGACACGTTCCCCGCCTACGCGATCCGGCGGTACGGCGACGGCGAGCTGCCCGCGCTCCTCCGGCACGGCCCCACCCGCCGCTTCCTGGAGACCCACGGGCTCCCCGCAGAGGCCGAGGCGGTGTGGCTGAACGAGCCCGCCGAACCGTGGACGGACAGCGGTGAGGGATACGGCACCCCGCCCCGCGCGGACCGCATGGTCAGCCTCGGCGGCATCACGGAGGACACCGAACTCCTCCTGGAGGGCGACACCGGGCGCCTGTACGGCTGGCACGCGGACGACGTCCTGATCCCGCTCAACGGAGACGTCTCCGCGCTCGCCTTCACCCAGTGGGCGCTGCCGCAGATCCGCGCGCTCGACTCCGTCCACCACCTCACCGGCGCCGACCACCCCATGGCCGCCGCGACCTTCACCGAACTCCTCGCCTCCGTCGACCCGTTCGGCGCGCACGCCCCCGCCGAGCCGCCGATCGGCGAGAACATCTGGCCCGGCCTCGTCGACGACGTCGTCATGGAGGCGATCTCCGCACGGAGCACGGACGAGGACGGGGCGCTGCGCATTCCGTACGACCGGCCGCGCGCGGAATCCGTGTACGGCGCCGAAGGCCTGGTCACCGCCTCCGCCCTGCCGCCCGGACTGCGGCACGCGCCCACCCGCGCCTTCCTCACCGAGGTGGGGCTGCCGCGCGAGGCGCCGATGCTGCGGTTCGACCTGGGGCTGGAGAAGGCCGAGCAGGGGGCGTACTACCGGCTGGGCTCGTTCACGTACGGCCGCAGCGATCAGCCGGTGCTGCTGGAGGGCGACACCGGGCGGGTCCTCACCACCGACTTCTACCACCGCAAGGAATGGCGGGCCCAGGACCTGCAGCTGCTCGCCTCCGACGTGTCCACGCTGTCCTACCTGCTGGAGGCCGTGGCCAGGATGCGGCCCGACACCGGCCCGTACGCCCGGGACCGGGTCGCCTGCGGTGCGCAGGTGGTCGAGGCGCTCCAGGAGGAGATGGTCGGGGTGGTCCGGGAGTGCGATCCCCGGATGCTCCAGGACGACGTCGGGATCTCGGGGTTCTGGCGGTTCCAGATGCTGCTGCGGCCGCTCGCGTGGATCGCGGGACCCGGCCCGGACGGGCTCCTGTTCGACCTGCGGGTCGAACTGATCGAGGCGGACCTGGACGAGGGCTTCGGGGCCTTGTTCGTCCTGTCGGAATCCGGCCTTCCGGCCACGCTCACGCATCCTGCCACCCGCAGGTTCCTTCTGACGGAGGGGCTCGCGGACGTCGACACCGTCATGGTCGACATGGACAGTCCGGCGCTGCCGACGGTCGCCGAGCTCTACGCCCGGGAGGAGGACCCGAGCGCCGTCTTCCTCACGGACTTCCCCTACGACGAGGAGTGCTACCCACGCCCCGAAAGGGCCGAGGAGGTGATCCGGCTGGGCGTGATCAACGAGGACGGAGCCCTGCTGCTCGACGGGCCCACGGGCCGCGTGTACGCCCGGTTCATGGAGGACGGCGAAGAGTGCCCGGGGAACGCCGACATCTCCTCGTACAACTTCACCGTCTGGATGATCTCCCGCGTCCGCAGCCTGTCCGCCCAGGGCCGCCTCGGCGGCGAACACTCCGTGCTGGTCGAGACGTTCCTCGACGTGCTCGGCACGGTCGACCCGGAGGCGTATCCGCACATGAACGCCGAGACGCTGTGGTTCTACTACCTGGGGGACGACCAGATGGTGCACCTGGAGAGCTGAACATGCCGAAGGGGCGCGGCAGTTGCTGCCGCGCCCCTTCTCGTGCGTACCGAACCTCAGTCGTCGATACGGGACTTGGCCGCCCGGCGCAGGCGCGGGTGCCGCCGGTCGGGGCCCTGCTCGGTGATCGCGTCGCCGACCATCGCGCGCACCGCGTCGCGCAGTCCGTGCAGCGCGTGGTGGCGGGCCGGGCCCGCGCCCGGGTCCTCGCGCAACTCCTTCACCAGCGACCAGCACAGCCCGAGCATGACGAGGACGAACGGCAGCGCGACCAGGATCGTCGCCGTCTGGAGGGAGTTGAGGCCGCCCGCGACCAGCAGACCGGCCGCGACCGCCGCCATCAGCACGCCCCACAGCACCACCAGCCAGGTCGGCGGATGCAGCGAACCCCGACTGGTCAGCGAACCCATCACCAGGGACGCCGAGTCGGCGCTGGTGATGAAGTACGTCATGACCAGCAGCATCGCGATCACCGAGGTGACCGTGCCGAGCGGCAGCGCGTCCAGCAGCGCGAACAGCGAGGCCTCCGCACCGTCCTTGATCGAGCCCGCCATGTCCGCCACGCCCGTGTCATCCAGGCGCATCGCGGAGCCGCCCATCACGCAGAACCACACCACCGTCGCACCGCTGGGCACCAGCAGCACGCCGATCAGGAACTCGCGGATGCTGCGGCCCTTGGAGATCCGGGCGATGAACGTGCCGACGAACGGGGCCCAGGACAGCCACCACGCCCAGTAGAAGATCGTCCAGGTGCCCAGCCACTCGCTGTCGCCGAACGCGCCGGTGCGGGTCGCCATCGGCAGCAGGTTGTTCAGATAGCCGCCGATCGAGGCGGGGATCGCGTCCAGGATGAACACCGTCGGCCCGAGGACGAACACGAACAGCATCAGCAGGGCGGCCAGCACGATGTTGATCGTGCTGAGCCACTTCACGCCCTTGTGCAGGCCGGAGAAGGCGGACAGCACGAACGCCGCCGACAGCGAGCCGATGATGATCAGCTCGACGGTCTTGGTGTCCTCGATGCCGGTGACGATGTTGAGGCCCTTGGAGACCTGGAGGGCGCCGAGGCCCAGGCTGGTGGCGGTGCCGAAGACGGTCGCGAACACGGCGAGCAGGTCGATGACCTTGCCCTGCCAGCCGTTGGTGCGCTTCTCGCCGAGCAGCGGCACGAAGGCCGAACTCATCCGGTTGCCGCGGCCCTTGCGGAAGGTGGCGTACGCGAGGGCGAGACCGGCGACGCCGTAGATCGCCCACGGACCCAGCGTCCAGTGGAAGAAGGAGTACTCCAGGGCCGCGCGGGCCGCGTCACCGGTGCCGGGCTTGGCGCCGCTGCCGGGAGGCGGGGTGAGGTAGTGCTGAAGCGGTTCTCCGACACCGTAGAACATCAGGCCGATGCCCATGCCGGCGCTGAACATCATCGCGATCCAGGCCAGGTTCGTGAACTCGGGCTCGGAGTCGTCCCTGCCGAGCCTGATCCGGCCGAACCGGCTGAACGCGATGCACAGGCACATCAGCAGGAACACGTCGGCGGCGATGACGAAGAGCCAGGCGAAGTTGTCCAGGACCCAGGCGAGGGCGGACGAGGAGGCGCTCTCGAAGGAGCTCTTGCCGAGGAAGGCCCAGGCGACGACGGCGGCCACGGCGAGTACGCCGATGACGATCACCGTGTGGTCGGGCCTGCCGTCGGTGACGGGGTGGGCGCCCGCGCCCCCGGCGGACGGCCCGCTTCCGTCCGGCGACTCGGGGGGCGGCTGCGGTGGATCGAGGGATTCCGTACTCATGCCGCACACCTTATGGTGCGCAATGTCGTGATATTGAGGGTTGGCGCGCCGTCAGAAGGGGTGCGGTGGGGGTGCGGTGGGTTCCAGCAGGCGAAATTGGCCATGGGCAGGGGGTGGACAGGGCGGTTATGGTCGGGGCGGCGCGACTGCCTGTTCGAAAGCAAGGGATGCAAGGTGGCGGACGGAGCAGCAAAGAGTGCGGCGAGCGAGGAGACCGGTGCGAAGGCACGGGTGCTGATCGCCGCCGACAAGTTCAAGGGCTCGCTGACGGCCGTACAGGTCGCGGAGCGGGTCACGGCCGGACTGCGCAGGGCGGTCCCCGGGGTCGAGGTCGAGTCCCTGCCGGTCGCCGACGGCGGCGACGGCACGGTGGCGGCGGCGGTCGCCGCGGGCTTCGAACGTCGTGAGGTACGGGTCACGGGCCCGCGCGGCGAGGGGCTGACCGCGGCGTACGCGTACCGGGAGGCGGACGGTACGGCGGTGGTGGAGATGGCGGAGGCCTCGGGCCTCCAGCATCTCCCGGCCGGTGTCTTCGCCGCCCTCACCGCCACCACCTACGGCTCGGGCGAGCTGCTGCGGGCGGCGCTGGACGCGGGCGCGAAGACGATCGTGTTCGGCGTGGGCGGCAGCGCGACGACGGACGGCGGGGCCGGGATGCTGGCCGCGCTGGGCGCACGTTTCCTGGACGCGGCCGGCAACCCGGTCGCCCCGGGCGGCGGGCCGCTGGCGGACGTGGCGACGGCGGACCTCTCCGGGCTCGACCCGCGCTTCGGCTCGGCCGGGGGCGTGGACCTGATCCTGGCCAGCGACGTGGACAACCCTCTGACGGGCCCCAAGGGCGCCCCGGCGGTCTACGGCCCGCAGAAGGGCGCGTCGCCGGAGGACGTGGCCACCCTGGACGCGGCGCTGGCGCACTTCGCGTCGGTGCTGGGCCCGGCGGCGGGCGGCCCGGACGTGGCGGACTCGCCGGGTGCGGGGGCCGCGGGCGGCATCGGCTACGGGGCCCTGACGGCGCTCGGTGCCCGCTTCCGCCCCGGCATCGAGGTCATGCTCGACGTCCTGGGCTTCGCCCCGGCGCTCGACCGGGCCACCCTGGTCATCACCGGCGAAGGCTCCCTGGACGAGCAGACCCTGCACGGCAAGGCCCCGGCCGGGGTCGCTGCCGCGGCACGGGCGGCGGGGGTGGAGGTCGTGGCGGTCTGCGGCCGTCTGGCCCTGCCGGAGTCGGCGCTGACGGAAGCGGGCATCCGCCGGGCGTACGCGCTGAGCGCGCTGGAGCCGGATGCGGCGAAGAGCATGGCGCAGGCGGGGGAGCTGCTGGAGCGGGTGGCGGAGTCCATCGGCCGGGACTTCCTGGCGTAGGGGGGCGCGGCGCGGCTGGGCGTGACAGGGGGCCGTCCCCGGTGTCGGGGCCGGACCAGGGCCGGAACCGGGCGGGGCCGGTGTCGGGCGGGCCGCCCCCTTGCCCGCCCGTCCCGCCCCCTTGGGGCGGCCCCGTCGCCCAAGGGGGCGGGGCGGTGCCCCGGGAGGGGGATGGTGCCCGGAGGGCATCCATCCAGGGGCGCGGGGAACTGCGCGACCAGCCACGACGCACCCGCACGGACCAGAGACCACGACGCACCCGCACGGAACCGAGACCACCCCCACCCCCGCACGGCCACCACTCAGCCCCGCGGGTTTAGGTGAAGGGGCGGGGCTGGGGCGAGCGCCGCAGGCAAGGGGGTGCCGGGCACGGCACACGGAGCGCCCGCCGCAGCGGCCCAGTGACACCCCGCCCGCCCCACCCCGCCCACCGAGCGGACCAAGCCCCCGGCCGACCTACCACCGGTCGCGGTGGAGCACCTCCGCCACAGGCTTCCTGCGCACCGGCCCGAACTTCCCCTTCGGCCACCCCACCGGAATCACCGCGAACGTATTCATCGCCTCGGGGATACCCAAAGCCCCCTTCCACTCCCGCTCCAGCATCAAATGCCAGATCGTCACGTTCGCCGCGAGCCCCAGCCCCCGCGCCGCCAGCAGCAGGTTCTGCACCCCGGGGTACACGCACGACCCCTCCGCCAGCGTCAGGAACCGCTCCTGCGTGCTCGCCATGTGCGCGAGCCCCTCGGGCCCCAGCGCCGCCGCCGATGCGGCCAGCCCCTCCTCGTCCACCCTGGGCTCCGGGAACTGGTAACAGGGAATGATCACCGCAGGCGTGTCCGCGAAGTGGTCCCGCTGGTAGCGGATCGCCGCCACCATCCGCCCGTACGCCTCCTCGTCCATCCCCTCCGGTGCGAACTTCCCCGTCGTCGCGAGATAGGCGTCGACGCACCGCTCCCACAACGGCGCCAGCTCCGCCATCACATGACGATCCGTCACCACCACGTACTGGAACGCCTGCATGTTCCCGCCGCTCGGCCCCCACACCGCCGCCTGCACGAGCTGCTCCAGCAACTCGTCCGCCACAGGCTCGGACTTGAGGCGGCGCATCGCGCGCATGGTGGACATCGTGTCGAAGAGCGCAGGCACGTGCGCATCGTTGGTCATGATCGCGGAGTGTACGGCCGCCCGCCACACACCCGGCCGCCACCCCCACCCCGCCTCACCCCGCCGACAGCCGGAACGCATCCAGCGCCAACGTCATCTCCGTCAGGTCCCTCGGCCGCGACAGCGACCGCGAGGTCAACTGCTCCAGCCGCTTCAGCCGGTTGAACACCGTGTTCCGGTGGCAGTACAGCCGCGTCGCCGCCCGCCCCGCCGACCCCTCCGCCCCCAGCCACGCGTCCAGCGTCTCCAGGAGCACCGCCCGGTCGCCCGGGTCCAGCGCCAGCAGCGGCCCGAACACCTCCGTCACCAGCCGCGCCGCCAGCTCCGGCTGCCCCACCACCAGCGCGGTGGGCAGCCGCTCGTCCAGCCGTACGATTCCGGAGCCGCCCGGCGGCTGCGTCGCCCCGCAGGTGAGCAGCGCCGTCTCCGCCAGCCGCCGGGCCAGGCCCAGTTCGGCGAGCCCGTCCACCACCGGGCTCAGCCCGCCGGGACCCGCGCACCGCCGCTCCAGCTCCGCCGCCAGCTCCCCGAGCCCCGCCCCGGGCCCCAGTGCCACCACCGCGATCTCGCAGTCGGTCCGCATCCGCCAGAAGAACCGCAGCCCGCCCGTCGCCGTCACCCGGTGGAACCGCTCCCGCCGGTCCGCCCGCAGCACCGCCACCGCGTACCGGCCCTGCTCCGGCAGGTCGAGTCCGGCCGCCGCGTTGGCCACCACCCCCGCCGAGGTCCGCCCCTCCAGCAGGGCGTCCAGCAGCGCCTGCACGTGCTCGTCGCTGCGCCGCCGCATGTCCTCCTCGGTACTGCGGTACGCGTCGGCGACCGTGGCGGCCTGCCGGTCGACGGCCGCCCACACCAGGGCCGCGGTGTGCACGAGCACCGGCAGCGCCTCGGGGTCCTTCGCCGAGACGATGTCGAGGAGCTCGTCCCACACCAGGTACCCGGCCTTGCGGTAGGCGTGCAGCAGCAGGTCCAGCGCGAGGCCCTGCTCCGCCCGCCGCCGGCCCAGCTGGTGCGCGAACTCCAGGTCCCGGCGGGGCGCCGACCGGGATGCCGTGATGGCCTCGATCCCGTACCGCAGCGCCTCGTTGATCTGCTGCCAGTGTTCGTCCGCCGGTACCGCGACGTCGTACTGCGGGGAGTGCGTGCGGAGTTCGCCGATCAGCAGGTCGGTCAGGTGCCCGACGCGTTCGATCAGCACCTCGGACGCGGCTGCCAGCACCGTCCGCTCGTGGTCCGTGCGTGCTCTGCGGCCATCCATGCCCGGTGAGGATGCCACCGCCGGGGCGAGGTGGACAGACCCGCTGTGCCCGTGCACAACGCCCCCGGTCCCGTACTGGTCATCGGCAGCGATTCGGACGTACCCGCTGGACGGTTACACGTGTCGGGTGTTGGTGTGTGCCCCCACGGCGGCCCCAGCGACGGTCCGCCGGCGGACCGCCGCCATGGAAGGAGCCGTTCCCGTGGGGTCTCCCCGTTCCTCCTCAGGTTCTCCGCCCGGCGCCCTGGAGGTGCGCGGGCTGTCCGTCGGGTACGGCCCGGTGCGTGCCCTGCGCGGGGTGACGCTGGACGTCCCGGCCGGGTCCGTGGTCGCCGTCCTCGGCGGCAACGGGGCGGGCAAGTCGACCCTCCTGCGGGCGATTTCGCGCACCCTGCGCCACCACGGGGGAGCGGTCGCCGGGGGGTCGGTCGCGTACGACGGCCATGATCTGCGCGGCACCGGCGCCGCCCGTGTGGTGGCCGCCGGTCTCGTCCAAGTCCCGGAAGGGCGACAGGTTTTCGCCCGGATGACCGTGGCCGACAACCTCCGTGCCGGAGCCCTCGGGGCGAGCGGCGGGCGGGCCGCCGCGAGACGCGCGCAGGCCCGCGTCCACGCACTCTTCCCCGTCCTCGCCGACCGCGCCCACCAGCGCGCGGGCCTGCTCTCCGGCGGCGAGCAGCAAATGCTCGCCCTGGGAAGGGCGTTGATGTCCGGGCCGCGGCTCCTGCTCCTGGACGAACCCTCCCTCGGTCTCGCCCCGCTGATGGCCGCCCGCATCGCCGAGACCGTCCAGGTGATCAACACCGAAGGCACCTCGGTCCTCCTCGTGGAGCAGAACGCCGCCCTCGCCCTGCGGCTCGCCACCACCGCGTACGTCCTCGACGTCGGCGAGGTCGCCCTGCACGGCCCGGCGGCCGAACTGGCGGCCTCCGACGAGGTGCGCCGCCGCTACCTGGGCGTGGTCGACGAGACGGCGGCCGAGGACGCGGGCCGGGCACAGGCGACGGCCTCGACGCTGAGCAGGTGGACGGCATGAGCGCGGGCGACACCCTCCACGTGGCAGACGTGACGGTCAAGTTCGCGGGCCTCACCGCCCTCGACTCCGTCTCCTTCACCGTCGAACCCGGCAGCGTGCACGCCGTCATCGGCCCCAACGGGGCAGGAAAATCAACCTGCTTCAACGTCCTGTCCGGCGTCTACCGCGCCACCTCCGGCAGCGTCCGCCTCGGCGACGCCGAACTCACCGGCCTCGCCCCGCACCGCATCGCCGCCCTCGGCGTCGCCCGCACCTTCCAGAACCTCGCGCTGCCGCCCCGCGCCACCGTCGCCGACAGCCTCCTCCTGGGCCGCCACCGGCTCACCCGCACCGGGTTCCTCGCCGCCGGACTGCGCCTGCCGTCCGCCGCCCGCGAGGCCCGCCACCACCTCCGACGCGTCGACGAGATAGCCGAGTTCGTCGGCCTCGCGGACGACCTGGAGAAACCCGCGGGAGTCCTCCCGTACGGAAAACAGAAGCTCGTCGAACTGGCCCGCGCCCTGTGCATGGAGCCCCGTGTGCTCCTCCTGGACGAACCCGTCGCGGGCATGACCGCCGACGAACGGCGCGCCACCGCCGCCGTGATCGCGGGCGTACGGGACGGCCTCGGCATCTCGATCGTGCTGGTCGAGCACGACATGGGGGTGGTGATGCGGCTCGCCGACGCCGTGACCGTACTCGACTTCGGCAAACGCATCGCGGGCGGCACCCCCGCCGAGGTGCAGAGCGATCCCGCCGTCGTCCAGGCCTACTTGGGGGCTCCCACACCATGACGACCTTCGTCGAACTCCTCCTCGGCGGGCTGTCGATGGGCGCCGTCTACGCGCTCATCGCCCTCGGCTTCGTCGTCATCTTCAAGGCCACCGAAGTGGTCAACTTCGCCCACGCGTCCCTGCTGTTGGCGGGCGGCTACCTCACCGCCGTCCTCCACGACGACCTCGGCTTCTGGCTCGCGCTCGCCGTCGGCGTCGCGGGCGCGGCGGTCGTCGGCGCGGCCGTCGAGTTCTTCGTGATGCGCCGCTACCGGGGCAGCGACCACAGCGTCCTCGCCATCGTCACCATCGGCGTCGACATCCTCCTGGTCACAGAACTCACCCGCCGCATCGGCACCCGCGTCCTGTCCCCGGGCGACCCGTGGGGCGACCGGGTCGCCACCTTCGGCTCGATCTCCCTCGCCCACACCCGCATCGCCGCCCTCCTCGCGGCGGCGCTCCTCATCACCGCCTTCCTGCTCGCCTTCCGCCACACCTCCTGGGGCGTGGCGATGCGCGCCGCCGCCGAGAACCCGCAGACGGCGGCCCTGATGGGCGTCCGGCTGGGCCGGGTCTCGCTCTCCGCCTGGGCGGTGGCGGGCGGGCTGGCCGCCGTCGCCGCACTCTTCCTCACCGTCTTCCCGACCCCCGGCCTCGAACGCGCCACCTCCCTCGCCGCCATGAAGGCCTTCCCCGCCGCCATCCTGGGCGGCCTCGACTCCACGACGGGCGCGCTCGCGGGCGGCCTGATCGTGGGCGTCGTCGAATCCCTGGCCACCGGCTACCAGGGCGACCTGTCCTTCCTGGGCCGGGGCATCGGCGATCTCGCGCCCTACCTGGTGATGGTCGCGGTCCTGCTGATCCGCCCGGCGGGTCTCTTCGGCACGAAGGAGCCCGCCCGTGTCTGACCGCGACCGCCCCACCCCGAACACGGAATCACCCACGCCGCCGGTCCTGCCGGGCCCCGGCGCCTCGTCCACCCCGCGCGACCCGGGAGCCCCGTCCGTCCCTTCCGCTCCGTCCGCCTCGTCCGGCTCGGACGCCTTCTCCGGTACGGTCCCGGGCGCTGCGGCACCGGGCGACGCGCCCGCCGGACCTCCGGCGCCGGGAGCCCACGACCAGGCGGGGCGGGGTTCGGGTGCGGCCGTTCCCCGTACCGGAGGGTCGGCTGCCCGTACCGGGGATGAGGCTGCCGGGCCGCTCCGGAGCGGGGTTCCTTCCGCTTCCGGAGGGGGCGATCGTACGAACCCCTCCTCCCGGGAGCGGCCCCCCGCCCGCAGCGACGGGGCCGGGCCCAGGGCGGACGCCCCGGACAGGGCCGGTGCTCCGGCAGACCCGGCCGCCCCGGGCCGCAGCCGCGCGGGCACCGTCGAGGTGGCGGGCGGCGCGGGCGGCCCCGCAGCGGGCTCCGGCGGCGGGGCCGGGACCGGTGACCGTTCGGGTGGCGGGCCCGGCGCCAGTGAGGGTTCGGGCGGTGGGTCCGGTGACGGGGCGGGCACCGGTGCAGGCACCGGCACCGGCACCAGCACCAGCACCGGCACGGGCCCGAGGGCGGGCAGTGGGGCGGGGGCGGGCACGGGCCCGGGGGCGGGCGCCGGGTCGGGTGCGGGCTCGGGGAGGACCGGGATCGTAGGTGCCCTCAGGCGTCCCCGGGCGTACCTCTGGGCCGGACTCGCGGTCCTCCTCCTCGCCCTGCCCTTCTACCTCGACCGGTTCTGGCTCCAGGCCGGGCTGTTCGCCATGGCCGCCGCCATCGCCGCCATCGGGCTCAACCTCCTCACCGGCGCGACCGGCCAACTCTCCATGGGGCACGCCTTCTTCCTCGCCGTCGGCGCGTACAGCTACTGCGTGCTCGCCGCCGGGCCGAGCGTCGAGAACGGGCACCGGCTGACCGGTCTCGGGCTGCCGGGGTGGTTCGCCGCCGTCCTCGCGGTGGGTGTCGCGGGGCTCGCGGGCGGGCTCTTCAGCCCGATCGCCGGGCGGCTGCGCGGTGCGTACCTCGGCATCGCCACCCTCGCGCTGATCTTCATCGGGCAGCACGTCCTGTTCAACGCCCGGGATCTCACGGGGGGATTCAACGGCCGTACCGTGCCGCCCCTTTCGCTCTTCGGCGTCACCTTCGACGACACGCAGACCATCATCGCGGGCGTCCCCTTCGAGTCCGCCGAGAAACTCTGGTACGCGGCCCTGCTCGCCCTGCTGCTGTGCGCGCTCTTCGCCCGCGGCGTCCTGCGGGACCGCCCCGGACGGGCCATGAACGCCATCCGCGACCACCGCATCGCGGCCGGCGTGATGGGCGTGCCGGTGGCCCGCTACCGGGCGTCGGTGTTCGTGCTGTCGTCCATGTACGCAGGTCTCGCGGGCGTGCTGCTCGCGCTCGTCTTCCAGCGGACCGTGCCCGAGTACTTCGGGATGACCCTCTCCCTGGAGTTCCTCGCCATGATTGTCATCGGCGGTCTCGGCTCCGTGCGCGGCGCGGTGATCGGCGCCGTCTTCGTCTCGCTCCTGCCCCAACTCCTCACCCGCTACAGCGAATCGCTGCCCCTGGTCTCCGCCCCCGGCACCGGCGGCGGCATCGCACCGGGGGAGGCGTCCCGCTATCTGTACGGCGCGGCGGTCGTCGTCGTGGTCCTGTTCCTGCCCGGCGGTCTCTCCCGCCTCCGTCTCCGAAGCAGTGTCCGAAGGGGAAGCACATGACGAAACGTTGGTTCACCACCACCGCTGCGGCGGCCACCCTCCTCGCCCTGACCCTCGCCGCCACCGGATGCAGCAGCAAGGCGGGCACCGGCAGCCAGGGCAAGGAGGACGCGAAGGGCGTGAAGACCGGCGACGGCATCACCGACACGGTGATCCCGCTCGGCGTCCTCACCGACCTGACCGGTGTGTACGCCTCCCTCGGCAAGAGCCTCACCCAGGCCCAGCAACTGTGGGCCAAGGAGCTCAACGCCAAGGGCGGCATCTGCGGCCGGAAGATCGAACTCACCGTCCGCGACCACGGCTACGACCCGCAGAAGGCAGTTTCCGCGTACACCGAACTGGAGCCGAAGGTCGCCGGGTACGTCCAGTTCATCGGCTCGCCCTTCGTCGCGGCGGTCAAGCAGCGCGTCGAGACGCAGGACAAGGGGCTGATCCTCCCGCAGGCCTGGTCCGCCTCGCTGCTGGGCAGCCCGTACGTCCGGGTCGTGGGGGCCACGTACGACATCGAGACCATCAACGCGCTGGACTTCCTGCTCACCCAGAAGAAGATCGCCAAGGGCGACAAGGTCGGCCATGTCTACTTCGAGGGCGACTACGGCGAGAACGCCCTCCGGGGCTCCACGTACGCTGCGGAGAAAGCCGGGTTGACGATCGTCGAGCAGAAGATCAAGCCGACCGACAACGACATGACGGCCCAGGTCACCGCCCTGAAGCAGGCGGGTGTGAAGGCGATCATGATCAGTGCGGGCCCGCGCCAGGCGGCCTCCCTGGTCGGCGTCGCCGCGGCCGGCCGCTTCGCCGTCCCGATCATCGGCAACAACTCCGCGTTCTCCCCGCAGCTCCTGGCCACCCCGGCGGGGCCCGCCCTCCAGAAGAACTACTGGGTGGCCTCCTCGACCCTGCCCATCGGCTCCCCGGAACCTGGCCCCGCCGGCCTCTCGAAGGCGTACAAGGCGGAGTACCCGAAGGACGCCCTCGACAACGGCGTCGCCGCGGGCTACTCGGCGGGCAAGATCTTCGAGGAAGTCCTCAACCGGGCCTGCAAGGACAAGAACCTCACCCGCGAGGGCATGGCCAAGGCCGTCCGCTCGATGAACGCCTTCGACAACGGCTTCGGCATGACCCACGACTTCACCGACCCGAAGCTCCCCTCCACCCGCCAGTCGGTCATCATGCAGCCCGACGCGAACACGCCGGGCGGCCTGAAGGTCGTCCAGGCCGCGACGACGTCGAAGACGGCGGAGGGCTTCACGTTCGGGGAGTAGTACGGGATGTTCAGGCGTCGGCCGCGGCGCGCAGCACCTCCTCGGTGGAGGTGACCCGCGCGAAGCGGCCGCCGTGCAGCGAGACGGCGGTGGAACGGGACAGCTCGTCGGCGCTCTGCTCCCAGCCGAAGGGGCCCTGGAGGCCGAAGGTGTAGGTGGCGTCCAGCGGGAGCACGACGCCGTAGCCGAGGTTGCCGCCCATGCGGGCCGTGGTCTCCACGCACATGTTGGTCTGGATGCCCGCCACCACGAACTGGTCGACGCCCGCCTCCTTGAGCCATTCGTCCAGGTCGGGCGTGCCGTAGAAGGCGGAGTTGACCACCTTGGAGACGAGCAGTTCGGGGCCGGAACCCTTGCCGCGGCGGTCCTCGACGTACGGCTTGAAGTCGTTGCCGGGTGTCCCGGGGAGCAGCGGCGACTGCGGTTCGGTGGAGTCGTGGCGTACGAAGACGACCGGGCGGCCCGCGGACTGCCACGCCTCGATGAGCGCGGCGATGTTGTCGTCGGCGGACGGGTTGTTGCGGGTGCCCCAGAAGGGGTTCTCGAAGCCCTGCTGCACGTCGACGACGACCAGGGCGGTGCGCTGCGTGATGTCCATGACGATGATCCTGCCGTGCCGTGCGGGCGGCCAACAGGGGGTGGAAAGTCAGCGATCGATGGGAAACCGCCAGTTGTCAGTGGTGGCACGTAGGGTCGTGCCATGCCTTCGGAAAACGCCCGCACGGCGTCCTCGCACCCGCAGTCGCACCTCACGGGGTCCGGCCCCGCCGAGCCGAGCCCGATCGGGTCAAGTTCCCTTGAGCCGGGCCCTCTTGGGGCGAGCCCGGTCGCCGCGTCGCACCCGGCGGACGGGCACGGCCTGATCCAGGTCCGCGGCGCCCGGGAGAACAACCTGCGGAACGTCTCCGTGGACCTGCCCAAGCGCCGTCTCACCGTCTTCACCGGAGTCTCCGGCTCCGGCAAGTCCTCGCTGGTCTTCGGCACGGTCGCCGCCGAGTCGCAACGGCTGATCAACGAGACGTACAGCGCCTTCGTCCAGGGCTTCATGCCGAGCCAGAGCCGCCCCGACGTGGACGCCCTGCACAACCTCAGCGCCGCGATAGTCGTCGACCAGGAGCGGATGGGCGCCAACTCCCGTTCCACCGTGGGCACCGCCACCGACGCGTACGCCATGCTGCGCATCGTCTTCAGCCGCCTCGGCACACCGAACCTGCCGAGCGCGGGCGCGTTCAGCTTCAACGTGCCCGAGGGCATGTGCCCGAAGTGCGAGGGCATGGGGCAGGTCTCCGACATCGACGTTGACCAGCTGGTCGACCGGGAGAAGTCCCTCAACGAGGGCGCGATCATCGTGCCCGGCTCCCCGGTGGACTCCTGGCCGTGGCAGATCACGGTCAACTCCGGCTTCTTCGACGCCGACAAGAAGGTGCGGGACTACACCGAGCAGGAGTGGGCCGACCTGCTGCACATGCCGCCGACGAAGGTGAAGGTGGGCAAGAACAACTTCACGTACGAGGGACTCGCGGCGCGTGTGCAGCGGACCATCCTGGTCAAGGACCGGGAGTCGATGCAGACCCACATCCGGGCCTTCGTGGACCGGGCCGTGGTCTTCGCCGACTGTCCCGAGTGCGGCGGCAGCAGGCTGACCCGGGCGGCCCTCGCCTCGAAGATCGACGGGGTGAACATCGCGGAGTGCTCCGCGATGCAGATCAGCGACCTGGCGAAGTTCGTCGGCGGGATCGCCGCCCCGGAGGTCGCCCCGCTCCTGACGAACCTGCGGGAGCTGCTGGACTCGCTGGTCGAGATCGGGCTCGGCTACCTGAGCCTGGACCGCCCGGCCGGGACGCTGTCCGGTGGCGAGGCCCAGCGCGTGAAGATGGTGCGCCACCTCGGATCGCCGCTGACCGACGTCACGTACATCTTCGACGAACCGACGACCGGACTGCACCCGCACGACATCCGCCGCATGAACGACCTGCTGCTGCGGCTGCGCGACAAGGGCAACACGGTGCTGGTCGTCGAGCACAAGCCGGAGGTCATCCGGATCGCCGACCACGTGGTGGACCTGGGGCCGGGGGCCGGCACGGCCGGTGGCGAACTGTGCTTCAGCGGCGACGTGGCGGGGCTGGAGGCGTCCGGGACGCTGACCGGGCGGCACCTCTCGCACAAGGCGGAGCTGAAGGCGCAGGTGCGCAGGCCGACGGGTGCCCTGCCGATCGTCGGGGCGAACCAGCACAACCTCCAGGACGTCAGCGTCGACCTGCCGACCGGTGTACTGACCGTGGTGACCGGGGTCGCGGGCTCCGGCAAGAGCTCCCTCATCCACGGGAACCTGCCGGGCCGGGAGGGCGTCGTGGTCGCGGACCAGTCGCCGATCAGGGGGTCGCGCAGGTCCAACCCGGCGACGTACACCGGGCTGCTGACCCCGATCCGCAACGCCTTCGCCAAGGCCAACGGGGTCAAGGCGGCCCTCTTCAGCGCCAACTCCGAGGGCGCGTGCGGTACTTGTAGCGGGATAGGCCTGGTCTACACGGACCTCGGGGTGATGGCCCAGGTCTCGTCGGTGTGCGAGGTGTGCGGCGGCAAGCGCTTCACGGCGGAGGTCCTGGCGTACACGCTCAACGGCAAGAACATCCACGAGGTGCTCGGGATGTCGGTCGCCGAGGCCCACGACTTCTTCGCGGACGACAGTGCGGTCGGGGGAGCGGCCGGCAAGCAGGCCCGGGCCCTGCTCGGTCGGCTGGCCGACGTCGGACTGGGGTACCTGCGGCTCGGCCAGCCCCTCAACACGCTCTCGGGCGGCGAGCGGCAGCGTCTGAAGCTGGCCATCCACATGGCGGAGAAGGCGGCGACCTACGTCCTGGACGAGCCCACGACCGGGCTCCACATGGCGGACGTGGACCAACTCCTCGCCCTCCTCGACCGGTTGGTCGACGCGGGGAACACGGTCATCGTCATCGAGCACCACCAGGCGGTGATGGCCCACGCGGACTGGGTCGTGGACCTGGGGCCCGGGGGCGGGCACGAGGGTGGGCGCATCGTCTTCGAGGGGACACCGGCGGACCTGGTCTCCTCCGGCACCACCCTGACGGCCCGCCACCTCCGCGACTACGTCGAGTCCTGAACCCTCGCGGGGGCGGGGGGTGGGGCTGGGGCTGCGGGGGTGTGCCCATTCCCCGCAGCCTCTTTGGTCCGTGGCCGCCCTTCTCCTCTTCCCTTGAGCCCCCTTGGGCGGCGGGCCGCCCCGTCCCTCTCCCTAGCCGCCTTGGGCGGCGGGGCCGCCCCCCGGGGGCGGGACGGGCGGGCAAGGGGGCGGCCCCTCCCGCTCCCGGCCCGCCCGGGTGCCGC